>NZ_JARAUO010000006.1:0-283100 GCF_033792105.1 Streptomyces sp. WI03-4A
CACCGGAACCGCACCCCGAGCCGGCCGCAGGCCCGGACCCGGCGGGCGACCGGGACCCGACCGCCGACGCCCGCCGCACGGCCGCCCGGGTACGGGCGGCGGGCGGCACCGTCGTCGCCGCGGGCGGCTGCTTCGACCTGCTGCACGCCGGTCACGTCGCCCTGCTGCAGGCCGCGCGCCGGGCCGGTGACTGCCTGGTCGTCTGCGTCAACTCCGACGCCTCGGTACGCCGGCGCAAGGGCGACGGCCGCCCCCTCGTCCCGGTCGCCGACCGCGTACGCGTCCTGCGTGCGCTGGAGTGCGTCGACGCGGTCGCCGTCTTCGACGAGGACACCCCCGAACGCGTCCTCGGCGAACTGCGCCCGCACATCTGGGCCAAGGGCGGCGACTACGCCCGCACCCGGCTGCCCGAACAGCCGCTCGTGGAGAGCTGGGGCGGACAGGTCCTGCTGCTGCCCTACCTGGACGGCCGTTCCACCACCGGCCTGGCCCGCCGCGCCGCCCTGGCACCCGCACCCGCCGGGGGACCGGCCCGGTGACCCCCGCCCCGGACCTCCCGCGCGTGCTGGTGCTGCGCGCGCTCGGCCTCGGCGACCTGCTGGCCGGTGTGCCCGCGCTGCGCGGCGTCCGCCGCGCCTTTCCCGGCCACCGGATCCACCTCGCGCTGCCGCCGGGACTCGCCGAGGCCGCCCGGTCCACCGGGGCGGTCGACGCCGTGTTCGCGGCCGAGGCCCCCGGCCGGGCGGTGCCCTCCCTCACGCACTGGCCGGGGCCGCCGCCCGACGTGGCGATCGACCTGCACGGCAACGGCCCCGAGAGCCGCGACGCGCTGGCCGCCCTGCGCCCGCGCCGCCTGCTCGCCCACGCCCTCCCGGACGGCCCGCCCTGGCCGCCCCACGCCCACGAACGGGACCGCTGGTGCCGTTTCCTGCACGCCTACGGCATCCCGGCCGACCCCCTCGACCTGCGCATTCCGCGGCCCACCACGCCGTCCCCGGCACCGGGCGCCGTGGTGGTGCACCCGGGGGCCGCCTCGGGCGCCCGCCGCTGGCCCGGCGAGCGGTTCGCCGCGGTCGTCCGCTGCCTGCGCGCGACCGGGCACCGCGTGGTGCTCACCGGCGGCCCCGGCGAGGACGCCCTGGTGCGCTCGGTCGCCGAACGCGCCGGGCAGCCCGCCTCCGGCGTGCTCACCGGCGGCCTGCCGTACGCGGAGCTTTCGGCCCTGGTGGCCGGGGCGTCCCTGGTGCTCAGCGGGGACACCGGGCTCGCCCACCTCGCGGTGGCCCACGGCACCCCCTCGGTCACCCTCTTCGGACCGGTCTCGCCCCGGCTGTGGGGACCGCCGCCCTTCCCCGAACACCTGGCCCTGTGGAAACCCGGCCCGCCCGGCGACCCGCACGGCCGCACCCCCGACGCCCGGCTGCTGCGCCTGCGCACCGGCGAGGTCGCGGCCGCCTGTCTGACCCAGCTCCGCCGGCCGCGCACCCGGCCCCCGCGCGCCGCCGCCGAGGCAGCGCATGTCCACTGACCGGGCGCCCCGCACCGCCCGCGCGCCCACCACCGGACCCGACCCCCGGATCACGGTCGCCGTCATCACCCGCGACCGCTGCGCCTGCTGCGCACCCTCGACGCGCTGGCCGCGCTGCCCGAGCGGCCGCCCGTCATCGTCGTCGACAACTCCAGCTCCGACACGACCCGGCTGGCCGTCCAGGGCCACCCCGTGGTCACCAGGCTGCTGCGCCCCGGCACCAACACCGGCACCCTCGGCCGCAACCTCGCCGTCCGGCACGCACGCACCCCTACGTCGCCTTCAGCGACGACGACTCCCGGTGGACCCCGGGCTCTCCGCGCCGGGCGCCGACCTCCTCGACTGCCACCCACGGCTCGGCCTGCTCGCCGCCCGCACCCTCGTCGGCGAGGAGGCCGCCGACGACCCGCTGAACGCCGTGCTCGCCTCCTCGCCGCTGCCCCGCGAGCCCGACCTGCCCGGACGCCCGGTCCTCGGCTTCCTCGCCTGCGCCTCCGTGGTGCGCCGCGCGGCCTTCCTGGGCGCGGGCGGCTACCACCCGCTGCTTTTCTTCGGTGGCGAGGAGACCCTGCTCGCCTACGACCTCGCCGCCCGCGGCTGGGGCCTCGCCTACGAGCCCGCCCTCAGCGCCCGCCACCAGCCCGGGGTGCAGGGCCGTACCGGCCGCTCCAGCCTGGTCCGGCGCAACCGCGTGCTCACGGCCTGCCTGCGGCCGCCCCTGGCCCGTCGCCCTGCGCGCGGCCGCCGACCTGGCCTGGGCCGCCGCCACCGGTCGTCCCGGCGCCCGCCGCGCCCTGCGCGAGACCGTCGAACGCCTGCCCGCGGCCCTGGCCCGGCGCCACACCCTGCCCCCGCACGTCGAACAGGCCGCCCGGCTGCTGGACCGACGGGCGGCCCCGGGAGCCACGCGCTGAGCCGAGGTCACCCGGACGGCCGAACCACCGCCGTCCTCGTCACCCACCACCGCCGCGCCGCCCCGCACTGCTGCGGCGGCTGCCCGCGCGCCCGCGCGTCCCCGTCACCGACAACGCCCCGGCGGACGGCACGACCGAGGCGGTCGCCCGCGACTTCCCCGAAAGACCCTGCTCCGCCCGACCGCAACCTCGACGCCGTCGGCCGCGACCCGAGCGAACGGCCTGAGCGCAGCACGCTCACCGCCAGGCCGCCGGGGGCCCGGACCGCCGCGCGGTCACGTCCGGTTGAGAGACGGCCACGGAGCGTGCAAGGTGGTGCGACGGTCGGGAAGAGGCCGAACCGGTTCCGTGCGACATCCTCCTGTGGTGGTGCGATGAGATGCTCTTCCGGCCGCCAGGCCGCTCTGGCCCCCCTCGTCATCGAGTCGTCCGTCGTCGAGGCCGAGGGCCTGCCCGCCCAAGGCGCCGTGCTGCTGCGCATGTCCGGCAGCCTCGACCCGCTGGGGGCCGAGGCGTGGTCGGGCGAACTGGCCGGCCACCTGGAACGGGCCGACCTGGCGGGTCTGCGCCCCGTCCTCGACATGGGCCATGTACAACTGGGCGGCGCCGCCGTACTGCGCACGCTCAGGGAGACCACCCGGGCCCGCACCGGACGCCCGGACCTGATCGTCGTCCGGGCCCGCCCCGGCGTCCGCGAGGCGGTGCACCTCGCCCGGCTCGACGGTGTACGGCTCTTCGCCACCCTCGACGAGGCGCTCGGTGCCCTGGCCCGCACCGAGTCCCCGGCCGAGGAACTGCCCGTCTGGCGCTCCCAGATCGAGGACCCGCTGCGGCCCACGTACGAGGACCTGCACAGGGAGGTCCGGGCCCTGCGCGCCCGGGTGCGCACCGCGCCGGTGATCGGCATGGCCCAGGGCATGCTCATGGCCCGCTACGGACTGCCCGACTCCGGCACCGCCTTCCGCGAGCTGCGCGCGGTCTCGCAGCGGTGCAACGTGCCGCTGCGCGTCCTGGTCTCCGCTGTCGTCGCGGCCCGCCCGCCGGACGGGGCCGAGTGGTTCCCCGGGCGCCGGGCCCTGCCGGTGCCCGCGCTGCGCGTGCTCGGCCGCGGCGACCGCGACCCGCGCTGCCGCCGGCCGATGATCGACGCCGTGCTGCACGAGGCACTGGCCGCCGGGCGGGCCGCCGGCGGCTGGGTGCGGCTCGCCGACCCCGCGGTGAACGCCCTGGTGCCGGAGAGCCACCACGGCTGCGACGACGCGCTCCTGGACCATCTGCTGCGCGGCCGGGCCTCCGACACGGCCGACGGGACCGCGCGGAGCACCGGACGCCGGGTGGGCGTGCCCGACGTGGCCGGGGACCCGCGGCTGGGCGACGACGGCCGGCGCGCCCTGCTGGCCGCCGGCGTCAGCGCCCTGGTCACGCTGCCCGTCGTCTCCGCGGCCGGCTCCTGCGCCGGCGTGATCACCTTGCACTGGCCGGACGCCGGGCACCGGCCGACCGCCGCGCAGACGCGGGCCCTGGACGCACTGGCCGCCGAGACGGCGGCCTGGCTCGGCTGGTACCACCGCTCGGTGGTCATGGCCGCGCTGGAGGACCTGCACGGCACGCTGACCGGCGCGCCTGGCTGACCCGCGCCCGTACCACCCCCGACCCGGCCCGGACGGGTGCGCGAGGGGCCCGGCCCGGCCCCGGGAGGCGGCACCAGCCGCCTCCGGGGCCGCGTCGCGCCGTCCCGGGGGCGGCTAGGCTCGGGACATGCGGATCTCCGTCTCCTCCGACATGGACGAACCCGTCGCCCGTCTCCTCGTCGAGGAACTGCGCCGGCGCGGCCACGAGGTGAGCGCGCACGGCGCGTTGCGGCCGGGTGCCGACCCGCAGTGGGCGGTCTGCTCGGAGGCGGCCGCCCGTGAGGTCGCCGAGGGCGCGGCCGAGCAGGCCGTCGTGTGCTGCTGGACGGGTACCGGCGCCTCCATCGCGGCGAACAAGGTCAGGGGCGTGCGGGCCGCCCTGTGCACCGACGCCGCCACGGCGGAGGGCGCCCGCCGCTGGAACGACGCCAACGTGCTGGCGCTCAGCCTGCGGCTCACCTCGGCGCCGGTGCTGACGGAGATCCTCGACGCCTGGTTCGCGGCCGAGCCCAGCCGGGATCCGGAGGACCTGCGCAACGTGGCCCGCGTCGGCCGCCTCGACGCCGCCAGGGAGGACTCCTAGGGCGTGGGGCGGCCGACGCGGGCCGTACTAGGCACCGGCCGTTCGCCGGGTGCCGGTGCGTTGGGTGCGGATGTGTCGGATCTGTGGGCTGGTGGGTCGGTCGGTGGGCCGGTGGCTCGTGCGGTGGTGCCGGTCAGTGGGCGCCGAGTCCGCCGCCGCCGAACGAGCCGCTCGACCCCTTGCTCCAGCGCGGGCGCTTCTGGTTCTCGCTCGTTCTGGTGTGCATGTTGGTCAGCTCGTACGGGGTGAGGGCGCGGCCGCCCTTGGGCACCTGCGGAACCTCGTCGGGTTCTCTGTTCTCCTGTACCTCGTGCACCGCACCGTCCGGTGGCAGGTGCGGCTGCTCATCGGGGCGCGGGCGGGGGGGCTCGCGGTACTTGATGCGGGAGTTCATCCAGAAGCCACCGGCGAGCGTGGCCAGGAGCAACACCGCTATCAGGAAGAGCACGAGGCTCATCAGACCGCTCGCCGCGGCCAGCTGCGTCTGTGCGGTACTCATGACTCAGGGATACCCCGCCCAGACCGGGACGAACCGGACACCTTGTGTGACCGGGGGTCACACGCCGGCTCCGGCCCGCAGGGGGCCCGCTTCCAGTGCCTCGTCCGAACGCGTTTGCGGTGCCGCCGTCCGGCTACCCGGCGGGTGTGACCCCGTCGACTTCACCGCAGCAGCTCTACAGGTTCCTGGAGGACCGGTTCACCTGCGCCCAGGCCTGCACCGAGTGCGCCAGGGCCTGCGCGGTGCGCGCCAGCCTCCTGGATCCGGACGGCACCGAGCAGCAGGAGCGTGTCCGCCGCATGGGCATCATGTGTGCCGAGGTGTGCGACGCCACCTGCCGGATGCTGTCCGAACAGGACCGTCAGGACGAGGAGGGGATCAGAGTCCAGCTGGAGTGGTGCCGCTCGGTCTCGATGGACTGCGCGCACGCCTTCGACGGGCAGTCCGGCGCCGAGTCGGCCGCCGACGCCTGCCGAGTCTGCGCGGACGCGTGCACGGACTTCATGGTCACCCTCGGCTGACCGGCTGAGCCGATCCTTCCCGGCCGCGAGGAACCGATCCGACCCCCGGCTCGCCATTCCCTATTTCTGTAACACGTTCTACGGTGTGCGCCGTCAGGACCGCCCTTGGGGACCCTGGAGGCGCCGTGCACCTCGACCACACGCCCGAACAGCAGCGACTGCGCAGCGACCTGCGTGCGTACTTCGCCGAGCTGGTGCCCGAACACGCTTACGCGCGCTACGCCGACCGCGTCGCGCAGAAGCGGTTCTACCGCGAGACCATCCGCCGCCTCGGCGCCGACGGCTGGCTCGGCGTCGGCTGGCCGGAGGAGTACGGCGGGCGCGGCATGACGGCGATGGAGCAGTTCATCTTCTTCGACGAGGCCGCCCAGGCCGGCGTGCCGCTGCCGCTGATGGCGCTGAACACGGTCGGCCCGACGATCATGCGGTACGGCACCGAGGAGCAGAAGGCGTACTTCCTGCCCCGTGTCCTGTCCGGCGAGATCGACTTCGCGATCGGCTACAGCGAGCCCGAGGCCGGCACAGACCTGGCGTCCCTGAAGACACGCGCCGTACGGGAGGGCGACGAGTACGTCGTGAACGGGCAGAAGATCTGGACCACCAACGGCGACACCGCGGACTGGGTCTGGCTGGCCGTGCGCACCGACCCGGCGGCACCGCCGCACCAGGGCATCACCATGCTCCTGGTCCCGACCTCCGACCCGGGCTACTCGTGCACCGTCATCAACACCCTCGCCTCCCACGACACCACCGCCAGCTATTACGAGAACATCCGCGTCCCCGTCTCCCGGCGGGTCGGCGAGGAGAACCGGGGCTGGCGGCTGATCACCAACCAGCTCAACCACGAACGCGTCACCCTCGCCGCCCACGGCACCATGGCCATCCGCGCCCTGCACGACGTGCAGCGCTGGGCGATGGACACCAAGCTGGCCGACGGCCGGCGGGTGGCCGACCTGCCCTGGGTGCGCCGCCTGCTCGCCCGGACCCACACCCGGCTCGACGCGATGAAGCTCCTCAACTGGCAGATGGTCTCGGCGGTCCAGGAGGGCACGCTCACCCCGCAGGACGCCTCCGCCGTCAAGGTCTACGGCTCCGAGGCCCGTCGCGACGCCTATGCCTGGCTCATGGAGATCACCGCCGCCGCGGGCCCGCTGAAGGAAGGCTCGGCGGGAGCGGTCCTGCACGGCGAACTGGAGCGCGGCTACCGCTCAGCGGTGATCTTCACCTTCGGCGGCGGCAACAACGAGATCCAGCGCGAGATCATCTCCTGGATCGGCCTCGGCATGCCCCGGGTGCGGCGGTGAGCGTCCGTGACTGAGCACTTGACTTGACACGAAAGCGGGCTAGTAGGCGCCAAGATCACCGGTTGTCTCCTACGGCCGTCACCCACCCCGGTGCTCGGGTCCTGATCCGTCACCTTCCGTCGCCACGGCGGCCCGCACCCGCTGCTCCTCGCGAGCAGAGCCGACGTCCCGTTCCAGGGGGGTGCGGCTCACGGCCGTCGCGAGGTCCTCCAAGGCCCGTTTCTGCAGTTCCGCCTCGCGCCGCACGACCGGGCTCCCGGTGCCGGCGGCGGCGTCCTCCCACGCGTGGAGCGCCTCCTCCACGCGTCCCCAGACCGGATTCCTGTGCTCGCGCACGGCGACTGCCGCCTTCGCGGTGTCCGTCTCCAGGGCCTCGGCGAATCGCTCCGCCTCGGGGACGAAACGGCTGTCGGCCCGCGGGACGTGGCTCTCCATGAGCATCGCCGCCCGACCGAACCCCTTGAGCGCCTCCTGCGCCTCCTGCGCCTCGCGCGACGTCAGACCCCTGGGGCGGACCGGTTCCTGCCTTGCCCGGTCGTATGCCTCCTGCCAGGCGGCACGTGCCTCCCTGCTCTCCAGCAGTGCCCTGCGCATGCCGGCGTGATGCTCGCGGGTCGGTTCGGCGTAGTTGCGGAGCACCGCGGCCGCATAGCGGCCGTTGGCGGCGAGCCAGTCCGCAAGCCGACTCGGCAGTCGGGGTGTCTCCCATGCGGGGAACACCACGTACGCCAGCATGGCCAGGGCCCCGCCGAGCACGGTGAGCACCACCCGCTCCGGGACCGTCTGCTCCCATGCCTGGCCGCCCATGCCGAGCAGGAAGACGACGTACGCGGCGGTGAAGCACTGGGAGTAGGCGTAGCCGGTACGGTTCAGCGTGTACGACAGGCCCGCCGAGACCACCGCCAGCGCGCCGGACACATGGGCGTCCGGGCCCAGGGCCCGCACCGTGCCGGTGGCGAGCGCGACCCCCGCCAGGGTCCCGGCGAGACGGGCCACCGCACGCGCGTACGTCCGGTGGAAGTCCGGCCGCATCACCATCACCGAGGCGATGGGCGCCCAGTAGCCGTGGCCCAGGGGTAGCCGGGCGGCGATCAGATAGCCGAGCGTGGCCACCGCCGCCAGGCGGACGGCGTGCCGGAACACGGGCGAGTCCCGGCGGAGCTCACGGCGGACCGCCCGGACGACGACCGGGACCAGCCGGAGCATGGTCGGGCGCACCAGGAACTGGACGCCGGCGGGGCCGGGCCGCGTGACCGTCCTCCCGCGCGCGCAGCCGCTCCCGGCGATCTCCAACGCCTCGCCGAGCAGTTCCACGAGTCGCTCGGCGGTTTGCCGCGCGGGGCCCTCCAGCACCTCGTGCTCCTCGTCGACGCGCAGGACGTCCGTGCTCTCGCGCCGCACCTCGGCGGGAGTGCCGCGTCGGATCGAACGGGCGGCCGCGTCCAGGACGTCGGCGGCCGCGTCGAGCAACTCCCGCGCTCGGTCCCGCCCGGGTCCCTCCGCCGGGGCGCCCACGTCCGGGTCGGCGAGCGCCGCGACCACCGGCCGAATGCGCTCGGCGAGTCCCCGGGGGCCGTGCAGGACGGGGGGACGGGTGCGGGCCTGTGACGGCGTCACGGCGGCCGCGTCCCGGGCCGTCATCAACGGCTCCGGGTCGAACGGGGCGGTCGGGTCGTGCCGCAGCCGACGGGCGTAGTCCGCCACGGCGGCCAGGGCGTCGGCGAGTGCGTCACGATGCGCTCCCCAACGCCGGACCGGGAACAGCAAGATCAGCACGGCCTGCGTCACGCCCCCGAGCGCGATGACCCCGGCGTGCTCCAGTGCTCGCCCGACGCTCGTGGGCAAGGTGATGGTCACCAGCATGCTGCCCACGGTCGTCGCTGCGACGATCCCAGCGGTCGATCCGATGGCCCACGCCATTCCCGCGGCGAAGGCCCATACGGCCAGCAGCGGCAGGAACGTCACGAGTCGCCCCGCCGCCAGGTAGCCCACGAAGGTGCTGAGCGCCAGACCCGCGCCCGCGCCGAGCGCGACCACCTTGCGCGGACGCCAGCTGCGCTGGAAGGTGGCCCCACCCGCGGAGTAGGCGCCGAGGGCGGCGGACGCGGCATACGCAGGGGAGACCAGCCACAGCGTCGGCCCGATGACGATCGCCACCCCAGCGGCCGTGCGCAGCGCGAGCAGGGGCTCCAGCCGCGTCTCCTCGATCGTGAGCCCGGATCGTACGACCTCCCCGAAGGTCCGCAGCCACGTCACGGGTGTCCGCCTGGCCGAAACGCCCTGCCGGGTCGCGTCGGCCTGGTTGGGGTGCGGCAGCCGTCGGGCAAGGAAAGCCTCCCACGCGGCCCGCGAACCGGCCGGCGGCCGCAGCCGCTGAACGGGCTGCTGCCACTGCGGACACTGCTGAGCGTCCGCAGTCCGGCCTCCGGGCCGGAGCGCGGGCAATCGCTGTTGGTTCAAGTCCGGCCGGAGCGGCGATTGCCCCCAGCCCCGTCCGGCGGACGGGTAGATCGCCACCCGTCCCCCCGGGGCCGGTCCGGGGGAAACAGGTGGCACGGCGGCCCCGAGTCTCTTACCGCTTGTGGCCGTTCCCGTGTCCGTCGGGATGCAGGACCACCTTGGTCCAGCCTTCGTCACGGGCGTCGAAGTGCTCGTAGGCGGTGGGGGCCTCGTCCAGGCTGAGTTCGTGGGAGACGACGAAGCTCGGCTTCGCCTTCCCGCCGGCGATCAGATCCCGCAGCGCCCGGTTGTACCTCTTCACCGGCGCCTGCCCGGTGCCCATGCGCTGGCCCTTGAACCACATCATGCCGAAGTCGATCGGGACCTTGCCCTGAGCCTCCAGCTCCCCCTGGGCCTCGGCGCCGCCGGGGTCCTGGGGCAGGAACACGCCCACCACGCCGATGTTGCCCGTGAACCTGACCGAGTCGATCAGTCCGTTGAGCGTGAGGCTGGCGTCCTCGTGTCCCTGGGGGTCGTGCGCCTGGTAGCCGACGCACTCACAGCCGTTGTCGGCGCCCAGACCGAGGGTGGCCTCCTTGACGACCTCCGCCGGGTCCTGCTCGGCGGTGTTGATCGGGATGGCCCCGATCTCCTCCGCCTTGCGCAGCCGGTCGGGCTGGTGGTCGGCCGTCCAGACGCGGCCGGCGCCCTTGAGGAGGGCGGAGTAGGTCGCCATCAGCCCGACGGGACCGGCCCCGAAGACGATGGTCTGGTCACCCGGTTTGACGCCGGCCATCTCCGTGGCGTGATAGCCGGTGGGGAAGATGTCGGCGAGCATCACGTAGTCGGTCTGCCGCTCGGCGGCGTCCTCGCCCAGACGCAGCGCGTTGAAGTCGCCGTAGGGCACGCGCAGCAGCTCCGCCTGGCCGCCCTGGTAGGGGCCCATGTCGGCGAATCCGTAGGCGGCTCCGGCGAGGGCCGGTTCCGGCTGCATGGTCAGGCAGTAGTTGGTCAGGCCCTGCTCGCACTGCTTGCAGAAGCCGCAGGCGATGTTGAAGGGCAGGACCACGTACTCGCCGACCTGGACCTTGCGGACGGCCGAGCCGACCTCCACCACCTGGCCCATGTTCTCGTGTCCCAGGGTGCGGCCGGACTCGAACGAGGTGCGGCCCTCGTACATGTGCAGGTCCGAACCGCAGATGTTGGTGGTGGTGATCTTGACGATGATGTCGCAGGGGTGTTCGATCTTCGCGTCCGGTACGTCCTTCACTGTGACCGTTCGCGGTCCTTCGTATACCGCTGCTTTCATGGTGACTTCCCTCGATGTCGCGGCATGGCGGTGATGGAAAGGGCGCAAAAGAGCCTGACTCTCGGAAGTACTGCGACGGGGTCCGGGCTCCGGCACACCCTGAGGGCCGTTCACCTGGATCAGATGGAACGGTCATGTGCCGCCGGCCCGCCAGGCGGAGCTTCGGCGCTCCGGCGGCGTTGCGTCCGGGTCCCCGTCGGCCCCCGAGGCCAAACGATTACGCACTGACCGATCAGCGGAATCTCCGGACCCGGACGACCGCCGACCGACGGCACATCTCCGACTGAGGTCACCGGCTAGTCACCGGGGTCGTCCTGCAGCGCGCTGCGACGCTCCTGTTCGCGCTTGGAGTAGGCGGCTGCCCGGATCGCCTCGTCGCTCTCCAAGCCCGATCCCAGCGCGCCGCCCACCGTGGCGACCGAGGCGACGAACCAGGACAACGTCCAGTACTCCGTACCGTGCAGCGGGGTCCGTGTCATGGAAGCGAACACTCGGTCGTTGAGGATGAACAGCGCCCACACCAAGTTGACGAGCATCAGACCCACGTAGCAGACGAGCACCCCGATACCCACGGTCACGACCGTTGAGGTGTTGTAGAGAGCCGCCCTCTTCCTCGCCTCCGGCGATGCCTCATCCGTTCGATGCCACAGGTTCGCGTCCACGATCAACCAGCCGATCATGAGCGCGACGGACCCGACCATGGCGATCACGAGGCGCGGGGTGCTCAGGGACGCGGCCAGGCTCCAGATGGTGGAGTTCACGGTGGCGACCGCTCCCGTGGCGAGCGCGGCCGCCAGGGCTTTCGACAAGCCCGGCACCAAACGCCACGGCCGGTTGGCGCGGACCATACCGAGGAGCACCCTCAGGTAACCGCGCGGCCCGGTGACGACGTACCGAAGATCGGCGATCTCCTCCTCACTCACCTGGCCCGGACGGATGGGCGCGAGACGGCCGATGAAGGGCCCCCGCAGCGGCTGACTCCCCGCAGGCCCCTCAGCCTCAGGGGCCTGCGGGCCCACCAGACTGAGCACGGCTTCTTCCACGGCCTGCCGGGCCCTGGTCTGCAGCCGGAAGCCCCCCAGCGGGGGAAGAGACAGCAGCGCCAAGCCGTGTCCGTGACTCAGGTCCACCACGAGCTTGCGCCCATGTGAGTGCAGCGGAAGGTCGGTGAGGGCCACGACGATGTCCCAGTTCCCCTCACTTCCGCGGTCCATGATCCGCTGCATCAAGGTGGCCGGGTCCTCGGTCCCTGCGGTGAAGGGCTCACTGACCACCTCGACGTCGAACCGTCGCCCCTGGCCCGACTTGGCGGCGAGCCGATCAGGAAGTGTCAGGGCCATGCGCTGCGCGATCTCCGTCGGCGCATCCGGATCCGCCAGGAGAGTCACGACCGTCACGCCCTGAGACGACACCCGTGTGACTCCTTCTCGTCGGCTGCCCCCGCGCTCGCACGTGCCCACAGGATGCCCCCGAGGTAACGCCGAGGCCGCGTGACACGCTGGCCCCTGCCGGCAGGTGCGGGCGGTACGGTCAGATCTCCGCGTCCTCCCCGTGCGGGAGCTGCTCCACCGTGGGCGGTGCTGGGGCCGTTGTCGCCGAAGCCGGGATTCGCTGGACGCTCGTGTGAGCGAGGCCCGGTGACGGCGCCTGTCGCGCGGTTCCCGGCACGATCAGGTAATCAGGAACGGTGAACGAGGACACGACCGACCCCTTCGTGCATGTCCGGGGCGCCAGTGAGAACAACCTGCGGAACATCGATGTCGACGTTCCGCGGGACGCGATGGTCGCCTTCACCGGCGTCTCCGGTTCGGGCAAGTCCTCGCTCGCGTTCGGCACCCTCTACGCGGAGGCCCAGCGGCGCTACTTCGAGTCCGTGGCGCCGTACGCCCGAAGGCTGTTGCAACAGGTCGGCGCACCGCACGTGCAGGAAATCACCGGACTGCCACCGGCCGTGGCCCTGCAGCAGCGACGCGGGTCGCCCAGCTCACGCTCGACGGTCGGCACCCTCACCACACTGTCCAATCTGCTGCGCATCCTGTACTCCCGCGCCGGCACCTATCCGCCCGGGGCCGCACGGCTGGACGCCGAGTCGTTCTCACCCAACACCGCGGCCGGCGCCTGCCCGGAGTGCCACGGACTGGGCGTCGTGCACGACGTCGCCGAGGACCTGCTCGTCCCGGACCCCTCGCTGAGCATCCGCGAGGGAGCGATCGCCGCATGGCCGGGCGCCTGGCAGGGCGCCAACCTGCGCAGTGTCGTGAACGGCCTGGGGATCGACATCGACCGGCCGTGGCGCAGGCTCAGGAAGAAGGACCGGGACTGGCTGCTGTACACGGACGAACAGCCCTCCGTGTACATCGAGCCGGAGGAGGACCGCGTCGACTACGGCTACCAGGGCAAGTTCTGGAGCGCCCGCGCGCACGTCATGCACGTCCTCGCCGACTCCAAGAGCGAGAAGATGCGCGAACGGGCGCTCCGGTTCGTCAGGAGCGTGCCCTGCCCCGCCTGTCACGGCAGCGGACTGCGGCCCGAGGCGCTCGCCGTGACCTTCGCCGGACGCTCCATCGCCGAGCTCAACGCGATGCCGCTCACCGAGGTCGTGGCGCTGCTGCGGCCCGTCGCGGGGCGGTCCGAGGCCGACGCCACCACGTCGACCGCCCGATCCGGGGAGACGACCGAGGTCGCGGTCCGGATCTGCGGCGATCTGGTCGCGCGGATCGACGTACTGCTCGACCTGGGCCTCGGATATCTCAGCCTCGGGCGCCGCTCGACGACCCTGTCGCCGGGCGAGGCGCAGCGCCTGCGGATCGCCACCCAGCTCCGCTCGGGGCTGTTCGGCGTCGTCTACGTCCTCGACGAACCCTCCGCGGGCCTGCACCCGGCTGACGCCGAACCGCTGCTGGACGTGCTGGACCGCCTCAAGGCGGCGGGCAACTCGCTGTTCGTCGTGGAGCACGACATGGACGTCGTACGGCGGGCGGACTGGGTGGTCGACATCGGCCCCGCTGCGGGCGAGGGCGGCGGACGCGTGCTGTACAGCGGCCCGGTCGCCGGTCTTGAGCGGGTCGGGGAGTCGGCCACCAGCCGGTACCTGTTCGGGCGCGCCCAGCCGCTCGATCACCGCCCGCGCGCACCGCACGGCTGGCTGCACCTGCGCGGCGTCTCCCGCCACAACCTGCACGACGTGTCCGTCGACGTACCGCTCTGCGTACTGACGGCGGTGACGGGCGTGTCCGGTTCCGGGAAGTCGACGCTGGTGACGCAGGTCCTCGCCGAGGTCGTCCGCGGCCACCTCGGACTCGTACCCGAGGAGCCCGACGAGGCGCAGTTGGAGGTCGACGTCCAGGACGCGTCGGGGGTCGAGTCGTTCGACCGGCTGGTCCGGGTCGACCAACGGCCCATCGGCCGAACGCCCCGGTCCAACCTGGCCACGTACACCGGGATGTTCGACGCGGTGCGCAAGCTGTACGCGGCGACGGACGAAGCCAGGGCGCGCGGCTACTCGGCCGGGCGGTTCTCCTTCAACGTGCCCGAAGGGCGGTGCGAGACCTGCCAGGGTGAAGGATTCGTCGCGGTCGAACTGCTGTTCCTGCCCGGCACCTACGCGCCGTGCCCGACCTGCGAAGGCGCCCGGTACAACGCCGAAACGCTGGAAGTCACCTACCGCGGCATGAACATCGCGGACGTACTGGCGCTGTCCGTCGACGCCGCCGCCGAGTTCCTGTCCGCCGTCCCGGCGGCCTCCCGCAGTCTGGAGACGTTGCGCGAGGTGGGACTGGGGTACCTGCGGCTGGGCCAGCCCGCGACGGAACTCAGCGGCGGTGAGGCCCAACGCATCAAACTGGCCACCGAACTGCAGCGAGCCCGCCGCGGGCACGCGCTTTACCTGCTCGACGAGCCGACGGCGGGCCTGCACCCCTCGGACATCGCGCTGCTGCTGCGACAGCTGCACCGGCTCGTCGACGCCGGCAACACGGTCGTCCTCGTCGAGCACGATCTGGACACGATCGCCACCGCCGACTGGGTCATCGACCTCGGTCCGGGCGGCGGCGACGCGGGCGGGCGGGTGGTCGCGGCGGGCTCGCCGGCCAGGGTGGCGAGGGCCCGCCGCAGCGCCACCGCGCCCTATCTCGCGGCCCGGCTCGCGCGCTCCTGACGACGCCGCGAGGGGCTGAGCACCGGTGGTCGGGTTCGGCGCGCAGGGGCGCGCGCCGGGTCAGCCGGGCATGGGGTGGTGCGCCCGGGCGAACTGCTCCACGACGGCGGCGCAGAAGGCGGGCAGGTCGGACGGACCGCGGCTGGTGACCAGCTGCCCGTCGACGACCACCTCCTGGTCGGTGACCACCTCCGCGCCGGCGTTGCGCAGGTCGGTACGGATGCTGGGCCAGGACGTCAGGCGGCGGCCGCGCACGGCGTCGGCTTCCACCAGGGTCCACGGGCCGTGGCAGATCGATGCGACCGGTTTCCCGCTGGCCATGAAGTCCTTGACGAACTGCACCGCGTCGCGGTCCATGCGCAGCTGGTCAGGGTTCATGGTGCCGCCGGGTAGGAGCAGGGCGTGGTAGTCGTCGACGGAGGCGTCGGCGACCAGGCGGTCCACGGGGAAGGTTCCGGCCGCGTTGAGGTCGAACTGGCGGGCCTGGATCTCGCCGGGGTGGAGCGAGACGATCTCGGTCTTCGCCCCTGCGCCCTGCAACGCACCGCGCGGCTGGTCGAGTTCCACGCGCTCGACGCCGTCGGTGGCCAGAATGCACACCCGTATCTCCCGGAGTTCCTGTGTCATGGTGTGGCTTCCTTCACGAGTCGCTGGTTGTACGACGCGAGTGGTAGGGACACCCGGCAGAGCCTGAGCTTCGTCCAGCCTTCGTCGCAGGCGTCGAAGTGACTGGGCCTCGGTGAAGGTTCCCGGTCTCCACCTTCCGCCCCCCGTCCGGCATGCCAGTTCAGTCCGGCGACATGCACCGGGGCGCGACTGCTACAGCAGCCGGTCGAACACCGCGGTCACGCCCTCCCAGCGGCTGGTCCGCGGGTTCTTGACGTCCCGATACATGATTTTGAGCGTCCCGGCGAGGGCGACGCTGAGACCGCCGATGATCTCGGGATAGCGGTGGACGCTCTCCTGGAGGCCCTTGGTGATCGGTAGATCCCACGGTTCGACGCTGTCCCTGCCACTGGCCTTGGCCGACGCCCGGCCGACGACCAGGAGGTCGTAGAGCTTGGCGCCGACGAAGTCGCCGTACCGCTTCAGGTCGTTCTTGTCGACGTCGAGGCTTGCGGCGGCGCGGAAGAACCTCGCGAACTTCGACACACCCATCACGGTCACGCCTCCTCACCGGGAACGGACGGCTTCGTCCGCTCCCGCCCGCGCCGCCATCGGCTGCTACCCGGACGAGATTCGCAGAGCCCCCTGCCGAGCGCCTCCGCACCCCAGGCCGAAAAAGGGCGCTCCCTCTTCCCCTGGCAGAGCAGCACGAAGCGCCCAGACATCCCTCGGCCAGCCGTGCGGCCTTCCGTCAGAGCATTTCCAGGGGCGTGGGCCCGCTGGGCGGCGGGAACGCCTCGTCGAGAGCGTCGAGCGCCTCGGTGGGAAGGTGGAGGTCCACCGCGCCGCGGTTCTCCCGAACGTGGTGGGGTGATCCGGAACGCGGGATCGCGGCCACCCCCTGTGCCAGCACCCAGGCGAGTGCCACCTGGGTCGGCGTGGCTCCGAGGGCCCGGGCCACGGCACCCAGCGCCTCGACCTTCAGGAGCCGCCCCTGCTCGATCGGGGAGTAGGCCATGACCTTCACCCCGGCCTCGCGACACCAGGGTTGCAGATCCCACTCGGTGCCGCGCCGGGTCAAGTTGTACAACACCTGGTCGACGGCCACGGCGTCGCCGCCGGGGAGGGCGGTCAGCTCGGCCATGTCGGCTACGTCCAGATTGCTCACGCCCCAGTAACGGATCTTCTCGGCCTCCATCAGGTCGGTGAATCCCGCAAGGGTCTCCTCGAGTGGCCACCGTCCCCGCCAGTGCAGCAGGTAGAGGTCCAGCCGTTCCGCACGGAGCCGCCGCAGGCTGCCCTCGCAGGCGGCGACGGTGCCCTTCCGGTCGGCGTGGCCGGGCAGCACCTTGCTGACGAGGAAGATCTCCTCCCGGCGTCCCCGCAGGGCCTCCCCGACGAGCTCCTCGGCCGCGCCGTCGCCGTACATCTCCGCCGTGTCGACTACGGTCATGCCCAGGTCCACGCCCAGCCGCAGCGCGGTTATCTCCTGTTCACGCCGGGCCGGGTCCTCGCCCAGGTACCAGGTGCCCTGTCCGAGCGCCGCGATCTCCTCGCCGGAGGGGAGCGCGATCGTTCTGGCCGACTCCGCAGACATCTCGGGCCTCCCGTCCGCCGCGGATCCGTGTCACGCGTACCCGCACCGAGTGCCCGGGGCCGCGCCTCCCAGACAACCGGTGTCGCATGCGCCGCAGGGAGGTCAGTAGGGGCGAGCGGACTGCGCCGAGAGTTCGCCGGGACCGGGTGCGCGGTCGCGCAACGCGACGGCGACCGACACAACGGCGCCGCAGGAGAGGACCGCCGCGAATCCGATCATCGCGGTCTGCACGGCGAAGTGCCGCAGGGCGATGCTGAACAGGACGGAGGGCAGGCCCATTCCCAAGTACGCGACGACGAAGAACACGGCGAGGACCCCCGCGCGTGAGGCGGGCTCGGCCACTGAAACGGCACGTTCGACGCCTCCCTTGAACAGCAGCCCGGAGCCGGCTCCCGACAGGGACACGGCGACCAGGTAGAGCCAGAGCGCCGGGTGGTAGAGGGCGACGGCGCACAGGACCAGGCCGACCGGGAAGGCCACTGCTCCCACGGTCAGGAGCCGGGGCAGTGGGAGGCGGCCCAGCACCAGTTGGGCGGCCGCCGCGGAGCCGAACATGAGGAAGGCCGCCAGGCCGACCACGAGGTGCGAGTCGGTGTGCAGGGTGCCGTGGAGCACGCTCGCCCCGAGGGAGGAGATCAGGCCGAGGATCGCGAAGGCGGAGGCGCCCAGCGCGCCGGCCGCGCCGAACGCCCGCCGGCCGCCGGGGCGCAGGACGAACCTGGTGGGCGGTCGAGCCGCGGGCAACTCCAGGTCCACGGTCTCCGGGGTGCACAGCACCAGCGCCAGGCACACTGCCATGGCGAGCGTGAAGATCGCCTGGGTGGTGATCAGGGGCGCGGGAAGCCACTCGGCGGCGGCTCCGGCGACCAGGGGCCCTGAAGCCAGGCCGCCGAGGTTGGCGGCGGTGGCCACGATGCCGGGCAGCACCGAACCCGTCCGTTCCGGACGGACCTCGTGGTGCAGGTCGTGCAGGTACGTCGTCGCGGTCGAGGCCATCAGCCCCAGTCCGACACCGTTCAGGATCCTGCCCGCGATCAGCCCCGGCAGGTCCCGCCACACGATCAGTACGACCGACGCGACGATGCCGACCAGCAGCGCGGGGACGATGATGCGCCGCCGGCCGAGCCGGTCCGACAGATGGCCCAGTCCGAGGAAGGCGGCCGCTGCGCCCACGACCATCGAGGCGTACGCCACCGTGACCGTGGTCGCGCCGAAGTGGTCCCGGGCCTCGTACAGCGGCCACAGCGGAGTCGGCGCGGTGCCGAAGGCCATCAGCACGGTGAAGGCCACCGCCACGAACCAGAAGCCGGTCGCGTGTGAGGTACGGCGCCGGGCGGGGGCGCGGGGCGGCAGAGCGGCGGGAGCGGGTGCTGGGATCCGGTGGGTCGGGTCGCCGGCAGCGTCGGCTGTGGGACGGCTCAGCGGCGTCGGTACGGCAGGCAGGGGTACCCCTCCTCGGGCGGAAGCGGATGGCTCTTGCCATCTTCCTCACCAGCGAGGATCAGCGCCAACGAATGTTTTTGCTGGGGTCGAGCAATGCGAGTGATACTTCTCGGGTGGAGCTACGTCAGCTGGAGCACTTCGTCGCGGTCGCCGAGGAGCTGAGTTTCACGCGTGCCGCCCGTCGGCTGCACGTGGTGCAGTCGGGGGTGTCCGCCGCGATCCGCTCCCTGGAGCGCGAGCTCGGCTGCGCGCTGTTCGAGCGCACGTCGCAGCAGGTCCGGCTCACCGGGGCGGGCGCGGCGCTGCTGCCGGAGGCTCGGGCGACCCTGCACGCCGCCCAGGCGGCCCAGGACGCCGCACGCGCC
This sequence comes from Streptomyces sp. WI03-4A, assembly GCF_033792105.1. Classification (NCBI taxonomy): domain Bacteria; kingdom Bacillati; phylum Actinomycetota; class Actinomycetes; order Kitasatosporales; family Streptomycetaceae; genus Streptomyces; species Streptomyces sp. WI03-4A. The sequence goes on from NZ_JARAUO010000006.1 coordinate 18,896, forward strand.
GCACAGGGCACGCTGCGCGGCACGGTGAACGTGGGCGCCATGGCCTCGGTCGAGGTGGTGGACCTGCCTGCGCTCCTCGGGCAGCTCCACGCGCGGCATCCGGCGATCGACGTCCGGCTGCGGCTGGCGACGACCGGATCGGCGGGACTGGCGCACGCGCTGCTGAGCGGGGACCTGGACGTGGCCTTCCTGTCGCTGCCCGAGCACAAGCCCGCCGGGATCGACGCACGGGAGCTGGCCACCGTGCCGCTCGTCCTCGTGGTGAGCGCCGCCCATCCGCTCGCGCAGCGGGGGAAGGTGGCACTCGCGGACCTCGCGGGGGAGCCCTTCGTGGACTTCCCGCCGGGCTACGGCAACCGCGAGGTGGTCGACCGGGCGTTCGCGGCGGCGGGCGTCGTGCGCCGGGTGGCACTGGAAGTGCCCGACATCGACATGGGGGCGGCACTGGTCCGGCACGGTCTGGGCATCGCCTTCCTGCCGGCGTTCGCCGTTGCCCGCACCCCCGGCCTGCACGTCCTGGACGTCGACGGCACCACGCTCCGCTGGAGCATGCATCTCGGCACGTCGTCGACCCGGCGGCCCAGCTCGGCCCTGGGGGCGCTGCTCGACCTGGTCGGCCTCCACGTCATCGCCCTGTGACGTCCGGCCCCCCTGCGCTGCAGTGAGGCGTCAGCCCGGTCCGCCCAGCACGATCTTCCACACTCGGGTCGCCACCTGGAGGTTCAGCCGGTCCTCGACGTTCGCGAGGTCGTGGCCGCTGATCTCGCGGATGCGCTGGAGCCGATAGCGCAGCGTGCTGCGGTGGATCGCGAGGGAGTCGGCGGTCTCGTCGTAGTTGCCGCCGCTGTCGAAGTACCGGGACAGGGTCTCCACCATGGCCGCGTGGTGCCGCGAGTCGTAGTCGATGAGCTGCCCGAGCCACTCGTGGACGAACGTCTCCAGTTCCCGGTAATCGTTGCCGGGTCCCAGGATGCGGTAGAGGCCGAGCTCGTCGAAGAACGTCGTGCCGTAGCGCTCGCGGGAGTGGCGGCGCACGTCCAGGGCGCGCTGCGCCTCCCGATAGCGGTGGGGGATGTCGTCCAGGGAGTAGGAAGGGGCGCTCACCCCGATCGTCCCGGACCGTGTTCCGGTCTCCCGGGCGAGCGCCTCGTACAGCGCGCGAGCGTGCGGCCGGTCGTCGGCGATCAGGACCACGTGGTCGGAGCGTCGGGTCAGCATCGAGCGCATGCCCACCGCAGAGGCCACCCGCCCCACGGTCTGCGCGAAGGAATCGTCGGCGCTCCGGTTCGACCACTGCACCACGACGACGTAGTGGCTGCGGTGCAGATCGTGTCCGACCGCCTCGGACCGGGCGTAGGCGCTCGCAGCGCCCGTCCCTGCCAGGAGGTCGTCGACCAGCTCGCGGTGCAGCCTGAGCTCGACTTCGGCCAGATTACGCAGGTGCACCAGCTCCAGGGCGAGCGAGGTGGCGGCGTGCGCCAGCGCGAGCACGGTGTGCTCGTCGGCCTCGCCCCGGGCATCGACCAGGGCCAGCACGCCCAGGGTCTCACCGTGCGGGCGGACCAGACTGATCAGCCGGTCCTTTATCCGCACCGGGCCGACCTCCCGGGCGACGGTGTGCAGCATCTCCTCCTGGCGCACGGGATCCGGTTCCGGATAGGGGTCGGGACGGCTGGGGCCGGTCCAGGACCTCAGCCGACCGAAGCGGTCCTCGACCAGCGCGGGAAGTCCAGTGAGCCGGTGCAGTGCGCGGGTGATGGCTTCCTCGCCGCCGCCCGAGGCGGCGACGTCGGCCATGAGCGCGTGCACGGCCCGCTGGTACCCCAGCTCCGCCATGACGGAGATCAGCTGCCGCTGGAGGGCTGTGCGTTCCTCCCTCAGCCGGTGCAGCTCCAGCGCGTCCTCGCGTTGGCGACGGTGTGCGAAGGCGACCGACAGCGCGGCGGCGGTGTGCCGGACGAGCGTGGCGAGCTGGGATCGCTCGGCCGCGGTGGGCCGGGAGCGGGACGTCACCACGAGGTAGCCGTGGAGTCTCTCGAGCCCGCGCAACCCCAGGGCCCGGCCCCAGGGCGTTCCGGGTACGGTCACGGGGCCGTCCTGCCCGGCCAGCTCCCGCAGCCTTCGGCCCACGGCCGAGGCGTGCGTCTGCCTGTTCCTCGGGCTGGGGACCAGGTCGCCGTCCACCGTGAGGTATCCGGCCTCGGCGCGATATGGACCCGCGGCGGCTACGTGGTCCATGGCCAGGCGCAGGATCTCGCCTTCGTCCGGAATGTCGAACAGGGCGCGGGAGAGCGCCGGCAGGCCGCGGAGGGCATGGCGCCCCGGGGTGCGAGCGGGCGGGCGGGACCTTCTGAGCGCAGCCGTGCGGCGCCGCCCGGCGCTGCCCCGCGGAAGGCTGCCCTCCCGGTCGGAGCCGCGGTGGTACAGGTGGTGCGCCCGACTGCCGGCCATGGGATCACTCCGTTCTCCCCAAGCCCTCGGGGAGGCGAGCGGTACCTCGTGTACCCGCTCCTGGCCCGCTTATCTGAGATGTTCGGATTCTTTCTCTCGTACTCGTGGGGCGACCGGACCCGTGCATTCCTGACTCGCCAGGCGCAGGCGTGGAGCCACCCGGTTCGTCACCCTGGGGAGTGCTCGAGCTCGAGACCCTCCGTGCGCACCGGCGGAGGTCCCACCCCTGTCTGCACGAACGTGATCCGGAGAGTCGACGCAGGCGCCGCACCGGGAGGAGTTCCTCATGGCCAAGGCAGTGGGCATCGACCTGGGCACCACCAACTCGGTGATCGCCGTGTGGGAGGGCGGCGAGCCGTCCGTCGTGCCCAACAGCGAGGGCAACCGCACGACACCGTCCGTGGTGGCCTTCACCGACACCGGGGAACGTCTGGTGGGCCAGCTGGCCCGGCGCCAGGCGATCCTCAACCCCAAGGGCACCATCTACTCGGCGAAGCGGTTCATCGGCCGGCACTTCGACGAGATCTCCGACGAGGCCAGGGCTGTGGCGTACGACGTCGTCGAGGGCGACGGCGGGGCGGCCCGCTTCAAGGTGCGCGACAAGCTGTACGCGCCTGAGGAGATCAGCGCGCAGGTGCTGCGCAAACTCGCCGACGACGCGTCCAAGCAGCTGGGGGAGCGGGTCACGGAGGCGGTCATCACGGTGCCCGCCTACTTCAACGACGCGCAGCGCACCGCCACCAAGGACGCCGGACGGATCGCGGGACTGGAGGTGCTGCGGATCATCAACGAGCCGACGGCGGCCGCCCTCGCGTACGGCATGGACAAGAAGGAGCACGAGACCGTCCTCGTCTTCGACCTGGGCGGCGGCACCTTCGACGTGAGCATCCTCGACGTCGGCGACGGCGTGGTGGAGGTGCGCTCCACCGCCGGTGACAGCCACCTGGGCGGCGACGACTTCGACCGGCGGCTGGTGGACTACCTCGCGGATGACTTCCAGAAGGAGAACGGCATCGACCTGCGCAAGGACCCGCAGGCGCTGCAACGACTGTTCGAGGCGGCGGAGAAGGCCAAGACCGAGCTCAGTTCTGTGACGCAGACGCAGGTCAGTCTGCCGTTCATCACCGCCGACGCCTCGGGCCCCAAGCATCTCACCGACTCGATCATGCGGTCCACCTTCGAGCAGATCACCGGCGACCTGGTGGAGCGTTGCCTGGGACCGGTGCAGCAGGCGATGGCCGACGCCAAGGTCGGCGAGAGCGACATCGACGAGGTCATCCTCGTCGGCGGCTCCACCCGCATCCCCGCCGTCCAGGCGCTGGTGCGCCGGCTGACCGGCGGCAAGGACCCCAACATGAGCGTCAACCCCGACGAGGTCGTGGCGCTGGGCGCCGCGATCCAGGCCGGGGTGCTCAAGGGCGAGGTCAAGGACGTCCTGCTGCTCGACGTGACACCCTTGTCGCTGGGCGTGGAGACGCGCGGCGGAGTGATGACGAAGATCGTCGAGCGGAACACCACCATCCCGGTGCGCCGCAGCGAGACCTTCTCCACCGCCGAGGACAACCAGCCGGCCGTCGACGTGGTGGTCCTCCAGGGCGAGCGAGAGCGGGCCGCCGACAACCGGGTGCTCGGCCGGTTCCAGCTCACCGACATCCGGCCGGCGCCGCGGGGCGAACCACAGGTCGATGTCACCTTCGACGTCGACGCCAACGGCATCCTCAACGTCAGCGCGCGCGACAAGGACACCGGCAAGGAACAGGGCATCACCATCAGCGAGAGCTCCAACCTCGACCGGAGCGAGGTCGAACGCATGGTCCAGGAGGCCGAGCGCAACCAGGGCCAGGACCAGGCACTCCGCGAGGCCGTCGACGCACGCAACGAACTCGACGCCGTCGCGTACCAGGTCGAGAAGCGCCTCGCCGAACTGGGCGACGCAGCGCCCGCGCACGAGAAGGCACGCGCCGAGATGCTCGTGTCCGACGCCCGGGCGGCGGTCAAGGAGGAGGCGGGAGTGGAGCGCGTGCGGCCCCTGACCTCCGAACTCCAGCAGGTGCTCGCCGGGCTGGCGGCTCATCAGGGCGCGGCCGCCACCGGCGGTCCCGGCCAGGACACCACCGGGGGCGGCGCGACCGGTGACGGCCCGAGCGGCGGTGGCGGTGACGATGATGTCATCGACGCCGAGTTCGACAAGGGCTGAGGCGCGCCATGCCCACCCACCCCCAGGAACCCGACCGGGCCGCGTCGGATCCGGGCGCACGGGTCCCGGAAGGCGCCGGACCCGCTCCTCGCGGGGATCTGCCCCAGCCGGGCCCGCCCCGGCCCGAAGCGGCGAACGGCGAACCGGGGCCCGATGCCGCCGGCCCCGCGCTTGCCGAGGACGAGTACACGACCGCGATCCAGGAACTGGAGGACCGCTGGCGGCGCGCGCTCGCCGACCTCGACAACCTTCGCAAGCGTCACGCCAGGGAGCTGGAGCGCGAACGGGCGGCCGAGCGGTCCCGCACGGCGGCCGCCTTCCTGCCCGTCCTCGACAACCTCGAACTCGCCCTGACCCACGCCGGCGCCGATCCGGGCGCGATCGTGGAGGGCGTCCGGGCCGTACGCGACCAGGCGGTGAACGTCGTCGAACTGCTCGGCTACCCGCGGCATGCGGAGACCGGCGTCGCCTTCGACCCGGCCCGGCACGAGGTGGTCGGTGTCGTCCAGGACCCCGACGCGCCACCGGGCACGGTCGTCGAGGTGCTGCGCCCCGGCTACGGGGACGGCGAACGGCAACTCAGGCCCGCCGCCGTGACGGTCGCGAAGCGGGAGTGACCGGTCATGGCACGGGACTACTACGAGGTGTTGGGCGTGTCGCGGAGCGCGAGCCAGGACGAGATCCAACAGGCGTATCGCAAACTCGCCCGCAGGTTGCACCCCGACGTCAACAAGGACCCCGGTGCGGAGGAGCGTTTCAAGGACCTCAACGAAGCACACAGCGTCCTGTCCGATCCCAAGACCCGGGCCCGCTACGACCGCTTCGGCGAGGACTTCCGCAAGATCCCCGAGGACTTCGACGAACGGGTCGCGGCCGCAGCGGGCGGCGGCTTCCGCGGCCGGAGGACCGCGGGCGGGGGCGGTCCTCGCGTCCGGTACACCACTGGCTTCGGTGACGACTTCGGCGCGGAGGGCATCGACATCGAGGACCTGTTCGGCTCCATGTTCGGAGCCGGCGCCGCCCGAGGCGGCGTCCCGGGAGCGGACCAGGAGGCCGAACTGCCGCTCACTGTCGAGGAGGCGTACCGAGGCGGCCGTCGCACCGTCACACTGGCCGGCCCCACCGGGCAGCCGCGGCGGTACGAGGTCGACGTGCCGCCGGGCGTCACCGACGGGCAGCGCATCCGGCTGGCGGGCGAGGGCGGCCGGGGCAGTGGTGACGCCGCCGCGGGCGACCTGTACCTGCGGGTGCGTATCCAGCCCCACCCCCGGTTCCGGCTGGACGGCCGTGACGTGCACGTCCAGGTTCCGGTCGCCCCGTGGGAGGCGGCCCTGGGCGCGACCGTGCCGGTGCCCACGCCGGGCGGCGGCACGGCCAAGGTCACGGTGCCCGCGGGCTCGTCCAGCGGCCGGCGGCTGCGGCTGCGTGGCGAGGGCATGCCGAACCCACGCGGGGCGAACGGCGACCTGTACGCCGAACTCCGCATCATGGTGCCGCCCACCCTCGGCGACCGGGAGCGCGAACTGTTCGAGGAGCTCGCCGCCACTTCCTCGTTCGACCCCAGGAGGACGCGATGAACGACCGACCCGCGGGAACGGGAGGCTTCGGCCAGGCCGGGGTGGGTGGCCGTCCGGTACGAACGGGCGCCGACATCACCGCCTCGACGGCCGTCCGATACGCGCTCGTGCCCGCCCCCATGCTCTCCCTCGACGCCGTGGCCCGTCGCTCGGGCCTCCACCCCGATCTGATCCGCCGGTTCGTCGCCCTCGGCCTGGTCGACGCCGAACGCGACGGCGCAGGGCGCCTGGTGTTCGACCCCACGGCTCCGGCGGTCCTTGCCCGCATCCAGCGGCTGCGCACCGGGCTCTGCCTCAACTACGCATCCATCGGCCTGGTGCTCGACCTGCTCGACCGCATCAGCCTGCTCGAAGCCGCCCTGCGCGGCCGCGGCACGAGGAGTGAAACACCCCCATGGACATGAACCGTCTCACCCAGAAGTCCCAGGAAGCCCTCCAGGAGGCCCAGACCGCGGCCGTCGGCATGGGGCACACCGAGGTCGACGGGGAACACCTGCTGCTCGCACTTCTCGATCAGGAGGACGGTCTGATCCCGCGGTTGCTGCAACAGGCCGGTACCGAACCGAAGGAACTGCGCGCAGCCGTGCGGGAGGAACTCTCCCGCCGCCCGAAGGTCACCGGCCCCGGCGCGGCACCCGGTCAGGTCTTCGTCACTCAGCGCCTGTCCCGCCTGCTCGATGCCGCCGAGCGGGAGGCCAAACGCCTCAAGGACGAGTACGTGTCCGTGGAGCACCTCCTGCTCGCCTTGGCCGAGGAGGGGTCGGCGACCGCCGCCGGACGCCTGTTCAAGGAGCACGGCGTGACCCGGGATTCGTTCCTGAGCGCGCTCACCCAGGTCCGCGGCAACCAGCGGGTCACCTCCGCCAACCCTGAAGTGGCCTACGAGGCGCTGGAGAAGTACGGCCGCGACCTGGTCCTCGAGGCTCGGTCCGGGCGGCTGGACCCGGTCATCGGCCGTGACGCGGAGATCCGCCGCGTCACCCAGATCCTCAGCCGCAAGACCAAGAACAACCCCGTCCTCATCGGCGATCCCGGCGTCGGCAAGACCGCCATCGTCGAGGGCCTGGCCCAGCGCATCGTTCGCGGCGACGTCCCCGAGGGCCTGCGCGACAAGACGGTGTTCGCTCTCGACATGGGCTCCCTGGTCGCGGGCGCCAAGTACCGCGGCGAGTTCGAGGAACGCCTCAAGGCCGTGCTGTCCGAGGTGAAGGCCGCCCAGGGCCGCATCCTGCTCTTCGTCGACGAACTCCACACCGTCGTAGGAGCGGGCGCCGCCGAAGGGGCCATGGACGCGGGCAACATGCTCAAGCCGATGCTCGCCCGCGGCGAACTCCACATGATCGGCGCCACCACCCTCGACGAGTACCGCAAGCACATCGAGAAGGACGCCGCCCTCGAACGCCGCTTCCAGCAGGTCCTGGTCGACGAGCCGAGCGTGGAGGACACCATCTCCATCCTGCGCGGACTGCGCGAACGCCTGGAGGTCTTCCACGGCGTGAAGATCCAGGACACCGCGCTGGTCTCCGCGGCCACCCTCAGCCACCGCTACATCACCGACCGGTTCCTGCCCGACAAGGCCATCGACCTCGTCGACGAGGCGTGCGCCCGGCTGCGTACCGAGATCGACTCGATGCCCGCCGAACTCGACGAGATCACCCGCCGTGTCACCCGCCTGGAGATCGAGGAGGCGGCCCTGTCCAAGGAGACCGACCCCGCCAGCAAAGCCCGTCTGGAGGAGCTGCGCAGGGAACTGGCCGACCTGCGCGGCGAGGCCGACGCCAAACGCGCCCAGTGGGAGGCCGAACGGCAGGCCATCCGCCGCGTGCAGGAACTGCGGCAGGAACTCGAGCAGGTCCGCCACGAGGCGGAGGAGGCCGAACGCGCCTACGACCTCAACCGCGCCGCCGAACTCCGCTACGGCCGCCTCCAGGACCTGGAGCGCCGGCTGAAGGCCGAGGAGGAGCAACTGGCCGCCAAACAGGGGCAGAACCGGCTGCTGCGCGAGGTCGTCACCGAGGAGGAGATCGCCGAGATCGTCGCCGCCTGGACCGGCGTCCCCGTCGCCCGTCTCCAGGAGGGCGAACGCGAGAAACTGCTGCGCCTCGACGAGATCCTGCGCGAGCGCGTCATCGGCCAGGACGAGGCCGTCAAACTCGTCGCCGACGCCATCATCCGCGCCCGCTCCGGCATCCGCGACCCGCGCCGCCCCATCGGCTCGTTCATCTTCCTCGGCCCCACCGGCGTCGGGAAGACCGAGCTGGCCAAGACCCTCGCGGCGGCCCTGTTCGACTCCGAGGAGAACATGGTCCGCCTCGACATGAGTGAGTACCAGGAGCGGCACACCGTCAGCCGGCTCATGGGCGCACCACCCGGATACGTCGGCTACGAGGAAGGCGGCCAGCTCACCGAGGCCGTACGCCGCAAGCCGTACTCGGTCGTGCTGTTCGACGAGATCGAGAAGGCGCACACCGATGTCTTCAACACCCTGCTGCAGATCCTCGACGACGGCCGCATCACCGACTCCCAGGGCCGCACCGTCGACTTCCGCAACACCGTGATCATCATGACGTCCAACATCGGCTCCGAGCACCTCCTCGACGGCGCCACCGCCGACGGCGAGATCAAGCCCGACGCCCGCGCCCTGGTGATGGGCGAGCTGCGCGGGCACTTCCGCCCGGAGTTCCTCAACCGCGTCGACGACATCGTGCTGTTCAGACCGCTCGGCGAGCAGCAGATCGAGCGGATCGTGGAGCTGCAGTTCGACGAGCTGCGCCGCCGACTCGCCGAACGCCGCATCACCGTGGAACTCACCGAAGGGGCTCGAGAGTTGATCGCCCACCAGGGCTACGACCCGGTGTACGGGGCCCGGCCGCTGCGCCGCTACATCTCCCACGAGGTCGAGACGTTGGTCGGGCGCGCCCTGCTGCGCGGTGACGTCCAGGACGGCGCGACGGTCCGCGTCGACGCCGAGGCGGGGGAACTGGTGGTCACCTACGACCAGCCCGAGGACCTGAAGGGAGCGCAGGCGGCATGAGCACGATCCAGGCGACGACCGTCAGATGTCCGACCTGCGGGCGCACCAACCGGGTGCCCGTGGCCGCGGAGGGCCGCCCCAAGTGCGGCCACTGCAAGCAGCCCCTACCGTGGATGGTGGACGCGGGCGACGACGACTTCACCGAGGTCGCCGAGCGGGCCGACGTCCCCGTCGTGGTCGACCTGTGGGCCACCTGGTGCGGCCCCTGCCGCATGGTCAGCCCCGCACTGGAGAAGGTCGCCACCGATCTCGCCGGCCGGATCAAACTCGTCAAGGTCGACGTCGACAAGAACCCGCGACTGTCGCAGCGTTTCGAGGTCCAGGCCGTACCGACACTGCTGATCCTCGACCAGGGCGCGACGGTCGCCCGGCAGGCGGGGGCGGCGCCCGCACCCGCTCTGCGCCAGTGGGTGGAACAGTCGATCACCGCCCGGAAAGGGTGATCCGGATGACCCTGCACGCAGACCCCCACCTCGCGCTGGTCCGGCCGGTCCAGCCGCTGACGCCGGAAGGGTGCCAGGAGTGTCTGATGCTCGGCTCCCCGTGGGTCCACCTGAGGCTCTGCCTGACCTGCGGGCACGTCGGCTGCTGTGACTCCTCGCCGAACAAGCACGCGCGCGGGCACGCGGCTGCCGACGCCCATCCGATCGTGCAGTCGTTCCAGCCCGGCGAGGAATGGCGCTGGTGCTACGTGCACGAGGCGTTCGTCTGATGTCCGGCGACCAGTCGCTGCCGGGCGAGGAACCGGTGCCGAAGGAAGCGGAAGAGGCCGCCCCTTGGGAGACCCCGGACATCTACGGAGCGTATCCGCGCCTTACGGAGGACCAGACAGCACGTCTGGCGGAGCACGGGCAACGCCGGAGCATGGCTCCGAACGACGTGCTGATCCGGGAGGGGGAGCGCTGCGAGACGTTCTTCGTCGTCCTCAGCGGTACCGTCGCCGTCGTCGAGGACTACGGCACTCCGGAGGAGCACGTGCTGCGCGTGCACGGCCCCGGTCGCTTCATCGGCGAACTCGGGCTGCTGCACGGACAGGTGTCCTTCTACACCGCCGTCGCCAGGGAGCCGGGCGAGGTCCTCGTCGTCTCCTTGGACCAGTTGCGCCGCCTGGTGTCCCGGGACCCCGCCATCGGGGACATCGTGCTGCGCGCCTGTCTGTGCCGTCGCGCGCTGCTCGTCGGACAGGGCGCCGGCTTCCGCATCATCGGCTCGCGCTACTCGCCCGACACCAGACGGCTGCGCGAGTTCGCCGTCCGCAACCGGCTGCCGCACCGGTGGATCGACCTGGAGACCGACGAGGAGGCGGAGGAGCTGCTGCGCCGCTTCGGCGTCGGCCCGGAGGAGACACCACTCGTCATCTGGCGGGACACCACCCTGCTACGCAACCCCAGCAACGCGGAACTGGCGCGGCTCATCGGCCTGCCGTCGCTGCCCGCCGCAAACCGTCACGGCGACGTCCTCATCGTAGGCTCCGGACCCGCCGGCCTCGCTGCGGCGGTGTACGCCGCCTCCGAGGGCCTGAGCACCACGGTGGTGGAGGCGATGGCCACCGGCGGCCAGGCCGGCACGTCGTCCCGCATCGAGAATCTGCTCGGCTTCCCCTCCGGCATCTCCGGCGCCGAACTCACCGAACGCGCCGTGCTTCAGGCCGACAAGTTCGGCGCCAGGATCAGCCTTCCGCTGGAGGCGACCGGTCTCCATCCCAAGGACGAGGACCACTACGTGGTGGCGTTCGCCGACGGCAGCGAGATCGCCGCCCGCGCCGTCGTCCTGGCCATGGGTGCCCGCTACCGCCGGCTCCAGGTGCCCGGCATCGAACGCCTGGAGGGCACGAGCGTGCACTACTCGGCGACCGTCTACGAGGCCCAGCAGTGCCGCACCGAGGCGGTGGCCGTCGTCGGCGGAGGCAACTCGGCGGGGCAGGCGGTGCTGTTCCTCGCCGGGTACGCGCCGAAGGTGCACCTGCTGGTCCGAGGAGCCGGCCTTGAGGCCAACATGTCCCGCTACCTGGTCGACCAGGTCGAGCGCCATCCACGGGTGGAGGTCATGCTGCACACCGAGGTCACCGAGGTCATCGGCGAGGAAGTGCTGGAGGAGCTCGACGTGGTCGACAACCGCACGGGCGGGCACCGTCGGCTCGCGGTACGGAGCCTGTTCGTCTTCACCGGAGCCGACCCTCTCACCGAGTGGCTCGCCGGCACCATCGCCCTCGACTCCCGCGGCTTCGTCCTCACCGGGCCGGAGGCCCAGGAAGCCTGCGCCCACCCCGAGGTGTGGCACGGCCGTGGGCGCTCGTGCATGACCCTGGAGGCCAGCCTGCCCGGGGTCTTCGCGGTGGGGGACGTCCGCAGCGGCTCGGTGAAGCGGGTGGCCTCGGCGGCCGGTGAGGGCGCGATGGCCATCCACTTCGTGCACCGGCACCTGGGGCACTCGGCCGTACCCGGCACTGCGGGCACGTCAGCTGTCGCGGGCCACTCGGACGTCTCCCCAAACATACGTCACAAGGAGTCCGCATGGCTCGCATGACGAATGGCGCCCGTCCTGCGCCACGGCGGTGGCGCCCTTCGCGTTCCGTCACCACGGCCGCGCCGCCGGATCGGGCACCGTGCCCGGCTCCCGTGCTGAGCCGCACGCATCCCGATCACGGCCTTCGCGTCCCCTTCCGTCGCCCCTGACCCCTGCTACCGCTCCGCCCGGCGCCCGTGGCATCGTGGGCGCTGGGCGGAGGTGAGCGCATGGCCGATGGTGATCCCGGGCTGTTCGGGCCCTCCTCGGTGACCTGGCAGATGCACGGTGACCCGATGATGTGGGTCGCCGGGATCCGTGCGCTGTATCTGCAGGCCCTGCACCCGCGGGCCGTCCGTGGCGTGCTGCAGAACTCCGACTTCCGCCGTGACGCCTGGGGCCGGCTGATGCGTACCGCCGACTTCGTCGGCACCACGACGTACGGCACCACCGCGGCCGCCGAGCGGGCGGGCGCCCGGGTGCGCAGGATCCACCGGCTGCTCAGCGCGACCGACCCCGCGACCGGCGAGCGCTACGGCGTCGACGAGCCGGCGCTGCTGCTCTGGGTGCACTGCGCGGAGATCGACTCCTACCTCCACGTCGTGCGCCGCTCCGGCTTCCCGCTCGGCGACGCGGACGCCGACCGCTACATCGCCGAACACCGCGTCAGCGCCCGCCTGGTGGGCCTCGACCCGGACGCCGTTCCGGCCGACCGGGCCGAGCTGGCCCGGTACTTCGAGAAGGCGCGGCCCGCACTGGCCGCGGGACCCGAGGCACGCGAAGTGGACGACTTCCTCCTCCGCCCGCCGACGCACCCCCTCCTGCTCCCCGCGCGCGAGGTGCTGTGGCGGCGCGTGGCGCATCTGGCGTACGCCTCCCTGCCCCCGTACGCCCACGAGCTGTACGGCAGACCGGCCCCCGCGGCCGCCACCGTCACCCGCCGGCTCCGGGCCACGGGCGCCCTGCTGCGGTGCGTTCCCGCACGTCTGCGCTGGCAACTGCCGCCCAAACACGTCCTGCGCGCCATGGCGAGGCTCGGCCCCGGAGCCCGGCCCGCACCATACAAAGTGGGGCGATAGCCCGCCATACTGGACGGGCTGGGGGGTGTGTCACGGAACGGGTCGCGTCGCGCGCGGCCCGGGGGACCGTGGCGCTGTCCCTGAGGGGCGGGGCGGACGGCGACGGGGGCGACGGCGCGCGATGGGGGAGAACAGGCTGATCCAGGGCCGTTACCGGCTGCTCGACCTGATCGGGCGGGGTGGCATGGGCGAGGTGTGGCGTGCCCGGGACGAGTCGCTGGGGCGGCAGGTCGCGGTGAAGTGCCTCAAGCCGCTCGGCCCGCAGCACGACGCGTCCCTCAACCGGGTGGTGCGCGAGCGGTTCCGCCGGGAGGCCAGAGTGGCCGCGGCGCTCTCCCACCGCGGGGTGACCGTCGTCCACGACTTCGGCGAGGACGACGGCGTCCTCCACCTCGTCATGGAACTCCTGGACGGTCGCGACCTCAGCCGGCTCCTGGAGGACGCCGAGGGGCACCCGCTTCCGGTGGACGAGGTGATCGACATCGCGGAGCAGGTGGCGGCCGCCCTCGCTTACACCCACCGGCAGGGCGTGGTCCACCGCGACCTGAAACCCGCCAACATCGTCCGGCTGGCCGACGGCACCGTGAAGATCTGCGACTTCGGCATCGCCCGCCTCGGGCACGACATCGGCTTCACCGCCCGGCTGACCGGCACCGGCGTCGCGATGGGCACCCCGCACTACATGTCACCGGAACAGATCGCCGGCACCGAGGTCGACCAGCGCAGCGACCTGTACTCGCTGGGCTGCGTGCTCTACGAGATCGCCACCGGGACGCCCCCGTTCGACCTGGACGACGCCTGGGCGATCCTCGTCGGCCACCGCGACACCCCGCCGAGACCGCCGCGCGTCCGGCGCCCCGAACTGCCCGCGCCCTTCGAAAGGATCGTCCTCGACCTGCTGGCCAAGCGCCCCGAGGACCGGCCCCACGACGCCGAGGAACTGGGGGGCCGGCTGGCGGCGCGCCGCGCGGCGGCCGGGTACGTGCCGACGGTCCTGACGTCCTGGCCGCCGGCCGGCGGGGCGGCCGGGCGCGAGACCCCCCTGCCGTCCTGGACCCGGGGCATGACCACCGGCCACAAGGCGGTCGGCGCCGGACTGCGCCCCGCCCCCGCCGACCCCGGCGCGGCCCTCACCGGTGCCTGGACCCTCCCGGCCGCCACCGGTGCCGGGCCGGCGGTCCTGATCCGGCCGTCTCCGGACGCCGTCGCCGCCCTCGCCGCCCGGCACCACGAGGGGCTCGCCCTCGCCCGGCGCGGCCACTGGGCCGGGGCGCGCGAGATCCACCTGGCCGTCGCCGCCGAACGGGCGGCCCTGCTCGGCCCCGACCACCCCGACACCCTCGCCAGCCGCTACGAGGCCGCCTTCACCCTCAGCCGCACCGGCCGGGCCGCCGCCGCGCTGCGCGCCTACACTGGCGTCGCGGAGGCCCGGGAACGCGTCCTCGGCCCCGACCATCCCGACACCCTGGCCGCCCGCCAGGAGACCGCCTACGTCCTGGGCCGGCTGGGCCGCCACTTCGAGGCCCACCAGACCTACACCGCGGTGCTGGCAGCCCGGCTGCGGGTCATGGGGCCCGACCACGCCGACACCCTGCGCTGCCGGCACAACCTCGCCCTCAACCTCAGCCGGCTCGGCCGCCTGGAGGACGCGCACCGCATGGCGCTCGACGTGGCCGCCGCGCGGGCCCGGGTGCTCGGCCCCGACCACCCCGACACCCTGGTGACCCGGTACGAGGTGGCCTACACGCTGGGGCAGGCGGGCCGCTGGGAGGAGGCGCTGCGCACCTACCGGGAGGTGGCCGAGGCGCGCGCCCGTACCCTCGGCCCCGACCACCCCGACACCCTCGCCGCCCGCTACGAGGCCGGGATCAGCCTCGGCCGGCTCGGCCGCAGCGCGGACGCCCTGCGCGTCTACCGCGACCTCGTGGAGGACCGGAGCAGGGTCCAGGGCGCCGCCCACCCCGACACCCTGCGCGCCCGGCACGGCCTCGGCGTCAACCTCGGCCGGCTCGGGCGCTGGGAGGAGGCCCTGGCGGAGGCCCGCGACGTGTGCGCGCAGCGCGAGCGCGTCCTCGGCCCCGAGCATCCCGACACCCTGGTCAGCCGCCGCGAGATCGCCGTCGCCCTGGGCTGGCTCGGCCGCTGGACGGCCGCCCTCACCGAGTACGGCAGGGTCGCCGCGGCCCGCGAGCGCGTCCTCGGCCCGGACCACCCCGACACCCTCGCCAGCCGCCATGACGAGGCCCACTGCCTGGAGCAACTGGGCCGCGGCGCGGAGGCGGTGGAGCTGTACCGCAGGGTCGCGGTGCTGAGCCGGCAGCGGGTCTCCGGAGGCCGCTGACCGTCACCGGTACGGCGGCTCGGACGCCCGCTCGGGCTGCCTTTGGCATGTGCCAACGGTATTTCGCCTGATTGGCGGTGCCTCGGCAGGGGCGCGGCCTGAGATCGTGGCGCCAGTTTCCCGGTGGAGCGAACCCCGGTGACCGGCCACTCGGCCACAAGTGAGTCCCACCCCCCACGGACAGCGGCGCCCCCGCCGTTTCGCGCGTCGGCGCCGCGCGTCCCCCGCCCAGAGACACACCCAGAGACACACCCAGAGACAGGAGTCGAACGTGCGTGTCATGATCCAAATGCGCCCCGGGCCCGACGTCGTCGCGGCCGTCATCGATCCGGGCGTCACCACCACCGCCGCCGACGTCGCCGGCCCGATCCCGGGAATCGCACTGGACCCGGGCTTCGAGCCGGTGGCGGTGCCCAGGCCCCAGCCCGCGGCACCCGGCGCGGACCCGCTGTCCCTGGAGACCGCCAGGTTCTCCATGGCACCCGAGCACGCCAGTGTCCTCGTACGGGGCGAGATCCAGGACTACGACGTGGCCAGCCGCTACGCGATGCTGGCCCTGGCCCGTCCGGACATCGTGGGCATCTCCTCCGACCCGGCCATCGAGGCCCTGCCGACCTGCGGGGGCGACGGCCCGGTGGGCGACTGGCACGACGTACAGGCCAAGCTGACCGACCACCTGGGGTCGGAGGGCATGGACGGCGACGGAGTCGCCCTCGCCATCCTCGACACCGGCATCAACGTCGCCCACGTGTCCCGGATCCTCGGCCAGGACGTCACCGTCGACGCGGCCCGCAGCTGGAAGCCCGCCGGGGTCACCGGGAACTTCGGGCAGTTCCCGGTGGACCACGGCTCCATGTGCGCCTTCGACACCAGGATCACCGCGCCCCGCGCCACGCTCCTGGACATCCCCGTCCTGCGGCCGAAGCCGCTGCTCGCCCTGCTCTCCGACGCCGTCGCGGCCTTCGCCCACCTGCGCGGTGTCCTGGACGCGATGCCGGGGGACGGGCGTTCGCTGGTGGTCAGCAACAGCTGGGGGTCCTTCAGCCCCGCCTCGGACTTCCCGCCCGGCCACCCCGGCAACTACTCGGACAACCCCGCGCACCCCTTCAACCTGGCCGTCAGCGCTCTGGAGCAGGCGGGCGCGGACATCCTCTTCGCGGCCGGCAACTGCGGCCGGGAGTGCCCCGACGCCCGCTGCGCCTTTCCCGACCGGCCCCTCAACGGAGCCAACTCGCACCCGCGCGCGCTGTCCGTCGGAGGCGTCGACACCCGCGGCGCCCGGGTGGGCTACTCCTCCGAGGGGCCCGGGCGGCTCAGCCGGCGCAAGCCGGACGTCTGCACGTTCACCCACTTCGCCGGATCGCAGGCGTTCGGCCCGGACGAGCCGGACACCGGGACCTCAGCGGCCTGCCCCGTCGCCGCCGGTGTGGTCGCCGCGGTGCGCTCCCAGCTCTCCGCCACCGAGCTGCCTCCGGCCGACCTGCGCACGCTGCTGCGCCGTACGGCGGACGACCTCGGAATGGCCGGCTTCGACTTCAAGTTCGGGTACGGCATGGTGGACGCGGCAGGCATCGTCGAGGCGGTGCGCAGGCGCCGGAAGAACGGCCGTCGTCACTGAGGAGAAGCCATGACCCAGGGCCCCGCCGTCCTCGTCACGGTGACCCTGCCCGCCGGGGCGACGCTGGAGGACGCCCTGCGCCGGTACGGACTGACCCCCGACCAGGTCGACGAGGAGTACGGACTCGTCTCCGTGGACCCGGCCAAGGGCCTGTACGCCCTGCTCGTCAGCGAGGACGCGGCGGCCCGCCTCACCGGCGGCCCCGGCGCGTCCGGCCCGTACGCGAACCCGCGCATCGAGCCCTACGGCCCGCCGCGACCCGCACCCGGGACCGGCGAGGACGCACGCTGAGCGGCACGCCGGGGGCCGGTCCGGCCACCGCCGGTCCGGCCCCCGGCGCCGCGTACCTATGGCCCCGCTTGATCGTCTCGTGCTACGAAGAGGCATGCCTGCCGACGAGGGAACCCGCAGCTACGACGCCGTCATCGTCGGCGGCGGCCACAACGGTCTGGTCGCCGCCGCCTACCTGGCCCGGGCCGGCCGCAGTGTGCTGGTGCTGGAACGGCTGGACCACACCGGCGGCGCCGCCGTGTCCACCCGGCCGTTCGCGGGGGTGGACGCCCGGCTGTCGCGCTACTCCTACCTGGTCAGCCTGCTGCCCCGGAAGATCCTGCGCGACCTCGGGATCGAGGTCGGCCTCCGCGGCCGCACCATCTCCTCGTACACCCCCGTCGAGCGCGGCGGACGGCCCACCGGACTGCTCGTCGGCGGCGGCGAGCCGCGTACCCGGGCGGCCTTCGCCCGGCTGACCGGCGGCGAGCGCGAGTACACGGCCTGGCAGCGCTTCTACGGCATGACCCACGAGGTCGCCCAGCGCGTCTTCCCCACCCTCACCGAACCGCTGCCCACCCGGGACGAGCTGCGCCGCCGCGTCGACGACGAGGCCGCCTGGCGGGCACTGTTCGAGGAGCCCATCGGCGTCGCCGTCGAGGAGAACTTCACCGACGACCTGGTGCGGGGCGTGGTCCTCACCGACGCGCTGATCGGCACCTTCGCCGACGCCCACGACGCCTCCCTCGCCCAGAACCGCTGCTTCCTCTACCACGTCATCGGCGGCGGCACCGGCGCCTGGGACGTGCCCGTCGGCGGCATGGGCGCCCTGACCGACGCGCTGGCGGCCGCCGCGCGCTCGGCCGGCGCGGTGATCGCCACCGGACACGAGGCGCTGGGCATCGACACCGACGGGCGCACCGCCGAGGTCCGCTACCGCAGCGCCGACGGGGAGGGCGTCGCGGCCGCCCGGCACGTCCTGGTGAACGCCTCCCCACGCGAACTGGCCGTGCTGACGGGGGACCCGGCCCCCGAGCCCGCCGAGGGCGCCCAGCTCAAGGTGAACATGCTGCTCACGCGGCTGCCCAGGCTCCGCGACCCCGACGTCGACCCGCGTGAGGCCTTCGCGGGCACCTTCCACATCGCCGAGGGCTATCACCAGCTCGCCACCGCCCACGCCCAGGCCGCCGCCGGAGAGCTGCCCGGCGCGCCGCCCTCGGAGATCTACTGCCACTCGCTGACCGACCCCAGCATCCTCGGCCCCGACCTCGCCGGGCGCGGCTACCAGACGCTGACCCTGTTCGGCCTGCACACCCCCGCCCGGCTGTTCGCCCACGACAACGACGCGGTGCGCGAGGAACTGCTGAAGACCACCCTCGCCCAGCTCGACGCCCACCTCGCCGAACCCCTCGCCGACTGCCTGGCCACGGACGCCGACGGCCGCCCCTGCATCGAGGCGAAGACCCCGCTCGACCTGGAACGCGACCTGCGCCTGCCCGGCGGCAACATCTTCCACCGCGCCCTGTCCTGGCCGTACGCCCAGGAGGGCACCGGACGCTGGGGCGTGGAGACCCGCCACGCCAACGTGCTCCTGTGCGGCGCGGGCGCGGTGCGCGGGGGAGGGGTGAGCGGAGTTCCGGGACACAACGCGGCGATGGCGGTGCTGGCGGACCAGGCGACCGCTCCGCAAGTTATCTGACGGAGCATCAGAAAAAGTCTTCCGTCGTACGGGGGACTGCGGCATCCTGCGCCCATGCAGACGGAGCTGAGCAGGAAACTGGGCGTCGAGCACGCCGTCTTCGGCTTCACGCCGTTCCCCGCCGTGGCCGCCGCCATCAGCAGGGCCGGCGGCTTCGGAGTGCTCGGCGCGGTCCGCTACACCGCGCCCGACGAGCTGAAGCGCGACCTCGACTGGATCGAGGCGCACGCGGAGGGCCGGCCCTACGGCCTGGACGTGGTGATGCCCGCGAAGAAGGTCGAGGGCGTCACCGAGGCGGACGTCGAGGCGATGATCCCCGAGGGCCACCGCCGGTTCGTGCGGGACACCCTCGCCCGGTACGGCGTCCCGGAACTGGCCGAGGGCGAGGCGTCCGGCTGGCGCATCACCGGCTGGATGGAGCAGGTCGCCCGGAACCAGCTCGACGTCGCCTTCGACTACCCGATCAGGCTGCTCGCCAACGCCCTCGGCTCCCCGCCCGCCGACGTCGTCGCCCGCGCTCACGACCGAGACGTCCTGGTCGCCGCGCTCGCGGGCAGCGCCCGGCACGCCCGCAAGCACCAGGAGGCGGGCATCGACGTCGTGGTGGCCCAGGGCTACGAGGCGGGCGGCCACACCGGCGACATCGCCACCATGGTGCTGACCCCCGAGGTCGTGGAGGCGGTCGACCCGCTGCCCGTCCTCGCCGCGGGCGGCATCGGCAGCGGACAGCAGGTGGCGGCCGCCCTCGCCCTCGGCGCCCAGGGCGTCTGGCTCGGCTCCGTGTGGCTCACCACCACCGAAGCCGACCTCCACTCGCCCGCCCTCACCCGCAAGCTCCTCGCCGCCGGGTCCGGCGACACCGTCCGCTCCCGCGCCCTGACCGGCAAACCGGCGCGCCAGCTGCGCACCGAGTGGACCGACGCCTGGGACGGCCCGGACGGACCCGGCACCCTGCCCATGCCGTTGCAGGGCCTGCTGGTCGCCGACGCCGTCTCCCGGATCCAGAAGTACGAGATCGCCCCGCTGCTCGGCACCCCCGTCGGCCAGATCGTCGGCCGGATGACGAGCGAACGCGCCGTCCAGGCCGTCTTCGACGACCTCACCCGCGGCTTCGAGCGAGCCGTCGACCGTGTGAACCGCATCGCCGGAAGGAGCGGCCCGTCGTGACCACACCCCCCGCCGGCTTCTGGGCCCAGGCCGCCCAGGACCCCGAACGCACCGTCCTGATCGCCCCCGACGGCGAACCGTGGACCGCGGGCCGCCTGCACGCCGACGCCAACCGGCTCGTCCACGGGCTGCGCGCCGCGGGCCTGAACCGGGGCGACGCCTTCGCCGTCGTCCTGCCCAACGGGGTCGAGTTCCTCACCGCCTACCTGGCCGCCAGTCAGGCCGGGTTCTACCTGGTCCCGGTCAACCACCACCTGGTGGGCCCGGAGATCGCCTGGATCGTCTCCGACTCCGGCGCCAAGGTCCTCGTCGCGCACGAGAGGTTCGGCGAAGCGGCCCGCCGGGCCGCCGACGAGGCCGGGCTGCCCGCCTCCCACCGGTACGCGGTCGGCACGGTCGACGGCTTCCGGCCGTACGCCGAACTCCTCGACGGACAGCCCGCGTCCGCCCCCGGCGAGCGCACGCTCGGCTGGGTCATGAACTACACCTCCGGGACGACCGGACGCCCGCGGGGCATCCGCCGCCCACTGCCCGGCAAGGCCCCCGAGGAGGCCTACCTCGGCGGCTTCCTCGGCATCTTCGGCATCCGGCCCTTCGACGGCAACGTCCACCTGGTCTGCTCGCCGCTCTACCACACGGCCGTCCTGCAGTTCGCGGGCGCGTCCCTGCACATCGGCCACCGCCTGGTGCTCATGGACAAGTGGACGCCCGAGGACATGCTCCGGCTCATCGACACCCACCAGTGCACCCACACCCACATGGTCCCCACCCAGTTCCACCGCCTCCTGGCACTCCCGGAGGAGGTGCGGGCGCGCCACGACGTGTCGTCCATGCGGCACGCCATCCACGGCGCCGCCCCCTGCCCCGACCACGTCAAGCGGGCCATGATCGACTGGTGGGGCGACTGCGTGGAGGAGTACTACGCGGCCAGCGAGGGCGGCGGGGCCTTCGCCACCGCCGAGGACTGGCTGAAGAAGCCCGGCACGGTCGGCAGGGCCTGGCCCATCAGCGAACTCGCGGTCTTCGACGACGACGGCGACCGGCTGCCGCCCGGCCGGATCGGCACCGTCTACATGAAGATGAGCACCGGCGGCTTCTCGTACCACAAGGACGAGACCAAGACGCGGAAGAACCGCATCGGCGACTTCTTCACCGTGGGCGACCTCGGCTACCTGGACGAGGACGGCTACCTGTTCCTGCGCGACCGCAAGATCGACATGATCATCTCCGGCGGGGTCAACATCTACCCGGCCGAGATCGAGTCCGCGCTGCTCGCCCACCCCGCCGTCGCCGATGCCGCCGCCTTCGGCATCCCGCACGACGACTGGGGCGAGGAGGTCAAGGCCGTCGTCGAACCGGCACCCGGGCACGAGCCGGGGCCGGCCCTCGCCGCCGCCCTGCTCGACCACTGCGCGGACCGCCTCGCCGGCTACAAGCGGCCCAGGAGCGTCGACTTCATCGCCGAGATGCCCCGCGACCCCAACGGCAAGCTGTACAAGCGGCGGCTGCGCGACCCCTACTGGGAAGGCCGCGCACGTCCGGTGTGAGGGTTCTTGACCTGCGCGTCCGGCGGGCCGAGGATCGGCTGTCATGACGCAGGGACACGGCAGCACCGTAGACGGGGTGCTGCGGCGCAGCGCCCGCCGCACCCCGGCCCGCGTGGCGCTGGAGTACGGCGAACGCAGCTGGACGTACGGGGAACTCGACGACGCCGTCTCCCGGGCGGCGGGCCTCCTGCTCGCCGAGGGGCTCGTCCCCGGCGACCGGGTGGCCGCCTACGGGCACAACTCCGACGCCTACCTGCTCGCCTTCCTCGCCTGCGCCCGCGCCGGCCTGGTGCACGTGCCGGTCAACCAGAACCTGACCGGTGACGACCTCGCGTACCTCCTCGGCCAGTCCGGCAGCACCCTGGTGCTCACCGACCCGGACCTCGCCGGGCGGCTGCCCGACGGCGCCCGCGCGCTGCCCCTGCGGGACACCGCGGACTCCCTCCTGACCCGGCTGGCGGACGCGCCGCCGTACGACGGACCCGAACCGCGCGCCGAGGACCTGGTGCAGCTGCTGTACACCTCGGGCACCACCGCCCTGCCCAAGGGCGCGATGATGACCCACCGGGCCCTGGTGCACGAGTACCTGAGCGCGATCACCGCCCTCGACCTGAGCGCGGGCGACCGGCCGGTGCACGCGCTGCCGCTCTACCATTCCGCGCAGATGCACGTGTTCCTGCTGCCGTACCTCGCCGTGGGCGCGACGAACATCGTCCTGGACGCGCCCGACGGGGACCGCCTCTTCGACCTGATCGAGGCCGGCCGCGTGGACAGCCTGTTCGCACCGCCGACGGTGTGGATCGCCCTGGCGAACCGGCCCGACTTCGCCGCCCGGGACCTGGGCGGACTGCGCAAGGCCTACTACGGGGCGTCGATCATGCCCGTGCCGGTGCTGCGGCGGCTGCGCGAACGGCTGCCGGGGCTCGCCTTCTACAACTGCTTCGGGCAGAGCGAGATCGGCCCGCTGGCCACCGTGCTCGGACCCGACGAGCACGAGGGCCGCCTCGACTCCTGCGGCCGGACCGTGCTGTTCGTGGACGCCCGCGTCGTGGACGACAAGGGCGAGGACGTGCCGGCCGGCACCCCGGGCGAGATCGTCTACCGCTCACCGCAGTTGTGCGAGGGCTACTGGAACAAGCCGGAGGAGACCGCCGAGGCGTTCCGCGACGGCTGGTTCCACTCCGGTGACCTCGCAGTGCGCGACGAGGACGGCTGGTTCACCATCGTCGACCGGGTCAAGGACGTCATCAACTCCGGTGGCGTGCTGGTCGCCTCACGCCAGGTCGAGGACGTCCTCTACACCCACGAGTGCGTCGCCGAGGCCGCCGTGATCGGACTGCCCGACGAGCACTGGGTGGAGGCCGTGACGGCGGTGGTCGTCCCCCGCGGCGAGGTGACCGAGGAGCAACTCGTCACCCACGTACGGGAGAAGCTCACCGCCTTCAAGGCACCCAAGCGGGTCCTGTTCGTCGACGCGCTGCCGCGCAACGCCAGCGGGAAGATCCTCAAGCGGGAACTGCGGGACCACTTCGGCAACAGGCCCTAGCGGGGGCGCAGGTCCACGATCCGGCGGATCTTGCCGACGGAGCGCTCCAGCGACTCCGGCTCCACGATCTCCACGTCCACGGAGACCCCGACGCCGTCCTTCACGGCCGCCGCGATGGCCCGGGCCGCCTCCTGCCGGGTCTCGGGGGTGGCACCCGGGCGGGCCTCGGCCCGTACCGTGAGGGCGTCCATACGGCCGTCGCGGGACAGCCGGAGCTGGAAGTGCGGCGCGACTCCGGGGGTGCGCAGCACGATCTCCTCGATCTGGGTCGGGAACAGGTTGACCCCGCGCAGGATCACCATGTCGTCGCTGCGCCCGGTGATCTTCTCCATGCGCCGGAACACCCGGGCCGTGCCCGGCAGCAGCCGGGTCAGGTCCCGGGTCCGGTACCGGACGATCGGCATGGCCTCCTTGGTCAGCGAGGTGAACACCAGCTCGCCCCGCTCGCCTTCCGGTAGCACCTCGCCGGTGATCGGGTCGACGACCTCCGGGTAGAAGTGGTCCTCCCACACGTGCAGGCCGTCCTTGGTCTCCACGCACTCCTGGGCGACGCCCGGGCCGATCACCTCGGACAGCCCGTAGATGTCGACGGCGTCGATCCCGAACCGCTCCTCGATCTCCTGCCGCATCCGCTCGGTCCACGGCTCGGCCCCGAACACGCCCACCCGCAGCGAGGTGCCGCGCGGGTCCACGCCCTGGCGCTCGAACTCGTCCAGCAGGGTCAGCATGTACGAGGGGGTGACCATGATGACGCCGGGCTCCAGGTCCCGGATGAGCTGGACCTGCCGGGCCGTCATGCCGCCGGACGCCGGGACGACCGTGCAGCCCAGGCGCTCGGCGCCGTAGTGGGCGCCCAGGCCGCCGGTGAACAGGCCGTAGCCGTAGGCCACGTGCGCGATGTCACCGGGCCGCGCGCCCGCCGCGCGCAGGGAGCGGGCCACCATGTCGGCCCACATGGAGAGATCGTTCTCGGTGTAGCCGACCACCGTGGGCAGGCCCGTGGTGCCGCTGGAGGCGTGCAGCCGGCGGATGCGTTCGCGGGGCACGGCGAACATGCCGTACGGGTACTGCGACCGCAGGTCGGCCTTGGTGGTGAACGGGAAGTGCGCCAGGTCGTCGAGGGAGCGGCAGTCCTCGGGGCGGAGACCGGCCTTGTCGAAGGACTCGCGGTAGAAGGGCACGTTCTCGTAGGCGTGCCGGAGCGAGGCCCGCAGCCGCTCGAGCTGGAGCGCCCGCAGTTCCTCGGCCCCGAGCCTCTCGCCCGCGTCCAGCAGGTCCGTCGCATCCGCCATCGGGACTACTCCCTCGCCATCCACGCATTACGGACGACCGATCATTCGGTCGACCTCCTCGGGTCAGTAATTCAGGCCATCCGCTTCCAGGCAAGGGGTGTGCCCGAATTTTCCCGCCGGACCAGGGGCCGGACGAGGGCCCGGACCAGGGCTGCGACCAGGGCTCGGACCGTGCCCCGGCCGTGAGCCGGTCCGTGCCGGTGCTCGAAGGGCGTTGCGGGGCGGCCGTGCGGACCGGGATGATCGTCCGCATGCCGATCTTCAGCGCCCCGGACGGAACCCGGCTCGCCTACCACCTGCGCGGCTCGGGGGAGACCCTCGCCGTCCTGCCCGGCGGACCCATGCGCGCCTCCGAGTACCTCGGGGAGCTGGGCGGGCTCGCCGCCCACCGCCGGCTGGCGCTGCTCGACCTGCGCGGCACCGGGGACTCGGCGAAGCCGGCCGACCCGGCCACCTACCGCTGCGACCGGCAGGTGGACGACGTCGAGGCGTGGCGCGCGCACCTGGGCCTGGAGCGGATGGACCTGCTCGCGCACTCGGCCGGCGGCTGCCTGGCGACGCTCTACGCGGCCCGCCACCCGGAGCGGGTGCGGCGGCTCGTGCTGGTCACCGCCAACCCGTCGGCCCTGGGCATGCGGGCGACGGCCGAGGACCGGCTGGCCGCGGCCCGGCTGCGGTCGGGCGAGCCGTGGTTCGCGGAGGCGTTCCCCGCGTTCGAGTCATGGCTGACCGGCGGCGGAGACTTCGACGAGGTGTTCCTGCCGTTCTTCTACGGCCGCTGGGACGACGCCGCCCGGGCGCACGTGGAGCCCGAGGAGCGGCAGTCCAACGACGAGGCGGGTGAACGCTACTTCGGCGAGGGCGCCTTCACCCCGGACGCCACCCGCGCCGCGCTCGCCGCCCTGACCGCCCCGGTCCTGGTGTACGCCGGCGAGTGGGACGGCGGGCCCCGCCCCGAGCTGGCCCGCCGTACCGCCGAGGCCTTCCCGCACGCGACGCTCACCGTGCAGCCCGGGGCCGCCCACTACCCGTGGCTGGACGACCCGGAGCACTTCGTCGGCGAGATCGTCGCCTTCCTGGACGCGGACCGGGACGCGGACGGGGACCCGGGCGCCGCCCGGCCCGCGCAGGTCAGCGGGTCCCCGGGCCGTACGCCGTCATGAAGCGGTCGCGGAACTTGTCCATGCTCCACTCCGGGGCGTCGTGCGCGGGCTTGAGCCCCTCGGTCCAGCCCCAGCCGGCGACCCGGTCCAGCACCTTCGGGTCGCGGGCGACGATGGTCACCGGCACGTCCCTGCTCGCGCTGCCTCCGGTGACCGTCGGGACCGGCTGGTGGTCGCCGAGGAAGACGAGGACCGTGTCGTCGTCGCCATAGCGCTGGACCCACTGGGTCAGGCTGTCCAGCGAGTACTGGATGGCCTTGCGGTACTCGGTCCGCACCCGCTTCGCGCTCTTCCAGACCTCCGTGGGGTCCGTGCCCTCCTTCTTGATCCGGTAGAAGACCTCGCCGTTCCCGAGGTCCTTCCAGTCGATCATGTGGGCGATGGGGGACCAGGGGTTGTGGCTGGAGGCCAGGATGATCTCCGCCATGATCGGGTCCCGGTTCTTCTTCCCGTGCTCCAGCTTCTGGAAGGCCTCCAGGCTGAACTGGTCCGGTACCGGCGTCCAGCTGAAGTACGGGCCCCGGTACCCGAGGTGCGTGGAGTCGTAGATGTGGTCGAGGCCGAAGTACCTGCCCTCGGGCCAGGACTTGCGCACGCCCGGCACGATGCCGACCGTGCGCCAGGCGCCGGTCTTGCGGAAGTAGCTCGTGAGCGTGGCGCGGTCACCGGTGGTCAGGCTCCGGTACCGCTGCTGGTTCTTGACCCAGGTCCCGGACAGGAACGTGGAGTGGGCGAGCCAGCTGCCCGCGCCCGTCACGGGCGACCTGAGCCAGCCGCTGCGCGCCGAGAAGCCGGCCGACCTGAGCCTGGCGTCGCCCGCCCTGAGCGTCGCGTCGATCTGCGGTGCCATCGCCGGATCGTCGATCGCCACCCGGCCGTAGCTCTCGATGAAGGTGAGCATCACGTCCTTGCCGCGCAGCCCCGTCAGCAGCCGGTCGGGCGGGGTCTTGGCGAAGGCGTCGACGGCCATCTCCTTCTTGTACACGTCGGCGTCCCCGAGGCCGTCGCGGACGTACTGCACCCGGTTGGACAGGTACTGGGCGTAGCCCTTGGTGGCGAAGGTGACGCCGCCGAACTGCACCCCCAGGGTGAAGCAGATGACCCACACGATGCCGAGGACCAGGGTGGTACGCACGGCCACCGGACGGTGCCGGCCCAGCTCGTCGGCCAGCCGGACCGTCGCCAGCGCGCTCACCGCGAGCACGACGACCACCAGGACGAGCACCCCGATCACCGCGAGCAGCTCTCCCGAGCGGCCGAACGAGTCCTTCGTCCAGTCCGCCGCGTCGCTCAGCAGCACCCAGTCGAAGACCAGGTCGAACGGGCGGGCCAGCGTCTGGCGGAAGCCCATGTCGAGGCACTTCAGGACGGCCGACAGGCCGAGGAACACCCCCAGGGCCGCCGCCGCGGTCCGCCGCGGCCGCGGTGGCAGCGCGAGCAGGAGCGCCGCGAGCAGGATCGCCTCGACGGGGAGACGGAGGAACGACTGGACCGTGATCCAGTCCAGGCGGTTGGGCACCAGCAGCACGACGAGCACCAGCGCGGCGGCCAGCAGACTCGTGCCGACCCGCACGGCCCGCGCGGCCCGGGGGCTGCGCCGCCGCCACCCGAACCAGCCGGGACGGCCCGACGGCGCGGCCGCGGGGCCGGCGCCCTCCGCCGGTTCGGTCACAGCCGTGTCGTCCGGTGTCGCGGTGGCGTCGGGGTCCGCCACGGCGTCGGGGTCGGCCCCCGCCGCGGTGTCCGGCCGTTGACGAGGGGGCGTGAGGTGCGGCACCCGTAGGTCCTTCCGTGCGAAACCCGGTGATGGCACGGCGGACCGGGCCCGCGGGCGCCGGGCCGCCGACCTCCGTACGGCCCCGCTTCCCCCTCCGTTCAACGTCCCGGGTCAACCGTGCGCAAAGACTGTGCCGGTCACCCCGCCCCGCGGCTATGAGAGGGCGGCTACGAGAGGGAGGAGTCCGCCGCCACGGCCACCTCACGGGCCCACCGGTAGTCCGCTTTTCCGCTCGGCGAGCGCCGGATGCCCTCCGTGAGCACGAGCTGGCGCGGGATCTTGTACCCGGCGAGATGGGCGCGGCAGTGGTCCTGGAGGTCGCCGAGGGACAGCCGCCGGGCCCCCGAGCGCAGTTGCACCACGGCCGCCACATGACTGCCCCAGGTGGCGTCGGGCACCCCGGCGACGAGGGCGTCGTACACGTCCGGATGTGCCTTGAGCGCCTGCTCGACCTCCTCCGGGTACACCTTCTCGCCCCCCGTGTTGATGCACTGCGAGCCCCGGCCGAGGACGGTGACCACGCCCTCCTCGTCCACCGTGGCCATGTCGCCGAGCAGCACCCAGCGCTGCCCGTCCAGCTCGAAGAACGTCTCGGCGGTCTTGCGGGGGTCGTTGTAGTAGCCGAGCGGCACGTGGCCGCACTGCGCGACCCGGCCGATCGCTCCCACGGCGACGGGCTCGTGCGTCGCCGGGTCCACCACGCGGGTGCGGGAGTTGACCCGGATGCGGAAGCCCCGCTCGGGCCCCGCATCCTCCGTCGCGGTGCCGTTGAAGCCGGACTCCGAGGAGCCGAAGTTGTTCAGCAGCAGGGCGTTCGGCACCAGGTCCCGGAACTGCCGGCGCACCGTCTCCGACATGACGGCGCCCGACGAGGAGACGCTGAACAGCGCCGAGCAGTCCGTGCCCTTCAGCGGCCCGGCGAGCGCGTCGATCAGCGGCCGCAGCATCGCGTCGCCGACCAGCGAGACGCTCGTGACCTTCTCCCGCTCGACGGTCCGCAGCACCTCCTCCGGCACGAACTTGCGGTGCAGGACGACGCGCTGGCCGAAACCGAAGCCGATGAACGCGGTGAGGGTGGAGGTGCCGTGCATCAGCGGGGGAGTGGGGAAGAAGGTGATCCCCGACCCGCCGGCCGCGACCCGTTCGGCCAGTTCCCCGGGCGTCTTCACCGGCTCGCCCGTCGGCGCGCCACCGCCGAGGCCCGCGAAGAACAGGTCCTCCTGGCGCCACATGACGCCCTTGGGCATGCCGGTCGTCCCGCCGGTGTAGATGATGAACTGGTCGTCGCCCGAGCGCGTCGGGAAGCCCCGCTCCGGGGACGCGGCCGCCTCGGCCTCGGTGAACGGTGTCGCGCCGGGCACCGCCGCCGCCGTGCCCACCCGCAGCAGCAGCCGCAGCTTCGGCGCACGCGGCAGCGCCGCCGCCACCCGGTCGGCGAACTCCCCGTCGAAGACCAGCGCCACCAGGTCCGCGTCCCGGTAGAGGTACACCAGCTCCTCTTCGACGTAGCGGTAGTTGACGTTGACCGGGACCACCCGTGCCTTCAGGCAGCCGAGCACCGTCTGGAGGTACTCGACGCCGTTGTACAGGTGCAGGCCCAGGTGCTCGCCGGGCCGGATCCCGCTGTCGATCAGGTGGTGGGCGACGCGGTTGGCGGCCGCGTCCAGCTCCGCGTACGTCAGGCGGCGCTCCGCGCCGGTGCCGGGGTGGTCGAGGTAGACGAGCGCCTCACGGTCCGGGACCACGTCGACGACCGACTCGAACAGATCGGCAAGGTTGTACTCCACCGCTCCTCCTGACCTGTGAGGGCCTGGCGATCCACCGGCTCGCCGGTCATCAGAGCAAAGGGCGCCACAAGTGGGAAGGGCCCGCACCAGAAAATCTGACTGCCTGTCAGAAAATGGTCGGAGTTCCCTTGAAGTGCCTCCCCGCCTACTGCAACCTGTTCTCGTTCTTACCGAGGGGAACCGAGGGGAGATGGGCAGATGGGTGGGACCGAACACCTCACCGTGCGGCGTGAGGGCGCCACACTGGTGCTCACGCTCAACAGGCCCGGCGCCAGGAACGCGCTCTCGCTCCCGATGCTCGTCGGCCTCCACGACGGCTGGCTCGAGGCCGACGCCGACGACGGCGTCCGCTCGATCGTGCTCACCGGCGCCGGTGGCGCGTTCTGCGCGGGCATGGACCTCAAGGCCCTCGCGGGCCGGGGTATGGCCGGCGAGGAGTACCGCGACCGCCTCAAGGCCGACCCCGACCTGCACTGGAAGGCGATGCTGCGCCACCACCGCCCACGCAAGCCGGTCATCGCCGCCGTCGAGGGCCCCTGCGTGGCGGGCGGCACGGAGATCCTCCAGGGCACCGACATCCGGGTCGCGGGCGAGTCCGCCACCTTCGGCCTCTTCGAGGTCCGGCGCGGCCTGTTCCCCATCGGCGGCTCGACCGTCCGGCTCCAGCGCCAGATCCCGCGCACCCACGCCCTGGAGATGCTGCTCACCGGACGGCCCTACAGCGCCCGGGAAGCCGCGGCCGTCGGGCTGATCGGACGCGTGGTCCCCGACGGGACGGCCCTCGCCGCCGCGCTGGAGACCGCCGAGCGGATCAACGCCTGCGGGCCGCTCGCCGTGGAGGCCGTCAAGGCGTCGGTCTACGAGACCGCCGAGATGACCGAGACCGACGGACTCGCCGCCGAACTCGCCCGCGGCTGGCCCGTCTTCGACACCGCCGACGCCAAGGAGGGCGCCCGCGCCTTCGCCGAGAAGCGGCCCCCCGTCTACAAGCGCGCCTGACCCACCGAAGGAGCCCTCAGGCATGCCCGAAGTCCTCAAAGCCCCCCTCGTCGTCGAGTTCCCCTTCACCCGCTCCCTCGGCCCCGTCCAGAGCGCCTTCCTCACCGGACTGCGCGAACGCGTCGTCCTCGGCGTACGGACCACCGACGGCCGCACCCTCGTCCCGCCCGTCGAGTACGACCCCGTCACCGCCGACGAGCTCCGCGACCTGGTCGAGGTCGCGCCCACCGGCACGGTCACCACCTGGGCCTGGAACCACGAGCCCCGCCGCGCCCAGCCCCTCACCACCCCCTTCGCCTGGGTCCTGGTCCGGCTCGACGGCGCCGACACCGCCCTCCTGCACGCCCTCGACGCCCCCGGACCCGACGCCGTGCGCACCGGCATGCGGGTGCGCGTCCGCTGGGCCGCCGAACGCACCGGAGCCATCACCGACATCGCCTGCTTCGAGCCGTACGGCGGCGCCCCCGTGGAACCCGGAGGCCACACCGGCGCGTTCGCCGACCCGCTCACCGGCATCGTCGCCCACGCCCGCCTCGACTACACCTACTCGCCCGGCCGCGCCCAGTCCGCCTACCTCGCCGCCCTGAGCGAACAGCGGACCGTCGGCGAGCGCTGCCCCGCCTGCCGCAAGGTCTACGTCCCGCCCCGGGGCGCGTGCCCCACCTGCGGCGTCGCCACCTCCGAACAGGTCGAGGTGGGCCCCCGCGGCACCGTGACCACCTTCTGCATCGTCAACATCAAGGCGAAGAACCTCGACATCGAGGTGCCCTACGTCTACGCCCACATCGCCCTCGACGGCGCCGACCTCGCCCTGCACGCCCGCATCGGTGGCATCCCCTACGACCAGGTGCGCATGGGGCTGCGCGTCGAGCCGGTGTGGACGCCGGGAGCGCGCCACCCCGACCACTACCGGCCCACCGGCGAACCCGACGCCGCCTACGACACCTACAAGGAGCTGCTGTGACCAGGCAGATCGCGGTCGTCGCCTTCGCCCAGACCGACCACAGGCGCTCCACCGAGGAGTCCTCCGAGGTCGAACTGCTCATGCCGGTACTGCACGAGGTGCTGCGGCGGACCGGACTGCGCACCGCCGACATCGGCTTCACCTGCTCCGGCTCCAGCGACTACCTCGCCGGCCGCGCCTTCTCCTTCACCCTCGCCCTCGACGGCGTCGGCGCCTGGCCGCCCGTCTCCGAGTCCCACGTCGAGATGGACGGTGCCTGGGCCCTGTACGAGGCATGGACCAAGCTGCTGACCGGGGACGCCGACACGGCCCTCGTCTACTCCTACGGCAAGTGCTCACCCGGCTCGGTGCGCGACGTCCTCACCCGGCAGCTCGACCCCTACTACGTCGCCCCGCTCTGGCCCGACTCCGTGGCGCTGGCCGCCCTCCAGGCGCAGGCCCTCATCGACGCCGGGGACACCGACGAGGCCGCCCTCGCCGCCGTCGGCGCCCGCAGCCGGACCGACGCGGCCGCCAACCCGCACGCGCAGCGCACCGGCCCGCTGCCGCACGACGACCACGTCGTACGCCCGCTGCGGACCGGCGACTGCCCGCCGGTCGGCGACGGCGCCGCCGCCGTGATCCTGGCCGCCGGGGACCGGGCCAGGGAACTGTGCGAGCGGCCCGCCTGGATCCGGGGCGTCGACCACCGCATCGAGGCCCATGCCCTGGGCGTGCGCGACCTGACCGACTCGCCCTCCGCCCGGCTGGCGGCCGAGAAGGCCGGCGCCTTCGAACGGCCCGTCGACACCGCCGAGTTGCACGCCCCCTTCAGCTCACAGGAGATCGTGCTGCGCAAGGCCCTGCGACTCGGCGACGACGTCCGCGTCAACCCCTCCGGCGGCGCCCTCGCCGCCAACCCGGTCATGGCCGCCGGGCTCATCCGCGTCGGCGAGGCCGCCGCCCGCATCCACCGCGGCGAGTCCGACCGCGCCCTCGCCCACGCCACCTCCGGACCCTGCCTGCAGCAGAACCTGGTCGCCGTACTCGAAGGGGATCCACGATGAGCAAGGAGCCCGTGGCCGTCGTAGGAGTCGGCCAGACCAAGCACGTGGCCGCCCGCCGGGACGTCTCGATCGCCGGACTCGTCCGCGAGGCGGCCCGCAGGGCCCTCGACGACGCCGAGCTGACCTGGGCGGACGTCGACGCCGTCGTCATCGGCAAGGCGCCCGACTTCTTCGAGGGCGTGATGATGCCCGAACTGTACCTCGCCGACGCCCTCGGCGCCGTCGGCAAGCCCATGCTCCGGGTGCACACCGCCGGCTCGGTCGGCGGGTCCACCGCCCTCGTCGCCGCCAACCTCGTCGCGGCCGGCGTCCACGGCACCGTCCTCACCCTCGCCTTCGAGAAGCAGTCCGAGTCCAACGCCATGTGGGGACTGTCCCTGCCCATCCCCTTCCAGCAGCCGCTGCTCGCCGGGGCCGGCGGGTTCTTCGCCCCGCACGTGCGCGCCTACATGCGGCGCAGCGGCGCCCCCGACACCGTCGGCTCCCTCGTCGCCTACAAGGACCGCCGCAACGCCCTGAGGAACCCCTGGGCGCACCTCCACGAGCACGACATCACCCTGGAGAAGGTCCAGGCGTCGCCCATGCTGTGGGACCCCATCCGCTACTCCGAGACCTGCCCCTCCTCCGACGGCGCCTGCGCGATGGTGCTGACCGACCGGGCGGGGGCGGCCCGCGCCCCGCGGCCGCCGGCCTGGATGCTCGGCGGCGCCATGCGCAGCGAGCCGACCCTCTTCGCGGGCAAGGACTTCGTCTCGCCGCAGGCCGGCAAGGACTGCGCCGCCGACGTCTACCGGCAGGCCGGCATCGCCGACCCGCGCCGGGACATCGACGCCGTCGAGATGTACGTGCCGTTCTCCTGGTACGAGCCCATGTGGCTGGAGAACCTCGGTTTCGCCGAGGAGGGCGAGGGCTGGAAGCTCACCGAGTCCGGGGTGACGGAGCTGGACGGGGACCTGCCCGTCAACATGTCGGGCGGGGTGCTCTCCACCAACCCCATCGGCGCCTCCGGCATGATCCGCTTCGCCGAGGCCGCCCTCCAGGTGCGCGGACTCGCCGGGGAACACCAGGTGGACGGCGCCCGGAAGGTGCTCGGGCACGCCTACGGCGGCGGCTCGCAGTTCTTCTCCATGTGGCTCGTGGGGTCCGAGCCGCCCAACTCCTGAGCGGCCCGCGAAAGTCCTCCTCACGTGGCCTGTCGGCGGTAGGAAGCGGTCGCTAGGCTGGCCCGCGGACGACGAACCGGGAGGAGCACGGACGTGGCCGAGAGCACCATCCAGCAGCAGCCGCTCGCGGGCTGGGACAAGCCGGAGCTGGACCTCAGCAGCGCCGAGTGGCAGTCCAGCAGCCGAGGACTGGGCGATGTCCAGATCGCCTTCGTCGAGGGATTCATCGCGATGCGCAACAGCGACCGGCCGGAAAGCCCCTCCCTGATCTTCACCCCGGCGGAATGGGGCGCCTTCGTCTCCGGCGCGCGCGACGGGGAGTTCGACCTCACCTGAGCGGGGCGCCCCACCGCCGGTCGCCCGCATGGCGGCCCGGGTCACCCGGGCGGCCCTGCCGTGGCCCCGCAGGGCGGACCGGGGCCCGCCGGCGGCCTCGCCCGTGCGGCACGCGGCGGCCCGCCGCGCGGGGCTCACCCACCGTGGCGGAGGCGGCGAACCGGGGCCGCCGGGCGGCTCGCCCGCGCGTCACCTGTCGGGCGCCGGGCACGTACCATGGCCGCATGTCGTTCCTCCGCCGCCGCAGCGCCACCCCCGCCGGACCCGACTTCGACGTGCTGGCCATGGACCCGGGTGACTGGCCCGGCAACCTCGGCGCGGGCCTGCTGCCCGCCCCCGACGGCACCTGCCAGGGTGTCTTCCTGCGGTACGACCTCTTCGGCGGCCGCGGCCCCGCCATGATCATCGGTAACCTGCCGGAGGGCTCACCGGCCCGGGACGTCACCGAGGGCGAGATCCCCTTCGAGGTGGCCCAGCTGCTGCTGGCACTGGAGAACGAGGAGGAGGTCACCGTCGTGGGCACCGAGGACACGCCGGTGCTCCAGGGCGACAACCTCCTGATCGTGCGCCGGCTCAAGCTCTCCGAGAGCCGGATCTCCTGCGTCCAGTTCGACCGCAGCGACGGCGTCCTCGTGACCATCGCGGCCTGGGACCGCCCCATCACCGACGACCTGTACGCCCTGCTGAAGCCGCTCCCGGCGGAGCTGTTCCAGCAGGGCTGACGGACGACCGGCCCCGGCTAGCGGCCGGAACCCACCAGGCGGACGTCCGCGGCGCGCACGAACGCCACCCGGTGGCCGTACTGGATCTCGTAGTACAGGTCCTTGCCGACCACCACCCGGTGCGAGTCGGTGGTGAAGGTGACCGCGTAGTAGTACTCGCCCGGCATCTCGTCACCGACCACGTACGACTGCCCCGCGGGGATCGTGTAGGGCAGCGGGACCACCGACTGCGCGGGTACCCCCGCCGGGTACGCCTCCTTCTCCGGGTACGCCCTGCCGTACACCGGCACGCTCGCCGCCCCGTCCTCAGGGGTGACGACCGGCCCGGACGCCCGCACCGCCGTGGGGTCCTTGCGCGGGTTCTCGAACCAGGCCTTCTGCCCGAGGTACCAGATCGCCGTCCAGTCGCCCCAGCGGTCGGCGACCGCGTACTGCTGACCGGTGGAGACCCGGGAGGAGAGGTCGTTCACCCCGGCGGTCGGGTCGGTCTTCAGGCCGATGTCCTTGACCAGCGGCGCGTTCACGTCGTGGTCGGTGTACAGCCGCACCTCACTGGAGCCGTGCGCCGTGCAGGGCTCGCCCTTGGTGGTGCAGCCGGTGTACACCGGCTGGTTCGACGCGTAGTCCGGCAGGATCGTCACCAGCGGTGAGCCCTTGCCGCCCGTGCGGTGGAACGGGCGCCCCAGCAGCTGGAAGTAGTGCGCCCAGTCCCAGTACGGGCCCGGGTCGGTGTGCATCCCGGGGATGGTGGACGTGGTCGGCCCCGGCACGTTGTCGTGGCCGAGGATGTGCTGCCGGTCCAGCGGGATGTCGTAGGCACGGGACAGGTACCGCACCAGCCGGGCCGAGGAGCGGTACATCGCCTCCGTGTACCAGGCGTCCGGCGCGGCGAGGAAGCCCTCGTGCTCGATGCCGACGGACCGGGCGTTGACGTCCCAGTTGCCCGCGTGCCACGCCACGTCCTTCGCCTTGACGTGCTGGGCGATCAGACCGTCGGTCGACCGGATCGTGTAGTTCCAGGACACGTAGGTCGGGTCCTGGATCAGGTTCAGCACGCCGTCCCAGGCGCCCTCGGTGTCATGGATGACGATGTACTTGATCCGCTGCGACGCCGGCCGGTCGCCGAGGTCGTGGTTGCCGTAGTCGTCGTTCCCGAACTGGGCGTACGGCGCCGGGATCCACTCGCAGGACACCGACCGCGGGCACTCGGTGTCGGCCGCCGGGGCCGTGCGCAGGCCCGTGCGCCGCAGCTGGGAGGTGTCGGCGCTCAGGTGCGGCCGGGCGGCGAGGGCGACCCGCTGGCCGTCGTCCGTGACGCGCTCCTCGCCGGTGCGCAGCACGTCGTACACGTCGTTCGCGTACGCCGCCGCGGTCGCGGTGTCGTCCGCGCCGGAGAAGCGGGCCACCGCGCCGTACCAGGCCGCCGGGTCCGCGCTCGCCGGCTCGCCCAGCTCCTTCTGCGCGGCGGCCAGCAGGGCCGCGCCGCCGGCGACGTTGGCGGCCGGATCGGTGCGCAGCTCCGCCGCCGGACGCCCCGTCAGCTCCGCCGCCCGGGGCAGCGTCCGCAGACGGGCCGGCAGCGCCCGGTCCGCGGGCACCTCGACGCGGGGGTGCAGGGCCGCGCGGGCGCTGTCGCCGCGGGCGTCCTCCGTGCCCTCGGCGAAGTGCTCGGTCGTGGCGAGCGCGGTACGGGCGTCGGTGAGGTGCATCGGGCCGTAGCCCCCGGTCACGCTGGGCGCGCCGGCGTGCGAGTCCCAGCGGGACTGGAGGTAGGAGACGGCCAGCAGGACACTCTGCGGCACGTGGTACTCGGCCGACGCCGTGGCGAAGGCCTGCTGGAGCCGGCCGGCGGAGGGTTCCGGGGCGCTCTGGGCCGGGGCCGCGCCGAGCAGCGGCAGCAGCAGGGCCGCCGAAGCGAGCGTGCCGGCCGTCCGCCTCCGGTGTCTGTGGCCAGGGGTGGTCGTGGGGTCGGTGGCGGATCCTCGCAATGCGGCCTCCTGTGACGGGCGGGGCGTGGCGGGACGGGGCGGCGCCGAGCTGGACCAGTGGTACCGGCTTGCCGACGATCCGTCAATGATGCCCCGGGGCACGAGATTTCCCACGTCACGAAGGGGTTCGGCGAGTTTCGCCACGGCGGCGCGCGGGCCTGCGGGGCGTCAGTGGAGTACACCACTGGGCACCGGGAAACGGCATGTGCCCGCACATACGAAGGTCCGCGGTGCGCCGCCGCTCTGGCGCACCGCGGAGCCGTCGTCCCCGTCAGCGAGTGCCGACCGCCGCTCGCACGGCCCGGCGGGCCAGCTGGCAGTCGTCGTGCAGCCGCCTGAGCAGCAGCCGCTGTTCCTCGCCGGACGGCGCAGCACCCGGGTGGGCCGTGCCCGGTGCCGCCGGGGCCGTATCGTGCATCGAACGCTGCACGGCCGTCTCGTAGGTGCGGATCTCCCGGGTCAGCAGCAGCATCAGGTTCACCAGGAAGGCGTCCCGGGAGGCCGGGCCCGCCGACTGGGCGATCTGGCTGATCTGGCGTCGGGCGACCGGTGCGTCCCCCAGCACCAGCCACAGCGTCGCCAGGTCGTACCCCGGCAGGTACCAGCCCGCGTGCTCCCAGTCCACCAGCACTGGACCGGCCGGTGAGAGCAGGATGTTCGAGAGCAGGGCGTCGCCGTGGCAGAACTGGCCCATCCCCTGGCGGCCCGCCGCGTGCGCGATGCCGTGCAGCAGCTTCTGCAGGTCGCCCAGGTCCCGGTCGGTCAGCAGCCCCAGTTCGTGGTACCGCGCGATTCGGGCCGCGTAGTCCAGGGGCGCGTCGAAGGTGCCCGCCGGGGGGCGCCACGCGTTCAGCCGGCAGATCGCACCGAGCGCGGCCCGGATGTCCGGCCGGGGCGGTGCCTCCAGCGGATGCCGCTGCAGCGCCGCCGCACGGCCCGCCATGCGCTCGATCACCAGGGTGCAGTTGTCCGGGTCCGCCGCGATCAGCCTCGGCACCCGCACAGGCGGCCGGTGCCGGACGAACGAGCGGTATGCGGCTATTTCGTGGCGGATCCGGTCCGCCCAGGCGGGCGACGGGTCGAGGAGACACTTGGCCACGGCCGTACTGCGTCCCGTCGTCCCGACCAGCAGGACGGTGCGTCCGCTGCGGCGCAGCACCTGCACCGGAGCGAACTCCGGGCAGATCCGGTGCACCGAGGCGATCGCGGCGCGCAGCTGCGCGCCCTGGGGCCCGGACAAGTCGAGTCTGCCGCTGACCGGTTGGGGACCGGCCTGGCCCGGAACGCGCCGCAGCCGGCCCGCGCCCAGCACGGGGGCCGCCGGCCGCGCCGCCGGGTCGAGGTACGGCCCGCCGCCCGCCGGGCGGGAACGCAGGGGCCGGGGCGGAGCGGACACGGAGGACGATGCTGCGTACATGGGAGATACAGATCCCTTCGTGTGCCTGCGGTGCCTGCCTGTAAGTCTGTGCGCGGAACACCTGTCCAGCCGCGTGTTCCGAGCGTGCGCCCACCCGCCCCGGCCGCCCGGGCACATCCTGGGGAATGTGCCCGTCGCATAGGCCAGAAGCCGGGTCGGGGTGGCGCGTTCCTACTCGACACCCGATGACCAGTGGCACACCATCTGGCGCACCCTGGCGAACCCTGGCGAATAGTCGCTCGGCAACCT
Source organism: Streptomyces sp. WI03-4A (assembly GCF_033792105.1). NCBI lineage: Bacteria > Bacillati > Actinomycetota > Actinomycetes > Kitasatosporales > Streptomycetaceae > Streptomyces > Streptomyces sp. WI03-4A. The sequence continues at coordinate 56,830 of NZ_JARAUO010000006.1, forward strand.
CCACGGGTCTACTGTCAACTCAGCCGAGAACCTGGGGGCTTGACGTGAGCGGACAACCCAACACCCGCCTGGCGGACCTGTTCGGCCTGGCCGGCTGGTCCAAAGGGGAACTCGCGAGGCTGGTCAACAAGCAGGCGGCGGCCATGGGCCACCCCCAGCTGTCGACCGACACCTCCCGGGTGCGGCGTTGGATCGACACGGGAGAGATCCCGCGCGATCCGGTGCCACGGGTGCTGGCGGCTCTGTTCACCGAGCGTCTCGGCCGTGTCGTGACCATCGAGGACCTAGGTCTGGTGCGGCACGGGCGTGCGGGGAAACGGCAGGGCGACGGGGTGGAGGAACATCCCGACGGCGTGCCGTGGGCGCCCGAACGGACCGCCGCGGTCCTCACCGAATTCACGGGAATGGACCTCATGCTCAACCGACGCGGCTTGGTGGGCGCGGGTGCCGCGCTCGCCGCGGGATCCACACTCAGCAGCGCCATGCACGACTGGTTGCACACCGACCCGACACTGAAGGCCGACGCCCCCGTCGTCCACGACCCCCTGCACGCCGACCCCGCTGGGTTCGACCGCTATGAGGCCGCCCCCATCGGGTCGCAGGAGATCGAGGAACTGGAGCGCTCGGTCGAGGTGTTCCGCGCCTGGGACGCGGCCCGCGGAGGCGGGCTCCAGCGCAAGGCGGTCGTGGGCCAGCTCAACGAGGTGGGCGGCATGCTCGCCTACCACCACCCACCCCATCTCCAGCGGCGCCTGTGGGGCGTCGCCGCCAACCTGGCCGTCCTCGCGGGCTGGATGTCGCACGACGTCGGCCTGGAACCCACGGCGCAGAAGTACTTCGTCATCGCCGCCCACGCCGCGCGCGAGGGCGGTGACCGGCCGCGTGCCGGTGAGGCCCTGTCCCGGGCGGCCCGGCAGATGGTGCACCTGGGCCGGCCCGACGACGCGCTGGACCTGATGAAGCTCGCCCAGTCCGGTGCGGGGGAGCAGCTGCAACCGCGCACGAAGGCGATGTTCCACACCATCGAGGCCTGGGCGCAGGCGTCGATGGGCAAGGGGCAGGCGATGCGCCGCACGCTCGGTCAGGCGGAGGACCTCTTCGTCTCCGACCGGCAGGACGCGCAGGCGCCGGACTGGATGCAGACCTTCAAGGACGAGGATCTGTACGGCATGCAGGCCCTCGCCTACCGCACGCTCGCGGATTTCGACCCCGCGGCGGCCGCGCACGCCCAGTACTACGCGGAGAAGGCGCTGGCGCTCCGGGTCGACGGACGGGAGCGGTCGAAGATCTTCGACCATCTGTCCATGGCCTCGGCCTGCTTCATCGCCGACGACCCGGAACAGGCCGACCGGTACGCGAGACTGGCCCTGATGTCGATGGGGTCCAACTCCTCCCGGCGCACCTGGGACCGGCTGCGGGAGATGTACCGGCTGACCGCGGAGTACGCCGGCTATCCGCGGATCCACGAGCTGCGGGAGGAGATCAGGTTCGCCCTGCCGAAGCCGAGGAGCGGTCGCGACAGCGGCGCACCGGCCTGAGGGCTGGTGCGTGGTCCGGCTTCCGGTTCGGGCCGTGGTGCTGCTTCAGGCCGTGACCCTGGCGACGAGCACACAGGCGTGGTCCTCGCGCTCGGCTCCGCCGAACTCCTCCACGACCGACCGCACGCAGTCCTGTGCGGCGCGTGCCGCACCGAAGCGGGGGGCGAGGTCGAGCAGGCGGTCGACGGCGGTCGTCCCGGCGTGCCCGGACACCAGAGCGTCGGTGTGCAGCAGGAGCAGGTCGCCGGGTTCCAGGGTCACCTCCGCCTGCCCGTAGGCGGCGCCCGTGGTGGCGCCGAGCAGGACGCCCTCAGGTGCGTCCAGCGTGCGCCCCGTCCCGTCGCGGTACAGCAGCGGGGCGGGGTGTCCCGCGCGCGCCCATGTCAGGGTGCGGGTCTCGGGCCGGTACCGGCAGCAGACGGCGCTGCCGAGGGCCGGTTGCACGGTGGCGTCGAGTAACTGGTTGAGCAGGGATAGCAGTTGGCCGGGCTGGGTGCCGGCCATCGCCATGCCGCGCACGGCGCCGAGCAGCATCGCCATCCCGGAGGTGACGGCCACCCCGTGGCCGGTCAGGCCGCCGACGCTGAGCAGCGTCGCGCCGTCCGCCAGCTCCAGCGCGTCGTACCAGTCGCCGCCGACCAGGGCGTTCGTCGCGGCGGGCAGGTAGTGGGCGGCCAGGTCGAGGGCCGGGGCTCCCCGGTGGGGGAGCCGCAGGGAGCCGCGCCATGGCGGAAGCACGGCTTCCTGCAGCTCGACCGCCAGCCGGTGCTCGGTCTGTTCCTGCCGCCGGTGGAGCCGGAGCGAGTCACGGGTCTCGCTCACCTCCCGCCGGTGGCGGCGCAGTTCGCTGACGTCGCGGAGCACGGCCCACATCGAGGCGGTGCCGCCGTCGGCGCCGAGCACCGGCTCGCCCATCATGTGCACGGTCCGCGCCGAGCCGTCGGGCCGTACGACGCGGAACTCGCCGTCGATCGGCCTGCCGTCGACCAGGCAGTCCGTCACCATCGTGGTGAGCTTCGGCCGGTCCTCCGCGAGGACCACGGAGGGCAGTTCGTCGAGGGTGAGTGCCGGACCCGCCGGGTCCAGGCCCAGGATCTGGTACAGCTCGCCGGACCAGCTCGCCTCGTCCGTGAGCAGGTTCCACTCCGCGCTGCCGACCCGGCTGAGCAGCGAGCCGCGCGCGGCGCCGGGCGCCGGCGCCGGGGGAGCGGGGGGAGAAGCGGCGGGCGCTGCGGCCGGGACGGGCTCCGGGCCGTCCCGAAGCTGCGCCAAGTGGCCGTCCAGGTCGTCGAGTTGGTGGAGGGCGAGGTCGTACAGAGCCCGTTGCCAGCGCTCCTCGGGCTCCGAGCCGTCGCTCCGGGTGTCCCGGCGTACGGCGTCGACGTCGCCCTTGAGCCGCCGTGTCTGCGTGATCAACGCCTCGACCGAGCCGCGCCCGGGCGGCTGGGCGGCTGAGCGGTCCGCGGAGACTGGGGACGGCATGACGCACTCCGGTGGGATGGTACGGCCAGGGAGGACGGGGGGACCGCTACGACTGTCGCACAGCCCGCGACGCCCTGTAAGGGATTCGGCGACACACGATACGGTGGTGCTTCAGGCATATGCCAGAGTCTTCCCGGCGTGCTTCGCGCACCTGTCATGTGTACGCGTTCGGGAGCTCAAGTCGTAGTCGCCGTACGGGATTTGGCCGAGGGGCGAGGGCTCCGGAGTAGCGCTCAGTCGCCTGTTCGACGCTCAGGTGTTCCATGATGCGTCGAACAGCCGACGCGCACCAACTCTGTCCGGAATCAACGTCCTGGGAACGGCACCCGGCGACTCCTTACAAGCATGGACCTCATCATCGAGCAGCCCGCCCATGCCCGGCTCATCACACCCGACGACGTGGAGCTCCCGGTGTCGGCCGTCCTGCGCTACACGGCGGACGATCCGCTGGCCGTCTTCGTGGTCTTCCCGCCCGAGGCCACCCTGGCGGGCGACGAGGTCACCTGGACCTTCGCCCGCACGCTGCTGGACCAGGGACTGCGGAGCCCGGCCGGACACGGGGACGTGCAGATCTGGCCCTACGGCCGGACCCGCACGGTCCTGGAACTCCACTCGCCGTGCGGCCTCGCCCTGCTCCAGTTCCCGACCTCGGCGCTGCGCCGCTTCCTGCTGCGCACCTACGCCGCCGTGCCGGCCGGCCTCGAGGACGTCGGGGCGGTCGTGGAACGCGGACTGAGCGCGCTGTTCGGCGGGGTGTGAGCCATGGGCACCGACCTCGACCGCCAACGCGTGCTCCGCGGCGCGGCCGGGACCGCGGCGGCCGGCGCGCTCAGCGGTACAGCGCCGGGCGCGGGGCCAGGTCGACGGCCACCCGGCCGCCGTTCTCCAGCGACCGGACCCCCGCCTCGGCGACGACGGAGGCCGCGTAGCCGTCCCAGACGCCCGGCCCGGTGACCAGGCCACGCCGGGTGGCGTCGACCCAGCTCTGCACCTCGCGGTCGTAGGCGTCGGCGAACCGGACCAGGTAGTCCTGCGCCACCTCCTCGGTGGCGCCGCCCCCCGCGGTGACCACCATGGTGTGCCCGTCACCGATCCGGGCGCTGCCCGCCTCGCACACGGCCTCGCAGCGCACCTGGTAGCCGAAGCCGCAGTTGACGAACACCTCCACGTCGACCAGGGCGCCGCGCTCGGTCTCGAAGAGCACGAACTGCGGGTCGGCCAGGCCCCGCGGCGCCCCCGCCGAGGGCGCCGGGCGCAGCACGGTGACCGCCGTCAGCTCCTGCCCGAGCAGCCAGCGGGCCGCGTCGATCTCGTGCGACACGGAGCTGTTGATCAGCATCGCGCTGGTGAAGTGCTCGGGCGAGGAGACGTTGCGGTGGGTGCAGTGCAGCATGAGCGGGCGGCCGAGGCGGCCCTCGTCCAGCAGCGCCTTCAGCCGCTGGTACTCGGCGTCGTAGCGGCGCATGAAGCCGATCTGCGCCAGCCGGCGGCCGAGCCGGGCCTCGGCCTCCAGCACCCGCAGGGCGCCCGCGGAGTCCGGCACCATGGGCTTCTCGCACAGCACGGGCAGCCCGCGCGCGAAGGCGGCGAGCAGCGCCGCCTCGTGCGCGGGGCCCGGAGAGGCGATCAGGACGGCGGACACACCGGGCGCGTCGAGCGCGGCCACCGGGTCCGTGTGTACGACGGCACCGTCCACTCCGGCCACCGCCTTCCGGGCCCGGTCGGCATCGGGGTCGGCGACGGCGGCCACCCTGGCGCCGCTCACCACCTGGTCGAGGCGCCGGACATGGTCGGCGCCCATGTGCCCGGCACCCAGTACGGCCACACCCAGCAGGTCACCCACGCGCGTGCTCCCTCTCGCCGACGATCTCGCCGTAGCGTACGCCGCCGGAGGGAGCGCCCCCGGGCGCCTGCGCGGCGCCCGTGGGGAGTGCCTGACCCGGGGGTTGCCCGGGGCTGCCGGCCCCGGGCCCCGGAAGGAGGTGCCTCAGTAACGCAGCACCCCCGCGAGCCCGTCGGCGTCGCCCAGGGCGCCGTCGGGGACGAAGCGGACCTCGGCGCCCGTCTCCAGGCACTGCTCGACGATCTCGTCCACGATGTCGTCGCGGGCGTCCAGATCGCCGGGCTCGGCGGGCATGATGTGCTCACCGAGGTCGTGGACCGCGGCGCGGAAGTTCTCCTCCACCGCCAGTAGCCGGATGCGGCCGTCCCGGGCGCTCTGCCACAGCTCGTCCAGCCCGGCCGCGTACGTCCGGCGGCCGCGCGCCGCCGTCAGCTCCCGGAGCACCGAGGCCGTGCTTCTGCGCGTCTCGGCCTCCAGCACCGGCGCGATGGCCTGCCACACGGCCTCCGGGCCGGCGTTGGCCAGGCCGCCGTGCCGTACGTGGACGGCGTCCCCGGCGGCGCCGCCGACCTCGTCGAGCAGGGCCAGCGCCGCCTCCTCGCCGGTGATGTAGATCCGGCGGGGCTGGTCGCGCAGGACCGTGCCGAGTGCGGTGTCCGCCTCGCGCAGGAACTGACGGGTGCCCTCGTCGCGGAAGGTGCTCGGCAGGTCGCCGATGCGCTGCTGGCGCTCGGCGTCGAAGTTCTCCCGGACACGGATCAGCGGGAACCCGCCGGTGCGCGCCTCGACCACCCCCTCGGTTCCGCCGCTCCACAAAGTGATGCGGTCGGCGGAGAGTGCCAGCACCCAGAAGGGATGCTCGGCGGCCTGTGCGGAGACCAGGTTGCGGGTGAGGAAGGTGTCGGACAGGACGACCCGTTCGGGAACGCTGCGGGACAGCGACCAGACCTGGTGCTCACCCGGGGCGGCGAAGATCACCAGGCCGTCCTCGGCGTGCGCCAGGTCCACCTCCGACAGCGCGCGGTCGAGCTGTGCCACGACGTCGGCGCGCCGCTCCCGGCTGACCGCGGGATCGGATTCCAGCCGCTTCCTGGCCTCGGCCACCACGTTGCGCAGGCGGACCGGATCCTGGCCGTTCTCGGGTTCGCGGCGGTGCGTCGGTGTCAGTACGGACACCGCCGGGTAGGGACGCGGGCGCCGCAGTTCGGCGAGGGTTGCGGGACTGAGTGCGTGCTCCATGACAGCACGATAGGGCGGAATCATCTCTCCGGCATTCGGGGCGGAACGGACGACCGAACGCACTGTGTCGTAGATCGCATGCGCTGTGTGCACGCTGGTCCAACTCCCTTGGACACACGGCGTTCACCTACGTCCGGCCTTCCGGCCGAACGGACTTGCTATGGTGCTACTCGTTGGTAGCGGAGCGCTGCGGGGGGATCACGCGCAGCTGCCGACGCGCGGCTCCCCGGGCGGGAGCCGAACACAACAACCCGGCAAGGGGGCCGGGTTGGCCACGGCCGGCGACCCGCCCGTGCGGTCCGGGTTCTCGAACTCACTTTCCGCGCCCGCCTCTTCAGACAGGTGTGACTCGTCCCATGGCACGTTCCCTGGTCGATTTACTGACCGCCCATGCCTCGAACCATCCCGAGCGCGTCGCGTACCGCCACCTCGTCACCGGTGACTGCGACGGAGAGATCCAGGAACTCACCTACGGCCGGCTCGCCACCCGGGCCCGCGCGGTCGCCGCCTGGCTGCAGGAGCGCGGGCTGGCCGGATCCCGCGCCATGCTGCTCCACCCGCCCGGCCTGGAGTTCGTCTGCGCCTACCTCGGCTGCCTGTCGGCCGGCGTGATCGCCGTACCGGGCGTGCCCCCGCAGGGCCGCGCGCAGAACCACCGCGCGCTGACCCGGATGAAGCGCCTGGTCGCCGACGCCGACGCCAAGGTCATCCTGGGCGGCCGCGAGGTGATCGCCGCGCTCGACGACATGGCCGAGCACCTCCCCGACCTCGACGGGATCGCCCGCGTCGCGACCGAGGACATCACCGACGACGCGGCCGCCGGCTGGCGGGAACCCGAACTCACCGCGGACTCCGTCGCCTTCCTCCAGTACACCTCCGGCTCCACCTCGGCCCCGCGCGGCGTCGCGGTCACCCACGGCAACCTGCTCGACAACGAGCGGGTCATCACCGAGCGCATGGGCCACACCCCCGAGGCGCTCGCCGAGCACGGGAACGAGCTGTTCGTCAGCTGGCTGCCGGTCTACCACGACATGGGGCTCATCGGCCCCGTCCTGAACACGGTGTACCTCGGCGCCACCGCCACCCTCTTCTCCCCCCTGCACTTCCTGCAGCGGCCGGACCGCTGGCTCACCGCGGTCAGCCGCTACCGCCCGCACACCAGCGGCGGCCCCAACTTCGCTTACGAGCTGTGCCTGAAGCAGGCGGGCCCCGACCTGATCGACCGCCTCGACCTCAGCTCCTGGAAGCTCGCCTTCAACGGCGCCGAGCCGGTCCGCGCGGCCACGCTGCGCCGCTTCGCCGACACCTTCGCCCCGGCCGGCTTCCGCCGCGAGGCCCTCTACCCCTGCTACGGCCTCGCCGAGGCCACCCTGATGGTCACCGGCGGCGACGTGGACACCGCGCCCACGCTGCTCGCCGCGGCCGAGGGCACCCCGAACGCCGGCGAGGCCGACGCGGCCACCGTCGGCTGCGGCCGACCGGGGCCCGGCGTCACCGTCGCGATCGTCCACCCCGAGTGGCACAAGGAGCTCTCCGACGGCGAGGTGGGCGAGATCTGGGTGGGCGGCGCGAGCGTCGCCAAGGGCTACTGGCGCAACGCCCTCGCCACCCGCGAGACCTTCCGCGCCCAGCTCCCGGGCCGCGACGGCCGGTTCCTGCGCACCGGCGACCTCGGCTTCCAGCGCGACGGCGAACTCTTCGTCACCGGCCGGCTCAAGGACCTCCTCGTCGTCGACGGCCGCAACCACTACCCGCAGGACCTGGAGCTGACCGCCGAACTGTCCCACCCCGCGCTGCGCCCCGGCTGCACCGCGGCGTTCTCCGTGGACGCCGGAGCCGACGGCGAACAGCCCGTCCTGGTCGCGGAGATCGCCCCGGACGACGCCGGCGAGGCCGAGAAGATCACCGACCTGGTGCGCGGCACGGTCGGGGAGGCCCACGGACTGTCCGTGCGCGAGGTCGTCCTGGTGCGGCCCGGCACCATCCCGAAGACCTCCAGCGGGAAGATCCAGCGCCGCGCCACCCGGGCGGCGTACCTCGACGGCACCCTCGCGGTGGTCACCGGTCCCGCCGTGCCGTGACACCGCCCGCCTCCGGCGCGCCCGACCGCGCCGGAGGCCCCCTCACCGTCACGCGGGCCGCCCCGGCACACCGGCCGCGCGGTCCGGCCGCGCCGTGCCGCACCACCCGTCGCCCCCCGCCGTACCGAGCGCCCGTCGCCCGGCGGGGAACCGAGACCGAGTTCACGAGGACACCTGCCCCCATGCCTGCGAACGAGTCCCCGAAGCAGACCCCCGAGCCGTCCCTGACGACCTCCGAGGGGGCCCGGGCCTGGCTGGCATCGGCCGTCGCCGAGGCGGCCGGCACCGACCCGGCCCGGATCGACCCGGACCGGCCGCTCACCGAATTCGGCCTGGGCTCACGTCACTTGGTCGCCCTCGCCGCCGAACTCGGCACGCTGACCGGCCGCCCCGTCGAACCGTCCCTCGTCTTCAACCACCCCACGATCGCCGCCGTCGCCGAGGCCGTGTTCGCCCCGGCACCGGCCCCCGCATCGGCGCCTGCCCCGTCACCGGGCCCGGGCGCGGCCCGCGGCGGCTCCGGCGACGAAGTGGCGATCATCTCCATGGCCTGCCGCTTCCCCGGCGGCGCCGACGACCCCGAGGCGCTGTGGCGGCTGCTGGCCGCGGGCGAGGACGCCGTCCGCGAGGTGCCGGCCGGGCGCTGGGAGACCAACGGCCTGTACGACCCCGACCCCGAGGCCACCGGCAAGGCGTACACCCTGCGCGGCGGCTTCCTCGACGGCGGCATCGACCGCTTCGACGCGGCCTTCTTCGGGATCTCCCCGCGCGAGGCCGCCGCCATGGACCCGCAGCAGCGGCTGCTCCTGCAGACCACCTGGGAGACCGTCGAACGCGCCGGGATCCTCCCGCAGTCCCTGAACGGCAGCTCCACCGGCGTCTATCTCGGCCTCTACGACAGCGGCTACCTGGCCGCCGCCCCGCTCGGGCAGCTCGACGGCCACGTCGGCACCGGGTCCGCGGCCAGCGTGGCCTCCGGACGCATCGCCTACACCCTCGGCCTGCAGGGGCCCGCGGTGACCGTCGACACCGCCTGCTCCTCCTCGCTGGTCGCCCTGCACCTCGCCGCGCGCGCCCTGGCGAGCGGCGAGTGCGACCTCGCGCTGGCGGGCGGGGCCACGCTGCTGGTCACCCCGCGCGGACACGTCGAGTTCAGCCGGCTGCGCGGGCTGTCCCCGTCCGGCCGGTGCAGCCCCTTCTCCGCCGACGCGGACGGGGTCGTGTGGGCCGAGGGCTGCGGTCTCGTGCTGCTGAAACGGCTCGCGGACGCACGCCGGGACGGCGACCGGGTCCTGGCCGTCGTCAAGGGCTCGGCCATCAACCAGGACGGCCGCAGCCAGGGCCTCAGCGCCCCCAACGGCCCGGCGCAGGAACGGGTGCTGCGCGCCGCCCTCGACGCGGCCGGGCTCACCCCGCACGACCTGGACCACGTGGAGGCCCACGGCACCGGCACCCCGCTCGGCGATCCCATCGAACTGCGGGCCCTCGCCAACGTGTTCGGTCCGGACCGCCCCGCCGAGCGCCCCCTCGCCATCGGCTCACTCAAGTCGAACATCGGCCACGCCCAGGCCGCCGCCGGCATCGGCGGTGTCATCAAGACCGTCCTCGCCCTCGGCCACGAGGAACTTCCGGCGTCCCTGCACGCCGACCGGCTCACCGACCACCTCGACTGGACCGGCAGCGGCCTGCGCGTGCAGAGCACCGGCGGAGCCTGGCCGCGCACCGCCGACCGGGTGCGCCGGGCCGGCGTCAGCGCGTTCGGGATCAGCGGCACCAACGCGCACGTGATCCTGGAGGAGCCCGAGGGGGCGGAGAGAACCGAAGAATCCGAGGAGTCCTCGCGGCCTCCGGCCGGGCTCGGCAGCGCAGGCCGGGCCGGCTCCGGCCGCGACCTGGCCGCGCGCACCGACGCTGCTGCACCCACCGACCTCGCCGCACCGGCTGACCTCGCCGCACCGGCTGACCCCACCGCACCAGCCGCCCCTGCCGAGGAGCCCGGCCTCACCGACCCCGCCGAGGAGCCCAGCCCCACCGGCCCCACCGCACCGGCCGACCTCGCCGAGGAACCCGGCTCCGCCGGACAGCGCGATCCCGCCGGGCAGGGCCCCGCGGACCTGCCCGCCCCCACCCTCTTCCCGCTGTCCGCCCGCAGCCTCACCTCCCTGCACGGCCAGGCCGCCCGGCTGCTCGGCGCGCTGGAGGCGGACCCGGCGGCGCCCCTCGCCGCGGTCGCCGCGACCCTCGCCCATCACCGCACCCACTTCGACCACCGGGCCGTGCTCCAGGCGGCCGACCGCGACCGGCTCCTCGACGGCCTGCGCGCCCTCGCGGACGGGCGGCCCGACCCCGACCTCACCGCGGGCCCCCAGCAGGCGGGCCCCACCGGGAAGCTGGCCTTCGTCTTCCCGGGACAGGGCAGCCAGTGGGCCGGCATGGCCCGCGACCTGCTGGACCGGGACCCCGTCTTCGCCGACGAGCTGGACCGCTGCGACGCCGCCCTTCGCCCGTTCACCGAGTGGTCCGTGACGGCCGTACTGCGCGGCGACGCCGGCGCCCCGCCCCTGGACCGGGTGGACGTCGTACAGCCCGCCCTGTTCGCCGTGATGGTGTCCCTGGCCGCAGTCTGGCGGGCCCGGGGCATCCGTCCGGACGCCGTGATCGGGCACAGCCAGGGCGAGGTCGCCGCCGCCTGTGTGGCCGGCGCGCTCAGCCTCAACGACGCGGCCGCCGTGGTCGCCCTTCGCAGCCAGGCCCTGACCGGACTGTCCGGCAGCGGCACCATGGCCGTCATCGCGCTGCCTCACACCGAGGTGGCGGACCTCCTCGGCGACGACGTCTCGGTAGCCGCCGTCAACAGCGGCCGGGCGACCGTCGTCGCCGGTGCCGTCGAACCGCTGGAGGACCTGCTCACCGCCCTCGAAGCACGCCAGGTCTTCGTCCGCCGCCTCGACGTCGACTACGCCTCCCACAGCGCCCGGGTGGAACCGGTCAGGGACCGGATCGTCGACGAACTCGACGGCGTCGTCACCCTCCCCACCGGCACCGCCTGGTACTCCACGGTCACCGGCGAACCGGTCACCGAGGAACTGGACGCGGGCTACTGGTACACCAACCTGCGCGAGACCGTCCGCTTCGCGCCCACCGTCGAGCGCATGCTCGCCGACGGGTACCGCCACTTCGTCGAGCTGAGCCCGCATCCCTCCCTGCTCACCGCCCTGCGCACGGTGGGCGAGGACACCGGCCAGGATCTGACCGCGGTCGGCTCACTGCGCCGCGACGAGAGCGGCCCCGCCGGCCTGGACCGGGCCACCGCAGAACTCCACGTGCACGGGCGGCGCGTCGACTGGCGGCGGCTGGTCCGGGACGGAGCCACCGCCGACCTGCCGACCTACGCCTGGGACGCGCCGCGCCACTGGATCGAGCCCGAGACCGCGACCGCCGGGCCCGCCCTGTTCGACCGGGCCGCGCACCCGCTGCTCGGCGTCCAGCTCCAGTCCGCCGACGAGACCCGCTGGACCTTCCGCGACGAGTGGTCACCGGCCACCGCCGCCTGGCTGGCCGACCACACCGTCTTCGGCCGCACCGTCGTCTCCGGCACCACCCTGCTGGAACTGTGCCGCGCCGCAATCGCCGTGGCCCGCCCGGACGAGCCCGCCGACGTCGCCGACCTGCTGCTGCTCGCGCCCCTGGTGCTCCCCGCGACGGGCACCGTCGAGGTCTCCGTCGAGGTCGTCACCGCCCCGCCCGGCGCCGAGGTGACCGTACACAGCCGCCCGCGCGGCCAGGACGCCCCCGGCTGGACCCTGCACGCCACCGCCACCGCTTCGGCCGGGGAGCCCGTATCGGACACGGCGGGCGGCCCGCCGGTGCGGCCGGACACCGCCGAGGAGGCATGGACCGAGCAGACCTACGCACGGCTGGCCGCCCTCGGCCTCGGCTACGGACCCGCCTTCCAGGCCGTACGGTCGGCGGTCACCACCGGCGACGGAGAGCTCCTCGCCCGCATCGCCCTGCCCGCCGCCGCCCGAGACGTGACCGACCCGTACCCGGTGCACCCGGCCCTGCTGGACGCCGCCCTCCACGTGACCGCCGCCCTGGCACCGGCCGACGGGCGCGCCCTGCTCCCCGTCGCCGTGGGCCGCGTGGTCCTGCCACCCGGCGGCGGGCAGGAGCTGACCGCACGGGTGCGGCGCACCGGCGGCTCCGGCACCGACCTCACCCTGGACGTCACCCTGTGGGACGCCGACGGCCTGCCCGCCGGCCGCCTGGAGAACGTACGGCTGCGCGCGGCGGACCCGGCCGACCTCGACGCGGGCTCGGAGAACGCGCGGCACCTGTACGAGGTGGCCTGGACGGCGGTCGCCGAGGAGACCGCGGCCGAACGGGCCGAGCCGGGCGCCGACGTCGTCGTACGGGTCTGGCCGGACGCGGCGGCGGACGAGGAACCGGCTTGTGCGGCCGACGAGTTGGCGGCCACCGCGCTCGCCGAACTCCAGCGGCTCATCGCTCTGCCCGAGGACCGGGCGCCCCGGCGGACCGTGTGGGTGACCCGTGGCGCGGTCGCCGCCGCCGACGGCGACGCGGTGCCCGGCTACGCGCGGTCGGTCCTGTGGGGCCTGGCCCGCAGCGCCCGGGCCGAACACCCGGACCTCGGACTGACCCTGCTCGACATCGACATCGACATCGACATCGACATCGAAGTCGACCTGCCGGGCGGCGTCCCCGCTTCGGTGCTCGCGACCGCCGCCGCACTGGCTGACGAACCCGAACTCGCCCTCCGTGCAGGCAACTTGCTGGCTCCCCGGCTGGTGCGCGCCCGTCCGGCGAACGCCCCGGACGCGGCGGAGCACGCGGGCCCCGCGGCCCCGGCCCTGCCCACGGACGGCACCGTCCTGATCACCGGCGGTCTGGGAGCCGTCGGCCGGCACATCGCCCGTCTGCTCGCCGAGCGCGGGGTTCCCCGGCTGGTGCTGACGGCCCGCCAGGGCGCCGACGACCCCCGCGCCGCCGTCACGGTCGAGGAGCTGGCCGCGCTCGGCGCCGAGGCGGAGGTGGTCGCCTGCGACGTCACCGACCCGGCCGCCGTGGCCGAGGCCGTCGAGCGCGCCGGGGAACGGCTGCCCCTGCGCGGTGTCGTGCACTGCGCCGGGGCCCTGGACGACGGCGTGATCGCCGAGCTGACGCCCGAGCGTCTTGCGCGGGTCCTGCGGCCCAAGGCCGACGGCGCCCTCCATCTGCACAGGCTCACCGCGGGCGTCCCGCTCGACCTGTTCCTGCTCGTCTCGTCGGCGGCGGGTGTGGTCGGCAACGCCGGACAGGGCAACTACGCGGCCGCGAACGTGCTGCTCGACCAACTCGCCCACCACCGGCGGGCCCAGGGCCTGCCCGCGATCTCCGTGTCCTTCGGCGCCTGGGCCGGTGAGGGACTGGCCGCCGCCCACGCCGACCTGGACCGCATGGCCCGGATCGGGCACCGCGCGCTCACCCCGGACCAGGGCCGCGACCTGGTGGCGCTGGCCCTGCGGCGCAATGCCCCGCACGTCGTCGCCTGGGCGCTCGACCTGCCCCGCCTGCGCGCCTCCGGCGCCGCCTCGACCGCCCTGTGGCGGTCGCTGCTGCCGGCACCGCGCACCCCGGGCGCGGCGGACGCCCTCGCCGACCGCCTGGCCCGGCTGCCCGAGGCCGAGCGGGCCGCACGCGTCCTCGCCCTGGTCCGCGACGAGGCCTCGCGCGCCCTCGGGCTGCGCTCGGCCGAGTCCGTCCGCCCCGACCAGCCGCTGCGCGACCTCGGCATGGACTCCGTCACCGCCGTCGAACTGCGCAACCGCATCGGTGCCCGCCTCGGCGCCCGGCTGCCCGCCACCCTCCTCTTCGACCACCCCACCGTCGACCGGCTGGCCGCGTACCTGCTGAACCAGGTGCTGGGCGGCACGCCCGGCACCGCCCGGCAGGCCCCCGCCGCCCCCGTCACGGCCCCCGCCGCCACGGCCGACGAGCCGATCGCCGTCGTGGCGATGGCCTGCCGGCTGCCCGGCGGTGTCACCGACCCGGACGGCCTGTGGCGCCTGGTCGCCGAGGGCCGGGACGCCGTCGGCCCGTTCCCGGCCGGACGCTGGGACGTCGAGTCCCTGTACGACCCCGACCCGGACGCCCTCGGCAAGTCCTACGCCCGCGAGGGCGGCTTCCTCGACGACATCGAGTCCTTCGACGCGGGCTTCTTCGGCATCACGCCCAGGGAGGCCGCCGCCATGGACCCCCAGCAGCGGCTGCTGCTGGAGACCGCCTGGGAGGCCCTGGAGCGCGCCGGCATCGTGCCGGCCAGGCTCGCGGGCAGCACGACCGGCGTCTACGTCGGCATGTTCGGCAGCGACTACCTCGCCGGTTCCCGGCTCGACCAGCTCGACGGCTACGTCGGCACCGGTTCGGCCCTCAGCGTCGCCTCCGGCCGGCTGGCCTACGCGCTCGGCCTGCACGGCCCCGCGCTGACCGTGGACACGGCCTGCTCCTCCTCCCTGGTGGCGACCCACCTGGCGGCCCAGGCGCTGCGCGCCGGGGAGTGCGACCTGGCCCTGGCCGGCGGGGTGACGCTGATGGTGACCCCGCAGACCTTCGTGGAGTTCAGCCGGCTGCGCGGTCTGTCCCCGACCGGCCGCTGCCGCTCCTTCTCCGACGACGCCGACGGCGCGATCTGGGCCGAGGGGGCGGGCATGCTCGTCCTCAAGCGGCTCTCCGACGCGGAACGCGACGGCGACGAGGTGCTGGCCGTGCTGCGCGGTACGGCCGTCAACCAGGACGGCCGCAGCCAGGGCCTGTCCGCGCCCAACGGCCCGGCCCAGGAGCAGGTGATCCGCCGCGCCCTCCGGCAGTCCGGGCTCGACCCCGCCGACATCGACTACGTCGAGGCCCACGGGACCGGCACCACCCTCGGCGACCCGATCGAGGCCAACGCCCTGGCCGAGGTCTTCGCCGGCACCCGCCCCCAGGACCGCCCGCTGTACCTGGGCTCCCTCAAGTCCAACATCGGTCACGTCCAGGCGGCTTCGGGCGTCGCGGGACTGATCAAGGTCGTGCAGTCGCTGCGGCACGGGACCCTGCCGCCCACTCTGCACGCCGGCACTCCGAGCCGGCACGTCGAGTGGGACGGCAGCGGCCTCAGCCTGCTCCAGGAACCGGTCGCCTGGCCGGCGACGGGGGAGCGGGTGCGCCGGGCCGGGATCAGCGCGTTCGGCATCAGCGGGACCAACGCCCACATCGTCGTGGAGGAAGCTCCGGCCACCAGGCGGGCGCAGGCGCCGGAGGAGTCCGAACTTCCCGGTGGCAAGCGGCTGTTCGTGCTGTCCGCACGCAGCGAGGCAGGGCTGCGCGGGCAGGCGTCCCGGCTCGCCCGGCACCTCACCGCCGGAACCGACCCGTCGGACGTCGCCCGCACCGACCTGTCGGATGTCGCCCGCACCCTTGCCACGCACCGCAGCCACTTCGAGTGGCGCACGGCGGTCGTCGCCGGGGACCGGGAGGAACTGCTCGCGGCGCTGAAGCCGCTCGACCCGGCGAGCGGCGGGCGCAGGCCCCTGCCCGCTCCCCGCGAGGACCAGACCGGCAAGGTCGCCTTCGTCTTCGCCGGGCACGGCGGCCAGTGGACCGGCATGGGACTGGAACTGCTCTCCCAGTCGGAGGCGTTCCGCGCGGAACTGACCCGGATCGACGCCGCCGTCGAACGGCACGCCGGCTGGTCGGTGCTCAACGTGCTGCGCGCGCCCGAGGAGTTCTCCCCGCTCGACCGCACCGAGTACCTCCAGCCCGTGCTGTTCGCCCTCAACGCGGCCCTGGCCGCCGCCTGGCGGGAGCTCGGCGTCACCCCGGACGCCGTCGTCGGGCACAGCCTCGGCGAGATCGCCGCCGCGTACTGCGCGGGCGCCCTCACCCTGGACGAGGCGGTGACCGCCGTCACCGCCCGGGCCGCGGCCGTCGTCCCGCTGGTCGGGCACGGCGGCATGCTCGCCGTGGAACTGCCGGCCGCCGACGTCGAGAAGCTGCTGGAGCCCTACAGCGGCCGCCTGTTCACCGCGGCCGTCAACAGCCCCGGCGCCACCGCCGTCTCCGGCGAGGCCGAGGCGCTCGCCGCGCTCCGCCGCGAACTGGGGGAACGGGGAGTCCCCGCCCGCGTCCTGTCGACGCCGTTCGCCTCGCACACGCCGCTCATGGAGCCGCTGCG
The DNA here is from genome assembly GCF_033792105.1 of Streptomyces sp. WI03-4A. Classification (NCBI taxonomy): domain Bacteria; kingdom Bacillati; phylum Actinomycetota; class Actinomycetes; order Kitasatosporales; family Streptomycetaceae; genus Streptomyces; species Streptomyces sp. WI03-4A. The sequence goes on from NZ_JARAUO010000006.1 coordinate 73,225, forward strand.
CGACGAACTCCTCGACCGGTTCTCCGGCATCGGCGGCGCCCGTACGACCACCCCGCTCTACTCGTCGGTGCGGGCCGAACCGGTCGACGGCGCCGACCTGGACGCCGCCTACTGGTTCGCCAACCTGCGCCGGCCGGTCCGCTTCGCGGAGACCATCGCCCGGATGCTGCACGACGGCTACCGCTACTTCGTGGAACTCAGCCCGCACCCTTCGCTCACCTCGGCGATCGAGGCGGTCGCCGCCGGAACCGGGACCGACGCGGTCGGCATCGGCTCGCTGCGCCGCGGCCGGGACGGGCACGACGTCCTGCTCGGCAGGCTGGGGGAGCTGTACACGGCCGGGCACACCCCCGACTGGACGGCGCTCTTCCCGCACGGCCGCCGCGCCGACCTGCCCACCTACGCCTTCGCCCGCGAACGCCACTGGCTCGCCCCCGTCCGGACCGGCACCACGGGCGCCTCGCCGCTGCTCGGCACCCACGTCCAGGCCAGCGACGAACCCGGCCGCGACCTCTTCCAGAGCGAGATCGACCTGGCCGACAGCCGCTTCGCCTACCTGACCGACCACCGGGTCACGGGCGAGGTGTGGCTGCCGGGCGCCGCCTTCCTCGACCTGGTGCTGGAGGCCGCCGCCTCGCTCTCCGACGGCGCGGAGACACGGCTGGCCGACGTCCGGTTCGTCCAGCCGCTGCGCCTGGACGCGGGCGGCCCCGTACGGCTGCAACTCGTGCTGCGGCCCGCCGAGGACGGCTCCCGGGACTTCTCCGTCGCCTCGGCCGCCGCCGGTGAGCGCCGGTGGGAACGGCACGTGACCGGGCGCCTGCTGACCGGCCCCGCCGCACCCGACCCCGGCCACGAGCCGGACCTGGCCGCGCTGCGCGCCCGGTGCGCCGAGCCGGTCGACCTGCCCGCCGTCTACGCCGGCCTCGCCGCCCTCGGCATCGACTACGGCCCCGCCTTCCGCGGCCTGACCGACGGTCACCGCGACGGCGGCGGCACGGCCCTGGCCCGCCTCGCGGCCCGGCCGGCCGCCGGTCACCTGCTGCACCCCGCCACGCTCGACGCCGCCTTCCACACCGCCGCGCTGCCCGCGACCGCCCCGCAGGGCCGGGCGTTCGTGCCGGCCGGCGCCGGACACCTGCGGTTCACCGGACTGCGCACCACACCCGCCTGGGCCGCCTGCGACCTGCGCGCCGTGGACGGCGACACCGCCGTCCTCGACCTGCGCCTGTGGGACGAGGACGGCCGGCTCGTGCTGGCGGCGGACGCCTTCCGGCTCGCCGCGCTCTCCCCGCTGGACGGCGCTCTCTTCGAGACACGGTGGCAGCCCCGCCCCGAGGCCCAGGCGCCGCCCGCCGACGGCGGCTGGCTGATCCTCGCCGACGGCACGGGGGCGGCCGACGAACTCGCCCGGCGGCTCGGCGACTCGGTCCCGCACGTCGTCGTCCGCCAGGGCAGCGCGTACGGCACCGACGGCCCCGGCCGCCACGTCCTCGACCCGGCCGACCCGGCCCAGTGGTCACGCCTGCTGGACGAGGCGTTCGCGGACGCGCCGCCCGCGCGCGTGGTCCAGCTCACCGCGCTCGACGCCCCGCCCGTCACCGACGCCCGCGCCGCCGAGGAAGCCGCCCGGCACTGCTGCCTCACCACCCTGCACCTGGTCCGCGCCCTCACCGGGCACCGGCGGCCCGAGGCCCCGGCACCGCGCCTGTTCGTCGTCGTACGCGGCAGCCAGCCCGCGGGCGACAGCACCGAGGTGACCCGCCCCGAGCAGGCACTCGCCTGGGGCTTCGGGCTGACCGTGGCCCAGGAGCACCCGGAACTCGCCACCACCCTGGTCGACCTGCCCGCCGAAGGCGGCGAAGACCAGCTGTGGACACAGCTCAGGCACGCCGACGACGAACGCCTCGTCGCCCTGCGGGGCACCGGCCGCCTCGTCCCGCGGCTGGCCCGCACCCGGCCCGACCTCGACGGCGCCGACCCCGGGCAGCCGGACGGCGTGCACCTGATCACCGGCGGTCTGGGCGGCCTCGGCCGCGTCGTCGCCGAACGGCTGGTACGCCAGGGCGCACGCCGGCTCGCCCTGCTGAGCCGAGGGACACCCGACGCGGCCGCCGCCGCCTTCGTGCGGGACCTGGAAGAGCGCGGGGTCAGCGTGCACCTGGCCCGCGCCGACGTCGCCGACCGCGCCGCGCTCGCCGCCGCCCTGGACGGCGTGCGCGCCGCCGGCCCCGTCGTCACCGTGGTCCACGCCGCCGGTGTCCTGGACGACGCCGTCCTGGCCAACCTCACCGAGGAACGCGTCCGGCGCGTCCTCGCGCCCAAGGTCCTCGGCACCGCCCTGCTCACCGAACTGGTCCCGGAGGCCCGGAACCTGGTCCTGTTCGCCTCGGCCGCCGGTCTGCTGGGCTCGCCGGGCCAGGGCCCCTACTCCGCCGCGAACGCCTTCCTCGACGCGTGGGCCCACCACCTCTCCCTGACCGGCCGCCGGGCGCTCAGCCTGGACTGGGGCGCCTGGTCGGGCGTCGGCATGGTCGCCGGGTCCGGCACCCGCGCCGCCGAGACCGGCCGCTCGGGACTCGTCGCGTTCTCGCCGCAGGACGGCGGTGAGCTGTTCGAACGGGTGCTGGCCTCGGGCCGCCGCCAGCTCGCCCCGATCGCCCTCGACTGGGACCTGCTCGCCCTCGACCCGGACGCGGCACGCGGCCGCCCCCTGCTCGCCGACCTGATCACCGTCCCGGCCGGCGGCGCGGACACCGACGACCTCGTGCGGCGGGTGTTCGGCGCCACCTCCGGGCAGGAGCGCGCCGAGTGGCTGGAGACCTACGTACGGGACCGCGTCGGTGAGGTGTCCGGGGGTGCCGTGGACGTGTTCGCCACGACCGCCCTGAAGGAACTCGGCCTGGACTCGCTCATGCTGGTCCGGCTGCGCAACGCCTTCGCCCGCGAACTGGGCGTCGAACTGCCCGCCGCCGACGTGTTCTCCGCCACCGACGTCCGCGGCCTCGCGCGCACCCTGGCCGCCGCCCTCCCCGAGCGCGCCGCGGCGGCCGAGCGGACCGCACCGGCCGAGCGGACCGGCGGCGCCGGAGCCGGGCAGGACGTCCCGGAGAGCGAACTGCGCCCGGCCACCCGGGACGTCGTACGCCTGCTGCGCAGCGCCCAGCCGGACATGCCCGACGCCGCCCACGGCGTCGGCCTGGCCGTCCGGCTCACCACGCCGACCACCCGCGACGCCCTCACCGGTATCCTCGACCGGCTCGCCGCCCGGCACGCGGCCCTGCGCACGGCCGTCGTCACCGGCGACGAGGGCGGCCGGCAGCTCCGTGTCGACCGGCGGCCTCCCACCCCGCTGCTGCGCTGGAGCGAGGCCGCGGAGGCGGACGCCGCCGAGCGGCTGCGGCTGCTGCTGGAACCGCCGTTCGACCTCACCGTCCCGCCGCTGTGGCGGTTCGAACTCGTCGACGGCGACCCGCGGGGGCAGATCCTGGTCTTCGGCGCCCACCACGCCGTCAGCGATCTGCAGTCCCTGCTCCTCGTGGCCGCGGAGATCGACGCCGAACTGTCCGGCACCCCGCTCGACGCCACCGTCACCAACCGGGACATCGACCTGCTCGTCGAGGCACAGCAGGGCGGCGGCACCGGCCCCGGCGACGACTGGCGCGCGGCCTTCGAGGGCAGCGAACGCCTCGACCTGACCCTCGCCCACCCGCGGCCGCCCGTCCGCTCCTACCGGTCCGGAAGCGTCACGGTCGCCCTCCCCGAGGGGCTGACCGAACGGGTGTCGGCGGCCGCGGGCGCCCTCGGCGTCACCCCCGCCGCGTTCTGCCTCGGCACCCTCACCGTGCTGCTGGCCCGGGAACGGGAGCGGGAGCGGTTCGTGCTCGCGGTGCCCGTCGACACCCGTATCCACGCCGACGCGTACGGCGCGGTGGGCTTCTTCGGCGTCCCCGTGCCCTTCCCCGCCCAGGCGGCCGCCCACGAACGGGTCGCGGACGTGCTGACCCGCACCGACCAGCGGCTGCGCCAGATCCTGGCCAAGGGCGCCATGTTCTCCGACGTCCTCGCCACGCTCGCCCGCCAGGGCCTGCACCGCGCCGACGCGCCGCTCGTCGAGGTGTACTTCAACTACGTACGTTTCTCCGGCGAGTTGAAGCGCATGGAGGTGCTGCCCGCCGGGGTCGGGCACACCGACCTCGACCTGATGGTCACCATGACCCCGGACGCCGGGACCGTCCGCCTCGACCACAACACCGACATCCTGGACGCCGACACCGCCACCGCGCTCGGCGAGGAGTTCCTGCGCCTGCTCGCGGAGACGGCCGAGGACGCGACGGCACCGGTGCGGACCGCGCTGCCGGCTCCCGTTGAGGAACCTGCGGAGTCCGTGAGCACCGTCCCGCCGGTTCCCGTCGCGGGACCCCGGGTCGCCCTCGCCGCCACCTTCGCCCTCGGCAACCTGCCGCTGATGTGCGGGGCGGCGCTGGAGGACGAGCGGGCCACCGTCGCCGAGGCGCCCTACCACCAGGTCCTGGCCGCCCTCCAGGACCCGTCCGGCGTCCTCGCCGACCCGGCCACCGACGTCCGCGTCGTCCTGCTGCGGGCCGCCGACCTGGAACGGTTCGGAGCCGTGGACGACACGGTCCTCGCCGAACTGCGCGCCGCCTACCCGGCCGCCCTGAAAGCCCTCGCCGAGCGCACCCGCGGGCCGCTCGTGGTCGGCGTCCTGCCGACCGCCCGGGCCACGGACCGCTTCCACGCGTGGGAACGCGCCGTCGCCGCCGACCTGACCGGACTGCCCGGCATCGCCGTGCTCGGCCCCGACGAGTGGACCCGGTACCACAGTGTCGACCACCGCTTCGACGAACGCACCGAGCGGCTCGCCCACCTGCCCTTCACCCCCGAGTTCCAGGCCGCCGTCGCGCTGCGTCTGGCCGAGACGGTACGGGCGGTGCGGCGTCCCGTGCCCAAGGTGATCGCCGTCGACGGCGACGAGACCCTGTGGGGCGGAGTGGCCGGCGAGATCGGCCCGGACGCCGTGGACCTCACCGGACCCCGCGCCTCGCTGGCCCGCAGGCTGCTGCGGTGGCGGGCCGCCGGCGTGCTGCTCGCGCTGGTCAGCAACAACGACGAGGCCACGGTCCGTGCCGTCCTCGACCGCCCCGACAGCCTGCTGAAGGCCGAGCACTTCAGCGTGGTCTCCGCGGCCTGGGGTCCCAAGCCGGGACGGCTCGCCGACGCGGCCGGGACCCTCGACCTGGGCCTGGACAGCTTTCTGTTCCTCGACGACAACCCGGCCGAGATCGCCAAGATGCGCGCGGCGCTCCCGCAGGTGCTGTCCGTGACCTGCCCGCCGGCCGGCGGACTCGACGCGTTCCTGGACCGGCTGTGGCCGCTCGTCCCCGCCGCGGCGACCGCCGAGGACGCCCTGCGGGCCCGGTTCTACGCCCAGGAGCGCGAGCGGGACGCCGTCCGGGAGACCGCCGGGTTCGAGGAGTTCCTCGCCGACCTGGACCTGGTGGTCGACATCCGCGAGCTGTCGGACGCGGACGCGGAGCGCGGTGAGCAACTGGTGCGCCGCACCAACCAGTTCACCCTGCGCGCCCGGTCCGCCGACGGCGGCGACCTGGCCCGGTGGCGCGAGCGGGGCGAGGTGTGGACGGCGTCGGCCCGGGACCGGTTCGGCGACTACGGCCAGATCGCGCTGCTCGCCGTCGGCGCCGACGGCGACCGGCTCGACGTCCACGCGTGGCTGATGAGCTGCCGGGCCCTCGGCCGGGGCGTCGAGGAGCGCCTGCTGGCCTGGCTCGCCGACCGGGCCGAACGGCTGGGCTGCGCCGAGGTCCGGATCGCCGCGGAGCGCACCCCGCGCAACGCGCCCGCGCGCCGTCTGCTGGCCGCGCTCGGCGGCGGCGACCCGGACGGCGAGCGGCTGGACGTCGTGACCGACCCCGAGCGACTGCGGGCGTTCCGCTCCTGGGAGCAGGCGTGAGCAACAAGACCGAGCACAACCTGAAGGGCTCTCATGCGTGACGTGAACGAGGAAACGGCGGCCGGCGGCCGGCGGGCGCTCGCCGAGTCGATCGAACAGGGCGGCGGCGGACTCGGCGTGGCCGACCTGCTGGCCAGGGTGCGGACGGCGACGGCCGTGCCCGAGGCCGCCCCGGCCGCCGCGCCCGACCTGGACGGCCTGGCGGCCACCGTCGCCGCCGCGGCCGGCCGCCACCTGCCCACCGGCCGCCTGTCACCGGACGCCGACTTCTTCGACGCGGGCGGCACCTCCGTCGACGCGGTGGAACTGGCCGCCGAACTGGAAGCCGAACTGGGCATCGAGATCGACCTCGACGAGGTCTTCGCCGACGCCCGCCCCCTCAGCCTGGCCCGCCGCTGGCTCCCCTTGCTGCCCGACCGACCGCCCAGCCATCCGTCCGCCGGCACGGCCCCGTCCGCAGGCACGGCCCCCGGCACCGAAGCCCCCCGGACCGCGGCAGCGGGCGTAGCCGACGCCGGGCAGCCGGTCGCAGCTCCGGGCACCCCTCACGGGGGCGCCCCGACCACGGCTCCGGCAGCCGCGACCGCGCGCCCCCCGGCCGTACCGCCCCTCTCCCGAGGCGCGGAGCCGGTCTCCGCACCCGCGCACCTGGCCTTCCCGGGCCCGGCCCCCGCCCCCGGCACCCTCCCGGTCCCGTCCCCCCGCACTCCGCCCGCCGCCGTCGCAGGCGCCCTCCACCGCGCCGGTGCCCCGGACGCCCGGGCCCGGCAGGAGGACCTCGACCAGATCCTGGCCGACCTCGCCCTGGCCGACCGGCTGCCCTTCACCGACGTACCCGAGCCGCTGCCGCCCCGCCGCGTCCTGCTGACCGGGGCGACCGGGTTCCTCGGCGGTCACATGCTGCTCGACCTGCTGCGGCACAGCGACGCGCACGTGTACTGCCTGGTCCGTGCGGCCGACCAGGAAGCGGCGACCGAACGGCTCGGCGCCCAGCTGCGCAGCTACCGGCTGCCGTGGTCGTCGGAGGTGCGCCGGCGCATCACCGTGCTGCCCGGCGACATCCGCCGCCCGCGCCTCGGCCTCACCGAGGAGCAGTGGCTCACCCTCGCCCACGAACTCGACAGCATCGTGGGCGTGGCGGCCGCCGTGGACTTCCTGCGCGGCTACCAGTCACTGCGCACCAGCAACGTCCTCGGCACCCTCACCCTCGCCGAACTGGCCGCCACCGGCCGCCCCAAGCCGCTGCACCACATCTCGTCCGTCGCCGTGTTCAACGAGGTGGGCATCACCTCCATGGGCGAGGACGACCCGCTCGCCCACGTCGACCGGCTGGTCTCCGGTTACGACCAGTCCAAGTGGGCCGCCGAGGTAGCGCTGCGCCGCGCCCGCCACCACGGACTCGTCGTCACCGCCCTGCGCCCCGGCGGCATCGGCGGTCACACGAAGACCGGCGCCTACAACCCGCAGGACCTCAGCAGCGGCCTGATCTCCGCCTTCGGCCGCTTCCGCACCGTACCGGCGTTCCGCTATCTCAACGCGGCCCCCGTGGACTGGGTCAGCCGGGTCGCCGTCGCCACGGTCTGCCAACCCGACGCCTGGGGCTTCGACTACAACCTCACCGGCGTGCCCAACACCCTCGACGACGTGGTGCGGGACATGGCCCTGGGCGGCATGCACGTACGCGTCCAGGACTGGGACGAGTGGCGCGCCGACGCGCTCGGCCGGCTGAAGGCCGAGCCGGTGCCCGAACTCGCCTTCCTCTCCCGGGTGCTGCAGAGCCCCACGGCGCTGAAGCTGTGCGAGGCCACCCTCCAGGGCCCGGCCGCCGAGGCGCAGCGCACCGACACCCTGGTCGCCGCCCTGGGCCTGCCGCCGGCGGCGCGCTACGACGCCCAGGCCCAGCTGAAGACCTTCGAGAAGCTCGCCGGCGACGGCCTGGCCCGGCTGCCCCACCGGGACGACCAGCCCTACCTGTGGTTCGCCGAGACGACCGAGGGCACCGTGGGACCGGTCGGCGCGACCGCGACCACCCCCTGCTCGATGGCGCTGACCCTGTCGATCGCGAGCATGTACCAGCTGGTCAAGGAGCGCCGGGTGGACGTCCGCGGCGAGGTCACCTGCCCGGCGGTGCACGCCGAGCCGCTGACCGTGGAGCGCGGCGACGTCTGGGTCCGCCCCGAGGAGGGCATCCCGCAGCGGCACGGACTGCGCCACCAACTGCTGCGCTACCGGCTCACGCTGCGCGACGCGGACGGCGGCGTGTGGTGGCTGGAGGGCCGCAAGTACGCGCGGGCCCGCCGGGACCTGTGGCGGCAGACCCGCGCGCTCACCGTGGAGATCGGCCGCGACGGGGAGGCCGCGAGCCTGCTCGGCGAGGTCGTCGTGCCCGCCGACTCCTACGTCCGCGACCAGATCGACGGCATCCGGGTCGACCCGCGTCTGACCGCGCAGGAGAAACGGGCCGCCAAGCTGACCTGGCTCGCCTGGTTCGGGGTGGAGATGGGCCGCGGACTGCTCGCCCCCTTCGCCCGGGCCGCCGCGGACCTGCTCGACCTGCGCCGCACCACGACCCTCACGGAGCCGAACCGATGATCTTCAGGACCAAGCCCTCCAGGACGGCCCGGCCGGTGCTCCGCAGGGTCCGCACCACCGTGGCGCCGCGCCCGCTGCGCCACCGCCTCGACCCCGCCCGGATCGAGGAGATCCCGTTCCGCACCGGTGACGGCGTCCGGCTCGGCCTGACCCGGGTCGACAGCGGCGACCCGGGCCGGCCCGCCGTCCTGCTGCTGCACGGGCACACCGCGTCCGCCGACATGTTCCTGCTGCCCGAGACCCGCAACCTGGTCGACGTCCTGCTCGACGACGGCTACGAGCCCTGGCTGCTGGACTGGCGGGGCAGCAGCAGGCTGCCGTACAACGAGACGGGCCGCCGCTACACCTACGACGACGTGGCGCTCCACGACATCCCCGAGGCCGTCGCCCACGTCCGGCAGCGCATCGGAGACCGGCCGCTGTTCGTGGTGGCCCACTGCATCGGCTCCCTGACCCTCTCGCTGAGCCTGGCGGCCGGGCTGGTGCCGGGGCTCGCGGGCGTGGTCTCCCAGGGGGTCTTCCTGACCCCGAAGCTGGCGGGCCGGACCTCGCTGCGGATGTCGGTGGCGGGGGAGCTGCTGAAGTCCCGGATCGACCACGTCCCGGTCGACTTCCGCGGAGTCGGCCTGTGGTCGAAGTACACCCCGCTGTTCGCGCTGGCCTCCCGCGGGGCGGGCTGCCCGGACCCGACCTGCCAGATCCTGCACAACTCGGCCTGGGGCAGCGGGGCCTCCCTGTTCGTCCACGAGAACCTGCACCGGACCACCCACGACCGGCTCGCCGAACTGCTCGGCCCGGCCCCGCTGTGGATCCTGCCCCACCTGCGCCGGATCGAGCTGGCCCGCAGCGTGGTGCGGTGGAACGACACCGACCTGCGCTACCGGGCGCTGCCGCCGAACGCGCTGGACGCCGCCGACCGCATCGACACCCCCGTCCTGCTGCTCTCGGGCAGCGAGAACGGGCTGTGGCTGGACTCGCAGCGGCTCTGCCACGAGGTCCTGGCCCGCCGGCAGCCACAGCTCGACGTCTCGTACGCCGAGATCCCGGGCTACGGCCACCTGGACACGTTCCTGGGGCGCGGAGCGGCGCTCGACGTCTTCGGGCACATCCTGGAATTCCTCGGCGAACGCCGGTGACGGCGGGTCCCGCGGCCCGTTACCGTACCGGTCAGTAACCCGAACGCACCCAGGAGGCCCCCATGCCGCAGCTCGACGTCGACGGCGCCGTACTGACGTACGACGACGAGGGCCCCCGCGACGCCGTGGACGTGCCGCTGGTGTTCGTCCACGGCTGGACCGCGAACCGGCACCGCTGGGACCACCAGCTTGAGCACTTCCGGGCCGGCCGGCGGGTGATCCGGCTCGACCTGCGCGGGCACGGGGAGAGCACGGGGGCCGGGGTGCGCACCATCGCGGAGCTGGCGACGGACGTCCTCGCCCTCCTCGACCACCTCGGGGTCGAGCGGTTCGTGCTGGTCGGCCACTCCATGGGCGGGATGATCTCCCAGACCATCGCCCTCGCCCACCCCGAGCGGGTGGAGCGCATGGTGCTGGTCAACTCCATCGGCCGGATGACCTACAGCCGCGGCCGTGGCCTGCTCATGGCCGCCTCCACCCTGGTGCCGTACAAGCTGTTCGTGGCGACCAACATCCAGCGGGCCTTCGCCCCCGGCCACCCGCGCGAGGAGATCCGGGAGTACATCCGCTCCTCCGCCGGGACCCCGCGCGAGGTCGTCATGACCCTGTACGGCGCCATGCGGGCCTTCGACGTCCTGGACCGGGCCGGGGAGATCCGCACGCCCACCCTGATGGTCCACGGCTACCATGACGTCCAGCTCCCGGTGCGGCAGATGCTGCGCATGGCCAAGGCCTACCCGGACGCCGAGGTCCGCATCATCGACGCGGGCCACGAACTGCCGGTGGAGAAGCCGGCCGAGCTCACCGCCGCGCTGGACCGCTTCCTCGCCGTGAAGGGCTGACCCCGGCGCCGCTTGGCGAAGTTTTTGCCCGTGGCCTGTTCCCGGCGCCCGAGACCCGGTGCCGGGGCGCTCCCTCTCCCTCGTCCGGGCAAAACGCGGCCGAAACCACGGGGGAGCGCGGGCCGCCCCGGACGCGCCCGCGTTGACCGCCGCCCGAGCCTGACGGACGCTCGTCATATAGGTGCTCGATACAACTGGTTCGGCGGCCGTCCTCCCCGCACCCCGGTTCACCCACGTGAGCGAGGGCCCGCCGCCGGCCGGAGGCAGGAGGCAGGGCATGTGCGGCATCACCGGATGGGTCTCCTTCGACCGCGATCTGACCGCCGAGGCCGGCGCGCTGGACGCCATGACCGAGACCATGGCCTGCCGCGGACCCGACGACCGGGGCACCTGGGCCGAGGGCCCCGCCGCGCTCGGCCACCGCCGGCTCGCCATCATCGACCTCCCCGGCGGCCGCCAGCCCATGTCCGTCCGCACCCCCGAGGGGGCCGTCGCTCTGGTCTACTCCGGGGAGACGTACAACTTCACCGAGCTGAGGCGCGAGCTCACCGGCCGGGGGCACCGCTTCACCACCGACTCCGACACCGAGGTCGTGCTCCACGGCTACCTGGAATGGGGCGACGCCGTGGCCGAGCGGCTGAACGGCATGTACGCCTTCGCCGTCTGGGACGGCCGCCACGACCGGCTCGTGATGATCCGCGACCGCATGGGCATCAAGCCTTTCCACTACCACCCCACCGCCGACGGCGTGCTGTTCGGCTCCGAGCCCAAGGCGATCCTCGCCCACCCGCTGGCCCGGCCGCGCGTCGGCCCGGACGGCCTGCGCGAGCTGTTCACCATGATCAAGACACCTGGGCACGCCGTCTGGGACGGCATGCGCGAGGTCGAACCCGGAACCGTCGTCACCGTCGGCCGCGCGGGCCTGACCACCCGCGTCTACTGGCGGCTGCGCACCCGGCCGCACACCGACGACCGCGACACCACCGTCGCCACCGTGCGCACGCTCCTCGACGACATCGTGCGCCGCCAGCTCGTCGCCGACGTCCCGCGCTGCACCCTGCTCTCCGGCGGCCTCGACTCCTCCGCCATGACCGCGCTCGCCGCCCGGCAGCTCGCCGAGCGCGGCGAGAAGGTGCGCAGCTTCGCCGTCGACTTCGTCGGCCAGACCGACAACTTCGTCGCCGACGAACTGCGTGGCACCCCCGACACGCCCTTCGTGCACGACGTGGCGGAACTCGCCCGCACCGACCACCAGGACATCGTCCTCGACGCCCAGGCACTCGCCGACCCCGCGGTGCGCGAACGGGTGATCCGCGCCCGTGACCTGCCGGCCGGGTTCGGCGACATGGACACCTCGCTGCTGCTGCTCTTCCGCGCGATCCGCGACCAGTCGACGGTCGCGCTGTCCGGCGAGTCCGCCGACGAGGTCTTCGGCGGCTACCTGCAGTTCTTCGACGAGGAAGCCCGCCGCGCCGACACCTTCCCGTGGCTGGTGCGCTTCGGCCGCCACTTCGGCGACGACACCGACGTGCTCCGCCCCGACCTCGCCAAGTCCCTCGACCTGGAGGGCTACGTCGCCGACGGCTACCGCACCGCCGTCGCCGGCATCCAGCGCCTGGAGGGCGAGAGCGACTTCGAGTACCGGATGCGGCAGATCTGCCATCTGCACCTGACCCGCTTCGTCCGCGTCCTGCTCGACCGCAAGGACCGGATGAGCATGGCCGTCGGCCTGGAGGTCCGGGTGCCGTTCTGCGACCACCGGCTCGTGGAGTACGTCTACAACACGCCCTGGTCGCTGAAGTCCTTCGACGGCCGGGAGAAGAGCCTGCTCAGGGAGGCCACCGCCGACGTCCTCCCGCGCTCGGTGTACGAGCGGGTGAAGAGCCCGTACCCGTCCACCCAGGACCCCCGCTACGCCCGCGCCCTCCAGGACCAGGCCAGGGAACTCCTGGCCCGGCCCTCCCACCGCGTCTTCGACCTCGTCGACCGCGAGCGGGTCCGGGCGGCCGCCGAACGCGAGGCCCCGGTCAGCACCCAGGTCGGCCGCCGCGCTCTGGAACGCACCCTCGACCTCGCCCAGTGGCTGGACCTCTACGCGCCGGAGCTGGTCCTCAGCTGACCTTCAGGGCGCGGTCGGCGGCCGCCGCCGTCGGCTGCCACCAGGTCGTCACCGGCTCCCACACCCGCACCCGGCTCCCGGTGCCGAGCCGCGCGGCGGTGAAGGTGGCACCCCACTGCGAGGAGGACGCGGCCACCGTGACCGAGTCCGCCCGGCGGGCCTCCGGGTCCGCCGGGTCGGCGATGGTGCGCACGGCCGCGTGGGCGGTGGCGCCCGGCCGCAGCAGGTACGTCCCGCCGCCGCCTCGCGGCAGCGGCACCGGCAGCGCGGCCCCGTCCAGGCCGCCGAAGGTCACCGTGGGGACGCGGTCCACCACACAGGCGCGGGAGCCCCGGTTGGTCACGCCGACGCGCACCACCGACGGATCGCCGGGTACCGCCTTCGCCCGGATCGTCAGCGCCTTCTCCGCGCAGCGCGGGGGCGTGGCACGGGCCGGCGCCGCCAGGGCCTGCGGCGCGGCCAGCAGCAGCGCGGCAGCGCAGACCGCGGGTACGGCGATGGCGGGTGCGGCGAGAGTGGAGCGGATACGCATGAGGGGTTCCCCCTGTCGCGGTCGCGTGCGGAGACGGCGGGCCGGGGCGCGCCTGCCCTGTGTGACGTCCGGGCCGGCCGGGAGGTTTCCGGGACGCGCGCCTGTCACCCGTTCGCACCACACGTGCGGTCAGTCCGACGCGTCCGTGGTGGAGCTCCAGCCGTCGCGGTCCGCCGGGCAGGAGCTGCCGCCGGCCGGCAGGGAGCCGTAGAGCAGGAAGTCGTCGACCTTGCGGTGCACACAGACCGACGACGAGTAGCCGGTGTGCCCGTCGCCCTTGTTGTCGAGCACCACGGCCGACGGGCCGAGGCGTGCGGCCGTCTCCACCGTCCAGCGGTACGGCGTGGCCGGGTCGCCGCGCGTGCCCACCAGCAGCATCCTGGCCGACTTCACGTTCTTCACCTCGTCCCGGATGTACTTCGTGCCCTTGGGGCGGCCGTAGCACATCAGCAGCTGGGACAGCCGGAAGCGCCCGAAGACCGGTGACGCCTGCTCGTAGGCGGCCCGCAGGTCCTTGAGGTCCTCGGTGATCCGCGCCTCGCCCGGCCGGTCCGGGTCGTCCGCGCAGTTGATCGCCATCAGCGCGGCCGGCAGGTTGTCCGCCGGTACGTCCTCGGCGTCCACCAGACCGCCGTCGGCGCGCCGCCGGTCGCCGCCCACGCCGGTCACCGGCTGCCGCGGGGGCGGCGCCGAGCCGATGCCGGTCGTGAGGCCGAGCACGCCCCGGGTGTCACCGTCGTTGACCAGCGAGGCCAGCGCCCGCTCCAGCGTGGGCCACAACTCCTTGCTGTACAGGGCCTGCCCGATGGCGGCCACCAGGTCCTGTCCGGAGAAGGCGCCGCCGAAGTCCGAGGGCACCGGGTTCTCGTCGAGCGAGCGCACCAGCCGTACGACCTGGTTCCCGGCCGCCCGCCGGTCCTGCCCGAACGGACAGCCGATGTCGGTCGCGCACCAGTCCAGGAAGTCGTCCAGCGCCGTCTGCTGGCCCTGGGCGCCCGCCACCCCCTGCTCGGACAGCGGCTCGGTCAGGGTGTCCACCCCGTCCAGGACCATCCGCCCCACCTGGTGCGGGAACTGCGCGGCGTACACCGCGCCGAGCCGGGTGCCGTAGGAGAAGCCCAGGTAGTTGAGCTTCTTGTCGCCGAGGGCCGCGCGGATGACGTCCATGTCCCGGGCGGCGTCCACGGTGCCTATGTGGCGCAGTACCGGCCCGGAGTTCCGGGCGCACTCGGCGGCGGCCTGCCGCAGTTGCTTGAGCACCCCCTGGGGACGGTCGAGGTCGACGCTCTCGCCCGCCACCGGCAGGCCGCGGTCACCGCCGTCGCCGCAGCTGACGGGGGAGGAGCGCCCGACGCCCCGGGGGTCGAAGCTGACCACGTCGTAGCCGTTGGTCAGGTCCATGAAGTCCTTGCCCCCGGTGGCGAGCGCGTTGACCCCCTGGCCGCCGGGACCGCCGAAGTTCAGCAGCACCGAGCCCCGAGAGGGGCCGGTGGCGCGGTAGCGGGCCACGGCGAGATCGAGGGTGCCGGCGGCGGGGTGCGCGTAGTCGATCGGGACGGTCACCTTCGCGCACCTCAGGTCGCGCGGCATGTCCGGGCCCTCGCAGGCCGTCCAGACCGGCTTCTGCAGGTAGAAGCGCGTCAGGTCGGGCCGGGGCGCGTCCGCGGCCGCCGTGGGCAGCCCGGCCCCGAGCAGGGCCAGAGTGAGGACCCCGGCTCCCGCGCACCGCCGTATGGCGGGCCGTGTGGAGAGCTTGGCCAGCATCGATCGCCTCCCGGGGCCCACCCGTCGCGGACCGGGGCGGCGCCCTCGCTCACCATAAGCGGGCCCGATACGGGTCGCCTCCGGAGGAGCGGGACCGCGCCCGGCGATCTACACTTCGCCCCTTCCGATGTGATCAATGATTATTCGACACCTTTACAGGTGTTTCGAAGAAACATGTCGCCCGATGGGGTGAAAGATGGATTGGCCATAACTTGGGCGGTTCGCCTGCGTTGTAGCGGATGCGGGTGAGTGCCCGCGACGTTGTCTGGAAGGCAGGAAACCTATGAGACGGGCTACCCGAAACGGTGTGTTCGCCATCGTCGCGGCCTCCGGCGCGATGGCCGTGGCCATGCCGGTGACCGCCGCTTTCGCGGCTGACGGAGCCTCCGCCGACGGTGCGGCCGCCGGCTCGCCCGGAGCGGTCTCCGGGAACACCGTCCAGCTCCCGGTCCACGTTCCGGTGAACGTGTGCGGGGACACCGTGAACGTGGTGGGGCTGCTCAACCCCGCGTTCGGCAACCGCTGCGCCAACGGCGGCGGGTCCGGGACGGCCGGTTCGGCCACGTCCGGCTCCGTCACCAAGGGCGGCTCGTCGGCACACGGGACCTCCACGGGCTCGGCCGGGGCGGTCTCCGGCAACGGCGTGCAGCTCCCGGTCCACCTGCCGGTGAACGTCAGCGGCAACAGCGTCGACGTGGTCGGGGTGCTCAACCCGGTCTTCGGCAACCACTCCGTCAACAACCCGGTCGACGAGCCCACCCCGCCGACGACCGCGACGCCGACGCCTCCGCCGACCCGGAAGCCGCCGGTCCCGACCCGGTCCCACCCCGTTCCGCACACGCCGCGGCACGTCACGCCCCCGGCCCCGCGGCCGTCTGTGGAGACCCTCGCCCACACCGGGGCGGACCTGACGGCGCCCGCGGTCGCCGGCAGCGCCGCGCTCGTGCTCACGGGTGCCGCCCTGTACCGGCGCTTCGGCTCCCGCCGGACCCGCTGACCGCTCCCTCGTGACACGACGGCCCCACCGGACACCAAACCGATGGGGCCGTCGGCATGTGCGGGAGAGCTGGACGCCCGGGCCGGACAACGGCCCGGGCCGTGCGCGCGCCTGACGTCCGGGAGACCGCATCCGCGCGAGGTGTCCGCGCCGAAAGGCGGGTGTACGCGTCGTGCTCTGCGAGGAGGGGCCTCCATGCCGTCGCACCGGACCACCCCGAGGGAGTCGGTGTGGGACTACCCGCGCCCGCCTGCTCTGCGCCGCGACCCGCGGCGGCTCGTCGTCGAGTGCGCGGGTGAGGTTCTCGCCGACACGACCGGCGCGCTGAAGATCATGGAGACAAGCCACCCGCCGGTCTTCTACGTGCCCCCGGCCGACGTCCGCATGGACCTGCTGCGGTCCGCCTCCCACCACACCTGGTGCGAGTGGAAGGGCAGCGCTGACTACTGGGACGTCCTGGTGGGATCCGACATCCGCGCCCTCGCCGCATGGAGTTATCCCGAGCCGCGGTCGCCCTACGAGGAACTCGCGGGTCACTTCGCCTTCTACGCCGGGAGAGTCGACCGCTGCACCGTCGACGGCTACACGGTGCGGCCGCAGCAAGGCGACTTCTACGGAGGCTGGATCACGCCCGAGGTCCGTGGCCCTTTCAAGGGAGGGGCTCACACCCACGGCTGGTGAGCGGACCAGGAACGCCCGCTCACGCGCACGTGGTGACGGCCGCAGGTGCTGGGCCGGCCCGACGAGGCGCCAGGGGTAGACCGACCTTGGCGGCTTCCTCGCTGACCGCCCAGGGCATCGCCTCACGTTCGTCGTACTCGGCGGCCACCGGGCGGACGTACTTCTCGGCGAAGCCATGGGCCCGTGCGCGGGCCTCGGTGATCTCGGGCGGCAGGTCGAACAGGGAAGGTGTGGTCGCGGTGGTCACGGCATATCTCCTGGCAGAGGTGGCGGGCGGGCTGGTCAGCGGCCGGTGAAGACGGCGTCACGGCGCTCGCTGAACGACTGGATTCCCTCGGCGCCGTCGGCGGTCGAGAACAGCCGTGCGATGTCCGGGCGCAGACGCTCGATCGCGGCGCTCTCGCCGTGCTCACGGGCCAGGTGGGCGGAGGCGAGGACGGTGCGCACGCCCAGGGGTGCGCACTTCCCGGCGATGAGGGTGGCGATGTCGGTGGCCCGGGCGAGGGCGGCCGGTCCGTCGGCGGCCAGTTCCTGCACCAGTCCGATGCGGTGGGCTTCAGCGGCGTCGAACTCCTCGCCGGTCAGGATCCAGCGCATGGCATCGCCCCACCCGGCCTGCCGGGGGAAGCGGAAGGTGGCCCCGCCGAAGGGGTAGATGCCGCGGCGGATCTCGTACTGGGCGAACCGTGCGTCGCGGGCGGCCACGCGGATGTCGGCGGCCAGGAGCAGTTCGATGCCGAGCGTCATCACCCAGCCGTGTGCGGCCGCGACGACGGGTTTCGACCACGGTCCGTCGAGGCGCCACGGGTCACGGCCGCCCTCGGGGGCGTCGAACCGGCCCGAGGCCAGCTCGGCGCCGACGTCGAGCATGTCCAGGCCACCGGTGAAGTGGTCGCCGTGGGCGAACAGGACTCCGCACCACAGGTCGTCGTCGGATTCCAGCAGGCCGTAGGCGGCCGACAGCTCGCTGAGCATCCGCCGGGTGAAGGCGTTGCGCTTGGCGGGACGGTTCAGGCCCATCAGCAGCACATGGCCGTCCCGTTCAACGGTGACCGCGGGCGTGCTCGCAGGTGTGGGACTCACTGGGGCTCCTTGTGAGTTGCATGATGAGACTCGTCGGACGCTAGTGCGATGGGGTGCCGAGGGCAAGTGAATCTCATGATGAAACTGATAAGGTCGCTGCCATGAGACGGACCTCGTTCGACAACTGGCCCTGCTCGATCGCCCGTACCGTGGACATCCTGGGCGACGGCTGGACGCTGCTGGTCCTGCGAGAGGTCTTCTACGGCGAGTCGCGCTTCGACGGCTTCATCGACTCGCTCGGCATCGCGCGCAACACCCTCACCGACCGGCTCCGCCGCCTGGAGGACGCGGGCCTCCTGCGGCGCCGCCCCTACCAGAGCGAACCGGTCCGGCACGAGTACCTGCCGACGGACAAGGGCCGGGATTTCTTCGGCGTGCTCGCCGCGATCAACGCCTGGGGCGACCGGTGGCTGGCCGGTGACGACGGCGTGCCGGTGGTCATGCACCACACCGCCTGCGGCCACGACACCCGGGCCGAGGTCGTCTGCTCCTCCTGCGGTGAACCGCTGCACGACGAGGATGTCGCGGTGCGGACCGGACCCGGCTACCCGGCCCGACTCCTCGACGCCCCCGAGGTACGAGTGCGCTTCGCGGCGAACGAACACCGCGAATGAGCCCCGTCTCGTGTCCGCGAAGAAGCGGCGGGTGACTCATCGGCCGAGTCCCGTGAGGCCGTCACCGAGGATGCCGGCGCCCGGAAGCACGAGTACCACCGCGGTGATCACGGCACGGTTGGTGCTGCCGGGGTCTTCGGCCTCGCCGTAGACCAGCACGACGACGGTCGCCGCGACGCTGAGGTCGGCAACCCATCCGGCAGCGAAGAGCGGACCGACGCGACGACCTCGCTCACCGGCCAGGATCAGCACGATACCGACCACGGGGAACGGACTCAGCGCGACGGCCATGGCCGCGGGCAGCATCCCCCCGATCGCTTGCACCAGCGCAACGATGACCCCGCGAGGTGGAGCAGGCGTGAGCTTCGGCGCCGGCCACCACTCGCACGCCCGATCGGAGAGTTCCCCCGCACGGCCCACCGAGCGATTTCGAGGCGCACAACGGCCGAAGCGCCCATGGTGCGGCCCCCGGATGATCGGCGAGGATGCTGCGGTGCGGCCCCCGTGCGGGTGCCGCGCGGCACGCCCGAAGCCGACGGGCCGGATTCTTCCCGGCCCGAAGTCCCCCCATGGAGCGCACCGATGACCCACCCGGCCCCGCAGGACCTCGTCGTCACCCAGGCCACCCTCGCCGACTGGCCGGTGATCAGCGGGTGGGCGGCGGCGGAGGGCTGGAACCCGGGGCTCGGCGACGGTCCCGCCTTCTTCGCCCAGGACCCCGACGGGTTCTTCCTGGGCCGGATCGACGGTGAACCGGTCTCGGCCGTCTCCGTCGTCACCTACGGCTCCGACTACGCCTTCCTCGGCTGCTACCTGGTCCGCCCGGACCTGCGCGGCCGCGGCCACGGCATCACCACCTGGAAGACCGCCCTGGCCCACGCGGGTGAGCGCACCGTCGGCCTGGACGGCGTCGTCGCCCAGCAGGACAACTACCGGCAGTCCGGGTTCGAACTCGCTCACCGCACCATCAGGTTCACCGGCGTCGCCGCCGGGGGCGCCGCCCCCACGGGCGTGCGTCCCGCCGGCCCCGGCGACCTCGCCGCCGTCACCGCCTACGACAGCGCCTGCATGCCCGCCGACCGCCCGCGCTTCCTCGCCGAGTGGCTGACCCGCGACGGCCACCGCGCCCACGTCCGCCACGACGGCGGCCGTCTCACCGGCTACGGCGTGATCCGGCCCGGCCACGACTGCCTGCGCATCGGTCCGCTCTTCGCGGACACCGCGGAGGACGCCCGGGCGCTGTTCGCCGCGCTCACCGCCGACGCCGTCGGCCGCGAGATCGCCGTCGACGTGCCCGAACCCAACGCCGAGGGCGTGGCGCTGGCCCTGGAGGCGGGACTGGCCGCCTCGTTCGAGACAGCCCGGATGTACACCGGACCCGTCCGCGACCACGCCCGGGAACGGGTCTTCGGGGTCACCACGCTCGAACTCGGCTGAGCCGGCCGGGGGCCGGACCGTCAGCGGGCGCCCGCGTGGAAGCGGCGGTGCAGCTCCCGCACCTCCTCGACCAGCTCGGGCACCGGCCCCTCGACGGCCGTGCCGGGAGCCACCTCGTGCACCGGCAGCGGCCGCACCGGAGCCTCCGGAACACCCAACTCCGACAACCAGGCGACCAGTTGCCCGGACGAGGCGATGTACACGATGCGGCCGAGCCCCACCCAGGCGTGCGCCGCCGCACACATCGGGCAGTGCTCGCCCGAGGTGTAGACGGTGGCGCCGGCCCGCTCGCCGGGCGTGAGGTGGGCGGCCGCCCAGCGGGCGAGCTCGAACTCCGGGTGCCGGGTACGGTCCCCGGCGGCCACCCGGTTGCGGTCCTCGGCCCGGACCGCGCCGTCGGCCGTGACGAGCACCGAGCCGAAGGGCTCGTCACCCGCGTCGAGCGCCTCCCGCGCCAGCTCCACGCACCGGCGCAGAAAGTCCGGTTCACTGTCCTTCACCATGACTCACCGGCCTCCTCGCAGGACGGTCCCCGGCGGCCCGGGGCACGGGGACCGAGGGTGGCACAACCACCGGAGTCCGGACGGGCGCCGCACCGGCCCGCGGGTAATTCCGTTGCCCGGCCCGCGGGCGGATGCTGGAGTGAGGGCATGGATCACGCCGCGGTGCTCGCCCTCTACGACCGGGACATGCGGGAGGGCGCCGCTCCCGACGGGCCGGGAGCCCGCGTCGAACGCGCCGGCGCGGTCGTCCGGCAGACCGCCGGCGCGCAGGGCTGGAACGGGGTCGTGTGGTCCGCGCTGGACGAGCGGTCGGCGGACCGGGCGATCCAAGAACAGATCGCGTACTTCGACGGCCTGGGCCACGGCTTCGAGTGGAAGCTCTACGGCCACGACCGGCCGGTGGACCTGGGCGCCCGGCTGACCGCCGCCGGCTTCCGGGCCGAGCCCGAGGAGACCCTCCTGATCGGGGAGACCGCCGAGGTCGTCCGGCTCTCCCCGGACACCCGGCCGCCCGACGGCATCCGGATCGTCAGGGCCACCGATCCCGCCGGTGTCGACCTCGTCGTGCGCGTGCACGAGCAGGCGTTCGGCGCCGACGGCACCCGGCTGCGCCACCGGCTCCTCGCCCGGCTGGCCGCCGATCCGGGCACGGTCGTCGCCGTCGTCGCGCTCGCCGGGGACGAGCCGGTCAGCGCCGCCCGCATGGAACTGGTGCCCGGCACCCGCTTCGCGGGTCTCTGGGGCGGCGGCACCGTCGAGTCCTGGCGCGGCCGGGGCGTCTACCGCGCCCTGGTCGCCCACCGCGCCCGAGTCGCCGCCGCCCACGGCCACCGCTTCCTCCAGGTCGACGCCTCGCCCCTGAGCCGGCCGATCCTGGAACGGCTCGGCTTCCGGGCGCTCAGCACCACGACCCCGTACCTGTACGGGAGTTGACGGCCGCCCCGGCGGCCGCCCCGGCGGCGGGCCCGAGGGGCCTGCCCGGGGACGAGATTGCCGGGACTTGATGTTCACCGGCCGGACATGCCATGTACCTTTCAACCAGTCGACGCGTGTAGAAACCTCAACCCCGTTCTACGCGCGCAGATTTGGGCGCCCCACTGCCTCTCCCCACCCCACATGGAGGTTCGCCGGATGCTTGGATCCTGGAGATCCCGACGCAGACTCACCACCGTCCTGGCCGGACTCGGGCTGTTCGTCACCTCGGCAGCCCTGCAGGTCGGCACGGACGCCACCCCCGCGCACGCCGCCACCACGCACCGCGTCCTGTTCGACAACGCCCACGCCGAAACGGCGGGCAACGCGGACTGGATCGTCTCCACCAGCCAGCCCGACCCGCTCGGCCAGAACTCCTCCCCGTCCGCCGAGACCGACTGGACGGGCGCCCTGTCCTCCTGGGGCGTGGCCCTGCAGAAGGCCGGCGGCTACAGCCTGAAGACGCTGCCCTCGGGCTCCAGCCTCAGCTACGGCGGCTCGTCCGCCACCGACCTGTCGAACTTCGACACCCTGGTGCTGCCCGAGCCCAACACGCTGTTCACGACGGCGGAGAAGACCGCCATCATGACCTTCGTGAAGAACGGCGGCGGCCTGTTCATGATCTCCGACCACACCGGCGCCGACCGCAACAACGACGGCCAGGACGCGGTCGAGATCCTCAACGACCTGATGACGAACAACAGCGTCGACTCCACCGACCCGTTCGGCTTCTCCATCGACTCGCTGAGCATCGGCTCCGACTACCCGTCTGCCATCAGCGACAGCACCGACCCGGTGCTGCACGGCTCCTTCGGCACCGTCACCAAGAGCCTGATCGCCAGCGGCACGACCGCCACGCTCAAGCCCGCCGACAACTCCGCCGTCAAGGGCCTGCTCTACCGCACCGGTTACTCCGGCAACACCGGCGCCTTCTTCCTCACCAGCGCCTTCGGCAGCGGCCGCGTCGCCTTCTGGGGCGACAGCTCGCCGATCGACGACGGCACCGGCCAGTCCGGCAACACCCTGTACGACGGCTGGAAAGACTCCGGCGCCACCAACGCCGCCCTCGCGCTCAACGCCACCGCCTGGCTCGCCGGTTCCGGCACCACCGGCGGGGGCGGCGGTGGCGGTGGCGGCACCTGCACCGCCGCCCAACTGCTCGCCAACCCCGGCTTCGAGTCCGGCGCCGGCTCCTGGACCAGCTCCAGCGGGGTCATCACCAACGACTCCGGCGAGGCGGCCCGCACCGGCTCCTACAAGGCATGGCTGAACGGCTACGGATCGGCCCACACCGACACCCTGTCCCAGTCGGTGACCATCCCGGCCGGCTGCACCACCGCCAACCTGAGCTTCTACCTCCACGTCGACACCGCCGAGACCTCCACCTCGACGGCGTACGACACCCTGAAGGCCCAGGTGCTCAACAGCGGCGGCACCGTGCTGTCGACGCTCGCGACCTACTCCAACCTGAACGCGGCGAGCGGCTACACCCGGCGCAGCTTCAGCCTCGCGAGCTACGCGGGCCAGACGGTCACGGTCAAGTTCACCGGCACCGAGGGCTCGACCCTCCAGACGTCGTTCGTCCTCGACGACACCGCGCTCGACGTCGGCTGACGCCGAGGGGGGGTGGGCCCAGGGCCCACCCCCGCCGGGTCAGGCCGCCGGGACCGTCCGCTCCGGCGTGTTCCAGCCGGAGACCCGCACCCGCGGCGCCGAGCCGTGCAGATCGGCGGTCCGGTAGGTGGCCGTCAGCGTGGCCGACTCACCCGGCCACAGGCTGACCTCGTTGTCCGACCAGCGCACCGGCAGCACCGGCTTCCCGTGCGCGTCGACCAGATGGACGTCCGTCAGCAGCGAGGGCGTCCGCCCGTCGCCGGTGTTGCGCACGGTCACCGTGGTCGTCGAGGTGTCCCCTGAGCTCACGGTCGACGCGCTCGCCGACACCGGCACCCGGTCCATCGAGGTCAGTCCCCGGAGATCGGCGTAGCCGGTCACCGGCGTGTAGTACCAGTCGGTGTGCGCCCAGTCGAGCTTGTCCGTCCGGGTGGAGAGCCAGTACACGTTCCGGCTCACCTCCCTGCCGTCCGCGTCGGTCAGCGTGAGGCGCAGCAGGTACGTCGGCGGCAGCCCGCTCACCGACGACGGCAGCGTGAGCGCGGTGCCGTGCGCGCCGTCGCCGTCCACCCTCATCCCGGTGACCGTCCGGTCGTACCGCTGGGTGCCGTCGGGGTCGAACAGCGTGGCGCGCGCGGTGAGCGGACCGGTGGAGCCGTGCCGGTTGTTCACGACGACGACCGAGCGGTCGTCGTAGGAGTACTGGATGTGCAGCGGCTCGTTCGCCTTCTTCGCGCCGAAGTAGGCGCCGCCCTGGTCCAGGTACCGGTCCACGAGCTGCCAGTGCAGCGACGTCCAGCCGCTGTTGAACATCCAGTAGATCACCCCGGTGGCCGGCTTGCTCGCGTCCGTCGCGTTGCGCCCGTAGGCCTCGTACTGGGCCCGCACGTTCTCGTACTGGGCGAGCTGCGCCTTGCGCACGTAGTCGGTGAGCCCGGCCGGTGCGCCGTAGCGGCCGGTGAGCGCGGCGTCGTAGATCTTGAGGGTGCCGAAGACGGTGGAGGGCGAGCGGTGGTACTGCCGGGCGGCGGGGTCCTTCCAGAGCGTGTCGAGTTCGGCGGGCGTCATCATCCGACGCAGGGTGTCCAGGGTCGGGATGTCGGGGCCCGCGCTGGTCTCGGAGTTGAAGCCGGTGGCGCCGCCCTCGCGCTTGGCGTACCAGTAGTCCGGCGGGACCCATTCGTAGGGCCCGGTCATCTTCATGCCCGACCGGCCGAGCTGCGGTGAGGACTTCTCGGAGGCGGCGGGCACCACCGGGGCGGGCCAGTCGGCGCCCCTGAGGGCGTGCAGGTAGTCCTTCTCGATCCTCGCGTCGGGCGCGGCGTCGCTGCCGATCAGGAAGGAGATCACGCTCGGGTGGCGGCGCAGCCGGGCGGCCTCGGCGGCCATGGAGGCCCTGGCGACCGGGTAGTCGGCCTCGGTCCACTTCTCGCCGGACTCGCTGCCCCCGTTGACCTGGCCCTCCCACTTGTCGCAGCACTCCCAGCCCGGCAGGGTGAGCACACCGAGGCGGTCGGCGAGGTCGAAGAACTCGTCCGGCTCGATGTGCCCCTCCAGGCGGATGGTGTTCAGGCCGAGGTCGAGGGCGTACCGCAGCCGGTCCTCCACGTAGCCGGCGTCCCAGCGCAGGAACTCGTCGGGCGACCAGCCGCCGCCCTTGATCAGCAGCTGGCGGCCGTTGATCCGGTACTGGCGGGCGCCGTCGGAGTTCAGCGGCGCCCGCACGTCGCGGATGCCGAAGCGCTCGTGGGCCGTGTCCGAGACGGCGCCGGACACCGAGACGGCGAGGTCGAGGTCGTACAGCGGCTGCCCGCCCATGCCCGCCGGCCACCACACCTTCGGGGAGGTGAGGTGCAGCCCGGGGACGTCGGCGGGGGAGAAGGTGACGGCCTTCGTCTCGTGCGCGGCGAGCGGCACGCTCCTGGTGAGGCGCGTCCCGGCGACGCTGCCGGTGACCTCGGCGGTGACCGGGGCGTCGGAGTCGTTGCGGGCCTGCGCCCTGACGGTCAGGTCGGCGGTGTCCAGCGCGGGCACGGACAGCTCGCTCACCACGTGCGCGTCGCGCAGCACGACCGGGCCGTCCCGGCGGACCAGGACGTCGCGCACGAGGCCCATGTTGCGGTCGGGCGGCGGCTGGAGCCAGTCGAGCCAGCCCATCGTGAGGTGCTTGTTGGGGTCGTTGGGCCGGACCCGGAAGGCCACCGTGTTGGTGCCGGACCGCACCAGGGAGGTGATGTCCAGCTCGTGGCGGGTGTAGGCGCCGGTCACGTCCGCGGCCCCGGCCACCTGGTGACCGTTGACGTAGACGTCGGCGGCCGAGACGACACCGCTGAAGTCGAGACGGGTGCGCGGCCCCGTGTCCTCCACGGTGAAGTCGGAGCGGTACCACCACGGCACCTGGAAGTCGTCCCGGGGGATCTTCTGCTGGTCGGTGGAGTGGAACGGGTCGGGGTACACGCCGTCGGCGAGCAGCGCGGCCAGCACGGTGGAGCGGGGTCCCGCCGGGTACCAGCGGTCCGCCCGGTAGCCGGGGGAGGAGACGGCCGCCGCGGAGTCGGTCACCTCGGCGGTGGACCGGATCGAGTAGCCGGACAGCGGAGTGGCGGACCCGGCGGTGGCCGGGACATGGGTGACACTGGGCCTGTGCCGGTGCTCGTGCGGCTCCGGCCGCTGGTCCCGGGGCCCGGCCCAGGCACCGGTGGTGAGCGTGCCGAGCAAGCTCAGGAGCACGGTGCCCGTGGCGAGCCGGCGTCCGGGGGCGGGGCGAGGGAACACGCTGGTCTCCAGCCTCGTAAAGTTAGGAAACTTTACTAACCTGGCTCAAGGTAGGGAACGCGGAGGGGCATGTCAACGACCGTCGCCGTCACGGCCCTTGACGGCTGGTGCGATCGGGTCAGCGCCGGCCGGGCCGGTGCCTACCGGGTCAGCCCTCGCCCGCCCGGCGCTCGAACACCAGGTCGCGCGCCGTGCCCAGCGCCGTCGCCACCGCGCCCAGCAGCACCGCGTCCTCGCCCAGCCGGCTGGGCGCGAGCCGCGGCCGCAGCGGGGTCAGGGCGCGCAGGTGTTCACGGACCGGGCCGAGCAGCAGGTCCACCCTGTGCCCCACCCCG
Organism: Streptomyces sp. WI03-4A; assembly: GCF_033792105.1. Taxonomy (NCBI): domain Bacteria; kingdom Bacillati; phylum Actinomycetota; class Actinomycetes; order Kitasatosporales; family Streptomycetaceae; genus Streptomyces; species Streptomyces sp. WI03-4A. The sequence continues at coordinate 99,213 of NZ_JARAUO010000006.1, forward strand.
CCGCCCAGCACCACGAGGTCCGGGTCGAGCACCGCGGCCGCGGCCGCCACGGTGTGCGCGATCCGTTCGCCCTCCAGCTCCACCGCCCGCACCGCGGCCCGGTCGCCGCGCCGGGCCGCGTCGAACACGGCCTTCGCCGTGAGCTGCCCGTCCATCCCGAACCGCCGGGCGGCCTCCACCACGGCCTCCCCGGACACCGCGTCCTCCAGCCGCTCCGGCTTGTTCCGGCCCGGCCACGGCAGGAAACCTATCTCCCCGGCCAGTCCGTGCGCCCCCGTGAACAGCCGGCCCTCGCTGACCACCCCCATGCCGAGGCCCGTGCCGATGAGGATGTACGCGAAGAGCCGGCTGCCGGCACCGACGCCGTACGTGTACTCGCCGAGCGCGGCCAGGTTGGCGTCGTTGTGCACCTCCAGCGGGACGCCCAGCTCCTCGCGCATCCGGTCGAACAGGCCGGCGCGGCCCCAGCCCGGCAGATGCATCGCGTACCGCACCCGGCGCCGCTCCTCGTCGTACACGCCCGGCGTCCCCACCACCCCGTGCACCACCTCGGCCGGGTCCACGCCCGAGTTGCCGATCACCTGGCGGGCGGTCGCCACCACCAGCTCGGCCATCGCGGCGGAGGCGCGGGCCCGGTTGCGCACGTCGGCGCGGGCGACCACCGTGCCGTCCAGGTCGACCACGGCCACCCGCAGCCAGCCGCGGCCGATGTCCACCCCGAGCGCGTACCCGGCGGCCGGGTCGGGGGCGTACAGCACCGCGGTGCGGCCCCGTTCGGGCGCCCGGGTGCCGACCTCGCGCACCAGCCCCGCCGTCTCCAGCGAGGCCAGCGCGCTGGACACCGTCGGCTTGGACAGGCCGGTCTCACGGGCGAGTTGGGCGCGCGAGGCGGCGCCCAGGACGCGCAGCCGGTCCAGCAGCAGCCGCTCGTTGGCGCTGCGCAGACGGCGGCGGCTCCAGGGCTGGTCCGGCGGGGCTGCGGCGTCTCGGGCGGGCATCGCACCATTCTCATGCATTCCCGGCGCCTACTTGACGCCTCTAGTAAGGCTCCTTAACTTTATCGGCCAGTCAGCCCGGCCGGGCGGGTTCCCCGCCGGGCACGCGGTCCGTCCGGCCCGTCGCGTCAGGAGTCCCCATGTCCGGTAGCCCGCCACCCACCGGTGGCTTCGTCCGTCGGGTCGGCCCGTTCCAGGCCACGGCCATCAACATGAGCCAGATGTGCGGCATCGGGCCGTTCGTGACCATCCCGCTGATGGTCGCCGCGTTCGGCGGCCCCCAGGCGGTCATCGGATTCGTCGCGGGCGCGGTGCTGGCGCTGTGCGACGGTCTGGTGTGGGCCGAACTGGGCGCCGCCATGCCCGGTTCCGGCGGCAGCTACGTCTACCTCCGCCAGGCGTTCCAGTACCGCACCGGCCGGCTGATGCCGTTCCTGTTCGTGTGGACGGCGATGCTCTTCATCCCCCTGATCATGTCCACGGGCGTGGTCGGCTTCGTCCAGTACCTGGGCTACCTCGCCCCCGGCCTCGGCCGGACGCAGGGCGACCTGATCGGCCTCGGCGTCATCGCCCTGGTGGTGCTGCTGCTGTGGCGCGGCATCGAGCACATCGCCCGCCTCACCGCCGTGATGTGGGCGGTGATGATCGCGTCCGTCGTGCTGGTGATCGCGGCCGCGGCCACCGACTTCAGCCCCCACCTGGCCTTCGGCTACCCCGCCCACGCCTTCGACCTGACGAGCGACCGCTTCTGGCTCGGCTTCGCCGCGGGCCTGACCATCGGCGTCTACGACTACCTGGGCTACAACACCACCGCCTACATGGGTGCCGAGATCAAGGAACCGGGCCGCACCCTGCCGCGGTCCGTCATCTTCTCGATCCTCGGCATCATGGCGATCTACCTGCTGCTGCAGATCGGCACGCTCGGCGTCGTGGACTGGCACCGCATGACCGATCCCAAGGACATCGCCTCCACCTCGGTGGCCTCGGCGGTGCTGGAGAAGACCTGGGGCACCGGCGCCGCCGACATCGTCACCGTGCTGATCCTCATCACCGCGTTCGCCTCGGTGTTCACCGGACTGCTCGGCGGCTCCCGGGTGCCCTACGACGCCGCCCGCGACGGCGTGTTCTTCCGGCCGTACGGCAAGCTGCACCCCCGGCACCGCTTCCCGATGCTGGGCCTGGCGACCATGGGCGTGATCACCGCGATCGGCTTCCTGATCGGCCGCCACACCGATCTCGCCACCCTGATCCAGCTGCTCACCACGGTCATGGTGATCGTCCAGGCGCTCGCCCAGATCGTGGCGCTCATGGTGCTGCGCAGGCGCCGGCCCACCCTGCACCGCCCGTACCGGATGTGGCTCTACCCGCTGCCCGCCCTCGTCGCCTTCGTCGGCTGGTGCGTGATCTACGGGTACGCCGACGAGAACTCTCCCGGCCGCCATCCCATCGAATGGTCCCTCGCCTGGGTCGCTCTCGGCTGCGCGGCCTTCTTCGTCTGGGCGCGGCTGGAGCGGGTGTGGCCGTTCGGGCCGAAGGAGATCAGCGAGGAGTACACGACGGCGGACCGGGACCCGGACGCGGAGCCGGTGGCGGGCTGATCACGGCGGCGTACCCGGCCCGGCGCTTCTTCCCGGATTGACATGCAAGAGATTGCCTGCATAACGTTGGGTGTGCGATCAGCGGACGACAGCGGGATGGACAGGGTCTTCAAGGCGCTGGCCGACACCACGCGCAGACGGCTCCTCGACCGGCTGCACGAACACAACGGCCAGACGCTGGGCGAGCTGTGCGAGCACTTCGCCATGACCCGCCAGTCGGTCACCCAGCACCTCTCCGTGCTGGAGGCCGCCAACCTGGTCAGCACGCTGCGGCGGGGGCGGGAGAAGCTGCACTACCTCAATCCCGTACCGCTCCACGAGATCCAGGAGCGGTGGATCGACAAGTTCGAGCGTCCGCGCCTCAACGCGCTCGGCGCCGTGAAGCGACGAGCCGAGGAAGCCATGGCCGACAAGCCGAGTTTCGTGTACGTCACCTACATCGCGAGCACCCCCGAGAGGGTCTGGGAGGCGCTCACCGACGCCGACCTGACCGCCGCCTACTGGGGGCACCGCAACGTCTCCGACTGGCAGGTCGGCTCCCGCTGGGAGCACGTCCGCACCGACGGCTCCGGCGTCGCCGACGTGGTCGGGCGCGTGATCGAGAGCGAACCGCCGACCCGGCTGGTCGCCACCTGGGCGGCGCCCGACGACGAGGGCCGGGAGGACCGGCACTCCCGGGTCACCTTCGAGATCCGGCCGCACGAGGACATCGTGCGCCTGACCGTCATCCACGAGGACCTCAACGACGAGGGGGAGCGCGGCGACGTCGCCTACGGCTGGCCCGCGGTGCTCTCCAACCTCAAGTCGCTGCTGGAGACGGGGCGCGCCATGCCCCAGGCGCCCTGGCAGGTGCCCGGCCGCTGAGCCGCGGACACGGGGAGGACGGTCCGCCCGGGCGGACCGTCCTCGCGTTCTTCGTGGCCTTCACTTTCTTCGCTGGGTCCTCCCTTCCTCGGACTTCTCTTTCATGGTCTTCGGGCGCTGCCGCTCGGGGTCCGGGGATGCTCCTGTCCCCTCCTGTCCCGTCGTACGGCCCCGACCGCGTCGGGAGCGGTGCGCGAGAACGCCGCTCACCCAGTCTGCCCTTATTGGCGGCTTATGTGTAGGGGGTGGGGCTGATCCTTGCCGGCGCCGCCCCCTACTTCCGGTGGCTCACCCACCCGCTCCCCGTCAGTGCACTGTTTCCGCATCGATTGCACCCGCCTGCTGCCCCAGCGAGTCCCGCAGCCGGTGCAGGCCGCGCCGCGCGTGACTCTTCACGGTGCCGAGCGGCCACCCCGTGCGGGCCGCGATCTGCGTCTGGGTGAGGTCCTCGAAGAAGGCCAGCCGCAGCACCTCCCGCTGGGGGACGGGCAGCCGGGCCAGCGCCTGCCGGACCACCACCCGGTCGAGCACCGCCTCGGGCCCCGGGGCGACGGTGCCGCCGGTGAGCAGCAGCGCCGAGCCGGCCGCCGCGACCAGGTCGGCGCGCCGGGTCCGGGCGGACAGGGCGTCGACGATCCGGCGCCGGGTGATGCCGACGATCCAGCCGGCCAGCGAGCCGCGGTCGGGCCGGTACCCGTGCCGGCCCCGCCACACGCCGAGGAACACCTGCTGTGTCACGTCCTCCGCCTCCCGGGCGTCGCCCAGCGAGCGCCGGGCCAGGCCGTACACCAGGCCTGACCAGCGCCGGTGCACCGCGATCAGGCACGCCTCGTCGCCCGCCACCAGGCCACGCGCCAGTTCCTCGTCGCCGTACGGGCCGCCGTACGCCTCGCCGTCCGCGACGGGGCGCGCCGTTCCGGTGGCGGCCTCCGGCGCGGAGCGCTCGACGACGACGCTGCTGGGGGCCGGATTCGAGCACATGCCGCGGCTCCTCGGGTAGGTACGGTCCCTCATGGTCGGAGCCGGGCGCCCACCCGTTCAACACGCATCGATTTTGCATCGTATAGTCGTGCCATGGACGTCACGCATACCGAGCCGGCAGCGCCGGCCGAGGCGGGGCTGACCACCGGTGCCCTGGCCCGCCGGCTCGGGGTCTCGCCCACCACCCTGCGCTCCTGGGAGCGCCGCTACGGCATCGGCCCCGCCGAGCGCGCGGCGGGCCGGCACCGCCGCTGGACGCCCCGGGACGTGGCCGTGCTGGAGACGATGTGCCGGCTGACCTCGGCCGGCGTGGCCCCGGCGGAGGCGGCCCGGGCCGCACGGAACGAGCTCACCGCGGCCGCACCACCGCCCGTCGCGGCGGGGACCTCCGGCACGGCCGCGGCGGGCGCCGGTACGGGTGCCACCGGCGCGGGGACCGCGGATACGGGGGCGGGTGTCGTCGGCGCGCGGGGCGGGTCGACCGCGGCCGGGCATGCGTCGGCGTCCGGGTATGGGTCTGCGTCCGGGTCCGGGTCCGGGTCTTTGTCGGCGTCGATGCTGCTGTCGTCGTCAGCCGCGGCGGTGGCGACGGCCGGTCCGCCGCCGGAGGACGACATCGGACAGGAGCTGCGCGGCCTGGCCCGCGCGGCCGTGCGCCTGGACGCGCCGGCCGTCGAGGAACGGCTCGCCGCGGCGGTGGCCCGCCACGGCCTGGCCCGCGCCTGGCAGGAGGTGATGGTGCCCTCCCTGCACGCCGTGGGCCGCAAGTGGGCCTCGGCAGGCGACCGTTACGTGGAGGTGGAGCACCTGCTGTCCTGGCACGTGTCCACCGTCCTGCGCCGGCACACCCCGCCCCCCGTGACGCCACCGGACCCCGCCGCCCCGGGACCGGTGCTGCTGGCCTGCGTACCAGGCGAACAGCACACCCTGCCGCTGGAGGCGCTCAACGCGGGGCTGAGCCAACTCGGTATCCCCACACGGATGTTCGCCGGCGCCGTCCCGGCCGAGGCGCTGTCGGCCGCGGTACGGCGCCTCGGCCCGGCCGCCGTGGTGCTGTGGGCCCAGGCCCGCTCCACCGCGAGTCTGGCGCTGGCCCAGCACGTGGCCGCCACGGAGTGGGGGGTGAAGGGGGCACGGTCACAGCCGCTGGTCGTGCTCGGCGGCCCCGGCTGGGCGGGGCACACCGGCCGCGGCATGCTGCGCCCGACCGGCCTCGCCGAAGCCCTCGACGTACTGTCGGCGGCCCACCGGCACCGGTCCTAGGACCGGCGCCTCTCACTCCTTGCCGCGTGCCTGGCGGAAGCGGGCCAGTCCGTCGGAGAGGGTGATGAGCGGTTCGGGGTAGTCGCCGGCGGCAGCGCGTTCCAGCCCCTGGAGTTTCCAGGGCTCGTGGATCGCGCCGCCCTGGACGTCCCGCAGTTCGGGCACCCAGCGCCGTACGTAGGCGCCGGCGGGGTCGTACCGCTTGGCCTGGGTGACCGGATTGAGGACGCGGTTGGGCCGGGTGTCCGTGCCCGTCCCGGCCACCCACTGCCAGTTGAGCTGGTTGTTGGCCACGTCCCCGTCGACCAGCAGGTCCAGGAAGTGCCGGGCGCCCACCCGCCAGTCGACGTACAGCGTCTTGGTCAGGAAGCTCGCCGTCAGCAGGCGGCCGCGGTTGTGCATCCACCCCTCGTGCCGCAGCTGGCGCATCGCCGCGTCGACCACCGGATAGCCGGTACGGCCCTCCCGCCACGCCTCGATGTCCGCGCGGGCGGTCCGCTCCGACCGCCAGCGGTCGCGCTTGGTGCGGTAGTCGGCGGTGGACGCCCCGGGCCGCGCCGCCAGCAGCTGGCGGTGGAAGTCCCGCCAGGCCAGCTGCCGTACGAACGCCCGCGCGCCCGGGTTGTCGGCCGCGCCGGCCCGCTGGACCACCTCGACGGGGGACAAGGTGCCGAAGTGCAGGTGCGGGGAGAGCCGGGAGGTCGCGTCGTCGCCCAGGTCGTCGCGCCCCTCCTCGTAGGCGTCCGCACCCGAGCGCAGCCAGGCGGTCAGCCGCCGCCTCGCCTCGCGCTCGCCGCCGGTCGCCAGCCCGGGGGACACCCCCGGCACGGCGGCGCGGGACGGCAGTTCCTCGGAGCCGATGCCCTCGGGCACGCGGATCGTCCGGGGCACGCCGAGGGCGTCCCGCAGCCGCTGGGTGGACCAGTGCCGGAAGTACGGCGTGAACACGGCGAAGTGGTCCGACGAGGTCGGGGTCACCGCACCGGGCGCCACCGCCGTGGTCACCGTGTCGTGGAAGTGCACCCGCCGTCCCTCCGCCTCCAAGGCCCGGCGCAGCCGCCGTTCGCGTCGCTGGGCATAGGCGCTCACGTCCGCCGCGAGATGCACTTCGTCGGCGTCGGCCTCCGCGGCCACCCTGCACACCTCCTCGACCACGTCGCCCGAGCGCACCACGAGCCGCCCGCCCCGCTCGCGCAGCTCGTCGTCCAGGTCACGCAGGCAGTCGGCGAGGAACGCCATCCGGTTCGGCACCGCGAACCCCGCGTCCGCCACACCACGGTCGTGCACGAAGAGCGGGACCACCTGCCGGCCGCCCTGCAGCGCCGCCCGCAGCGGCGGATGGTCGTGCAGGCGCAGATCGGCGGTGAACAGGACGACCGAGACGTACATGGTGCGGCTCCGGGGGGATCGGTGCGGACGCGGACCTCTTCCGGCCCGCGGGGCCGGGCGGATGCGCGTCGGACCGCCCGGTCCACTTCATTCGCCCGGGACGCGTCACCGGCCGGGCGACCGCGGCCCGGCCGGGGCCGGCCGGGCCGCCGCCCGCGCGATGTTGCGGGCCATGCCGCCGAACACGACGGCGTGGAAGGGGGAGATGCCCCACCAGTAGGCCTGGCCGAGCAGCCCGCGCGGATGGAACAGCGCGCGCTGGCGGTAGCGGCTGCGGCCCGGCCCGGCCGGCTCGGCACACATCTCCAGCCAGGCGAGGCCCGGCAGCCGCATCTCGGCGCGCAGCCGCAGCAGGTGCCCGGGCTCGATCTCCTCCACCCGCCAGAAGTCCAGCGAGTCGCCGACCCGCAGCCGCTGCGCGTCCCGGCGGCCCCGGCGCAGCCCGACCCCGCCGGCCAGCCGGTCCAGCAGACCGCGCAGGTTCCAGGCGAGCGGGAAGGAGTACCAGCCGTTCTCGCCGCCCACGCCCTCGATCACTCGCCACAGCTCCCCCACCGACGCGTCCACCATGGCCTCGCGGTGGTCGGTGCACAGGCTGCCGCCCGCCCAGTCGGGGTCGGTCGGCAGCGGATCGCTCGGGGCGCCGGGCACCGAGGCGGTCGACCAGCGCGTGTCCACCTTCGCGTCCCGCACCCGGCGCAGGGCCAGCCGGACCGCGAAGTCGAAGCCCAGCGGATGCCCCGGCGGATCGGGGACGTACCGGGCGATGTCGTGCTCCTGGCAGACGACCTCGTGCCGCAGCGACTCGGTCAGCGGCCGGGCGATGGACGCGGGGACGGGCGTGACCAGGCCGACCCAGAGGCTGGACAGCCGTGGGGTGAGGACCGGCACGGGCACGATGACCCGCCGGGGCAGTTCCGCCACGCGCGCGTACCGCATCATCATGTCCCGGTACGTCAGCACGTCGGGACCGCCGATGTCGAAGGCACGGTTGACGTCGTCCGGCAGGCGGGCGCAGCCGCTCAGCAGGCGCAGGACGTCCCGGACGGCGATGGGCTGGATCCGGGTGCGCACCCAGCTCGGGGTGATCATCACCGGCAGCCGCTCGGTGAGGTAGCGCAGCATCTCGAAGGAGGCCGAGCCCGAGCCGATGATGACGGCGGCCCGCAGCACGGCGGTGGGCACCCCGGACGCCAGCAGGATCCGGCCCACCTCGGAGCGGGACCTCAGGTGCGGGGACAGGGCATGGTCGGGCACGCCGGCGGGGGTGAGGCCGCCCAGGTAGACGATGCGGCGCACCCCGGCCGCTTTCGCCCGCTCCCCGAAGATCCGGGCCGCGCGGCGGTCCGTCTCCTCGAAGCCGTCGCCGCTGCCGAGGGCGTGCACCAGGTAGTACGCCACGTCGACGTCCCGCATCGCCTCGCCGACCGCCGCGGCGTCGGTGACGTCGCCGCGCGCCACCTCGACCTCGGCCGCCCAGGGGACGTCACGCAGTTTGCCGGGGGAGCGGGCCAGACAGCGCACGCGGTATCCGGCGGCGAGCAGTTCGGGCACGAGCCGTCCGCCGATGTAGCCCGTGGCGCCCGTCACCAGGCAGCGCGGACCCGCAGCCCGCTCGTCGTCGTCCATCACCGATGTCCTCCGCGTCGCCGGTCCCTGCGTTCCGGTCCCCCTTCCGGTCACTTCCCGCGGCGGGCGGCCGGCGGATGCGGCTCGCGCCGTCCGTACCCGGTCGGGTGACATGTCCGCAGCGATCCGGGGCAGCCGCTCCGGTACAGGACGTACATTCCGTGCGACCGTCCGCGTTGGAGGTGACCGGCCGTCATGAGTGCGAAGGTGTTGGAGCGGTTCCCCGCCGGGGCCCCGCGAGGTTCGTGGCCCGCGGAGGAGTTCGCGGCAGCGCGCCGCGCCGAGGGGGAGGCGGCGACCGTGGTGATGGATCTGCAGTCGGACGCGTTCCTCGTCGTGGTGGAGGGCCCGGAGGACGACAGCCGCGCCTGACCCGCCCGCGCGTCGCCCAACTGCGTTTGCCAGACTGCGGTTTCATGAAGAGAGAAGCAGCGGTGGACGCGTCGGTGACCTTCGGTCTGCTGGCCGCCTGGGCCGTGCACGACTCCGAGGAACTGGCCACGGTGCCCCGCTGGGTGCGCACGCGGCTCCCGGAGCTGCGCGAGAGGTTCCCCCGGGTGCCGGAGGCCGTGTGGCGGCAGGTGGGGTCGGTGGACGCCCGTGAGTTCACGACGGCCGTCGCCGCGATGGCCGCCGTGGTCGCGGCGGCCGCGGCCGACGGGCACCGCACCGGCGGCCGCTCCGCCGTCTACCAGACCGCGCTCGACGCCTTCGGCCTGCACGGAGTGGTCCATCTGGCGCAGGCGGCCGTGCTCCGCGGCTACACACCCGGCTCCGTGACCAGCCCGCTCGTGGTCATCCCCTTCACCCTGTGGGCCCGTGCCCGCCTGCGCCGCGCCGGCGTCCTGCGCCCCACCCGCCCCCGCGACCTGGCCCTCGCCCTGGCCTTCGCGACAGCAGCGGCGACAGGCACCCACGCCCTGGCCCGCAGCCTCCAACGGTCACGCTGACCCCCTGGGCTCGCTGCCCGGGGCCTCTCCACGGCTCCGCCGGGCTTGTTCCCTCGGGCCGGCCGTCTCAGGCAGCCCTGTCGACGCTGCGGGTCTCGCTGCCCCTGGGCCCGCTTCACGGCTGCGCCGGGTGGGTGCTCGCGGGGCCGGCCGTCTCCGGCAGCCCTGCTGACCCGGCCGGCCTCGCTGCCTGGGGGCGGGCTCCACGGCTCGGCAGGGCTCATGCTCCGAGCACGGTCGCCTCCGCCGGCCGCGCTGCCCCGGTGGCGGCTCTACGGTTCCGCCGGGTCCGTGGTCCCGGGCTGGTTCGTTGCCCCCACCCCATCCGCGGAGCGGCCCCGCTCCGCGGTCAGGGCGCGCAGGTGGGCCCGGCGGGTTTCCGTCGTCTGGCCCTGCACCAGGAGGAACAGGCCCTCGCGGGCCAGGCGCTGAGGGCGGCTGGTCAGCGACATCGCGCGCCCGCCGCCCGCCGTCACCGCCGCCGTGGTGGCGGCGCCCAGCACCTCGTACGCCTCCGCCCGTACCGCCAGCCGCTCCGCGACCCACTCCAGCGGCGCCGGCTGGTCGGCCAGGGCGTAGGCCCGGCGCCGGACGTCGGTGAGGCGGGCGGCCAGCGGCCCGGCGAACTCCTCGTCCAGCAGGGAGAGCGCCGCCCGCGCGACACCGAAGACGGCCGGGTTGGCGTTGAGCGTGCGGGCCCGGTCCCCGGGCGCCCACCGCTCGTACGGCGTCCGCAGGGCCACCGCCTCCTCCGGCACCCGCAGGCCGTCCAGTTCGAGCGACACCGTGGATGCGGCGGTGAGTGCCGCGAGCCGCAGGGGCCGTGACGCCCGCAGCCCCGGCTGGTCGCGCGCCTCGACGAAGGCGAACACCGCCTCTCCCGCCTCGCTGACCCCCGCGAGCAGCATCACGTCGTTCAGCCCCCAGCCGGTGTACCAGGGGACGGTCCCGTCGAACCCCAGGTCGTCGCCCTCGCGCCGCACCCGCACGGGGACGCGTGGATACGCCCGCAGGTGCGCGTAGGCCACCCCGGACAGCAGCTCGCCCCGCGACAACGGCCCCAGCAGACGTTCCCGCACCGGGCCCTCGCTCTGTGCCAGGGTCTGCACGGGCGTGTGATGCTGCGTCTGCACGAACCAGGTCGAGCAGCAGGCCCCGGCCAGGATCTCCGCGGTCTCCCGCAGCACGGCCGGCGGCGCCCCCGAGCCGCCGTACGCGACCGGCGCGACCACCCCGAGCAGCCCCGACCGCTTCACCGCCTCGACGTGACCGCGGGGCATGCCCTCCCGGTCCACCCGCTCGGCCTCGGGCAGGAGCAGACCGTCGGCCAGCCGGTGTGCGGTGCGGACGAGCGGATGCGCGGTGTCGGTCATGAACAGGATTCTTCCGAAGACCCCCGCCGGGGGGACTTTCCGAAGCCCCGCCGCCCCTTCCTCGAGCGACCGGAGGAGACTTTTTCACGCGTCCGCCCGGCCCGGTGTCGATCCGGGCCCCCGCCGTTCGTGTAGGAGGTGACAGACACCGCCGGGCACGACAGACCCCAGCTCCCGGGGCCGGAGGACACCCGGCAGGACGCCGAGGAGGACGTCATGAAGCACTACCTGCTCAGTGTGGTCCAGCCCGCCGACGGACAGCCGCCGGCCCCCGACGTGCTCGCCGGGATCATGCGGGACGTCGAGGCCTTCAACGACGAGCTGCGCGCGGCCGGGGCCTGGGTCTTCGCCGGCGGACTGCACGCCCCGGAGACCGCCACCATGCTCCGGCCCGAGGGCGGCGACGTCCTGATCACCGACGGCCCCTACGCCGAGGGCAAGGAGTACCTGGGCGGGCTCTGCCTGATCCGGGCCGCCGACCTGGACGAGGCGCTGGAGTGGGGCCGCAAGGCAGCCCTCGCGACCACCCTGCCCATCGAGGTGCGGCCGTTCGTGGACCAGCACTGATGACCCCGGCGCCCGGCGTCGAGGCCGTCTTCCGGGCCGAGTACGGGCGCGCCGTGTCCGTCCTCGTCCGCTTCCTCGGCGACATCGACCTCGCCGAGGAGGCGGTGCAGGACGCCTTCGCCGTCGCCGTGCGCACCTGGCCGGAGGCGGGCGTGCCGCCGAGCCCGGCCGGCTGGATCATCACCACCGCCCGCAACCGGGCGGTCGACCGGCTGCGCCGCGAGTCCTCCCGACAGGCCCGGCACGCCGAGGCCGCCCTGCTGTACGCGCCCGACGCACCGCGCGAGGAGGGCCCCGTGCGCGACGAACGGCTCCGTCTGATCTTCACCTGCTGCCACCCCGCCCTCGCCCCCGCGGCCCGGGTGGCCCTCACCCTGCGCCTGGTCGGCGGGCTGAGCACCGCCCGGATCGCCCGCGCCTTCCTGGTCCCCGAGCCGACCCTGGCCCAGCGGCTGGTGCGGGCCAAGGCCAAGATCCGCGACGCGGGCATCCCGTACCGCGTGCCGCGCGACGCCGACCTGCCCGACCGGCTCGGCGGCGTCCTCGCCGTCGTCTACCTCGTCTTCAACGAGGGCTACACCGGCGATCCCACCCTGTGCGCGGAGGCGCTGCGGCTCGGCCGGCTGCTCGCCGCGCTGATGCCGGACGAACCCGAGGTCACCGGTCTGCTGGCCCTGATGCTGCTGATCGACGCGCGCCGCCCGGCCCGGCGGGACGCGGACGGCGCCCTGGTGCCCCTGCCCGAGCAGGACCGCGCCCGGTGGGACCGTGAGCTGATCGCCGAGGGCCAGGACCTGGTCCGCCGCTGTCTGCGCCGGGGCCGCCCGGGGCCGTACCAGATCCAGGCCGCCGTCAACGCGGTGCACAGCGACGCCGGAACCGCGGGCGCCACCGACTGGGGGCAGATCCTGCGCCTGTACGACCAGTTGACGGCCGTGGCGCCCTCGCCGGTCGTCGCGCTCAACCGTGCCGTCGCGGTGGCCGAGGTCGAGGGCCCAGCCGAGGCGCTGGAGCTGGTCGACTCCCTCACCCCCGGCACCCTTGGCCGCTATCACGTCCTGCACGCGGTCCGGGCCGACCTGCTGCGCCGCCTCGACCGGCCCGCCGAGGCGGAGGGGGAGTACCGGGCCGCGATCGAATTGGCCGACGGCGAGGCGGAGCGGGCGTATCTGCGCCGGCGCCTCGGGGAGCTCCACCTCGATGCGACGTGACCCCGTCCGGCCGTCGCCCGGTTGTCCCCGGCGCGGTCGTCCCTCGCGTGGCGGCCGGCCGGGGCCGCGAACTCCATTGCTGCGCAAGGGATGTGTCAGACTCCGCCGATGACCACTGAGACGATCAACGCGGCCGCCTCCGGCACCTTCGTACTCGGCGACCTGCCCGTCCACCGCATCGGCTTCGGTGCCATGCGGCTGACCGGCGACGCCGCCTTCCACCTGGGCACTCCCAGCGACCGCGAGCGCTCGATCGCCGTCCTGCGCAGGGCCGTGGAACTCGGCGTGAACCACATCGACACCGCCGCCTTCTACTTCTCCTCGCTGCGCTCCGCCAACGAACTGATCAACTCCGCGCTCGCCCCGTACCCCGACGACCTGGTCATCGCCACCAAGGTCGGCCCCTTCCGGGACTACTACGGCGAGTGGGGCCCCGCGGCCCGCCCCGACCAGCTGCGCGGGCACGTCGAGGAGAACCTGCGCCAGCTCGGCCGGGACCACCTCGACGTGGTCAACTTCCGCCGCCAGCAGCAGGACTCCATCGCCGAGCACTTCGGCGCCCTCGCCGAGCTGCGGGAGGCCGGCCTGATCCGGCACCTCGGCGTCTCCGGCGTGCAGCCCCGCCACCTCGCCGAGGCGCTGGAGATAGCCCCGGTGGTGTGCGTGCAGAACCGGTACGCCATCGACCGCCCCGACCCCGTCGACGACGAGGTGCTGCGCATCTGCGGGGAGCGTGGCATCGCGTTCGTGCCCTTCTACGCCGTCGCCGGCGAGGCCGGACCGCGCCGGGCGGACACCGCCCACGACGACGAGGTGCTGGCCGTCGCCCGCGCGCACGGGGTGAGCCCCACCCAGGTCCGCGTCGCCTGGACCCTGCACCAGGGCCCCCACGTGCTCGCCATCCCCGGCACCGGCAACCCCGACCACCTCGCCGAGAACGTCGCCGCCGGCGCCCTGCGGCTGACCCGGGAGGAACTGGACCGGCTCGACGCGCTGCACACCACGGCCGGCTGACACCGCTCGACGCGCTGCACACCACGGCCGGCTGACGGCCGTAACCGCCGGGGCACCGCCCGCCCGTGTCCCGGTCATCCGTTCCCTCCCATAATGGACGGGGCGCACGCCGGTACGACGGGCGCCAGGTTGACTACACTCATGTAGACGGCCGACTGTGAGCGCACGGAAGGCCCTCCGGGCCGCGCACGAGGACGGGTGAGGGACGTTCCCATGACCGACGCCAAGGACGAACGCCGGCCGGCCGGCGAGCTCGAAGCGAGTGTCATGGCCGCGCTCTGGGCCGCCGGCGCTCCCCAGACGCCGGGCCAGGTGCAGCTCACCCTGGGCGCGGACCTCGCCCGGACGACGGTGACCACGATCCTCACCCGCCTGCACGACAAGGGCATGGTCGAGCGGCGCCGCCAGGGCCGCGGCTACGCCTACATCCCGCTCCAGGACGCCCACGGCCTCACCGCCCGCCGCATGCACAGCGAGCTGAACCGGGACAGCGACCGCGAGACGGTCCTCGCCCGCTTCGTCGCCCAGCTCAGCGCGGACGACGAGCGCATCCTGCGCGACCTGCTCGAATCCGACGACGACCGATGACCGCGCTGCTCCTGCTGCCCCTGCTGCTGCCGTTCGCCCTCCCGGCGCTCGCCCGGCGGGCCGCGGACCGGCTCGCGCCCGTCGCCGCGCTGTGGGCGGTCACCGGGTGCGCGGTCGTCCTCGCCGGCTGCTCGCTGGCCGCGCTCGGCGCCTTCGTGCTGACCGGCCTGCTCAAGCTGCCGGTGTTCGCCGCCCTCGGCGAACTCGTCCACCCGCTGCACACCGCCTCGGACCTCGTCGTCCTCCCGGCCGCCGCCACCTCCGTGGGCGCCCTCGCCGTGTGCGGCTGGACACTCGTCCGCTCGGTGCTGCGCCAGACCCGCGCCTTCCGGGCCGCCCGCTCGGAGGCCGGGCGCGGTCCGCGCGCCGGCGACCTGTGCGTCGTCGAGTCGTCCCGCCCGGACGCCTACGCGCTGCCCGGCCGCCCGCACCGCATCGTCGTCACCACCGCCATGCTGCGCAGTCTCGACGGCGCCGAGCGCGAGGCGCTGTTCGCGCACGAGCGGGCGCACAACGCGGGCGGCCACCACTATTTCCTCGCCGCCGCCGAGGTCGCGGCGCACTGCCACCCCGCCCTGCGGCAGGTCCGCGACACCGTCCGGCTCGCCGCCGAGCGGGCGGCCGACGAGGTCGCGGCGGTCTCGGTCGGCGACCGGCGGCTGACCGCCCGCGCCATCGCCCGCGCCGCCCTGGCCGCCCAGGCCGTCCACTCGGAGCGCCCCGGCTTCGCCGCCGCCGCGACCACGGGCCCGGTCCCGCGCCGTGTCCAGGCCCTGCTGTCCGCCCCCCGGCCGCGAGGCCGCGCCGGCCGCCGGGTCGCCGCCCTCCTGCTCGCCTGTGCCGCCGTCTCCTGCGTCGCCTCGGTGACCGGGATGGCCGACGTCCACCACCGGGTCGAGGTCGCCCAGGGCGAGCGGCCCTGACCTTCCCCGTCCTCCGCCCGCTCCGCCGCCGGAGCGACTGGCGCCCTCTGGGTTTTACGTATAACCTCTCCGGCTAACCACCCCCACCGGAAGGTCCCGATGCGACGCGTTGCCCTGGTCACCCTCGTCGTGGACGACTACGACGAGGCCATCCGCTTCTACACCGACGCGCTCGGATTCCGGCTGGCCGAGGACGCGCCCCGCCCGGACGGCTCCCGCTGGGTGGTCGTCGAGCCCGGTACCGAAGGGGCCGGCACCGGCCTGCTGCTCGCCCGGGCCAAGAGCGAGGAGCAGCGCGCCCGGATCGGCGACCAGACCGGTGGCCGGGTCGGCTTCTTCCTGCACACCGACGACTTCGCCCGCGACCACGCCCGGATGACCGCCGCCGGCGTGACCTTCCTGGAGGAGCCGCGCCACGAGCCTTACGGCAGCGTCGCCGTCTTCCAGGACCTCTACGGCAACCGCTGGGACCTGCTCCAGCCCGCCGACGGATAACCCGCACCGCCGTACCACCGCATCACCGCACGCCGCTCCCGCGCCGCACGCTCCGCCCCCGGGACCCGCGTACGCCCCCTGCCTCTCGGAACCGCTCGCCCAAGGAAAGACGCACTATGAACGCTACGCGCGTAGACGCCGACGTGATCCGCCGCCTGCCCAAGGCCGTCCTGCACGACCACCTCGACGGCGGCCTGCGCCCCGCCACCGTGGTCGAGCTCGCCGCCGCGGTCGGCCACACCCTGCCGACCACGGACCCCGACGAGCTGGCCGCCTGGTACTACGAGGCCGCCAACTCCGGCGACCTGGTCCGCTACATAGCCACCTTCGAGCACACCCTCGCCGTGATGCAGAACCGCGAGGGCCTGCTGCGGGTAGCCGAGGAGTACGTGCTCGACCTGGCCGCGGACGGTGTCGTCTACGCCGAGGTGCGCTACGCCCCCGAGCTGAACACCCGGGGCGGGCTGTCGCTGAGCGAGGTCGTGGAGACCGTCCAGGAGGGCCTCGCCGCCGGCATGGCCAAGGCGGCCGCCGCCGGGACCCCCGTCCGCGTCGGCACCCTGCTCTGCGGCATGCGCATGTTCGACCGGGTCCGCGAGGCCGCCGACCTGGCCGTCGCCTACCGTGACGCCGGTGTCGTCGGCTTCGACATCGCCGGTGCCGAGGACGGCTTCCCGCCCGCCGACCACCTGGCCGCCTTCGAGCACCTGCGCCGCGAGAACGTGCCCTTCACCATCCACGCCGGCGAGGCGCACGGCGTGCCCAGCATCCACCAGGCCCTCCAGGTGTGCGGGGCCCAGCGCATCGGCCACGGCGTGCGCATCACCGAGGACATCCCGGACCTCGCCGCCGGCAAGCTCGGCCGGCTGGCCGGGTGGGTGCGCGACCGCCGCATCGCCCTGGAGATGTGCCCGACGTCCAACCTGCAGACGGGCTGCGCCACCTCGATCGCCGAGCACCCCATCACCGCGCTGAAGGACCTGGGCTTCCGGGTCACCCTCAACACCGACAACCGTCTGGTCTCCGGCACGACGATGACCCGGGAGATGTCCCTGCTGGTCGAGGAGGCGGGCTGGGGGATCGAGGACCTGCGCACGGTCACGGTGAACGCCCTCAAGAGCGCGTTCATCCCGTTCGACGAGCGCAACGCCCTCATCGAGGACGTGGTCCTGCCGGCCTACGCGGCCGCGCTCTGAACCAGCCCCCGCAGGTAGGCGGCCTGTCCGATGTGCTGAAGGTCGTCGGACAGGACGCTCACCAGGCGCACCCCCAGGGTGACCGGCGGGTCCCAGCGCTCGTCGACGACCCGTTCGAGGTCCTTCGCGGCGAGCGCGCGCAGGGCGCCCAGCGTCTGCTCGTGCACGGCGTCGTGGTAGCCGGTGAGCAGGTCGGCGGAGTCGACCCGCACCTTCGCGACCTTGGCGGGACTGTGCCCGTACCCGGTGTCGTCGTGCGGCAGGTCGAGGCCGAAACGTTTGTCCCAGCCCTGTGAGTGCCACACCTGGTCGAGGTCGAAGGCGGCGGCGACATGGTCGTCCTGCACCCGGGTGAGGTGCCAGACGAGCCAGGCGAGGGAGTTGGCGTCGGGTGCCGGGCGGGAGTGCAGCTCGTCCGGTCCGAGGCCGTCGAGGGCGGCATGGACTTCTTCCTGGATGCGGCCGAAGCCGTCGATGAGGATGTCCTTCGCATGCATGCGTCCACCATCGCGCATCGCACGCGCTCGTGCGTCCGGAATCGGCGGGCCCGGAATCACTCGCAGGGTGCTTCCGGGTCGCCCGGCTCCAGGAGGGCGACCAGTGCGCGGGCCGCGGGGCTGGTGGCGCCGTCCGGCGGCAGCAGGGCCACCGTCTCGTACTGCGGCTCGCCCGCGTCCTTCATCGGGAGCGCCGTGAGCGAGGGCCGCTTGTGCCGGAAGTGCCGGGGCACGACGGCGATGCCGAGGTTCTCGTCGACCAGGTCCAGCAGGCTGTGCACGTCGTTGACCTCCAGCGCGACCGTGCGCCGGACGCCCGCCGCGGCGAAGGCGGCGTCCGTGGCGCGGCGCGGTCCCCAGTCCGGGTGGAAGTCCACGAAGACCTCACCGGCGAGGTCGTCCGGCGTGAGCACCGCGCCCGCCGCGGCGAGCCGGTGGCTGGGATGGCACAGGACGGTCGGCGGCTCGCCGGCCAGCGACACCGAGCGCAGCTGGTCGCTGTCCGCCTGGGTGCGGTAGGCGAAGGCCAGGTCGAGCCGCCCAACCGCCACCTCCTCGGCCAGCGCTCCCGAGCCCGCCTGCCGCAGCCGGATCTCCACGTCCGGATGCCGCCGCCGGAAACCCGCGAGCAGCCGTGCCACGTGGACTCCGGCGATGCACTGCTCGGTCCCCAGCGCCAGCGTGCCGCGCAGCACGCCCTGTACCGCCGCCACCGCCTCGTGCGCCGAGCGCACCTGTGCCAGGATCCGTTCGGCCTCCACCAGCAGGGCGCGCCCCGCCTCGGTGAGCGTCACCCGCCGGGTGGTCCGCACGAACAGCGGAGCCCGCAGCTCCCGCTCCAGGGCCCGGATGGAGGCGGACAGCCCTGACTGGGACACCATGAGGCGCTCGGCGGCCCGGGTGAAGTGCTGGTCCTCGGCGACCGCGACGAAGTGCTGGAGATGGCGCAGTTCCATGATTGAGCAGCCTAGCCGCACAATTCCATCGGATTCTTCTGTTGGACCGCTGTACGCGACCCGGGGAACAGTGGATCCGGTAGATCGTGTGCCAACCCCTCTGGAGTCGCGTTGTACACCGCACACCCCGACCGCTACGCCGACATGCCCTACCGGCGCACCGGACGCAGCGGCCTGAAGCTCCCCGCGCTGTCGCTCGGCCTGTGGCACAACTTCGGGCCCGACCGGCCCGTGGAGACCCAGCGCGCCATCCTGCGCCGCGCCTTCGACCTCGGCGTCACCCACTTCGACCTCGCCAACAACTACGGCCCGCCGCCCGGTGCCGCCGAGGCCGCGCTCGGTGAGGCCCTGAAGGCGGACTTCGCCGCCCACCGCGACGAACTGGTCGTCTCCACCAAGGCCGGCTACCTCATGTGGCCCGGCCCGTACGGCGAGTGGGGCTCGCGCAAGTACCTGCTGTCCTCGCTCGACCAGAGCCTCGCCCGGCTCGGCCTTGAGTACGTCGACGTCTTCTACTCGCACCGCCCCGACCCGGACACTCCGCTGGAGGAGACGATGGGCGCGCTGCACTCGGCGGTGCAGCAGGGCAAGGCACTCTACGTGGGCGTCTCCAACTACTCGGCGGAGCAGACCCGGGAGGCCGCCCGCATCCTCGGGGAGCTCGGCACCCCGCTCCTCATCCACCAGCCGCGCTACTCGATGCTCGACCGGCGCCCCGAGGACGAGGGCCTGCTCGACGCCCTGGACGAGCTCCAGGTCGGCTCCATCGCCTACTCCCCGCTGGAGCAGGGCCTGCTCACCGGCCGCTACCTCGACGGCATCCCCGAGGACTCCCGCGCCGCGAGCGACAGCCCCTTCCTGAACTCGGACGCGGTGACCGAGGACCTGGTCGGCCGGCTGCGCGCCCTGAACGAGATCGCCGGGTCCCGTGGCCAGACGCTCGCCCAGCTCGCCCTGGCCTGGGTGCTGCGCGGCGGCCGGGTGACCTCCGCCCTGGTCGGCGCGAGCGGCCCGCGGCAGCTGGAGGACAGCGTCGGCGCGATCCGCAACCTGGACTTCGACGCGGAGGAACTGGCGCGGATCGACGAGATCGTCAAGATCTGAAACCCTCGGCCGCGGTCACCGGGCAATTCGGTGACCGCGGCCGGAAACACATTGTGCATCCGCTTTTCCGGGGGCTTTTCGGCGGGGCCCCGGGAATTCCCGGCCCGCTTTCCCGCCGGGCCTCCCGGTCCCTCGCGGTGATCCCTTGTCCGGTTCTCGCCCGAGGACCGGGAGACCCTTTCCCGTTCCGGATCACCGCGAGCGGCTGAGATCGCCGCGACGGGCGTTCTCACGCCTGGGCGGGCACCCGGTCGAGGAAACCGAGGACCTGCCGGATGCGGCCCTCGCCGTCCAGGGTGATCACGTCGAACCCGGCCACCGGCGCCGAACCGTCCGCCTCGTTGACCAGCTCCCAGCCGAACCGCGCGGTGTCGTGGTGCCCGTCCACCGCGCCGTGCAGACGGAACGAGAATCCCGGGAACTGCTGGTGGGCCCCCGCGATCACGGCCGCGATCTGCTCGTGCCCGCGGACGTCGGCGAGCGGGTCGGTGTAGCTGCCGTCCGCGGTCCAGGCCGCGGCAACCGCCTTCGCCAGGGCCTCCGGCTCGCCGGCGTTCCAGGCCTCCAGGTAACGGGCGACGGCGCTGTCGTAGTCGTAGATGTTCCCGGTCATGGCGAATCAGCCTCCATCGAGGTCGTCACTGCTGGTCAGGAGCCGGATCCGGGCTCTCGCCGATCCGGTGTGACCACCATGCCCGAGCGGCGTGCCTCGGGTCGATTACCTGCCGGGTAATGACGGGGGCGCCGTATGCCCTGCGCATTTCGGCCAGAACGGGCGGTGAATATGCCAAGAGACTGGCCGGAAAGTCATGGTGACAGTGTTTCGGGAGAGACGATACTCGAACGTCAGAGGCACTTTACCGCGCAACAAACGCACGGAAAGCGAGGCCGGGCCGGCACACCAGCGAGGCTGCGGGGGAGTGATCGTGCACGACGAATTCCTGTGCCATGTCACGGCGTACGGCATGTGCGGCGGGCGGCGCATCGGCGTACCGCTCGGCACCTATCGCGCGCCGACGCTGGCACTGGCCCTGTGGTGGTTACGGGACCGCGCGTCCTGGATCGCCGAGCGGCTCGATCCGAGCCCGCAGGACCCCGCCTTCCCGGCGGGTGCGCTCGTCCCGGTCGCGGACACGGTGGCCGACGTCCCCGCGCTGCTGCGCGCCTGGTGCGCCGACGACGCCGGGCAGGAACGGGTCGCGGAGGAGCTGGCGGGCGGACGCATGGTGCGGGTCGCCGCCAGCGACGACACCACCGAGTACGAACTGCTCGCCGAGTCCGTCGACGCGCTGCGCATGCAGCGCACCCTCCCCGCCCTCGTCGTTCCCGTCGCCTGACACGTGCCCCGCAGGGCCCGGACGGCGGTGACGTCCGGAGCGCGCGGGCGAACAAAAGGGTGAATCGGTAGAATTCAGGCCATGGCGGAGCGACGGGTCGCCCCGACGGCGCTCGCCCTCGTCCTGGAGTCGGACACGGGTTCCACGGTGCTGAGCCCCGGTCACGACTACCAGGTGGGGCGCGATCCGTTGAGCGACATCGTGTTCGACGATGCCCGCGTCTCGTGGCACCACGCGGTCCTGCACTGCGACCACGACCGCTGGACGCTCGAGGACGCCCGGAGCACCAACGGCACCTACGCCGACGGCCTGCGCGTCAACGAGTGGGAGGTCCGCCCCGGCAGCGTCATCCGCTTCGGCAACCCCGACGACGGCCCCCGGCTCGTCCCGGTCGCTCCGGAGGAGAGCACGGAGCGGCCCTCGGCGGTCTCCCACCCCGAACTGACCGGAACCTTCCGCAGCCCCAGCAGCGTACGGCCGCTGCCCCGGCACACCGTCCGCATCGGCCGCGCCGACACCAACGACCTCGTCGTGGACGACCTGACCGTCTCCCGCCACCACGCCGAACTGCGCGCCGACGCCGACGGCGGCCGCGAGATCGTCGACCTGGGCAGCCACAACGGCACCTACCTCAACGGCCGGCCGGTCGACCGCGCCCCGGTCCGCCCCGGCGACATCATCGGCATCGGGCACGTCACGTACTGCCTGGTCGGCGACGAACTGCGCGCGTACCTCGACACCGGCGAGGTCTCCCTGGACGTGCAGGACCTCACGGTCACCGCCGACGGCGGCAGCAGGACCCTGCTCGACCACGTCTCCTTCCCGGTGGGGCAGAAGTGCCTGCTCGCGGTGGTCGGCCCCAGCGGTTCCGGCAAGTCCACCCTGCTCAACGCCCTGACCGGGCAGCGGCCCGCCGACCACGGCACCGTCCTGTACGACGGCCGCGACCTGTACCACGACTACGCCGAGCTGCGCGGACGCATCGGCCTCGTCCCGCAGGACGACATCCTGCACCCCCAGCTCACCGTCCACGCCGCCCTGACCTACGCGGCCGAGCTGCGCTTCCCCGAGGACACGGCGAAGGCCGAACGGCGTGACCGGGTGGACGAGGTGATCCGGGAACTCGGCCTCGAGCAGCGCGCCGGACAACCCGTGCACAGCCTCTCCGGCGGACAGCGCAAGCGGGTCAGCGTCGCCCTGGAACTGCTCACCAAGCCGTCGCTGCTGTTCCTGGACGAGCCGACCTCCGGCCTCGACCCCGGGATGGACCGCTCGGTGATGCACATGCTGCGCGGCCTGGCCGACGACGGCCGTACCGTCGTCGTCGTCACCCACAGCGTGCTCAGCCTCGGCGTCTGCGACCGCCTCCTGGTCCTCGCGCCCGGCGGCCGGATCGCCTACTACGGCCACCCGGACGACGCCCTCGCCTTCTTCGGCTTCGACCAGTGGCCGGAGGCCTTCGAGGCGTTCGACCGCGACCAGGACCGGGACTGGGCGGGGGAGTACCTCGACTCGCCGTTCCACCGGCACTACGTCACCGAGGCCACCACCCAGCCCCGCCACCCGGACTCGGCACCCATCGCCCCCGCGCCGCCGCCCCGCCCCCGGAGCCGGCACGCGCAGCTGGCCACCCTCGTCCGCCGCTACACCGCCGTCCTCGCCGCCGACCGCACCTTCCTCGCCGTGATGATCGCCCTGCCCTTCCTGATGGGCGCGATGGACCGGGCGCTCGCCGGCGGCAGGCTCACCCAGGACACCGCGATGAACGCGCTCCTCATCCTGTGCGTCGGCGGCGTGCTCACGGGCGCGGCCAACGCGGTGCGCGAACTCGTCAAGGAACGCGCCGTCTACCGGCGCGAACGCGCCGTCGGCCTGCCCAGAGGCGCGTACCTCATGTCCAAGATCGTGGTGCTCGGCACGGTCACGGTGGTCCAGGCCGTCGTCCTCACCCAGGTCGCCCTGCTCGGCGTGGACCTCAACGCCCCCGGCGGCCACGGCGTGCTGCTGCCGCCGCTGGCGGAGATCACCCTGGCCGTCGCCCTGCTGTCCTTCACCGCCATGATGCTCGGCCTGCTGGTCTCCGCGCTGGTGCGCAAGGAGGAGGTGACGATGCCGCTGCTGGTGCTGCTCGCCATCGTCCAGGTCGTCTTCTGCGGCGCCCTGCTCCCGCTGCACGGCGTACCCGTGCTCGAACAGCTGTCCTGGCTGGTGCCCTCGCGGTGGGCGTTCGGCGCCATGGCGAGCACGGTCGGACTCGCCCGCCTCGTGCCCGGGGATCTCACCGCCGACCCCCTGTTCCGGCACTCGACCGGGGTCTGGCTGCTCGACCTCGCCATGCTCCCGGTGCTCTGCGTGGTCTACGGCCTGCTGGTCGCCCGGCTGCTGCGTCGGCACGAACCCGCCGTGATGCGGAAGTAGGCGAGGCCATGTCGCGACCGAAGCAGCCGGGCACCGGGTTCCGACCCACCCACGTGGTCCCGCCGGACGGCATGCCCGCGTGGGAGGCGCCGGACCCCGGCCGGCCCACGGTGCCCCTCGACGCGCTGCTGCCGGTCGAGCTCGTGGAACGGCTCGGGGACTGGGGCCACATCCGCTGCGCCAACGGCTGGGCCGCCTGGGTCGACGGCCGCCTGCTGGTCGCCGTGCCCCAGGACCCGCCCGCGGGCGACGGCCCGCCGGCCGGCACGGACGACCCGCGCCCCCTGCTGGCCCGCGCCGAACAGGCCCTGGCCGCCTACCGGTCCGCCCTGGAGGAGCTGGCCGACGGAGGTCTGGACGGCCAGTCCTTCGAGGACCGGACGGAGGGACTGCGGATCGGGATCGTGGTCGACGGGGAGGCCGTGTGGGTGTACGACCACGAGGAGGGGCGCTGGATGTACGGCGAGGGGCGGCGGATGGCCCCCTACGCCACCGACCGGCCGCCCGCGCACCGGGGCACCGGTCACGCGGACGAAGGGCACGAGCGCGCCGGGCACGAGGACAGCGGGCACGCCGCCACCCGGATGGCAGCCCCGAAGGGTGAGCTGTGACGGCGCGCCAGGCGGGCCTCTCCTTCGGCCGGCCCTCGGAGCTGATCGGCTGCCAGGTGGCGAGCTA
The DNA here is from genome assembly GCF_033792105.1 of Streptomyces sp. WI03-4A. Lineage (NCBI taxonomy): Bacteria > Bacillati > Actinomycetota > Actinomycetes > Kitasatosporales > Streptomycetaceae > Streptomyces > Streptomyces sp. WI03-4A. The sequence goes on from NZ_JARAUO010000006.1 coordinate 123,239, forward strand.
CCTGGTCGAGAGCGAGGTCGGGCGCGGCGGCATGGCCGTCGTCTACCGCGCCCGCGACCTGCGCCTCGACCGCACGGTCGCGCTCAAGCTGCTGGCCCCCGAACTCGCCCGCAACGACACCTTCCGGCAGCGCTTCACCCACGAGTCCCGGGTGGCCGCGGCGATCGACCACCCGCACATCGTGCCCGTCTTCGAGGCCGGCGAGACGGACGGCGTGCTCTACATCGCCATGCGGTACGTGCCCGGCCGGGACCTGCGCCACCTCCTGGACGAACGCGGGCCGCTGACGTTCGACGCGGCCGTGCGCATCGCCGCCCAGGTGGCCTCCGCGCTCGACGCGGCCCACGAGCACGGCCTGGTCCACCGGGACGTCAAGCCCGGCAACGTGCTGGTCGCCCGGGGCACCGACAGCGACCATCCCGAGCACGTCTACCTCACCGACTTCGGGCTGACCAAGAAGTCCCTGTCCCTGACCGGGTTCACCAGCGTCGGCCAGTTCGTCGGCACCCTCGACTACGTGGCACCGGAACAGATCTCCGGCCGCCCCGTCGACGGCCGCTGCGACGTCTACGGCCTCGCCTGCGTCGTCTACGAGACCATGGCCGGCCGCCCGCCCTTCCAGCGCGAGGACGACATGGCCCTGCTGTGGGCCCACCAGTACGACGAACCGCCCCCGCTCACCGAAACCCGCCCGGATGTCGCCCGGAGCGTCGACGCCGTCTTCGCCAGGGCGCTGGCCAAGAGCCCGGACGCCCGCTACGACACCTGCCTGGACTTCATCTCCGCCCTGCGTGCCGCCCCGGCCGGAGAAACGGCCGACGAAGCGGCCGGCCCGGTCGGCGAAGCGGCCGGCGGTCACCCGGTCACGGAGGCCGGCCACAGGGCGCCGCTCCAGCCCCGGCAGCCGCCCCCGTGGGCCCGGCCGGTCTTCCGCCAGGGCTCCTGCTAGGCGCGCTCCCGCCAGGCGCCGGCCGGGGCCGTGACGCGGGTCCCGCACCGGCCCGCCCCCGGTCCCGGGTCAGGGCTCCGGCTCCGATGCCCCGATCCGGCCCCGCCGGTGCAGCGGCCGGGCCGGCAGCGCGCCCAGGAAACCGGCCGCCAGGCCCCACAGCGCGCCGAGCCCCACGGCCTGCCACAGCCGGGGCCTGAGGAAGACCTCCCCGGACAGGCCGCCCCCCAGGTCGCCGATGCCGAGCAGGGACAGGCCGTAGTGCGCCGACATGCGGCACAGCAGGCAGACCATGAGCACGGTGAGGGCCAGCGCGACGGCCAGCCGTACGGCGTGCCGCCAGGCCGGGAGGCGGTCGGGGGTCCGCATCGCCATCAGGAAGGCGACCGCCAGGAGCAGCACCACGTCCGTGACCAGCAGCCACCACATCCGGCTGTCGTACGCGGTGAGCGTGCGCAGGTTCAGCGTGGCGATGCCGGGGGTGCGCAGGATCTCGTCCAGCACGTGCGGCACCGGGAGGCCGAACGGGCCGTCCACCCGGCCGTGCCAGGTGGCGCCCTGGCCCAGGGTGAGGGCGAGCCAGGCCAGGTTGGGCAGGCCGAGCAGGATCACCGCGAAGGTGTCGCCGCCGTGCCCGCGGTTCGCCGCCGACACCAGCGCGACGACCAGGCCCAGGGCGACGTACGCGAGGAGCAGGACGACCATGGCGTGCGCGGCCGGCCGCACCGACGCGTGGCAGCGCAGCAGCCGCCCCGGCAGCGGGGCGCCGGACGCGACCAGCAGGGCCAGGACCAGCACCCCGGCGAGCCACAGCAGCCCGAACAGGACGGTCAGCGGCACGTTCGTGGTGAACCCGACCGTGGGGGCCGCGTCGAACAGGCCGGTGAGGTCGTCGAGCGTCCCGTCGCCCAGGTCCACGGCGAACGTCTGCCGGGCGGCGAACGCGAGACCGGTCAGCGCGAGCAGCCACAGCACCGCGAGCCGGGCCGCCCAGCCCGCCAGTTCCCCGGCCGACGCGACCGCGCGGTGCCGCAGCGGCCGCAGGAATCCCGCGCCGATCACCAAGGCCCCGGCCAGGGTCACCGACAGGGGCATCACCGTAAGGCCGGCCCGGGTCCGCGCCAGCGCGCCCGCGTCGCCGGAGAGTTCGAGGGTGCCGCCGACGGCGGTCACCACGGTGGCCGTCACCACCCGGGCGAACGCACCGTCCGGCAGGTCCGCGGCTCCCGCCGCCCACAGCCCCAGCGCGGCGGTCACCAGCATCACGACCAGCCCGGCCAGCACCGTGACGAGGGCCCGCACCCAGCCGTGACGGGCGGCGGGCCGCGCGGGGACGGGGGGAGCGCTCACCTTTGTCACGCTAAGCAGGACTGGGCCACCCCGCCCGCCGGGAGGCCCGTACGCGTCGGCTTGCGGGGCCCCCGGGACCCGGGCACACAATGGGCTCGAAGTGTCGAAAACACACAAAACGGGACTTTTCTTGATATAAGCCGCGCATTGCGACGGGAAGAAGGCCTCGTGAGCGTCGACCCTCCGTCCTCCGGCCGTCCGACCGGGCCTCCCTCGGGCCCCTTGTCGGGACCCTCCCAGCCCCCCGCCGGACCTCCAGCGCCGCCGCCCGGCGGCGGCTCCGGAGCCGGTTCCAGAGGGGGGCCCGGAGGCGGCTCAGGAGCCGGTTCGGGCCCCGGGGAGCCGCACCCGCCGTGGTGGCGGAACACCCCCCGGATCGCCGCCGTCACCGCCGTCGTGGTCGCCGCGGCCGTCGTCGCGGTCGTGCTCACCCGCCCCGGAGGCGGCTCCTCGGCCAAGGGCGGCGAGGTCTTCCTGCAGGCCGCGAACCAGACCGGCCCCGACCCCTTCACGGACTCGACCGCCACCGGCGGCACCACCCCGCCGAGGTCCTCCTCCGGCGTGCCCACCGTTCCGGGCACCTCCACCTCCCGGGGTGCCGCCACTTCCTCGGGCACCGCGTCCGCGCCGGCCAACGAGGTGCGCGCCGTCCAGGGCAGCGCCCCCGGCCTCTACAGCGGCACCCGGAACCGTCCGAGCTGCGACGTCGAGAAGCAGGTCAAGGCGCTGCAGGCCGACCCGGCCAAGAACCGCGCGTACGCCTCCCAGGTCGGCGTCCAGCCGTCCGCCGTCCCCGCCTACCTGCGCTCGCTGACCCCCGTGACGCTCCGCGCCGACACCCGGGTGACCAACCACGGCTACCGGGGCGGCGGCGCCACCAGCTACCAGGCCGTCCTCCAGGCCGGCACCGCCGTGCTGGTCGACGCGCACGGCGTGCCCCGCTCGCGCTGCGTCTGCGGGAACCCGCTGACGCCGCCGGTCGCCCAGCGCGCGCCCCGGACGACGGGTGACCACTGGGCGTCCTACCGGCCCTCGAACGTCATCGTGGTGACCCCGGCGCCCAGAGTCGTCAACGTCTTCGTGATCTACGACCCCCACCACGACGACTGGTTCCACCGCCGCCGCGGCGACGACACCGCCCGCTACGACCGGCACACCGAGCCGCCGAGGGACACCCGCCCCTGGAACCGGCCCGTCTCCTGCCTGTCCAGCCCCGGCACGACGGGCACGCCGGGCGTCTCCGTGGGGCCCTGCCCGCCGACCCCCGCCGCGACGACGACCGGGCCCTCGAAGTCGTCCACGTCGCCGAACCCGTCGTCGCCGACGCCCTCCGGCTCGACCTCGCCCGGTTCGAGCGGGAAGTCGCCGTCCGGATCGTCGTCCGAGTCGCCGTCCGGGTCGTCCTCCAAGTCGTCGTCGTCCGAGTCCCCCTCGAAGTCGCCGTCGTCCGAGTCGCCGTCCCCGTCCTCCGAGTCGCCGTCGAAGACCGGGTCCGGCTCCTCCGAGGCACCGTCGTCCCCGACCCAGGCCCCCACCTCCTCTCCGGCCCCGACCTCGCAGGGCACCACGTCCGGCTCCTCGGCCGCGACCTCCTCCGCGCCGCAGAGCTCGGCAGGCCCGGAAACCTCCACGCGGGTCGGTCAGCCGGACACCGGGAGCGCCCCCGGACAGCCCCCCGCCGGTACCCCCGCGACCTGAGAAACGGCCCGGCGAGCCCCGTGCGCGGTGGGCGAACACACTGGGGGGACTGCCGTGGCCGCCTGTGGGTACGAGGATGGGTGCGAACACGATCGGCCGGACCGGGATTCCGAGAGAGACAGGCATGAGCGAACACCTGGGCGGGGCAGTGATACCGACTGGTTTCGACGTACCCGTGGAGCCGCTCCGACGCGCGGCGCATTACACCGGCGAACCCGGATGCATCGCCGAAGCACGCGGTTTCGCCGCCCAGTTCCTCGAACAGCTGAGGACCGAGTGGTGCGCGGACATCGACAGCCGGACCGACGGTGAACTGCTCCTCGTCGTGAGCGAGCTCGTCACCAACGCCGACCAGCACAGCAACGGCCCCTACATCCTGGAGCTCGAGGGGACCGACACCGCCGTCGAGGTGGCCGTGTACGACAGCAACGTCGCCCTGCCCCGCCGGTTCCCCAAGAACCCCGAGCGCGTCGGCCGTCATGGCCTGGAGATCGTGCACGCGGTCGCCTCCCAGGTGACCGTGCAGCGCGTCCCCGTCGGCAAACGCGTGTGCGCGCGGGTGGACCTCAACTGATCCCGGAGCCCGGGCGCGCGGTGCGCCCGGGCGTCCGTTCGGAACGGTCAGGCGCAGCCGAGCTCGCCCAGCATCCCCTGGCGCAGCCGCGCGATGATGCGCTTGATCAGGCGGGACACGTGCATCTGGGAGCAGCCGAGCCGCTCGCCGATCTCCGCCTGGGTCGCCTCCTCGACGAACCGCATGTGGATGATCTGCCGGTCGCGGTCGCTGAGCTCGGCCATGAGCGGGGCCAGCGCGTGGAAGTCCTCGACGAGCCTGAGGCCCTCTTCCTCGACCCCGATGAAGTCCGCGAGCACGGCCTCGCCGTCCTCGGGGCCGTCCCCGGTGAGAGCGGCGTCCAGGGAGGAGGAGTTGTACCCGTTGGAGGCGAGCTGGCCCTCGACCACCTCGTCCTCGGAGATGTTCATGAGCGTGGCCAGCTCGGCGACGGTCGGGTCCCGGTCGAGCCTGCTGGACAGCTCCTCGCGGGCCTTGGCCAGCTCCACGCGCAGCTCCTGCAGCCGCCTCGGCACGTGCACGGCCCAGGTGGTGTCCCGGAAGAACCGCTTGATCTCGCCCACGATGTACGGCAGCGCGAAGGAGGTGAACTCGACCTCGCGCGCCAGCTCGAACCGGTCGATCGCCTTGATCAGGCCGATCATGCCGGTCTGGACGATGTCCTCCATGTCGTCGCCGCGCCCCCGGAACCGGCCGGCCGCGAAGCGGACGAGCGACATGTTCATCTCGATGAGGGTGTTGCGCGCGTACTGGTACTCGAGCGTGCCCTCTTCCAGCTCGGTCAGGCGGCGGAAGAACTGGCGGGACAGCTCACGTGCGTCACGCGGCGCGACGGAGGCCGGGTCCTCGATACCGGGCAGCGCCCGCTCGCCCGTCCCGGCCTGCGCGGACTCTCCGACGAACCCTGCTTTCGACCGGATCCCGGCAGTTTTCATTACCTCTCCCACGAAAGTCACGGTGCGACGGCCGCCTCCGCGGCCCTGCTGTCTCCGACTCCACGCCCAGGTGACTGTTCCCGGGTACCCGGAATTCGGGCTGCCATGCCTACCCCGCTGCTTCGTTCACGTCACGCGTACCCGCGGTGACGCCCCGCATGCTCACCGCCTCCGGCACTGGCCGGAATTCGTCGTTCTCCGGTGGGACGGCGTGCCCGGGTCCTAGGGTGAGGGGATGACCGACCAGGTGAGCGACGAAGCCCAGGTGATCCCGCTGCGCCCCGGGCCCGCCCGTCCGCAGGCGCCGGAGCCCGCGCCCCGGGAGCCGTTGTGGCGCGATCTGGTCGGTGAGGTGCTGCGTCGCGAGCGGCTGGCGCAGGAGCGCACCCTGCGGGACGTGGCCGAGGAGGCCCGGATCTCGCTCCCCTACCTCTCCGAGATCGAACGCGGCCGCAAGGAGGCGTCCTCCGAGGTGCTCGCCGCCGCGGCCCACGCGCTCGGCATGGGCCTCGGCGACCTGCTGTCCCGCACGCACGGCGAGCTGACCCGGCACACCGGGGTGCGACGCCGGCCGGCCGGGGCGCCCGGCCACCAGGGCCGGCGGTACGACGGGCTGTGCCTGGCGGCCTGAGGGCCGCCCGCCGGCCCGGCCGGTCCTCGAACCGGGCGTCGTCCGCGCCGTGTCCCCGCCTCGGTCGACGCCTCAGTCCACACCCTTGTCCCGTAGCTGCCGGAAGAAGGTCCGGACGTCGGTGACCAGCAGGTCCGGCTCCTCCAGGGCGGCGAAGTGACCGCCCCGCTCGAACTCGGTCCAGCGCACGATGTTCTCCGTCCGCTCCGCCCGGTGACGCAACGGGATCTGGGGCTCGGCCGGGAACAGGGCCAGGGCCGTCGGCACCGTGGACGGTTCGCCGGGCCGGGCGGTCCGGCCCCGGGCGTGCGCCCGCTCGTAGTAGAGGCGCGCGGACGAACCGGCCGTGCCGGTCAGCCAGTACAGTATGACGTTCGTCAGCAGCCGGTCCCGGTCGACGGCCTCCTCCGGCACTTCGGCGCAGTCGCTCCACTCCCGGAACTTCTCGACGATCCACGCGAGCTGACCGACGGGGGAGTCCGTCAGCGCGTACGCCAGGGTGTGCGGCCTGGTCGACTGCAGCACCGCGTACCCGGTGCCCTCGCGCGACCACTCGTCCCACCGCCGCCACGAAGCGAGCGTGTTCTCCCGCTCCTGCGGCCCCAGCCGGTCCAGCTCCTCGGCGCCCGGCTCGGCCGCCGCCTGGGCGCCGGGCAGCAGGGTCAGGTGCACGCCGGTCACCCGGCCGGGGTGGGCGCGGCCCAGCTCCCGGGAGACGGCCGCGCCCCAGTCGCCGCCGTGCGCCCCGAACCGCTCGTAGCCGAGCCGGCGCATCAGCTCCGCCCACGCGTCGGCGACCCGGCCCGCCTCCCAGCCGGACTCCTCCGTCGGCCCGGACAGCCCGAACCCGGGGATGCCGGGGACGACCACGTGGAAGGCGTCGGCCGCCTCACCACCGTGCGCCACCGGGTCGGTGAGCGGCCCGACCACGTCCAGGAACTCGACGATCGAGCCGGGCCAGCCGTGGGTGAGGACCAGCGGGGCCGCGTCCGGCTCGGGCGAACGCACATGCGCGAAGTGGACGTGCGCCCCGTCGATCGTGGTGGTGAACTGCGGCCACTCGTTGAGTCGCGCCTCGGCCGCCCGCCAGTCGTAGCCGTGCCGCCAGTACCGGGCCAGGCTCCGCAGGTAGCCGCCGGGGACCCCGTACTCCCAGCCCGCCCCGGGCAGCTCGGCCGGCCAGCGGGTGCGGTCGAGGCGGTCGTGCAGATCGTCCAGGTCGCTCTGCGGGATCGCGAGGCGGAACGGCCGGATGGTCTCGGTGGACGCAGACGTCATGGCGCGGATGCTAGTGGGCACCGCGCCCGCCGCCCGGGAGGCCGGTCGGGGGCCGGCCGATGAGTTCGACCGCGTTGCCGAGTCGATACCGATGACCGTGTTCCCCAGCCCAGGAGGTGCTCATGACCACCGACGCATTCACCACGTGTCTCTGGTTCGACGGCCAGGCCGAGGAGGCCGCCGAGTTCTACGTGTCCGTCTTCAAGAACGCCAGTCTCGGCCGGGTCAGCCGCTACACCGAGTCCGGGTACGGCGAGACCGGTGCCGTGCTCACCGTCGAGTTCACCGCGGGCGGCCAGCGGTTCATCGCGCTCAACGGCGGCCCCCAGTTCAAGTTCAGCGAAGCCGTCTCCTTCCAGATCCCGTGTTCCGACCAGGAGGAGATCGACCACTACTGGAGCAAGCTCACCGAGAACGGCGGCGAGCCAGGCCCCTGCGGCTGGCTCAAGGACCGGTACGGCGTCTCCTGGCAGGTCGTCTACGACCGGCTGGGCGACATGATCCACGACCCCGACCCGGCGAAGGTCGAGCGTGCCACCAAGGCCATGATGGCGATGGGCAAGCTCGACGTCGCCGCGCTCGACAAGGCGTACGCGGGGGAGTAGAGGACCACCACGGCCGTCGCCCGGCCCCGGCGGGACCCCGGCGCTCACGCGCCGGGAGCCGTCCGCCAGGGCCGGGCCGGTGGACCCGGGGGTCCTGGTTCGGCCGTGCCTGCGGGCTAGACCCGGTCGGCCACGATGAGCAGGTACTGGAAGCTGCCGTTGCGGTACGCGGACAGGAACGTGTCCTCGATGCCCGTGACCAGGTGGTCGGCCTCCCGGCGCAGCTCCCAGTACGGGATCGCCGCCTCCGTCAGGTCCTCGACGTGCACCGGCACCAGCCGGTTGCGGGCCATGGCCCGGAAGTACGCCGAGCGCGGGTGGATGTCGCAGATGTAGTGCGCGTTGATCAGCGAGACCTCGCGCGACGCCTGCCCGTAGGTGTCGTTGTAGCAGCCGGTGATGGTCACGTACCGCCCGCCCCGGCGCAGCAGCCGGGCGTGTTCGGCGAAGAGCAGGTCCAGCTCGACGTACATCGTGGACTCGTTGTTCCACGACGCCGCGTACGCCCCCGACGTGAAGCCGGTGTCGAGCATGTTGCGGTGGTGGTAGCGGACCTTGTCGCCGATGCCCCGCCCCCGCGCCTGCTCGTTGGCGAAGTCGGCCTGCTTGGTGGAGAGGGTCACGCCGTCCGCGTGGCAGCCGTACCGCAGATGGGCCACGACGCTCCCGCCGCCGCGGCCGCAGCCGGCGTCGAAGACCCGGTCGGCGGGGGAGAGCGGGCCGAGGTGCCGGGCGAGCAGCTCGGCCTGGGCGTGCTCCAGGCGGTGCAGCTCGGTGGTGAGCAGCTCCCGGCGCAGGGCGGCGTCGGGCTCGTCGAGCACGGAGCGGTCGGCGGCGCCGATGCCGTAGTGGTGGTGGTACAGGTCGTCGATCTTCCCGAGGTCGAGGTTGACCGGGTTCTCCTCGGCGTTCCAGTAGTCCGCGACACGGCTCTGGTACGTGGACTGGGCCGGCACCGGGGCGGGCGCGGTCCGGGCGACGGGGACGGTCGTCAACGGTGACTCCTCGTTGCTCATGTGACGGTTCTCGTGTGGTTCTCGTTCGTTGGCGCGGGGTGGTTACCAGTAGTCGGGCAAGTGGTAGCGGTGGGTGTTGGTGGCGTGCCACTCGTGGTTGCCGGACACCCAGGCGGCGAGCCCCTGGGCGTAGCGCTCCACGGGGGGCGAACCGGCGGAGAGGAGGGCCGACTCCTCCTCGAAGGCGTCCATGATCCGGTTGTGGATCTCGACGGACCGCAGGTAGGCGGCCTTGAGGCCGCACCGCTCGTTGGCGGCGACGACCTGCGGCAGGTTGAGGTGGTCGGGATCGCTCGCCAGCTCCTTGGTGAAGGAGTACAGGTCGTTGACGATCGTGGTCGCGTTGCAGGCCAGAGCGGTGATCCGCTGGATCTCGGGGCGGGCGTAGAGCTGCTCGGGCAGTTCGTAACCGTCCACCGCGTCGACGATCGACAGGCAGGGGCGGAAGTTGTTGAACTGCCGCATCACCAGGTACTCCCACACCCGGGGCACGTACCGGGTCTCGGCCCAGGCGGCCTCGGCCAGGTAGCCCAGGTGGAGCCGGGCGATGTCGTGCACGAACCGGGTGGTCTGGCTGGGCGTGGCGAACGCGGCATAGTCGGTGAGGGCGAAGTGGTACGAGCGCAGCGGACCGTCGGCCCGCATGCCCTGGCGCCACTCCTCCTCCAGTTCAGGGATGCCGTGGTACGGGTCGAGCGCCGACTGGGCCATGATCAGCCGGCCGCCGAGGCCCCGGCGCGCGCCGCCCCGGCCCTCGTCCTCCTCGCAGTAGCAGGAGTCGACCACGTTCTCGGCGAGCAGCAGCTGGCCGGCGACCGTCAGGCGGTCCAGGTCGAGCGCGCCCGGGTGCTGCAGGGCGACGGCCCGGCCGAACTGGAAGCCGGAGAAGTCTCCCTTCCAGGCCTCGGGGAACAGGTCGAGACCCCGGGCCCAGGTCTCCAGGCGGCGGTCGATCTCGGCGGCCTTCTGCGGGTCGGCGGGCGCGGCCGGCCGGTGGCGCAGCCCGGGGATCGCCCCGGTGCGCCGCTCGCGGCGCATGCTCCCGGCGATGTCCGGCGGTCCGGGCAGGGTGTAGGACGCGGGGGGTGTGCTCATGGCGTGCTCCCGGCCGTCACTCGGCAGTCCGGCCGATCTGGACGTTCTCCAGGATTCCCGCCGCGTCGGGGACCAGGATGGCCAGCGAGTAGTAGGCGGTGACGAGGTAGTTGACGATCGCGGCGGTGTCGATGCCCATGAAGCGGACGTTCAGGCCCGGCTGGTACTCCTCCGGGATGCCGGTCTGGTAAAGGCCGACGACTCCCTGGTCGGCCTCGCCGGTGCGCAGCGCGATGATGCTGCTGGTGTGGTCCTCGGTGACCGGGATCTTGCTGCACGGGAAGATGGGCACCCCCCGCCAGGCGGGCACCTCGTGGCCGTCGACGCTCGCCGTGCCGGGCACCAGGCCGCGCTTGTTGCACTGGCGGAAGAAGGCCGCGATGGCCTTCGGGTGGGCGAGGAAGACCTTCGTCTTGCGCCGCATGGACAGCAGTTCGTCCATGTCGTCCGGGGTCGGCGGCCCCGTCCAGGTGCTGATCCGCTGGCCGTAGTCCACGTTGTGCAGGAGCCCGAACTCCCGGTTGTTGACCAGCTCCCACTCCTGCCGCTCGCGAATCTCCTCGACGGTGAGCCGGAGTTGCTGGGCGGTCTGGTCCATCGGGTCGTTGTAGAGGTCGGCGACCCGGGTGTGCACCCGCAGCACGGTCTGGGTGAGCGACAACTCGTACTCGCGCGGGTTGAGTTCGTAGTCGACGAAGCCGCCCCGCAGCGTCGGCTCGCCCACGTGGCCGGCCTGGACCGGGACCTCCGCCTCGCCCTTGCGGTTCATCGGCCTGCGCTGCCGTTCCACGTAGGCCTGGAGATGCGCGGCGAGGGACGGCGCCCGCTCGGTGACCTCGCGCACCACGGCCCAGGGGAGTGCCAGCACCACTCCGGCGGTCTCGGCCCGCACCGAGGTCAGCCAGAGCGGGTCGGACTGGCCGGCCGCCTCGTCGCCCATCTGGTCGCCGTCGGTGACGACGCCGACGACCTCCTCCTCGCCGTACTTGCCGCGGGTGTAGCGGGTGAACCGGCCGTGCACGACGAGATAGGTCTCGGTGACCGGCTGCCCGGCCTCGAACAGCACCTGGCCGGCGCGCACCTCGCGGGGCCGGAACCGGCCGGCGAGCTCCCGCAGTACGTCGGTGTCGGGATAGCCGCGCAGGACCGGCAGTTCGGTGAGCGTCTGCGGGATCACCCGGATGTCGTCCGCGCCGTTCTGCTCGAAGTGGACGCGGCCGCGGCCGGTGCGCAGTTGCAGACGCCGGTTGACCCGGTAGGCGCCGCCCTTGACGTCCACCCACGGCAGTGACTTCAGCAGCCATCGCGAGGTGATGGCCTGCATCTGCGGTTCGGTCTTGGTGGTCGTGGTGAGCTGGCGGGCCGCCTGGGTGCTCAGGCTGGTGAGCTGCCCGTCGGCCGCGGGCCCGGGGGCGGGTTCGTCGACTGCGGTGCCGGTGGCGATGTCCGGAGTGGACACATTCCCTCCTGCGGAGAGGCGAACACGGGTGATGCGGATCGGTCGGTGGTGCGCGGGGTGCTGGTGCGCTTCGACCAGCGAAACAGGACGCGTGATCTCCCGGTACCGCGTGAAAGGGGCGGTTTTGATCATTGCGGGGTGCAAACCCGGCAACGAGAGCGCGCCGCGGTGGTGGGGAAGATCGCGCGCCGGTGGATCACCTCCGCGCCCCCGGTGACCCGGGGTTTCGGCACCGGACGCCTCGGCGCGCGGGCGGGCGGCTGGGTGGTTAGCGTGATGTACCGGGACGCACCATTCGACCGGGAGGGCCGGACATGGCCGTGCAACCTGAAGGAACGCCCTGCTGGGCCGACGCGATGTTCGGTGACCTCGAGGGCGCCAAGGCGTTCTACGGCGACGTCCTCGGCTGGACGTTCGGCGAGTCGACGTCGGAGTACGGCAACTACACGCAGGCCTACGCGGACGGCAAGGCGGTGGCCGCGGTCGTGCCGCCGATGTCGGGGCAGGAGGGGCATTCGCAGTGGTGCCTGTACCTCGCCTCGCCGGACGCCGCCGCGACGGCGGGGAAGATCCGCGACAACGGCGGCGAGGTGCTGATGGAGCCCATGCGGGTCGGCGACTTCGGCACCATGTGCCTGGCCCGGGAGCCCAGCGGAGCCGTGTTCGGCGTCTGGCAGGGCGGTGTGCACGAGGGCTTCGAGGCCACGGGGGTGCCGGGCGCCTACTGCTGGGCCGAGGTCTTCACCCGGGAGCCCGAGCGGACGGACGCCTTCCTGACCGCCGTCTTCCCCTACCGGGCGAAGCGGATCGAGGACGACGCGGTCGACTTCGGCATGTTCGACGTGGGGGAGGAGACCGTCCTCGGCCGGATGCGGATGACCGACGACTTCCCGCCCGAGGTGCCGTCGTACGTCAACGTGTACTTCACCGTCGAGAACTGCGACGAGGCCGTGGCCCGGGCCGTCAAGCTCGGCGCCGTGCTCCGCTTCGGTCCCATGACCAGCCCCTTCGGCCGGTTCGCGGCACTGACCGACCCGCAGGGGGCGAACTTCTCGGTGATCGACGTCACCACCACCGAGGGGGAGATGCCGAGGACCGCGGACGCCTGAGCCGCCCCGCGGTCCCGCCGCGGCCGCGGGCGTCGGCCGGCCGCCCCCCGGCGGCACCGGGCACCGGTGCGGTCATGGCATGATCGGGCGCATGCGTGAACGTGTGGTGGCCGCGTGCGACGGGGCTTCGAAGGGAAACCCCGGACCGGCCGGATGGGCGTGGGTGGTCTCGGACGACGAGCGGACCCCCGCCCGCTGGGAGTCGGGCCCGCTCGGCCGGGCCACGAACAACGTCGCCGAACTCACCGCGCTGGAGCGGCTGCTGACCGCCGTCGAGCCGGACGTGCCGCTGGAGATCCGGATGGACTCCCAGTACGCCATGAAGGCCGTCACCACCTGGCTGCCGGGCTGGAAGCGCAACGGCTGGAAGACGTCCGCGGGCAAGCCGGTCGCCAACCAGGACCTGGTGGTCCGTATCGACGCGCTGCTCGACGGCCGCTCCGTCGACTTCCGCTACGTCCCCGCCCACCAGGTCGACGGCGATCCGCTGAACGACTTCGCCGACCGCGCGGCCAGTCAGGCGGCCTCGGCGCAGGAGGCGGCGGGCAGCGCGCTCGGCTCGCCGGAGCCGCCGGCGTCGCCCGACACCCCCAAGGCGGCGCCCGCGCGGAAGAAGGCGCCCCGCCGCACCGGAGGCGGAGCGTCCTCGCGCACCATCAAGGCGAAGTTCCCCGGCCGCTGCCTGTGCGGCCGCTCCTACGCCGCCGGCGAGTCCATCGCCAAGAACGCCGAGGGCTGGGGCCACCCGGAGTGCCGTACGGCCGACGCCTGACCGGGAGCCGGCCGACGCCTCGTCAGGCGTCGAACGTGTAGAACTTCGTGTGGTCCAGCAGGTCCGCCGGGCGCACGTCGTTCCACGGCTTCATCGTCTCGTTCAGGTCGACGACGTCAGGCGTCCCGCCGCCCGGCACGTAGCCGGAGTCCGGGTGCCGGCGCTGCCACTCGGCCCACAGCTTGTCGACGTAGGCGTGGTGCAGCCAGAACACGGGGTCGTTGGGGGAGACCCCGGTGCCCATCTGCCCGCCGACCCACACGTGGACCCGATTGTGCAGGTTGACCCCGCGCCAGCCCTCCAGGTTGTTGCGGAACCCGTCGGAGGAGCTGTTGTACGGCGCCGCGTCGTACGTGGACATGGCCAGCACCGACTCCACCTCCGCGCGCGTGGGCAGCTCGCGCACACCCACGCCCAGGGCGCGGCGCAGGAACGTACGGCCGTCGACGCGTATGTTCATCGGCCAGTTGCCCGAGGAGGCCGCGAACGGGCCGTCCATCACCCGGCCGTCGGTGGCGCGCCCGGTGCCGCCGAGGAAGTCCGGCGCCCACAGCGCGGCGCGCACCGTGCGGTCGGTGCTCCAGTCCCAGTAGGGCAGCGCCACCGAGGAGTCCACCGCCTGCAGCGCCCGCTCGAAGTCGAGCAGGAACCTGCGGTGCCAGGGCAGGAAGGACGGGGAGCGGTGGCCGGTCCGCTCGCCGGTGTCGGTGTCGGCCATGATGAAGCCGTTGTGCGTGCGGACGAACTCGTCGTAGCGTCCGCTGCGCTTGAGTTCGAGGACGGCGTTCACGAACCGGCGCTTCTCGTCGGCGGTCAGGGCGGCCTGGTTCTTGCGTACGGTCATGTGCGCGGTGCTCCGGAAGTCCTTGGCTGGGCGGTCAGTTGGCGGGGAAGGGCAGCAGCGGGGCGCCCTGCAGCTCGTCCACCGCGGCCCGGGCGGCGGCCCGCGGGGTGGGCACCGGGTCGTAGTGGCTGACGACGCTGATCCAGCTGCCGTCGGCGTTGCGCATCACGTGCAGTTCCACCCCGTCCACGAACACGGACCAGCCGCCGCCGTGTTCGTGGTGGTGACCGCCCATGCCCGAAGCGCGGCCCTGTATCCGGCGGCCCTTGTAGACCTCGTCGAAGGACTCCGGGGAGCCGTGCTGGTGTCCGGCGGCCGACGCGGCGGGCGCGACGAGGCCGGCGGCGCCCGCCGTGGCGGCGAGCGCGGCCGCCGTGGTCAGCGCGCGGCGCCGGGTGAGTTCGGGCATGCGGGTCCTCCAGGAAAGGTGTTCGAGTGGTGACCCCGCATGCCTACCGGGCCGCCCGGGACAGGAGGAAATCACCCGGAACCGGTTGGCTGTGATCCGGACAATTGCCCACATGTCGTGCAAGGTTGAACAAAGATGATCTTGCTCGCGCAGGGGTGGCGTACGCGGCGGAACAGGGAATTCCTTGCCGGTGCGCGCCCCGTTCCGGTGATCCTTCTCCCGCACCGCCCGCCCGAGTGGCGCGGATCACCACGGAAGGCTGACGCGATCCCGGAGCCACGCGCCGCCTCCTCGTCCCCTGCTACCGTGCGGTGCCGTTCGGGCACGTTCGGTGAGCGGGAAGGGTGCACGCGTGAAGGTCGTCTGTGTCGGGGGAGGCCCGGCGGGCCTGTACCTCGCCATCCTGCTCAAGCGGCAGAACCCCGCCCACGACGTCACCGTCCACGAACGCGACCCCGAGGGCTCGGCCTACGGCTGGGGCGTGACCTACTGGCGCGCCCTGCTCGACCGGCTGCACACCCACGACCCCGACTCCGCCCGCGCCGTCGCGGAGCACTCGGTGCACTGGAACCAGGGCGTGGCCCATGTGCGCGGCCAGGTCACCCGGCAGCCCGGCGACGAGGGCCACGGCATCAGCCGCCACCGCCTCCTCGCGATCCTCGCCGACCGCGCCCGCTCCCTCGGGGTGCGGCTGGAGTTCGGGTCCGAGGTCACGGCCGACGACCTGCCGGAGGCCGACCTCGTCGTGGCGGCCGACGGCGTCCACAGCGCCCTGCGCACCCGGCACGCCGACCACTTCGGCGCCCGGCTCCAGGAGGGCCGCAACCACTACGCCTGGCTCGGCACCGGCAAGGTCTTCGACGCCTTCACCTTCGCCTTCGCCGAGACCGGCCACGGCTGGATCTGGGCCTACGGCTACGCCTGCGGCGACGGGCGGAGCACCTGCGTGGTGGAGTGCTCCCCGCGGACCCTCACCGGCCTCGGCCTGGACCGCGCGGACGAGGGCGAGGCACTCGCACTGCTGGAGAAACACTTCGCCGAGATCCTCGACGGCCACCCGCTCACCGGCCGCTCCCCGGCCGGCGGCCCCCTGCCCTGGCCGAGGTTCCGCACCCTCACCAACCGCACCTGGCACCGCGGCAACCTCGTCCTGCTCGGCGACGCGGCCCACACGACCCACTACTCCATCGGCGCCGGCACCACCCTCGCCCTGGAGGACGCCATGGGCCTGGCCGCCGCCCTGCGCGAGCACACCGGCCTGCCCGACGCCCTGGCCGCGTACGAGCACCGGCGCCGGTCCGAACTGCTCGGCGCGCAGAGCGCGGCCCGCCACAGCGCCCGCTGGTACGAGGACCTGCCCCGCTACATCGACCTGCCGCCGCACCGCATGTTCGCGCTGCTCGGCCAGCGCCACTCGCCCCTGCTGCCGTACGTCCCGCCCCAGCTCTACTACGGCCTCGACAAGGCCGCCGGCCGGGTCGACGCCCTGCGCACGATCAAGCGCCGGCTCGGGCCCCGGGTCGCCCGCGCCCTCCAGTCCCGGTCGGCGGACGAGCGTGGCCGGCACGGGCGCACACCGCCCCGGCCACCTTGGTGAATGGTCATTCACCGGATAAGGCGAATTGTTATTCACCGCCATTCCGTGCTGCCCGCAGGAGCGTCGATGGACCAGGATCCCGCCCCGATATCACCGCCGCCCGGCACCACCCCGGAGGCGCTCCCCCTGCGGGACCGCCTCACCATTCCGGTGCTGGCGTCGGGCGGCATTCTCATGGCGGTCATGCAGACCGTGGTCGTCCCGCTCCTGCCGGACCTGCCCCGGCTCACCGGGGCCTCGGCGGCGACGGTCTCCTGGATGGTCACCGCGACCCTGCTCTCCGGCGCGGTCCTCACCCCGGTGCTCGGCCGGGCCGGCGACATGTACGGCAAGCGCCGCGTCCTCACGGCGGCCCTCGTGCTGATGACCGCCGGCTCGGTCATGTGCGCGCTCTCCTCCGACATCGCCGTGCTGATCGCGGCCCGCGCGCTGCAGGGCGCCGCCGCCTCCGTCGTCCCGCTGTCGATCAGCATCCTGCGCGACGAACTCCCGCCGGAGCGGCGGGGTTCGGCGGTGGCCCTGATGAGTTCCACGGTCGGCATCGGCGCCGCCCTCGGCCTGCCGCTCGCCGCGCTCGTCGTCCAGTACGCCGACTGGCACACCATGTTCTGGCTGACAAGCGCCCTCGGCGCGGCCGGCGTGACGGCCACCTGGTGGGCGGTCAAGGAGTCGCCCGTACGCGAACCGGGCCGCTTCGACGTGCCCGGCGCGCTCGGCATCGCCGTCGGCCTCACCTGCCTGCTGCTCGCCGTCTCGCAGGGCGGCACCTGGGGCTGGGGCAGCCCGCGGGTCCTCGGCCTGTTCGGCGCGGCCGTCGCGGTCCTCGCCCTGTGGTGGTGGCAGCAACTGCGCACCCCACGCCCGCTCGTCGACCTGCGCCTGGTCACCCGGCCCCGGGTCGGCCTGTCCCACGTGGCCGCCCTGCTCACCGGGTTCGCCTTCTACGCCAACTCGCTGGTGACCGCCCAGCTCGTCCAGGCGCCGAAGGCGACCGGCTACGGCCTCGGGCTCTCGATCGTCGCCACCGGCCTGTGCCTGCTGCCCGGCGGCGTCACCATGCTGCTCTTCTCACCGCTGTCCGCCCGCATCTCGGCGGCGCGCGGCCCCCGCATCACCCTCGCGCTCGGCGCCGCCGTCATCGCCTGCGGCTACGCGCTGCGCATCGCCGACAGCCGCGACCTGTGGATGATCATCCTGGGCGCCACCGTGGTCGCCACCGGCACCACCCTGGCCTACTCGGCGCTGCCCACCCTGATCCTGCGCGCCGTCCCGGCCGGCCAGACCGCCTCCGCCAACGGGGTCAACGTCCTGATGCGCACCATCGGCCAGGCGACCTCCAGCGCCGCCGTCGCCGCCGTCCTCGTGCACCACAGCAGCCCGCTCGGCGGCCTCGCGGTGCCCACGCTGCACGGCTACCTGCTGGCGTTCGCGATGGCCGGCGCGGTCGCCCTGGCCGCCTGCGCCGCGGCCCTGTCGATCCCGGGCGACCGGCCCTCCGACGACACCCGGGCGGCCCGGGGCGCCACCCGGGGCGCGCGCGACGGGGCGATGGAGGGAGCATGAGTGCCGTGAGCACTCCGTCCGGTCCCGCGCCGACCGCCACGGGCCGCCGCGACGCGGAGGCCACCAAGACCGCCATCCTGAAGGCGGCCCGATACCTGCTGGCCCGGCACGCGCACGCCGACATCACCCTGCGCGCCGTCGCCGAACGGGCCGGTGTCAGCCCGCCGTTGATCCTGAAGTACTTCGGCAACAAGGACACCCTCTTCGCCCGCGTGATGTCCTTCGACACCGACGCCGACGACCTGCTCGACGCACCCCTGGAGGAGCTGGGCCGGCACATGGTCCGCCACGTGCTGGCCAGCCAGCGCGAGCGCGGCGCCGACCCGCTGCTGCGCATCGCCTTCGCCCCCCTGCACGGCGACCACGGCGACGTCCTGCGGGCCAACTTCCGCGCCCAGGTGACCGAACGCCTCGCCGGCCGGCTCCCGGGCCCCGAGGCGGGCCTGCGCGCGGAACTCGCCGTCGCCGCACTCCTCGGCCTCGGCGTCATGTACGGCATCGCGCGCGGGCCGCATCTGCGCGAGACCGGCACCGACGCCATCGCGGACCGCTACGGCCCCCTCGTGCAGGCGCACTTGACGCCCTGACCGGGCCTCCACCGTCCCTCCGGCCTCTCCCCCCGGACCCACCCCGCCCACCCGTGCCCCCGGACCCGGCGCCGGCCCGCGCGCGCGGACGCGCGGACGGGCGGGCCGGCGGGCCGGCGGGGCAGGGCATCCGGCCGCGCGGGCGACGCACCGGTGCTCCGGCGGAGCGCCCCGTTCCGCGTCAGGCGCGCCCTGATGACACACTGGCGCCATGGACGAACGCGTAATCGGCAGGTCGGGTCAGTGGGCATCGGTCGTCGGTCTCGGCACGTGGCAGCTGGGCGCCGACTGGGGCGCCGTGGACGACAAGGAGGCCGAGTCCGTCCTCGAGGCGGCGGCCGAGGCGGGCGTCACCTTCTTCGACACGGCCGACGTGTACGGCGACGGGCGCAGCGAGTCGACCATCTCCACCTTCCTGAGCAGCCGGCCCGACCTGCACGTCCTGGTGGCCACCAAGATGGGCCGCCGGGTGGAGCAGCTCCCCGCCAACTACGTCCTGGACAACTTCCGCGCCTGGAACGACCGGTCCCGCCGCAACCTCGGCGTCGACCGCATCGACCTCGTGCAACTGCACTGCCCGCCGACCCCCGTCTACTCCTCCGACGAGGTGTTCGACGCCCTCGACACCCTGGTGGAGGAGCAGCGCGTCGCCGCGTACGGCGTGAGCGTGGAGACCTGCGCCGAGGCGCTCGCGGCGATCGCCCGCCCGAACGTGGCGAGCGTGCAGATCATCCTGAACCCGTTCCGCATGAAGCCCCTGTACGAGGTGCTCCCGGCGGCCCGTGAGGCGGGCGTCGGCATCATCGCGCGCGTGCCGCTCGCGTCCGGACTGCTGTCGGGCAAGTACACCAAGGACACCGTCTTCGCCGCCGACGACCACCGCACCTACAACCGGCACGGCGAGGCGTTCGACCAGGGCGAGACCTTCTCCGGGGTCGACTACGCGACCGGCGTCGAGGCCGCGGCCGAGTTCGCCGCGCTCGCCCCCGAGGGCTTCACCCCGGCCCAGCTCGCGCTGCGCTGGATCATCGAGCAGCCCGGCGTCACCACGGTCATCCCCGGCGCCCGCAACCAGGACCAGGCCCGCGCCAACGCGGCCGCCGCCAAACTGCCGCCGCTGCCCGAGGAGACGTTCACCGCGATCCGCGACCTGTACGACCGGCGGATCAAGGAGCAGGTCGAGCACCGCTGGTGAGGCCCGGAGCACCAACCGTTTGAACGAACGTCCCGACGGTTACACGCACCGCATGACGCAGGAGGGACGGCGCACGGGGCGCGACGAGACGGAGGAGGAGCGGGCCGACCGGATGTGGGTCGAGCTGATCCAGGAGGTCCGGGTGGCCCAGACGGGCGTCCAGATCCTCTTCGGGTTCCTGCTCACCGTCGTCTTCCAGGCGAAGTACGCCACCCTCGCCCATCTCGACCAGGTCATCTACATCGTGACCGTCGTGCTGGGCGCCTGCGCGACGGGCGCCCTCATCGGCCCGGTCTCGCTGCACCGTCTGGTCGCGGGCCGCCGGGTCAAGCCGCAGGCGGTGCGGCTGGCCTCCCGGATGACGTTCGTCGGTCTGCTCCTGCTGCTCGCCACCATGACCTCGTCCCTGCTGCTCATCCTGCGGGTGGCCACGCACGACCCCTACGTGCCCTGGCTGGTCGCGGGGGTGGTCACCTGGTACCTGGTGTGCTGGTACGGCCTTCCCCTGTGGGCACGTCGGCGGCACACCAGCGGGTCGCACGAGGCGCCCGCCCGGCCGGACCGGCCCGCCGAACCGCACCACTAGGCGGCCGGGCGCCGGGCGGCGGCGCGAGCCTCCAGGGCCGCGAGTTGACGGTCGTGCACCCTGCTCAGCACCAGCAGCGACAGCACCGAGCCGATCAGGGCGCAGAGCATGTCCCACTGCGTGTCCCACACGTCCCCCTGGGTGGCGAGGAAGGCGTCCGCGCCGTGCCCGCCGATCTCGGCGGCCGCCCATTCCAGCAGCTCGAAGAAGGCGCTGAAGGCGAGGCAGGCGCACACGGTGAGGGGGGCCAGCCAGCGGCTGCCGCGCAGCGGCGAGGTACGGGTGAGCAGTTCGCGCACCAGGACGGCCGGGACGAAGCCCTGCATGAGGTGCCCGAACCGGTCGTACGGGTTGCGGGAGAGCCCGAACGCGTCCCGCGCCCAGTCACCCGCCGGCACCTGCGCGTACGTGTAGTGACCGCCGACCGCGAGCACCAGGGTGTGCGCGGCCAGCAGCCCGCACAGCAGCCCGGTGAGCGGGAAACGCCGCCAGAGCAGCACCACCAGGGGCAGCCCGGCCAGCGCCCAGAACGTCTCCAGGAACCAGGTCGTGCGGTCGCGCACGTCCCACGCCGACACGGCGAGGCCCACGGCGGCCACGCCCGCGAACACGGCGGGTGGCACGCGGCGTGGCAGGGACGGTGCGAGGGAGTGCGCTGCGGTCATGGCGGGGCTCCTTGGCCTCGGCGTCGAAGGAACCCCATCGTGGTGCCGGCCGTCGGGCGCGGGCATGAGTACCGCTACTCAGCCCCGCTGAGGATGTCCGCGAGCAGTTCGTCGACCGGGACCTCCTCCTGCCCGGGCGCCACCACCTGGTGCGTCGCGCGCAGGAACGCGGCGACGGCGGGCGCCCAGGCGAACACCACCGCGTGGTGCCGGCCGCCGTCCGGGCGGGTGTCGCCGAGGAACTCCATGCGCAGCTCGCGCGACATGCCGGTGTCGACCGGGCGCAGCCGCACGTCCCCGACGCCTACCCTCTCCACCAAGCCGTCGCCGAGCATCTCCCGGTCCAGCCGCCAGCGGGCCAGCACATGGCCGTCGTGACCGAACACGACGGTGACGGCGAACGGGTCGTCGGCGTCGTAACTCAGGTGGGCGAGCACCGGACACCGGCCGGTACCGCCGGCCTGGAGCTGTACCACCAGCGTCCTGTGCACGAATGGGTTCACGCGAAGGCCTCCGAGACGATCGGCATAGAGCCCTCTAGTACCCCCTTCACGCCAGCAATGCTCACCCGGCCGACTGAATTTCCGGGGGCGGGGCCCCGGCGCGGCCTCACGGGTCAGCCGAGCGCCTCCCGCAGGGCGGGCAGCAGCGTCTTGGCCGACCAGTCGAGGAATTCAGGCTGCGAGTCGCCGCCGATCTGCACCAGGGCGATCTCCTCGAACCCGGCCTCGGCGTAGGGGCGCACGGCCTCCACGAAGGCGTCCGGGTCGTCGCCGCAGGGGATCGAGGAGGCGACGTCGT
This sequence comes from Streptomyces sp. WI03-4A, assembly GCF_033792105.1. Taxonomy (NCBI): domain Bacteria; kingdom Bacillati; phylum Actinomycetota; class Actinomycetes; order Kitasatosporales; family Streptomycetaceae; genus Streptomyces; species Streptomyces sp. WI03-4A. The sequence continues at coordinate 144,957 of NZ_JARAUO010000006.1, forward strand.
CGGTGGTCACGAACTGGGTGGCGGACTCGAAGGAGTCGGGGTGCGGCAGCTCGGCGTTGACCTTCCAGCCGAGGCCGAACCAGCGGAACTGGGCGTGCGCCCGCTTCACCGCCGTCTCCCGGTCCGGGTCGTAGCACACCGGCAGCTGCCCCACTCGCCCCTTGCCGGTCCCGCCGTGCCGGTCGAAGGCGTCCAGCAGTCCCTTCTTCGGCTCGGTGGCGATGACCAGGTCGGCCAGCTCGCCGGCGAGCTTGCAGGACCGCTCGCCGGAGACCGCGAGGCCGATCGGGGTCGGCTCGTCGGGCAGGTCCCACAGCCGGGCCGACTCCACGTCGTAGTGCGTGCCGTGGTGCGTGACGTGCCCGCCCTCGAACAGGGAGCGGATGATGTGCACGGCCTCCTCGAGCATCTCGTGGCGGACGTCCACCGGGGGCCAGCCGCCGCCGACCACGTGCTCGTTGAGGTTCTCGCCGGCGCCCAGCCCGAGCCGGAACCTGCCCTCGGCGAGCAACTGCATGGTCGCCGCCTTCTGCGCCACGACCGCCGGGTGGTAGCGGATCAGCGGGCAGGTCACGTACGTCATCAGCCCGATCCGCGACGTGGCCTGCGCGGCGGCGCCCAGCACACTCCACGCGTACGGGGCGTGGCCCTGAGCCCGCAGCCAGGGGAAGTAGTGGTCGGAGGTCACCGAGAAGTCGAAGCCCACCTCCTCGGCCCGCACCACGTGGTCCACCAGGTCACGGGGACCGGCCTGCTCGGTCATCATCGTGTATCCGATTTGCACCATGGGAGGCGAGTCCCCGGCCTGCGGGACCGAAAACGGCCGGCCGTGCGGATCAGCCCCCGGCCGGGCGGAAGGTCCCCAGGAAGGTCCGCAGCGCCAGGCGGTTCGCGGCGGTGTCCCAGGCCGCCGCCGGTGTGGTGAAGCGCAGGGAGAAGCCCTGTCCGCCGCCGAGCAGGAAACCGCGGCCGAAGGTGTGCGCCCGCGCGTCCCCGGTCCCGGACAGCCACTCCAGGTCGGCGGCCCGGTGCCCCTGGTAGGTGGTGGGCACCGCACCGGCCACCCGCTGGTAGCCGGGGAGCCGCCTGAGCTGCGGCTCCACGTCGTCGCGCCACACGGCGGCCGGGTCCGGGCCGACCCGGTCGCTGTGGGTGACGGCGAGGGCCGGGGAGTCGTCTCCGGTACCGAAGGTGACGCGGTAGACCAGTGCGGAGGCGCGCACGGTGCTCAGCCGCTTCCAGCCGTCCGGCAACGCCACGGAGAAGCCCTCGGGAGCGGTGTAGCGGCGGTAGCCGGCCGGGAGGGCGGCGGCCCCGCCGGGGGTGGTGGACGGGCCCGGGGTGGTGGACGGGCCCGGGGTGGTGGACGGGCCGGGTCCGGCGCTCCGGCCGGGCGTGTGCCGCGCGGTGCCCTCGGCCGGCGGGGCGGAGGCGGCGCCGGGCCGGCCGGCCGTCCCGCCGGCCGAGAGACCGGGCAGGTGGTGGGTGGCGGCCAGCACGGCGGTGGCGACGGTGACGACAGTGAGCGCGGTGCCGACCGCCATCAGCCGGCGCCCGCGGCCCGTCCTCCGCCACCGCGGTGCGGTGTGCCCGCCGTGCGGCCCGGGGGTGCCGTCGTCGGGCTCGGCGGCGGCCGCGGTCTCGGGCCAGGGCTCGGCCGAGGCATCAGGCCACGGCGCGGGTGAGCCATCGGGCCAGGGCGTGGGCGCGTCGCCGGTCCAGGGCCCCGGTGCGTCGTCGGCCCAGGGCGCGGCCGCAGCGTCCGGCCTCGGTGCGGTCGCGGCATCGGGCCAGGGCGCCGGTGGCGGTGCGGGCGCCGGTTCCGGCGCGGGGGAGGGGGCGGGGTCCGTGGCGGTGTCGTCGTCGAGGGCGCGGGTCAGTGCCGCGCGGACCACCGGCCGGGTCAGCCGCTCCCGGGAGTTCTTGCGCAGCAGGCCCTGCACGGCCTGGGTGAGTTCGCCGGTGCGCAGCGGGGCGCGCAGCGGCAGCCGGTCCACGGCCCGCAGGGTGGCGTCGGGCCGGCCGCGGTCGCGGAACGGCGGGCGTCCCTCGACCGAGGTGTAGAGGACGGCGCCCAGGGCCCACAGGTCGGCGGCCGGCCCGATGCGTTCGTCGCGGGCCTGCTCCGGCGAGGCGTACGACGGCGCGGTGAGCCTCGGCACCAGGGTCGTGCCCGCCAGACCGAACCCGGCGACGACGGCCGGGCCCGAGTCCGGGACGAAGATCTGGCCGGGGCTCAGCTCGCCGTGGGTGATGCCCTCGTCGTGGGCGGCCTGGAGCACGTCGAGCACGTCGAGGCCGATCCGCGCCGCCCGCGCCGGGCCGAACGGGCCCGTCCGGTCGAGGAGTTCGCTCAGGGGGGTGCCGTCGATCCGCTCGGCGACCGTCCACAGGTCGCCCGCCTCCACGACGGCGTCCACCACGGTGGCGACCCGGCCGGGGCACAGCAGCCGCATGATCTCCGAGGTGCGCACGACCCGGGCCGTGGCGCGGCGCAGGGTGTCGGCGTCGCAGTCCGCCGGGAGGGCGACCTGCGACGCCAGCAGGGGCCGGTGCGCCGTCACGTCCTCGGCGTGCCACCACAGACGGTTCGTCTCCCGCGCGACGACCTCGAGCAGCCGGTACCGGCCGGCCACCGGCCCGGATGGGTGGACGTGCGGCTCGACCATGGTCATACCTCGCTGAAACCCCCGACTCGTCCTTTCCCAGAGGTACGCGCGGCCCGTGGGGGTGCGTTCAAAGAATCTTCAACTCGGGCCCGCTTCTTGCCTTTTATTCAAAACCTGCGGTGGTCAGGGGGTTTGGGGAACGGATGTGCGGGCCGGGATCCACCTGCGGGTAACCGACGGTAAACATGGGGTGGGGGGACGTGTTCAGAGCAGCCCGAAGCGGTCCGCCCAGCCGAACAGCTCGGCGGGGGTGGTGTTCCCGCCGCACACCACGAACCCCAGCCGGGCGCCGTCGCCGACCCGCTCCACGACCTGCCGGGCCGCCGGCACCAGACAGCCGGCGGCCGGCTCCGTCCACAGCTTGGCCCGGTCGGCGAGGTCGAGGCAGCCCCGCACGGCCTCCCGGTCCGGCACCACCAGCACCTCCTCGACCAGCGCCGACACATGGTCGTAGGTCAGCCGGGACACCGAGGGCGCACTCAGCGTCGTGACGAGCGAGGACACCGGGACCTGCACCGGACCACCCGCCCGCAGCGCGGCGGCCATGGCCTCGGCGCCCTCCGTCTCCACACCCCACACCCGCACGTCCGGCCGGCGGGCCCGCAGTGCGGCCGCCACTCCGGCGATCAGGCCCCCGCCGCCGACGCTGACCAGCACGTCCGTCGGCTCGTCGCCGTCCGGCACATCCTCGGCGAGCTCCAGGCCCACCGTGCCCTGCGCGGCGACCACGACCGGGTCGTCGAAGGGGTGGACCAGGGTGAGCCCCTCGTCCCGCAGCCGGAGCACCAGCTCGAAGGCGCTGCCCATGCCGTCGGTCAGCCGCAGCGACGCCCCGGCCTCCTCGACCAGCTCGATGGAGCGGGCCGGCGCGGTGCGCGGCATGACCACGGTCGCCTTCACGTCGAGGGCCGCCGCCATCACCGCGAGGGCGACGCCGTGGTTGCCGCCGCTGACCGCGACCACGCCGGCCGCCCGCTCGGCCTCGCTCAGCGACAGCAGCTTGGCCGTCGCCCCGCGCGCCTTGAACGAGCCGGTGCGCTGGAGCAGTTCCAGCTTGGCGGTGACCGGGACACCGAGCAGCGTCGTGAGCCCCGGGCTCGGTACCGTCGGCGTCCGTACGACGTGTCCGGCGATCCGCCGGGCGGCGGCTTCGATGTCCGAGATGCCGATCAAGGTGGTTCACCTTCCCGGCGCGGGGCTGGGGACCGCACCGCCTGCACCCTGACCCGCCGGACCGGCCCGGGTCAACACCGTTTCACCAGGGGCGCTCGGCCAGCCGGTCGAGCAGTCCCAGCAGCTCGGCGACGGGTCCGGCGGCCAGCGTCGGCCGGGCGAGCAGGGCCCGTGCGGCGACGGTGTGCGCGTGGGCCTCGGCCAGCGCCGCGGCACGGCCGCCGGCCTGTTCGACCAGCGCCGCCGCCTCCTCGGCGCGGTCCGGTCCGGCCAGCAGCGCGGGCAGGTGACGGGCGGTGGGCGAGCCCAGGGCGGCCAGGACCGGGAAGGTCTTCTTGCCCTCGCGCAGATCGCCGCCCACCGGCTTGCCGGTGACGGCCGGGTCGCCCCAGAGGCCGAGCACGTCGTCCACCAGCTGGAAGGCGACGCCCAGATGGCGCCCGGCCCGGTCCAGCGCGGCCACGTCCGGCCCGCACGCCCCGCCGAGCGCCGCGCCCAGCGCCACCGCGCAGCCGAGCAGCGCGCCCGTCTTATGCTCGGCCATCACCCGGTACTCCTCGGGCGTCACCCGCTGCGGACCCGTCCAGGGCCGCGCGGCGAACAGCAGGTCGTCGGCCTGCCCGCGGACCAGGTCGGCCAGCGCGGCGGACAGCAGCCGCACCGCGCCAGGGCCGCCGGGCGCCGTCGCGAGGGTCTCCACCGCCAGGGCGAACAGCGCGTCCCCGGCGAGCACCGCGGGACCGGTGCCGTACGCACGCCAGAGGGCCGGGCGGCCCCGCCTGGTCGCGTCGCCGTCCATGATGTCGTCGTGCAGCAGGGAGAAGGCGTGCACCAGCTCCACCGCGACCGCCGCCGGGACCCCGGCCCGTGCGTCGGCCCCGGCCGCCCGCGCGCCCAGCAGCGCCAGCGCCTGCCGTACGCCCTTGCCGCCGGACGCGTCGGCCGGAGCGCCGCCGACCTCGCACCAGCCGAACGCGTACCCGGCCATCTCGGCCACCCACGGGTGCAGCCGCCCCACCGCCTCGGCGAGGGCGGGCCGCACCAGTCCCCGGCAGTCGTCGAGGAGTCCGGACGCGAGGGGCGGTGCCTGCACCGCCGAGGGGAGGGCGGTCACCGTACGGCCTCCGCCACCAGGCCGAACTCCTCCTGGGCACGGGCCACCATCTCCCGCGCGTGCCGCAGCCCGCAGCGCTCCAGGATGCCCGCCAGATCGGCGAGTTCGGCCGCCGTCTCGGCGCGGTCGTGGCCGAGGCGGGCCAGCGACTTGGCGAGTCCGAGGCGGGACAGCGCCTCACCGCGCGGCTCGCTCATCGCGCGGAACTCCTCGAGGGCCAGCCGGTACAGGTCCCGCGCCTCGGGGTAACGGCCCGCGCGGTACAGCACGTTCCCGCGCATCTTGTGGTTGTAGGCGAGCGCGCTGGACAGGTTCATCGCCCGGCAGGACTCCTCGGCCCGGGCCAGCAGCTCCAGCGCCCGCTCGGTGTCCCCGTCGCGGACCGAGAGGACGTCGGCGAGCCCGCGCAGGGCCCAGGCGTGCCCGCGCCGGTCCTCGGCCCGCTCGGCTATCTCCGCCGCCTCCGCGAAGAGCGCGTACGCCCGGTCGTGGTCGCCGGTGTTGCGGTGGATCTGGGCGATGCCCTCCAGCGCCCACACGGTGTGCCGGGCCTCCCCGCGCCTGCGGGCCTCGGCCAGCAACTGCTCGTGGAGGCGGGCCACGGCGGCGTAGTCGCCCTGGATGCGGCCGGTCTCGGCGAGTCCGGCGAGCGAGTAGCCGCGCACCACCACGTCGCCGCCCCGCTCGCCGAGTTCGGCGGCGAGCCCGAGCAGCCGCCAGGCCAGCGGGAAGGCCCCGCGCTGGCGGGCGAGGGTGCCGCCGCTCCACAGCGCCCAGGCCATCGCGGCCGTGTCCCCGGCCTCGCGGGCCGCCCGGTAGCTCGCCTTCCAGGCCCGGTCGGCGTCCTGTACCCGGCCGAGCCGCCGGTGCGCCTCCGCGACGGCCAGCCCGCAGCGGGCCGCCTCGCCGGGGCTGCCCGAACGCTCGGCCTCGCGCAGCCGTTCGGTGCCCTCGGCGAGCACGTCGGTCAGCGAGGAGTTCACGGACAGGGTGGTCAGGGCGCCCTGGTACTCGGGGGCGAAAGCCTTGCCGTACATGCGTACCTTTCTATACACGACGTGTATACACAGCGTGTATAGCACGCCGAAAGCACGCCCTGACCCAGGGGGCCAGGGCTCGGTCTGCTGTCGGACAAGACGCGGGAACGGACTGCGGGGTTGCCTCGCGCGGATCACCGCGCGGGGCGGGTCAGTGCTGCTGTGCCTTCTGGGGTGTCGCCTCGCTCGGCCGCACCACGACGAACCCCTCGCCCTGGAGCATGAGTTGCACCGCCTCACCGGAACCGCCGCGCAGCATCGAGCCGATCGACTGCGAGCGGTGCAGGGAGGTCTGCAGGTGCGCGGTCCAGCCGACCACCGCGTCCGTGTCGACGTAGACCGGCTGCTGCGCCGACACCGGTATGACCAGCGGGTTGCCCTCGCACACCAGCCCGAGCCGGCCCTGTCCGCTGAACACGCTGTTGAACAGGCCGCCGCCGGCGATGCCCGAGCCCTTGACGGTCCTGATCTCGTACGACAACGACGGGTCGAAGCACAGGACGTTGCGGCCGTTGACGGTGAACTGGTCGCCCTGCTCCACCTCGACGATGAAGCAGTTCTGCGCCTCGTGCGCGAACCAGACCTCGCCCTGGCCGCGGACCGCCATCAGGGGCAGGCCCTCGCCGGTGACCGCGCGCTTGAGCATGCCGCCCACGCCCTGGCCCTTGCGCTCGAACTGCAGGTTGCCGCGGTGCGCGATCATCGCGCCCTGACGGGCGTACATCTCGCCGCTGACCGCGTACTTGATGCACTTGGCGTTCTCGACGGACATCCCCGGCTCGACGGCGGGCGCGACCATGTGCTGACTGGAAAAGAGATCACCCTTCATGCGGGGCATCGTGTCCCGGACGGTGCCGTTCCGCCAAGATCACGTCATGTCCCGGTTCCGTCACGCCCGCCCGGTGCGCCGCCGCCCGCGCCGCTACTGGGTCAGGTCCCGTGTCCCGGCCGCGGGGAGACTCCGGGACCTGGCCTGCTTGCCGCAGAACGCCGACTCCAGAACGCCGGCCAACGTGGTGAGCACCTTGCCGTTGTTCGACGTGGTGGCCGCGGCGGTGACGCTGCGCCTGCCGTCCTTCGTGGCGAACGCGTACGTGTAGTAGCCCTGGACCGCGCCCGTGTGGCCGTACACCGAGACACCGCAGGACAGGTCGCGGCGGCGCAGCCCGAGGCCGTACGACGTCTTCGCGTCGACCCGGGTGAAGCGCTCCATCTCCGCGAGCCGTGCCGGGGACACCAGCTTGCCGCCCAGCAGCGCGGAGAAGAAGGTGTTCAGGTCCCGGGCGCTGGAGATGAGGGCACCCGCGCTCTGCGCCCAGGACGCGGTCTGGGCCGTGGCGTCGACCAGCGGGGCACCGGCGGTGTCGGGGGTGAGGTAGCCGCGGGCGTACCGGCCGGGGATCCGGGTGTCGGGGTGGACGTAGAACGTGTCGGTCAGCTTCAGCGGCTTCAGGATGCGGTTGTCGTACTCGGTCTTCACCGGGTGTCCGGTGAGCTTCTCGATGAGCATGCCCGCCACGACGAAGTTGGTGTTGGAGTAGGCGTAGGCCGCGCCGGGCTCGTTGGTGCGGGGCTTGGCGAGCGAGAGCCGGACCAGCTGCCCGTAGGTGAAGACCTTGTCGCGCACCGCCTCGAAGCCGGTGACGCTCCGGGCGAACATGTCGTTGGTGTAGTCGTACAGGCCGCTGCGGTGGCTCAGCAGGTGCCTGACCGTGATCCGGTCGTCAGGGAGCAGCCCCGGCAGGTAGCGGTCGACCGGGGCGTCGAGGTCCAGCCGGCGCTCGTCGGCCAGTTGCAGCAGGACCACGGTCGAGAACGTCTTGGTGACGCTGCCGATGCGGAAGTGGTCGTCGGTGCTGATGAGTTGCCGGGTGCCGCGGTCGGCCACACCGCGGGCCAGCCGGTAGCTGCTGCCGTCGTCGTCGACCTCGGCCAGCGCTCCGGGCGCGCCCTGCGTCACCGCTGTGCGCAGCACCTGGACCATGCCGGTGGCGTCGGGCGCCGGGAGTGTCGCCGACGCCTCCGGGTTGGTGTGCGGGCCGGCCGCCCGGGCCGGGACCGCGAACAGGGACAGCACGATGGTCCCGAGTACCGCACTCTTGCCCACCATTGATGAGATCATCTGCTTTCCACGTCCGTTCCGGCGGTCCTTGATGCGACATGGGTCACATTCCGGCCTGGGAACCTAGGGGATGGGGACGGCGTCTCCACAGCCGACACACGGTGGGTCGGCGGGTGATCACCCAGTGGCAGGCATATGTAAAGGATTGTCATAGAAACCCGCGAAATGGATCATTCCGGCTTTACGTGCGCATGACTGATCCGTAAGGGTTACCCCCCGGGGGCCAGACCAGCTCCCGGTGGCCCTCAACAGGGCCACGTCTCAAGGCGGTTGGTGCTTCCGACTGCCTTCGAACGAAGGAACCCTGATCAGATTGCGTAGACCGCACATACGTACCGTGGCGGTCGCCGTCGCGGTGACGACGGCTGCCACGGGCCTGGCCGGTACGGCCTTCGCGGGTCCCTCCACGGGGGTGGAGCGGTCCGCCGCGTCCGCCACCTCGACCGCCACGGTGGTGGTGGAGGCGGCGCGCACCGCGGCCTTCGCCCACGCTTCGGCGACGGGTGTCTCGCACGGTGACGAACTCCACGCCCAGGACGTGCTCCTCGACCCCGAGGGCGCGCGTCACGTCCGCTTCGTCCGTACGCACAACGGACTCCCGGTGCTCGGTGGCGACCTCGTCGTCCACCTGAACCGGCAGCTGGCCTACGCGGGTGTCACCCGCGCCGCCGGCCACGCCGTGAAGCCGGCCGCGACCAGCGCCAAGCTGACCGCCGGTCAGGCCGCGGCGAAGGCCGCCCAGGCCGCCAAGGGCGACGCGAGCAGCGCCCAGCTCGTCCTGGACGCCCGTGACGGCGCCGCCGCCCTGGCCTACCAGGTGACGGTGACCGACAAGGGCACCGCCAGCACCGTCGTCGTCGACGCCGTCACCGGCAAGGTGCGCAGCAACACCCCCGTCGCCGACGAGTTCCTGTCGCCGAAGCTGATCGACACGCTGCGCAAGCGCGGCGAGACGGCCGACCCGGCCACCGGCACCGTCTCCGCCTCCGGCTCCGCCGGCCTGGTCGGCTCGGGCGCCTCCGGCGCGACGAGCTACCCGGCCACCGCCCACGGCACCGGCAAGACCCTCTTCGTGGGCAACGTCGGTCTCACCACCACGGCGACCTCGCGCGGCCACTACCAGCTCAAGGACCCGACCCGCTACGGCACCGAGGTCCGGGACGCCAAGGGCCGGCAGACGGAGAGCTTCGGCTCCGGCACGAAGTTCACCAACACCACCGACGTGTGGGGCAACGGCAAGACCACGAGCCGGGCCAGCGCCGCCGCCGACGCCCAGTTCGGCATCACCAAGACGCTGGACTTCTACAAGAAGACCTTCAACCGCAAGGGCATAGCCAACAACTCCAAGGCTGCCCGCGGCATGGTCCACTGGGGCAGCAAGGTCGGCAACGCGTTCTGGGACCCGACCTGCAACTGCATGCTGTACGGGGACGGTGACGGCCGCGTCTTCAAGAAGCCGCTCGTCGTCCTCGACGTCACCGGCCACGAGCTGACCCACGGCGTGGTGGAGGCGACCGCGAAGCTGGAGCCGACCTTCGTCGACGACCGCGGCAACCAGTACGGCGAGCCCGGCGCGCTCAACGAGTCCCTGGCGGACATCTTCGGCTCCAACGTGGAGTTCTACGCGAAGAACACCAAGGACACGCCGGACTACCTGATCGGCGAGAAGCTGGGCCTGGACCAGAAGTTCCTGCGCCGCCTCGACCACCCCTCGCTCGACAAGCTCGAGGGCACGGTCGACTACTGGTCGACGGACACGTACTACACCGAGGTGCACGCCGGTTCCGGCGTCTCCTCGCACGCCTACTACCTCCTCGCCGAGGGCAGTGGCAAGAAGACGATCAACGGCGTGAACTACAACTCGCCGACGTTCCACGGCGTCACGGTCAAGGGCATCGGCCGCACCAAGGCCACCGCCATCTTCTACCGTGCGCTGACCCGCTACATGGTCTCCACCACCGACTTCCACGACGCGCGTGTCGCGACGCTGAAGGCGGCCAAGGACCTGTACGGGGCCACCAGCACCGAGTACAAGACGGTGGACAAGGCGTGGGCCGCGGTCAACGTGACCGCCGCCAACACGCCGGCCGCCCGCCACTGACGGACGGCAGCACCACACCGCTCCACCGGATGCCCCGCCCCGTGCGGGGCATCCGCGCGTCCGGCCCGACCCGGCCGGGCGCGGGCGGAGGTGCGCCCGCGCGGCATCGGCGGGACGATGGCCTCCGTGGAACACGCAGGCCCGTCCCGGACGGCCCGCCCGGAGCCCGGCGGGTCCGTCACCGTCAGGGGAGACCACCGGTGAACGGCCGGGTGCGGTGCGTGTGCCGCGTCGCCGCCGTCCTGCTGCTCTCCCTGGCCTGCGAGTCCGTACCCGCCCGGGCCACCGCACCGCCCGCCCGGCCGGCCCCGGCCGTCCCCGCCCCCGCCGGCTCCGGGGTGGTCACCTGGGCGGCGAGCGCCGACCGACCGGGCGACGGCGGCGCCGACCGCGGCTACCGGCTCGTCGTACGCACCAGCGTCGGCGGCACCGATCTGCGCGTGCGCCTGTCCAACGCCTTCGGCGACCGCCCGCTCACCTTCGACAGCGTCTACGCCGGGCTGCGGGCCCGGGGCGCCGCACTGCGTCCGGGCAGCAACCGCCCGCTGACCTTCTCCGGATCCCGTACGGTCACCGTCCCGGCCGGCGCGCTCGTGTGGAGCGACCCGCTGCCCGGGAACGTCCCCGCCGCCGTCGACCTGGCCGTCAGCGTGCACACCCCGGACGCGGCGGGACCGGCCACCGGTCACGGGATGGCCTTGCAGACGTCGTACCTCGCCCAGGGCGACCACAGCGCAGGGGAGGGCGCGGCCGCCTGGCGGCGCACGACCGGCTCCTGGTGGTACCTCGACGCCGTCTCCGTGCGCCCGGCGGACCGCGCCACCGGCGCCGTGGCGGCGCTCGGCGACTCCCTCACCGACGGCTGGCAGTCCAGCACCGACCTGGACCGGCGCTGGCCCGACTACCTGGCCAGACGTCTGAGCCGAGCAGCCGGTACGACGGTCAGGGGCGTCGCCGACGCGGGGATCTCCGGCAACAAGGTGCTCGCCGACGGCTCCGGACCGAGCGCCCTGCACCGCCTCGACCGGGACGTCCTCTCGCTGCCCGGCGTACGCACCGTCGTGCTCTTCGAGGGCGTGAACGACCTCAAGGCCCACACCGGCGTCACCGCGGCCGACCTGATCGCCGGATACCGGCGCATCGCCCGGCGGGTGCACGCGGCCGGCAAGTGCCTGGTGGTCGCGACCGTGACCCCGTTCAAGAGCTGGCCCGAATGGGACCCGGCCGCCGAGGCCGTACGCCGCGACGTCAACCGATTCCTGCGCACCAGTGGGGAGTTCGACGCGGTCGCCGACTTCGACCGCGCCCTGCGCAGCCCCCACGACCCCGCACGGCTCAGGCCTCACCTCGACAACGGCGACCACCTGCACCTCGACGACCAGGGCATGCGCGCCCTGGCCGACGCCGTCCCCACGCGCAGCCTCGACTGCCGGCGCTGACCGGTGCCCTCAGCGCAGCGTCTCCGCCCAGTTCGCCGGTACCCGGCCCGCCGGGCCGGGGGCGGGCTGGTCGGCGGGGTGGCACTCCGGTGGGGCGAGTTCGGGGCCCGAGGCGTACAGCTCGTCCGTGGCGAAGTTCCAGAACCAGGCCTCACCGGGTTCGAAGCTGCGGATCACCGGATGCCCCGTCTCCCGGTAGTGGGCGGTGGCGTGCTTGGCGGGAGAGTCGTCGCAGCAGCCGATGTGGCCGCAGCTGGCGCACCGGCGCAGGTGGAACCACCAGCCGCCGGCCTCCTCGCACTCCACGCACCCGGTGCCGCTCGGCGGCACCCCGGGGTCGATCGCGGACTCGTCGCTCATGCTGCCTCCTCGGGGGTCGGGGCGGACATCTCGGCCGGCACCTCGGCCGGCACCTCGGCGGTCAGCGGCAGCAGCACCTGGAACCGGGTGTCGCCGGGCACCGACTCGACCTGCAGCGTGCCGTGGTGCTTGTTGACGACGATCCGCCAGGAGATGTCCAGGCCGAGACCGGTGCCCTGGCCGACCGGCTTGGTGGTGAAGAACGGGTCGAAGATACGGCTCCTGATCTCCGGCGGCACCCCGGGCCCGGTGTCACGGAACTCGACCAGCACCCGCTCGTGGTCCAGCGCCGTCCGCACGGTCAGCGTGCCCTCGCCGCCCGCGCCGTTCATGGCGCACACCGCGTTGTCGATGAGGTTGGTCCACACCTGGTTCAGTTCCGCCGGGTAGCCGGGGACCTGCGGAAGCGTGCGGTCGTACTCCTTGACCACCTGGATGCGCGAGCCGATCTTGCCGGACAGCATCAGCAGCGTGCTGTCGAGGAGTTCGTGGACGTCCACCACCCGGTAGGGCGCCCGGTCCAGCTGCGAGTACTGCTTGGCCGCGTCGACGAGGTGCGAGATCCGGGTGGTGGAGTCGTCGATCTCGTTCATCAACAGCTCGGTCTCGACGGTGTAGTTGAGCCAGCCGACCGCGCCCGGCAGGATCTCCGCGTCCACCGCGGCGGCGACCTGCTCCAGCCAGTCGACGTCGAGCCCCGCCTGCACGAACGTGGGCGCGAGCTGCCAGCCGTGGTCGATGCCGTGGTCCTCCAGCCAGTCCGTGAGCGTGTCCTCCCGGTCGGAGGCCTCCAGCGGACTGAGCGCCGGGGCCTTCGCGACCCGCTCGGCGGTGCGCTCCTGGATCTCGATCAGACTCGCCAGCGCGTCCCGGGAGAACGGGCCCTCGGCGATGACGGCGAGCTTGTGCCGCATCTTCGCCACCCGCTCCCGCAGGGTGGCGGTGGCCCGGACGGCGGCCGCCGCCGGGTTGTTCAGCTCGTGCGTGAGCCCGGCGGACAACGAGCCGAGCGCCAGCAGGCGTTCCCGCTGCCCGATCGCCGCCTGGGTGCTCTTCGAACCCCAGAACAGCCCCTCCAGCAGGTGCACGGCCATCGGGAACCACTCGCTCATGACCTCGGCGAAGGTGTCCGAGGGCAGTACGAAGAACCGGGTCGGCTCCGTCACCCGCATCGAGTTGTTGTACACCTGGCGCACCCGGTCCCCGAGGTACGCCTGCATGGCACCCGCGTACACCCCCCGCTGCGAGGTCCGGGTCACCTCCACGTCGTCGTTGCCCACCCGCCGCGACAGCACGACCGTGCCCTCGACCATCACGAAGAAACAGGTGGCGGGGTCACCCTCGGTGTACACCTGACCGGGCTGGAACAGCTCCACCCGGCCCTCGCTGCACAGCCGCCCGAGCTGTTCGGGCGCCAGCTTCTCGAAGAGGAACAGGGAGCCGATCTCCTGGGGGTTGCACGGCATCACCTGCCCGCTCATGACTGCTCCAGATACCGGTGGACGAGCATGACGGCCATGGCTCCCTCTCCGACGGCGGACGCGACGCGCTTGGCGGACTCGGCGCGCGCGTCGCCCGCGACGAACACGCCGGGAATGCTGGTCTCCAGGTGGTACGGCGGCCGGTCCAGCTCCCAGCCCGCGGGCGGCCGTCCGTCGGCGGTCAGGTCGGGCCCGGCCAGGATGAACCCGCGGCCGTCGCGCACCACCGTGTCGCCCAGCCAGTCGGTCAGCGGGGCCGCGCCGATGAACACGAACATCCACTGCGCCTCGACCTGTTCGGTCTCCCCGCCGGCCACGTGGCGCAGCGTCAGGCGCTCCAGGCGGTCGGTCCCGTGCGCCGCGTGGACCACCGTGTGGCTGCGCACCGCGATGTTCGGCGCCTCCTCGATCTGCTGGATCAGGTAGTGCGACATCGACGCCGACAGGTCGGCGCCGCGCACCAGCAGCGTCACCGACTTGGCGAACCTGGACAGGTACATCGCCGCCTGCCCGGCCGAGTTGGCGCCCCCGACGATGTACACGTCGTGTCCCTGGCAGGAGGACGCCTCCGTCAGGGCCGAGCCGTAGAACACCCCGCAGCCGGTCAGGTCGGTGCAGCCCTGGGCCTCCAGCTGCCGGTACTGCACGCCCGTCGCCAGGATGATGCTGTGCGCCGCGATCGCCGAGCCGTCCGCGAACCGCACGACCCGCGCCGCCCCGTTCACCTCCAGGGCCGTCACCTCGCGCGTGGTGAGGATCTCGGCGCCGAACTTGGCGGCCTGCCGCCGCGCCCGGTCGGTGAGCTGGGCACCGGACACGCCGTCAGGGAAGCCCAGGTAGTTCTCGATCCGGGAGCTCTGCCCGGCCTGGCCGCCGGTCGCCGAGCGCTCCACGAGCACCGTGCGCAGCCCCTCCGAGGCCCCGTAGACGGCGGCCCCGAGCCCGGCCGGGCCGCCGCCGATCACGACGAGGTCGTAGAAGTCGGCCGTCGGCATCGTCGCCAGGCCCACCCGCGCGGCCAGTTCGGGCGCCTCGGGCTCGACCAGCACCGTGCCGTCCGGGGTGATCACCAGCGGCAGCCGCTGCCCGTCCTGCCCGGCGGCGGCCAGCAGCCGCTGCCCCTCCGGTTCCTCGACCGAGTACCAGCGGTACGGCACCTGGTTGCGGGCCAGGAACTCGCGCACGTCCGAGGAGCGCGCCGACCACCGGTGCCCGACGACCTTGGTGCTGGGCACGGGCCGGTAGGCGCTGGTGCGCCAAGCCTCCAGCAGATCGTCCAGCACCGGGTAGAGCTTCTCCTCCGGCGGGTCCCACGGCTTGAGCAGGTAGTGGTCCAGGTCGACGACGTTGATCGCGTCGATCGCCGCGTTGGTGTCCGCGTACGCGGTCAGCAGCACCCGGCGCGCCCCCGGGTACACGTCCAGGGCCTCTTCGAGGAACTCGATGCCGTTCATCTGCGGCATCCGGTAGTCGGCGAGGATCACGGCGACCAGGTCGCCGCGGAGCTTCAGCTCGCGCAGCGCCTCCAGCGCCGACTCGCCGGACTCGGCGCGCACGATCCGGTACGACTCGCCGTAGCGCCGTCTGAGGTCACGGGCGACGGCGCGGGAGACCCCCGGGTCGTCGTCCACGGTCAGGATGACGGTCCGCGCTGTGTCGGCGGCGGCTTGTGCCATGCCTCTCCCACCCCGAGCGATCGGTTCCCGCGGCGCGGTGTCGCTGGGCCCACCGCACCGGTTCCCGCCCATCGTATGTTCGATCGCCCGGGTCCGCTCCGGTACAGGGCGGGCACCCGGCCCGAAGGACCCGGTCCCCCGCGTGGTGAAGACTGGCAGCGGGAAAGCGGAGAACGAGGAGGCCCGACGCATGACACGCCCGATCACGGCAGGGGTGGACGGTACCGAGGAGAGCCTGGCGGCGCTGGACTGGGCGGCCAGGGAGGCCGTACGGCGGAGGCTGCCCCTGCGCGTGGTGCACGTGTGGCGCTACGAGGAGTCGCTGGCCACGGCCGACCGGGGCACCCAGCACGGCTGGGCCTCGCAAGGGGTGCGGGAGGCCGTGCGCACCGTCTCCGGGCGGCACCCGGAGCTGGAGGTGGCCGTGGACGTGCTGGAGGACGGGGCCGCCCGGGCGCTGGCAGGCGCTGCGGCGGAGGCCGAGATGCTGGTGCTCGGCTCGCGGGGACACGGCCGCGTGGTCGGGTTCCTGGTGGGCTCCGTAGGGCAGCACGTCATCACCGAGGCGGCCCGTCCCGTGGTGCTGGTGCGCGCCGAGGACCGGCCCGCCGCCGAGGCGGCCGGGCGGGACGTGGTCGTGGGCCAGCACGGCAGTCCGGAGGACAGTGCGGACGTCCTGCGGTTCGCGTTCGAGACGGCGGCCGCGCGGGGCGCCGCCGTGCGGGCGGTACGTGCCTGGACGCTGCCGCCCGTGTTCGCCTACAGCCCCGGCTCGCTCAAGCTGCTGGACGACGAAGGCGGCCTCCAGCCCTACGAGCGGCAGGCCCTGGCGGACGCGCTCGCACCCTGGCGTGAGCGCTTCCCCGAGGTTCCGGTGGCCGAGCAGGTCGAGATGGGCAGCGCGGGGCAGGTGCTGCTGGAGACGGCCGCGCAGGCGCAGCTCCTGGTCGTCGGACGGCGGGCGCGCCGCACGGCGGTCGGCACCCGCATCGGCTCGGTCGCGTACGGCGTCCTGCACCACGCTCCGTGCCCGGTGGCCGTCGTCCCGCACGAGTGACCCGGCCACGGCCCGCGGCCCGTTACTCCGGGCCGGTCGGCTCCAGGGTGGCGCGGGCCCTGGGCAGGACGTTGCGGATGTAGTCCGCGACGGCGGTGTCGAGGCCGATGTCGTGCCGGGCGTGCTCGGACAGGTACCAGCGGTGTTCGAGCAGCTCGTGGTAGATCTCGGCCGGATCCATGGTGCCGCGCAGCTCCGGCGGGACCGCGCGCACCGTGGGCCGGAACACGTCCCGCACCCAGCGGTGGGCGAGCACCTCGGGCCGGGCAGCGAGGGGGTCGCCGGGCGCGTGGTCGTCCTGGGTGGCCATCCAGCTCTCCAGGTCGTTCAGGAGGCGCCGCGCCTGGTTCTCCTCGGCGTCGAGGCCGGTCAGCCGCAGCAGCTGGCGCTGGTGGTGGCCGGCGTCGACGACCTTGGGCACGAAGGTGACCGTGTCCCCCTGGGCGGAGTGCTCGATCTGCATCTCGGCCACGTCGAAGCCGAGGTCGTTGAGCCGGCGTATCCGGCGTTCCATGTAGTGGGACTTGCCCGCGGGGTACACCGACGTGCGGGTCAGCTCCTGCCACAGGCCGCCGTAGCGGGTGCAGATCTCGTGCCCGAACTCCACCGGGTCCACCGACGGGTGGAGCGCGCCGGACGCCTCCAGGTCCAGCAGCTCGCCGCTGATGTTCACCCGGGCCAGCTCCAGGTCGTACTCCCGCTGCCCGGTGCTGAGCCGCGGGTGCAGGTCGCCGGTCTCGGCGTCGACCAGGTAGGCCGCGTAGGCGCCCGCGTCCCGCCGGAACAGGGTGTTCGACAGCGAGCAGTCGCCCCAGGCGAACCCGGCCAGGTGCAGCCGGACCAGCAGGACGGCCAGGGCGTCCATCAGCCGGTGCATGGTCGCCGGCCGCATGGTCGTCTCGAACATCGAGCGGTACGGCAGTGAGCCGCGCAGATGCCGGGTGACCAGGACCGGTTCCAGCGGTGCGCCGGAGCGGTCGGTGCGGCCGGTGACCACGGCGAGGGGGTCGACCGCGGGGATGCCCAGCCGGTCCAGGTCGCGCAGCAGCCCGTACTCGCGCAGCGCGGGGCGCTCGGCCAGCTCCTTGACCGCGGTCACCTCGTCGCCGGCCCGCGCGTAGCGCACCACGTGCCGGGAGATGCCACGCGGGAGCGGCACCAGGTACTTCTCGGGCCACTCCTCCAGGGGCGTGTCCCAGGGCAGTTCGAGCAGGAGCGCGGGGTGCTCCGGGTTCGTGGCGCTGATCTGCAAGGCCATGGGAGGCACCCTAAGCCCGGGTGGTCTCACTGCACGCCGCGCGGTCGGAACTGGACGCTGATGCGGGGACCCGCGGCGCGGGTGGTCTTGGGGACGCAGTGTTCCCAGGTCCGCTGGCAGGAGCCGCCCATCACGATGAGGTCGCCGTGCCCGAGCGGCCGCCGGACCGTCGCGCCGCCGCCTCCGGCCGGCCGCAGCAGCAGGTCCCGGGGCGCGCCGACGGACAGGATGGCGACCATCGTGTTCTCCCGGGCGCCGCGTCCGATCCGGTCGCCGTGCCAGGCGACACTGTCGCGGCCGTCGCGGTAGAAGCACAGCCCGGCGGTGGTGAAGGGCTCGCCCAGTTCCTCGGCGTAGTGCGCGGACAGGGCGGCGCGGGCCTCGTCGAGGACGGTGTGCGGCAGCGGGTCGGCCGCCTTGTAGAAGGCGAGCAGCCGCGGTACGGCCACGACGTTGTCGTACATCTTGCGGCGTTCCGCCCGCCAGGGGACCTCGGCCGCGAGCTGTTCGAACAGGACGTCGGCACCGGCCAGCCAGCCCGGCAGCACGTCGATCCAGGCGCCCGCGCCCAGCTCGGTCCGGCGCAGTCCGCCGAGCGGTCCGAGCCGCAGTTCGTCGGTCTGGTCGAACAGGGAGGCCTGGAGGTGCGTGGACATGAGCCCAGCGTACTCCTAAATCGAAAATGTGTTCCCTTGAGGGTTGCCCGCCAGTCCTCGCCGGCCTCTTTCGATACATCGGTGTATCGGATACATTGCCGTATCGAACGGGGGTCGCCACATGACACCGCAGGACACGGCACGACGCGTCACCCGGCGCCGGGCCCGGACGCGCGCCAACCTGTTGGACGCCGCCTTCGCGGTGTTCGCCGCCAAGGGCTTCGGGCGCGTCTCCATCGAGGAGGTCTGCGAGGCCGCCGGCTACAGCCGGGGCGCCTTCTACTCCAACTTCGCCACCCTGGACGAGCTGTTCTTCGCGCTCTACCGGGACCGGGCCGACCTCATCGCCGCCCAGGTGGCCGACGCCCTCGCCCAGGACGGCCCCGGACTCGACGTGCCGGCCGCCGTGGACCGGGTCACCGAGGTGCTGCTGCTCGACGTGGACTGGCTGCTGGTGAAGACCGACTTCCTGGTGCACGCAGCCCGCGACCCGGCCGTCGCCCAGGCCCTCCTGGACCACCGCGCCCGGCTCCGGACGGCCGTCGCCGACCGGCTGTCCCGGGCCCGCGGCCACACCGCGCTCCCCGCCGTGCTCGGCGACGCCGAGGGCGCCGCCCACGCGGTGGTCGCGGCCTACGACGGCGTGACGACCCAGCTGCTGCTGGACAAGGACGTCGACGCCGCCCGCACCTGGCTGGGCCAACTGCTCACCGCCCTGCTGACCGACGGCAGCGGCACCCCCGCATGAGTCGCAGACGGAAGGAAACGGACACCATGGCCGCCACGGACGCGGACGTCATCGTCGTCGGAGCCGGTCTCGCCGGCCTGGTCGCGGCGCACGAACTCACCAGCCGGGGCAGGCGTGTCGCCCTGGTCGACCAGGAGAACGCCGCCAATCTCGGCGGCCAGGCGTTCTGGTCCTTCGGCGGGCTCTTCCTCGTCGACTCGCCCGAGCAGCGGCGCCTCGGCATCAAGGACTCCTTCGACCTCGCGTGGAACGACTGGCGCGGCAGCGCGCAGTTCGACCGTCTCGACGACGAGGACTCCTGGGCCGTGCGCTGGGCCCGCGCCTACGTCGAGTTCGCGGCCGGCGAGAAGCGCTCCTGGCTGCGGGGGCACGGCATCGAGCTGCTGCCCACCGTCGGCTGGGCCGAGCGCGGCGACCTGCGGGCGGACGGGCACGGCAACTCCGTGCCCCGCTTCCACATCGCCTGGGGCACCGGCACCGGCGTGGTCGAGCCCTTCGTCCGCTACGCCCGCCAGGCCGCCCGCGACGGGCTGCTGACCTTCCACCACCGGCACCGGGTGGACGAACTGGTCGTCGAGGACGGCGCGGCACGCGGCGTGCGCGGCACCGTCCTCGCCGAGGACCACGCGCCGCGCGGCGTGGCCTCCAACCGCGACCGCGTCGGCGAGTTCGAACTCACCGCCCAGGCCGTCATCGTCACCACCGGCGGCATCGGCGCCGACCACGACATCGTCCGCCGCTACTGGCCCGAGCGGCTGGGCACGCCCCCCGCCGAGATGGTCACCGGCGTCCCCGCCTACGTCGACGGCCGCATGCTCGACATCAGCGCCGAGGCGGGCGTGCGCCTGGTCAACCGGGACCGGATGTGGCACTACACGGAGGGCCTGCAGAACTGGGACCCCGTCTGGCCGGGCCACGGCATCCGCATCCTGCCCGGCCCGTCCTCCATCTGGCTCGACGCCCTCGGCCGCCGGCTGCCCGACCCCTGCCTGCCCGGCTACGACACCCTCGGCACCCTCCGGTACCTGCGCACCACCGAGGACATCGCCGGCCACGACCACTCCTGGTTCATCCTCACCCGGAAGATCATCGAGAAGGAGTTCGCGCTCTCCGGCTCCGAGCAGAACCCCGACATCACCGCCAAGGACCGCAAGGCCGTGCTGCGCGACCGGCTGCTCGGCAAGGGCGCCCCCGCACCGGTGCGGGCGTTCCTCGACAAGGGCGCGGACTTCGTCACCGCGGGCACCCTCGAGCAGCTCGTCGAGAAGATGAACGGCCTCACGGACAAGCCGCTGCTGGACGCGGCCGAGGTGCGCCGCCAGATCGAGGCCCGCGACCTCCAGATGGCCAATCCGTACAGCAAGGACTCCCAGGTCCAGGGCATCCGCAACGCCCGCCGCTACATCGGCGACCGGCTCGGCCGGGTGGCCGGACCGCACCGCATCCTCGACCCCGAGGCGGGCCCCCTGATCGGCGTCCGGATGCACGTGCTGACCCGCAAGACCCTCGGCGGCATCCAGACCGACCTGGACTCGCGCGCCCTGGGCACCGACGGCGAGCCCCTCACCGGCCTGTACGCGGCCGGCGAGGTGGCCGGCTTCGGCGGGGGAGGCGTGCACGGCTACAACGCCCTGGAGGGCACCTTCCTCGGCGGCTGCCTCTTCTCCGGCCGCGCGGCGGGCCGGGCGGCGGCACGGCAGACCGGCTGAGCCCCGGCGCGTCCCGTGGGCGCGTCGGCGGGACGCGCCCGCACCGGGGAAGGGCGCTCAGCGCCCCAGCAGCTCCGCCAGCACCGAGGCATGGCTCTGCTCCGGCGTTTTCGACGCCGTGAGCAGCGTCACCGGCCCCTTGCGGGCCGACTCCCTGAGGCCGTCGAGGAGTTCGGCGGCCTCCGGGCCGTCGAGCTCCGCCTCGTAGCGGCCGCGGAAGTCCTCGAACGAGCCCTCGCCGGAGTGGAACCAGCGGCGCAGCTCCGTGGACGGGGTGATGTCTTTCGGCCACTCGTCGATCCGTGCCGCCTCCTTGGCGAGACCGCGCGGCCACAGCCGGTCCACCAGCACCCGCAGACCGTCACCGGACTCGGGCGGATCGTAGATCCGGCGCACGCGGACACTCACGTTCGGCCTCACCTTCGGGTCGCGGACGGCTCCGTGAGCGTACGTCGGCCGGCCGCCCGCCGCGGGCGCCGACGCGGTGTGACTTGACCAGATCGAGGGGGAAACGGGACGCCATCCGCGCCTAGTCTGTCGGTGAAACGATCATTCACCACCCCCCAGGAGGAGCGCCCGTGACGCCACCGCACAGACAGGCCCCAGGACGACGTACCGCGGTTCTGCGCCGCGAGGCGGTGCTCGCCACCGTCCCCTTCGCCGTGGCCGCGATGCTCGCCGCCGCCGGCCCGGCCGCGGCCGGCACCATCGGCGCGTCCGGAGCGGGCGACCCCTACTTCCCGCTCAGCGGCAACGGCGGCTACCACGTCAAGCACTACGACCTGACGCTCCGTTACGACACGACCGGCCGGCACCTGGACGGCAAGGCCGTCCTCACCGCGCGCGCCACGCAGCGGCTCACCAGCTTCGACCTCGACCTCAAGGGCCTGAAGGTCACCCGCGTCACCGTGGACGGCACCGCCGCCGGCTTCCGCCGCAGCGGCCAGGAACTCGTCGTCACCCCGCGCCACGCGCTGCGCAAGGACCGGGAGTTCCACGTCACCGTCAGCTACTCCGGCACGCCCAAGCCGGTCAGCGACCCGGACGGCTCCGCGGACGGCTGGATCCCCACCGACGACGGCGCCTTCGTCGCCGGCGAGCCGCAGGGCGCGATGACCTGGTTCCCGGCGAACAACCACCCCAAGGACAAGTCGTCGTACGACTTCACGATCACGGTCCCCAAGGGGCGCACCGCCGTCGCCAACGGTGTCCTGCGCGGGGTGCGCACCGCGAACGGGCGCACCACCTTCCGCTGGCACCAGGCCGAGCCGATGGCCGCCTACCTGGCCACCGCCACCGTCGGCAAGTTCAAGACCGAGCAGTACACCACCAGTGACGGCATCCAGGTGTACAACGCCGTCGACTCCCGTGAGGCGCACGCGGCGGCGCCCGTGCTCAAGAAGCTGCCCTCCGTGCTGAAGTGGGAGAGCAAGCTGTTCGGCCCGTACCCGTTCCGTGCCGCCGGCTCGATCGTCGACCACGCGCCGGACGTCGGCTACGCCCTGGAGACCCAGAGCCGGCCCCTGTACGACTCGGCGCCCGACGTGAGCACCCTCGTCCACGAGAGCGCCCACCAGTGGTTCGGCGACTCGGTGTCGCTGACCGCCTGGAAGGACATCTGGCTCAACGAGGGCTTCGCCACGTACGCCGAGTGGCTCTACAGCGAGCAGCACGGCGGGGACAGCGCCCAGAAGGCATTCGACGCGCTCTACGCCCGCCCGGCGGGCAACGAGCTGTGGGCCTTCCCGCCGGGCGACCCCGGCAGCGGCAAGAACATCTTCGACACGCCGGTCTACGCCCGGGGCGCGATGACCCTGCACGAGCTGCGCAAGGCCGTCGGCGACCACGACTTCTTCCGCATCCTGCGCGCCTGGGCCACCGAGCACCGGGGCGGACACGGCACCACGGCCCAGTTCGTGAAGCTCTCCGAGCGGATCTCCGGCAAGGACCTGAGCGGCCTCTTCCACACCTGGCTCTACGCGCAGGGCAAGCCGTCCAAGGCCTGAACCTGACAAGTTCCACACATGTGTCGGCCATCGTCGACCCGTGATCCAACGCAGAACCGCCGTCGGCCTCGGCCTCGGTCTCCTCGGTTCCCCGCTGCTGCTCACCGGCTGCGGCGGCGGAGCCGAGGCGACCGAGCGCCGGGCCGGCGTCCCCCGCCCGGCACCGACGGCCACCGCCCCCGGCGCCCGCCCCCCGGAGATCCGGGCGGAGGCGGCACCGCGCGGCCTCTCGGGCCTCGGCCCCCGGACGACCGCCGCGCTACCCGACCGCTGCCGGCAGGCCGTCGTCGTCACCGGACGCGGCAGGAACTCCCCGCGCTGCACCGTCGTCGTGCACGAGCGCACCGCCACCGGCTGGCAGGCCGGTCCCGCGTGGCCGGCCCACAACGCTCTGCGCGGCTGGAGCGCCCACCACATGGCCGGGGACCTGCGCTCCCCGCTCGGCGTCTACACCCTCAGCGACGCCGGCGGTCTGCTGCCCGACCCCGGCAGCAGGCTCCCGTACCACCGCTCAACCGGGTTCACCACGCGCGGCACCGGCTTCCGGGGCGAGCCGCTGGCCGGGGCCTTCGACTATGTCGTCGCCATCGACTACAACCGGGCGCGGGGCACCTCGCCGCTGGACTGGACCCGGCCGCTCGGGCCCGGACGGGGCGGCGGTGTCTGGCTGCACGTCGACCACGGCGGCCCCACCCACGGCTGCGTCAGCGTCGCCCGGCCGCACATGCGGGAACTCCTGCGCACCCTCGATCCCCACCGGCACCCGGTCGTCGTCATGGGGTACGCCGACTGGCTCGCCCGCTGAGCCGCCTAGGATCCGAACTCGTGTGCGCACATGTGCTGGTCGCCGAGGACGACGAGAAGCAGGCCGAACTGATCCGCCGCTCCCTGCTGGCCGAGGGACACACCGCCACGGTGGTGCACGACGGAGCAGCCGCGCTCGACGCGGTCCGCCGGCTCAGGCCCGACCTGCTGGTGCTGGACCTGATGCTCCCGGTGATCGACGGCTTCGGCGTGTGCCGGGTGCTGCGCGCCGACGCCGAGGACCCGGACCTCCCCGTCGTGATGCTCACCGCCCGGTCGGCCGAGGACGACGTGCTGCTCGGCCTGGAACTGGGCGCCGACGACTACATGACCAAGCCGTACAGCCCGCGGGAGCTGATGGCCAGGATCCGCACCGTCCTCAGACGCGGCGGGCGGGGCGCGAGCGCCCGCGAGGACGACCCGGTCGTCCGCGCCGGCGGCATCACCGTCCACCCGGTGCGGCACGAGGTGCGCTGCGACGGCACGCCGGTGGAGTGCACCCCGGCCGAGTTCCAGATCCTGCTGGCCATGGCGGCCGAACCGGACCGGGTGTTCTCCCGGCGGCAACTGCTGCAGTGCACCCGCGGCTTCGACCGATCCTCCACCGAACGGGCCGTCGACGTGCACATCATGAACCTGCGCCGGAAGATCGAGGCCGACCCGCGGCGGCCGGTCCGCCTGGTGACGGTGTTCGGTGTCGGCTACAAGCTCAGCGGCGGCCGGCCGTGAGACGCGGGACGGCGGCCGCGCGCCGGACACCGCTGCGCCAACGGCTGCTCGTGCGGCTGCTGTCCGTCTCCGCCCTCATCGCCGTCTGCTCGGTCGCGGCCACCGCCTGGCTCGCCGTCACGACCACCACCAGCGCCCTGAAGGAGGAACAGGGCCAGGACCTCGCGGCCGACAACAGCATCCTGGCCCGGCTCAGCGGCTACGCCGCCACCCACACCGACTGGACGGACGTGCGCCACACCGTCCGCGACCTCGCCGCGAGCACCGGCCGCCGGATAGCCCTGACCACCGCCGACCGCACCGTCGTCGCCGACTCCGCGCCCCGCGGCACCCCGCTGCCGCCGCGCCCCGCCGCCACCGTCGACCCGCTGCGCACCGACACCTGGACCGAGACCGGCGCCCAGCTCAGCGGCATCGACCCGCGCGCGGTCGGACCGTACCGGGTCACGGCCGCCGAGCGGGCGAAACTGGACACGCTGGCCGCCGAACGCAGGCGTTGCTACGAGCGCTTCGGGGTCGAGTCCACCGTGGAGCGGACCCCCAGCGGGCGCCCCGTGCTCAGCGGCCCCGAGGGCACCGACACCTCCTACGCCGCCGAACAGTGCGCGGACGGCCGGCTGAACACCCCCACGCCGACGGAACGCAGGGCCCTGGACGAACTCTCCGAGCTGACCCGGCCCTGCCTGCGGCACGCGGGCCTGGACATCGAGGGACCCGTGTTCCTCACCGTCGACCCCGGCGGCCGCGACCCCGTGGGCGGCGGCTTCCCGCTGTACAAGTACGCCCGGGCCGGCACCCGGCTCGGCCAGGCCGCCCAGGGCTGTGTGCAGAGCGCCCGCCGCACCCAGCTGGAGCCCTATGTCGCCCCGGTGGCCGAGCTGTTCCTCGGCATCGGCGACCAGAACCCGTCCCGGTTCGACATGTCACCGGCCAACAAGGCCAAGGTGGTCGGCGCGGCCGGACTGGTGCTCGCCGTCACCGTCGCCGTCACCGCCCTGGTCGCCCTCCGGCTCTCCCGTCCGCTGCGCGCCCTCACCGAGGCCGCGCAGCAGCCGCCCGAACTGCACGTCCGGGTGCCCGTGGCCACCCGGGACGAGATCGGCATTCTCGCGGAGGCGTTCAACGACCTGACCGAGCGCCGGGAACGCCTGGAGGCCCAGCGCAAGGCCATGGTCAGCGACATCGCCCACGAACTGCGCAGCCCGCTCACCAACATCCGCGGCTGGCTCGAGGTGGTCCGCGACGGCGTCGTCGACCCGGACCCGGAGCTGCTCGCCTCCCTGCACGAGGAGGCACTGGTGCTCCAGCGGATCATCGACGACCTCCAGGACCTCGCCGCCGCCGACGCGGGCACCCTGCGCGTGCACCGCGAGCCGCTGCGCGCCGCCGACCTGCTCGACCAGGTCGCGGCCGCCCACCGGGTGGCCGCCCGCACCGCGGGGGTCGCCCTGCGCGCCGACGCCGACGGCACCGCCTGGCTGGACGCCGACCCGGTCCGGATGCGCCAGGCCCTCGGCAACCTGGTCTCCAACGCGCTGCGGCACACCCCCGCCGACGGCACGGTCACGCTGGCCGCCCGCCGGGACGCCGAGGAGGTTGTCCTCACCGTCGCCGACACCGGCAGCGGCATCGCCCCCGACGACCTGCCGCACGTGTTCGACCGGTTCTGGCGCGCCGAGAAGTCCCGCAGCCGCCGTACCGGCGGCAGCGGACTCGGACTGCCCATCGTCCGGCACCTCGTCGCCGCCCACGGCGGCACCGCCCGGGCCACGAGCGAACCCGGCACAGGCACCGTCTTCACCCTGCGGCTGCCCGCGGCCGTACCGCCCGGCGACGCCCCCTGAGAGCGCAACCGCCCGTGCGTGCGCCTGGGCCCACCTGCCGCACGACAAGGGCCCCGGCCCGTCTCCCCGGATCCCTCAGGACCAGGAGACGGGCCGGGGCCCCGACGGCGAGCCGCTCGCCCGCGTCAGCCCGAGCGTGGCCGGGAGCGGGCGCGGCGCCGCAGGGCGCGCCGCTCCGTCTCCGTAGTACCGCCCCAGATGCCGATGCTCTGTCCCGTGTCCAGCGCCCAGTCGAGACACTGCTCACGGACCGGGCAGTGCCCGCAGACCTTCTTCGCCTGCTGGGCCTGCACCTGAGCGGGGCCGGTGGTGCCGATCGGGAAGAACAGGTCGGGGTCCTCCTGACGGCACGCGGCATGGTCGCGCCAGTTCTGCATGGAAGTCTCCTGCTGTCGTGTCGTGCGCCCTGTCGAATGCGTGCTTCGGGTTCGGGTGACCGCTCGGAGCCGCATGAAACAGCGGAACCGGCAGGGATCGGACGACGGCGACCGCGCCCCGGTCACTGCTCGCGCAGACCCCACGGGGAGTCGTACGCGGTCAGCAGGTCGAGGAACGGACGCGCGGGGAAGGCCTCGGGGCCGAGGACGCCCGTGCCCGACCAGGCACCGGTGGCGAGGAGTTCGAGGGCGACGACCGGATTGACCGCCGTCTGCCACACCACCGCCTGACAACCGTACTCCGCCATGGACCACTCGTTGTCGACCACGTGGTACAGGTACACCTCGCGCGGCGTCCCGTCCTTGGTGCCGCGCACCCAGGTGCCCGCGCACGTCTTGCCGCGCATCCGGTCGCCCAGCGTCGCCGGGTCGGGCAGGCACGCCGCGACCACGTCCCGCGGCGAGACCGCCACCGGTCCGTCCGGGCCCGGCACCGTCACCGGTGACGTGCGGTCAAGTCCCAGCCGGTGCAGGGTCTTCAGGGTTTCGATGAACTCCGCGCCCAGGCCGTACTTGAAGGTGACGCGCCGCGCGCCGACCCAGCGGGGCACCAGCAGAACCTCCTCGTGCTCCACGTTCACGCACTCCACCGGCCCGATGCCCGCGGGGAAGTCGAACACCTCGGGCTCGCTGAACGGTTCGGTGGTGAACCAGCCGCGCTCCTCCTCGTAGACGACCGGCGGGTTCAGGCACTCCTCGATGGTGGTCCAGATGCTGAAGGACGGCGCGAAGTCGTAGCCGTCGACGGTGAGGTTCGCGCCGTCGCGGATGCCGATCTCGTCGATGGTGTCGAAGAGCTCGTCGGCCGCGTAGCGGGCGAAGACGTCCGAGAGGCCGGGCTCCACGCCCATGCCGACCAGGGCGAGCGCCCCCTCCTTCTCCCACTCGGCGGCCAGCGCGAACTGCTCGTCGCCGAGCATGACCCCGCACTTCTCGTAGGGGTGCTCGGGATGCGGCCGGGACAGCGACATCGCCATGTCGACATAGCCGGCGCCGGCCGCCCGGGCCGCGCGGAACAGCGGCATCACGAACCGCGGGTCGGTGGCGTTCAGCAGCACGTCGCAGCCGTACCGGGCGAGCAGCCGGGCCACCCCGGCCTCGTCGCCCGCGTCCACGCGCTCGGCGCGGAACCGGTCCGAGGCGTCGCCGAGCGCCGCGACCGCCGCCTCGGCGCGGGCGGGGTCGTAGTCGGCCACCACCATCAGGTCCAGGAACGGGCGGCGGGCCGCGATCCGGGTGATGGCGGTACCCACACCGCCGGCTCCCACGAGCAGTACACGCATGACGGAATCTCCCTGCATGTCACGGTACGAACGAAACGGGTCGGGCGCGTCCTGGCCCGTATGCAACGCCCCGGCCGGGTGTAAGGTCAATGGCGTTGGCATAAGGTTCGGGGCACGAGGACGCAGGAGGACCGGGAGGACCCGCCGTGCCCAAGCCCGTGGTACCCGAGGAGAACCGCCGCCGGCGCCGTCCGACACGCGGCGGGACCGTGCTGTCGGAGCCGCTGATCGTCGAGACGGCGCTGCGCCTGCTGCGCGAGCACGGCAGCGCGGGTCTCACCGCTCGCCGTCTGGGCCTCGCGCTGGACTGCGACCCGAGCACCCTGTACCGGTACTTCCGGGGCATGGACGACCTCACCCTGGCCATCGGCGACGCGCTGATCGGGCAGGCGCTGGACGGCTGGCGGCCCACGGGGCGGTGGCGGGCCGACCTGCGCGCGATCGGGCTGCGCATCCACGCCGCGTACGTCGCGCACCCGCAGGCGGCGCTGCTGACCGCGAACCGGGTCACCGGGCGGGCCCATGAGCTGGCGGCGGACGAGGCGGTCCTGGACGTGCTGCGCACGGGCGGGTTCTCCCTGCCGGAGACCGTCGCCGTCTACCACGCCTTCATCGACCAGACGCTGGCGTTCGCCGCTCTCGACGCCGCCTCACTGGCCCTGCCGAGCGCCTCCCAGCGGGCCGACGAGGACAAGTGGCACTCGACCTACGCCCGCCTGCCCCGCACCACCCACCCCCGCATCGCCGAGGCGGCACCCCTGCTGGCCAGGCGCATGGTGACCAGCGCCTATCCCACGGCACTCGACATGCTGCTGGAGAGCGCGGAACGCCGCCTCGCGGACGCGGGCGACCGCGGCTGAGCAGGCCGGTTCAGGGGCGCAGGGTCTCCGCCGCCGTCGCCGCCACCGCGTCGGCCAGTGTCGCGAGGGCGGAGGAGTCGAGCTTCCACTGCTGCCAGTACAGCGTGACGTCCATCCACTCGCCGGGCGCCAGCAGGACGAGGCGTCCGTCGCGCAGCAGAGGGCCGGCCTGGGCCTCGGGGACCATGGCCCAGCCGAGCCCCGCGGCGACCGCGGTGACGAAGCCCTCCGAGGTCGGTACGGAGTGGCGCAGCGGTCCGGCGCCGGTGCCGCCCAGCCGGCGCACGAAGCCGTCCTGGAAGTCGTCCTTGCGGTCGTAGACGATCACGGGAGCCGCCCGCAGCACGTCCGGCAGGGGGCCGTCGAGGTGGCGCCCGGCGAACTCCGGCGAGGCCACCGGCAGATAGCGCATCCGGCCGAGGGCGCGGACCGAGCAGCCAGGCACCGGGTCGGGGGAGGACATCACCGCCGCCATCACCCGGCCCTCGCGCAGCAGTTCCACCGTGTGGTCCTCGTCCTCCCGGTGCAGCTCGAAGCAGATTCCGCGCAGGCGGGTCAGCGCCCCGAAGAACCAGGTCGCCAGCGAGTCCGCGTTCACCGCCACCGACACCCGGGTCGGCTCCCCGGTGCCGCTCAGCCCCAGCTCGCCGCGCGCGTCCCGCTCAAGACGGGCCAGCTGCCGGGCGAACCGCACCAGCACCGCGCCCGACTCGGTGGGGCGCACCGGCTTGGTGCGCTGGAGCAGCACCCGGCCGGTGCGCTGCTCCAGCGCCTTGACCCGCTGGCTGACCGCCGACGGCGTCACGTGGAGGGCCGCGGCCGCCGCGTCGAAGGTGCCCTCGTCGACCACGGCCAGCAGCGTGCGCACCTGGTCCAGGGGAAGCTCCGCCATCACGAGAGCTAAGGATACGTAAGAATCTTTAGCTGTACCTGCGGCGGCGGTCTCCCTACCGTCGAGGACATGGACCACGCCCTGACCGCAGCGGCCGCCGGATTCGGCGCCGGCCTCTCCCTCATCGTCGCCATCGGCGCCCAGAACGCCTTCGTCCTGCGCCAGGGGGTGCGCCGCGACGCCGTCCTCGCCGTGGTCGGCATCTGCGCCCTGTCCGACGCGCTGCTCATCTCGCTCGGCGTCGGCGGGGTCGGCGCGGTGGTGGTGGCGTGGCCGGGCGCGGTACGGGCCGTGGGACTGGTGGGCGGCGCGTTCCTGCTCTGTTACGGCGTGCTCGCCGCCCGCCGGGTCGCCCGCCCCGGCACCGGCCTGCGCGCGGCCGCCGGGGGGACGGCGCCGGGCTCGCGCCGACGGGCGGTGCTGACGTGCCTGGCCATGACCTGGCTGAACCCGCACGTGTACCTGGACACCGTGTTCCTGCTGGGTTCGCTCGCCGCCGACCGCGGCCCGCTGCGCTGGACCTTCGGACTCGGCGCCGCGCTCGCCAGCCTGTGCTGGTTCGCCGCGCTCGGCTTCGGCGCCCGCCTCCTCGGCCGCGTGCTCGCCGGTCCCACCGCCTGGCGCGTCCTGGACGGACTGGTCGCCCTGACCATGCTGGGCCTCGGCCTCGCGCTGATCACCGGGGCCTGAGACCCCCGTGCGGTCGATCCGGCCACCGCCGCACCTCGGTCCGGTAACCGGTTCCATCGGCCCAGCGGGGTGCTGGGATAGTGGGGCCCGAGATCGAAAGATGTATCGAGCAACCTCTGTCGAGCGACCAGGAACCCCGTGGACACGAGCGAGAGCAGCAGTACCGAACCCGCAACCGGCCTCCCGGCCGATCCGGCGCCGGCCACGCCCCGGCGCGGCTGGCGCCGCTGGGCCATGGACACCCGGCCCCTGCGCATCCCGGCCTACCGGCGGCTGTGGTCTTCGACCGTCGTCACCGCCGTGGGCAGCCAGCTGACCGCCGTCGCCGTGCCCAAGCAGATCTACGACATCACCCACTCCTCGGCCTGGGTGGGTTACGCCAGCCTCGCCGGCCTGGTGCCCATGGTGGTGTTCGCGCTGTGGGGCGGAGCCGTCGCCGACACGGTGGACCGGCGCAAGCTGCTGCTGGTCACCAACACCGGTATCGCCCTGACCTCGGTGCTGTTCTGGGCGCAGGCCGCGACCGGCCTGGACTCCGTCGTCGTGCTCATGGTGCTGCTCGCCCTCCAGCAGGCGTTCTTCGGCCTGAACTCCCCGGCCCGCAGCGCCTCCATCGCGCGGCTCGTGCCGGCCGAGGAACTGCCCGCGGCCAACGCCCTGGGCTCGACCGTCATGCAGACCGGGCTGGTCGCGGGGCCGCTGCTGGCCGGTGTCCTGATCCCCGTCATCGGGCTGCCCGAGCTGTACCTGATCGACGCGCTGGCCCTGTGCGTGACCGTGTGGGCGGTGTTCCGGCTGCCCGCCCTGCCGCCGCTCGGCGAGGGGCCGGCCCGCCGGGCCGGGGTGCGGGAGATAGCCGCCGGGTTCCGGTACATCGCCGGGCGCAAGGTGCTGCTGCTGTCGTTCCTCGCCGACATCGTCGCCATGGTCTTCGGCATGCCCCGCGCCCTGTTCCCGCAGCTCGCCGCCCAGACGTACGCCCCCTGGGGCGAGGGGCTGGCGCTCGGTGTGCTCTTCGCCGGGATCCCGGTCGGCGCGGTGCTCGGCGGGCTGTTCTCCGGTGTCTTCTCCCGGGCGCGGCGGCACGGCTGGATGGTGGTCTGGTCGGTCGTCGGCTGGGGCGCGGCCATCGCCGGGTTCGGGCTGAGCGGCAACCTGTGGCTGGCCGTGGCCTTCCTCGCCGCCGCCGGAGTCGCCGACATGATCTCCATGGTGTTCCGCGGCGCGATCCTGCTCTCCGCGGCGACCGACGAGATGCGCGGCCGGATGCAGGGGGTGTTCACGGTGGTCGTCGCGGGCGGCCCGCGCCTGGCCGACGTGCTGCACGGCACGGCCGGGGCGGTGTTCGGCCCGCGGGCCGCGGTGGCGGGCGGCGGTGCGCTGGTGGTGGTGCTGATGCTGGCCCTGGCCGCCGCGATCCCGGCCCTGCGCCGCTACCGGATCTGACCGCCCCCAGGATGCTTTCCGTGACGCCTTCCGTGCCCGGCCCGCGGGCCGGAGGGCGCCCCTACAGCGGGCCGCTGCGCCTGCGGATCGCGTACTGGTCCATCAGCTTGCCGCGGGTCGCCTCCAGCCGGTGGGCGAGGATCTCGGCCACCGTGCGCACCAGCGACAGCCCGAGCAGCGGGTCCTCCACGCTCAGCGCCAGCACCGAGGGCCCGTCGAACTCGTAGGCCCGTACGTTGCTGAAGGCCACCGCGCCGAAGTCCCACTGGTAGGGCGGGAACAGCCAGGACCAGCCGAGCATGTCGCCCGCGCCCAGGGTGGCCACGGTGACCCGCTGCCGTGAGGTGACCTGCTGGTCCAGGTGGACCGCCCCCGACCGGATCACCCAGAAGCGGTCGGCGGTGCCGCCCGGCTCGAAGATCCGGGTGTCCTCCGGGAAGGACACCTCCTTGGCGAGCTCCATCAACCGCTCGCGCTGGGCCTGTGGCAGAGCGGTCAGCAGTTTTATCGCTTTGGTCATGGCGCGGGACTCCTCGCCGGCAGCGGTTCGGGTGGTTTCCCCAAGCCCATTTCAGCCGCTGCCGCCGTCCCGGGCACCTCGTGGGGATCGGGTGCGCGCCGGAGAACCGGCCGCGGACAGTAAAAAGCCCTGGCTGGACGGGGGAGGCCAGCCAGGGCCGTACAGGGTGGAGAGGGAGGACGGTCGCGGTCAGACTCCGTCACCACGTATGTATGAACGATAAACCATCTCTGCGGAATTCACCCAATCGAGTGCCGGTCAGGTGACCCGTTTCACTCCGGGCCCCGTCGCGGACGCTTCGCCCGGATCGGCTCCGCCCGGATCGACGATCTCCTCCAGCGCCCGCTGTACCGCCTCGAAGGCCAGCGCCCGCACCGCCGCCTCCCGCGCCCCGTCCGGATCGGTCGCCGTCAGGCTCCGCGCCCGCTCCTGCCAGGCCCGCTCCTCCTCGGCCGCCCGGTCCCGGCCCCGCCGGATGCGCCGCAACAACTCGTCCGCGTCCACCACATGGGTCATGCGGTCCGGGTACCCGCTCCGCGTCCGGTGATGGCAGCGACACCGACGGTGTTTGAAGGCGCCCGAAGGGGTCAGCCGGAGAACAGAGACACCGGAACCACCGGCACCGTCCAGGGAGGGAAGGATGCGTGAGACGTACGGGACCCATGCCTCGGCCGGTCTGAGGGAGGTCCGCCGGACGCTGCCGTGCCGGCCGGCCGACGCCCGCAGAACCGTACGGCAGGCGGTCGCCGAACGCTGCGGCGCACGCGCCGTCCCGTGCGACGACACCGCCCTCGAGGACGCCCTGCTGGTCACCTCGGAACTGACCACCAACGCGATCCTGCACGGCGGCGGGATCACCGGCTTCGACGTCGACGTCGACCCCGGCACCGTGAGCGTCACCGTCTGCGACCGCAGCGACGACGTCCCGGTGGTCCACGACCCCGTGGACGAATGCGGACGATCCCGGCTCGGCGGCCGTGGCTGGCCCATAGTGTGCCGGCTGGCCCGGGACGTCAGCGTGGCCGGCCTGCCGTGCGGCGGCAAGCGGATCACGGCCGTGGTACCACTGGGCTGAGGCCGGTACCCGAAGTTCCGTATCGCGGCGTTTGCCGCTACGGCGGGCGGGCAGACGGACTCTCGTGCTTCGGACCGGAGGCGCGCGCCCAGCGGGACGACGAGACCGCCGAGGCTGCCACTTCCGGCGGGCCCGGTGACATTCCCGCAGCGAACCCTGACAGCACCGTTCGGGCCAGGACCCGGAACCCCCGAGTTCCGTCTCCGCCCCGAGACAACCGTTCAGGAGCGATTCCGCATGCTGACCGACATGTCGACAAGCCGTCCCGGCGCGCCCGACACCGCCTCCGCCGCCCCCGCGCGGCGTACCCATGACGACGCCCCCGACACCATGGCCCTCTTCGCCCGCATGGCGGAGCTGGAGGAAGGCCCCGAGCGGGACGAGCTGCGGGACGAGCTGGTGACCGCGTGGCTTCCGATGGCGCACCGGATCGCGGGCCGCTTCCGCGACCGCGGCGAGTCCGTCGAGGACCTGCGCCAGGTGGCCGCGCTCGGGCTGGTGAAGGCAGTCGACCGGTTCGACCCCTCACGCGGCGCCTTCGAGAGTTACGCCGTGCCCACCATCACCGGTGAGGTCAAGCGGCACTTCCGGGACCGCATGTGGGCCCTGCGGGTGCCCCGCCGGGTGCAGGAACTGCGCAACCGGGTGCGCGTCGCCCGCCGTGAACTCACCCAGAACCCGGGCACCCCCGAACCCACCACCGCCGACATCGCCGAGCACACCGGCCTCACCGAGGAGGAGGTGGCGGCGGGCATGGAGGCGCTGGAGAGCTTCAGCACCCTCTCGCTGGACGCCGAGCTGTCCTCCGGCGAGGACGGCTACAGCCTGGCCGACACGCTCGGCGCCACGGACACCTCCTACGACGTCGTGGTCGACCGGGAGGCGGCCAAGGAGGGTCTGCGCCGGCTGCCCGAGCGCGAGCGGGCCATCCTCTACATGCGCTACTTCGAGGACATGACCCAGAGCCGCATCGCGGACCAGCTGGGCATCTCCCAGATGCACGTCTCCCGGCTCATCAGCCGTAGCTGCGCCCGGGTGCGGGACGAGGCGCTGGGGCAGCGGCCGGGTGGCCGGACCACCCCGTGACGAGGCAGAGGGGGGAGTGACGAGCGCGGTGGACACGAGTGCCCCGCCGGGGCGGGCAGGACGCACCGGGCGGCCCGAGGGCACGGTCACCGCGACCCGCTGGGCCGCCCGGGCCGGTCTGCTCGCCTGGGGCTTCAGCTACGTGCTCGTCGGTCTGCTCGCGCTGCGGGTCGCCGTCGGCGACCGCAAGCAGCAGGCCGACCGCAGCGGCGCGCTCGCCGAACTCGCGGACCACCCGTACGGCTCGGTCCTGCTGTGAGCGCTGGGCATCGGCCTCGTCGGCATGGCGCTGTGGCGGCTGTCCGAGGCCTGCTTCGGCGCGGCCGAACGCGACGGCCACACCGTGCGCAAGCGTCTGCTCTCCGTCGGGCGCTGCGTCTTCTACGCGGCCTTCGCCTGGTCGGTGCTCGCCTTCGCGGCCGGCACCGCGGGCGGCGGCCGGTCCAGCGACACCCAGTCCCGGGACGTCACCGCGCGGGTCATGCGGCTGCCCGCCGGACAGTGGCTCGTGGCGGCGGCCGCCGCCACCATCGTCGTCATCGGCGTCTGGATCGGTGTGCAGGCGGTGCGGCGCGCGTACCACGCCGAGCTGAAGCTCGGTGAGATGTCCCGGCGGGTGCGGCGGGTGGTCGACGTGGCCGGCGTCGGCGGCGGGGTCGCCCGCGCGCTGGTGTTCGTCGGCGCGGGTGTCTTCGCGTTCCGCGCGGCCGTCGACTTCAGCCCCGAGCGGGCCAAGGGCATGGACGACACGCTCAGGGCCTTCGCCGCCACCCCGGCCGGACCCGGGCTGCTGGGCGCCGTCGCGGCCGGACTCGTGCTCTACGGCCTGTTCGCCTTCGCCCTGGCCCGCTGGCGCCGGGTGTGAGGCACCGGCACCCCGCCCGAGGCCCCGCCGTGTGTACGCGCGTCACGACTTCGGCCGCTCCGGGGCCATCCCGAGCGGCCGGGCCAGGCCCGAGACCGCCTCGTCCAGGCGCTGCAGATGCCGGAGCACCCGGTCGGTCACCCTGCCGTAGCGCGGGGTGCGCAGGGAGCCGGGCTCCAGGAGCGACGCGATGCTCGGACCCGACTCCACGGTGCCGGCGGAGCGCGGGTCGTGCACATGCGCGGCGAGCGTCTCGATGTTGTGCACGATCCGCCCGCAGGCGGTCCGCAGCCGGGGGTCCGCCGCGATCGAGGGGTGCGTGGGCAGCAGCTCGGCCGTCGCCGCCAGCGAACGCCCGTGGTACGCGCACGTCTCCAGCAGCGCCACCACGTACCGGACGGTGTTCCGGCGCGAGCGCAGCGGCGTGATCGGGTGGGTCAGCGGCTGGGTCGCGGCGCGCAGGTCGGCCAGCGCCTGGTCGAGATCCCGCGCCCGGTCCACCAGATCCGCCGACACACCGCCGCTGAGCTGGTCCACGGCGGTCCGGGTGACGTCCGCCAGCTTGTCGAGGACGGCCACCAGGAGCTCGTCGGTGCGCCGGTCGGTGCGGATCGGCAGCACCACCGCCGCCGCGATCACCCCGCAGGCCGCGCCCAGCGCGGTCTCCTCCACCCGCAGCACCAGCACCGACATGCTGTAGGTGTTCAGCAGCGTGTACAGCAGCCCGAGCATCGCGGTGACGAAGAACGACATCAGCGTGTACGACAGCGGCGCCGTGTAGAACATCGCGAAGACGAACAGCAGCACCAGCGCGAACGCCGTCCACGTGTGGTGCCCGACCAGCCCGGCGAGCAGGATGCCCGCGACCACCCCGAGGACCGTGCCGAGCAGCCGCCGGTAGCCCTTGACCAGGATCTCCCCGGTGGACGTGGTGTTGATGAACACGATCCAGCAGGTCAGCACCGCCCAGTACCAGCGCTGGGCGGACAGCAGCTCACCGCCCGCGATGGCGAGCGCCGAACCCACGGCCACCTGGACGGCGGCGCGCGTGGTGGGCCGTTCCAGCCCCCGCGCCTCCGGCTCACCGGGCTCGCCGCCCTCGGCCTCGCCGCTCTCGATGGCCGCGTCCTCGGCGTCCAGCTCCTCGCGGGAGCGCGCCGTGGCCGGGGTGTCGTCGGACTCGTCCTGCGGCCCGTCCAGTGCGACCCGCAGCCCGAGCACCGCACGCGCCGCCTCGCCGAGGCCCCGGAAGACGTCCTGCACGGCCGGGGAGGCCAGGGGCAGGTTCTCCTCGTCGCGGTAGCCGAGCAGCCGGTTGCGCAGGTGTGCCAGCGCCGTCCCCGAGGCCTCCCCGGCCGGGCGCAGCACCAGCAGGCGCAGCGCCTCCAGGTCCCGGCGCAGCACGGCCGTGGCCTCCTCCCGCACCGGCAGTTCGAGGCCCGAGGGGAGTCCCGCGCCCGGCAGGTGCAGGGTGAGGGTGTCGGTCCGTTCGGCGCTGCGCGCGGTGAGCAGCAGCAGTCCCAGCCGCTCGGCGGTGATCTCGGCGTCCGCGATACGGCGCTGCAGCAGCCGGGCCGTGGCCTCGTCGGCGGTGCCGTCCGCCAGCCGGCCCTGGATCAGCAGCGCCGTCTCGTGCAGCCGGGCGGTGCCGGTGCGCAGGTCCTCCAGCACCTTCTCGACGTCGTCGGGACCGGCGTCGAGCAGCTCGATCTGGGTGGCGACCAGTTGCCCGAGGCGGGCTCGGAAGGCCCGGCGCAGCCGGTCGAGGATGCCCGCAGGGGTCTGCGGCAGCAGCACGAACCGGGCGGTGGCGCTGGACAGGAAGGCCACCGTCAGCACGCCGTACAGGGCGGGCAGCACGGGCGGGACCGCGTGCACGAACAGCGAGAGGAAGTAGACCTGGAACCCGATCAGGCCCAGGGCCGTGCCACGGTCGCCGAACCGGCGGCCGTAGACGGCACAGAAGATCAGGACGACGAAGAACAGATCGCCCGCCACCACGTGCCGGCTCAGCAGCGCGGCCAGCGTCACGGAGGCGAACGCCACGGGCAGGCCCAGCGCCAGGGTGATCGCCTGCTGGGCGGGCTGCTTCTCCCGGACGGCGAAGGTCGCGGCCATCGCCGCGATGGCGCCGGCGACGAGTTGCGGCACCGGGACCCGCAGCAGACCGAGCACGGCGAGCGTGAGCGCGATGGCGGCCACCGTGCGCAGCCCCGCGGTGAGCCTGAGCAGGCCGGGATCGAACGCGGCGAGCCGGTCCCACGTCCGCGACCACGCCGACCGAACCGCTTCCCTCACACCGCCGCGCTCTCTGTCGTGCCTGTACCGGTGGGCGGCCCCGGCGCCGCCCCGCTCACCTCAGGGGCTCTCGAGGGCCGGTTTGCCCTCCACCCGCGCCCTGACCTGTTCCTGGGTCAGGTACGAGTCGGTGTACTCGAAGTCCTTCAGCCGGGCGGGCTTGCGCGCCTGGAAGCCGGTGCGCACGAAGTCGTCGCCGGCCACCGCGTTCAGCAGCCAGTTGGTCGCGACCCGGGCCTTGGCGACGTTGGTGCGCAGCGCCGACCAGTGGTAGCCGCGGGCCACCGCCTGCGCCGGCAGACCCCGCAGCTCGATGCCCAGCGGCTTGGACACGGCGTCCTTGCCGCCGAGGTCGACGACGAGCCCCAGGTCCTTGTGCTCGTAGGGGCTCAGCGGCTGGTTGCGCAGGGCGGCGATGACGTTGTCGGCCACCACCTTGCCCTGCCGCATGGCGTGCTGGGCGGTGGGCGGGCAGACCGCGCCCTCCTCACCCTTGGCCAGGTCGGGCACGGCCGCCGAGTCGCCGAGCGCGAAGACGCCGTCGTGGCCGGGCAGGGTCATCTCCGCGTCGACCGCGAGCCTGCCGCGGACGGTCTCCGCGCCGAGCGTGGCGATCAGCGGGCTGGCGACGACGCCGGCCGTCCAGATCAGCGTGTGGGTCGGCACCACCCGGCCGTCGGTGAAGGTGACCTCCTCCGGGCCCGCCTTGTCGATCGACACGCCCAGCGACACCTCGATGCCGCGCCGCGCGAGGATCTCCTGCGCGCTGCGGCCGAGCTTGTCGCCCAGCTCCGGCATGAGCTTGGGGGCGATGTCGATGAGATGCCAGCGGATCAGCTTCGGGTCGAGCCGCGGGTAGCGCTTGACGGCCGCGTGCGTGAGCCGCTGCAGACAGGCCGCGGTCTCGGTGCCCGCGTAGCCGCCGCCGACCACCACGAACTGCAGCCGCGCGGCCCGCTCGGCCGGGTCGTCGCTGGCGTCCGCGAGGTCGAGCTGCGAGATGACGTGGTCGCGGATGTAGGCGGCCTCCGCGAGGGTCTTCATCCCGAAGGCGTGCTCGGTCAGCCCCGGGATGTCGAAGGTACGGGTCACGCTGCCCGGCGCGAGCACGATGTAGTCGTACCGCTCGTTCACGATCTTGTCGGTGATCGTGCGGACCACGCAGACCTTGGACTTCAGGTCCACGCCGATCGCGCCGCCCGGGATGATCCGGGTGCGGTACTTCCGGCTGCGGCGCAGCGAGAGGGCGATCGACTGCGGCGTCAGCACGCCGGAGGCGACCTGGGGGAGCAGGGGGAGGTAGAGCTGGTAGGCGAACGGCGTCACCAGGGTGACGTCGGCCTCGTCGACGGAGAGTTTGCGCTCCAGACGGCGGACGCACCCCACTCCGGCGAAGCCGGCGCCCACCACCAGGATCCTGGGTCGTGTCACGGTGTCCATCCCTTTCTGCGGCTCCAGGCGGTCCGACAGGACGCCGTTCGTATGCCCCGGATCGCTGCGACCAACATCGATATCACCCTGCCCCGGGCCGTCCCGCCAGCCCAGTGCGACAAGCAGACCAACGCATGGGCACGAGCATGCCCCCCGCAGAGCCCGGAGTAACCGGAT
This sequence comes from Streptomyces sp. WI03-4A, assembly GCF_033792105.1. Taxonomy (NCBI): domain Bacteria; kingdom Bacillati; phylum Actinomycetota; class Actinomycetes; order Kitasatosporales; family Streptomycetaceae; genus Streptomyces; species Streptomyces sp. WI03-4A. Next base: position 184,000 of record NZ_JARAUO010000006.1, read on the forward strand.
CTCGTACACCTACACGTCGCACTCACGGACGACAGCCGCGCGGGCGCCCGTCACCGGTCAACGGTGGGCGGTCACCAGGGCAGGAACACGTGGATGTCCTTGCCGCGGTCGTCCACCACGACGCTCACCTGCGTGCAGAGCGTGTGCACCAGGTGCCAGCCGATGCCGCCGCCGCCCGCGCTCGGGTGGAACGGCCGCGGCGCGGGCTCGGTCGTGCTGGTGTCGCGCATCGTCACGTGCACCCCGTCGAACGTACGGCGCATCCGCAGGTCGAAGGGTCCTGGCGCGTACTGGATCGCGTTGGCGGCCAGCTCGGTGACCACCAGCAGGATGTCGTCCCAGTACTCGGGCGTGCCGGGCGGCGCGTCGCGGGCGAGGGCACACAGGAACTGCTCCGCGGCGAGCCGCGCGCCCGTGACGTTGCGCAGCTCGCCGGGGAAGGAGAACGATCGCTCGTGCCTCTCCTCCGACGGGGGTGTCTCGTCCCAACGCGGCTCCGTCGCCATCTCGCAATCCCCGGCCCCGGCGGACGGCCCGCGGCTCGTCCGGTCAGGGCGGTCGTCGTTACTCGATCAGTGCACAGCAGCGGGTTCCCCAGGCGGGGCCGGGTTATCCGTCCCTCACCGGACCGGTGCCGTTCAGCGGAAGACGTTGTCCGCCTCGTCCCAGTCGGCCGGGTCCTCCGGCCCCGGGCGGCGCACCGTCCGCGGCCGCGTCTCGTACATCGCGTCGATCTCGTTGGCGTAGTGGCGCGCTATGGCGTCCCGGCGCAGCTTCATGGACGGGGTCAGCAACCCGTTGTCCGGGGCGAACGGCTGCTGCAGGACGCGGTAGACCCGGATGGACTCGGCCCGGGACACCGCACTGTTCGCCGAGGCGACGGCGCGCGCCAGTTCCTCCCTGAGCGCGTTCTCCTCCCGCGCCTCCCGGCCCGCCGACTCGCCCTGGAGGGCCAGGGCGTTCCGCCAGTGGGCGAGGAAGTCCGGGTCCAGGGTGATCAGGGCGCCGACACAGGGCCGGTCGTCGCCGACGACCACCGCCTGGTGCACCAGCGGATGCATGCGCAGCCGCTGCTCCAGCGCGGCCGGGGCCACGCTCTTGCCGCTGCTGGTGACGATGACGTCCTTCTTGCGCCCGGTGATCGTCAGATAGCCCTCGGAGTCCAGCCGCCCGATGTCCCCGGTGGCCAGCCAGCCGCCGCGCAGCGCGGCCCGCGTGCGCTGCTCGTCGCTGATGTAGCCCTGGAACACCGAGGGGCCGCGCACCAGGATCTCCCCGTCGTCGGCGACCTGGACCTCGGTGCCCGGCAGCGGCAGGCCCACCGTCCCGGACTTCTCCCGCCCGAGCGGCTGCATGGTGATCCCGCCCGAGGTCTCGGTCAGCCCGTAGCCGTCGTGGATGTACAGCCCGATGCCTTCGTAGAACAGGGACAGTTCACGGTTGAGGGACGAGCCGCCCGAGGTGCCCCGCAGGGCGCGGCCGCCGAGCGCGCCCCGCAGCCTGCGGTAGACCGTCCGCTCGTACAGGGCGTGCTGCACCCGCAGTTCGAACCCGGGGCCCGGGCCGAGGCCGAGCCGGCGGCGCTCCTCCGCCTCGGCGAAGTCCCGCGCGGTCTGTGCCGCCCGCTCGAACAGGGCGCCCCGGCCGGACTGCTGCGCGGTCCGCAGGAACGTCTTGTACAGCTTCTCGAACACCGACGGCACGCCGTACAGATAGGTCGGCCGGAAGGTGCCCAGCGCGGAGGCGAGGGCCGCCTCGCTCATCTCCGGCTCGTGCGCCATCAGGATCCCGCCGCGCAGGCACATCAGCTGGATCATGAGCCCGTACACGTGGGAGAAGGGAAGGAAGGCCAGGACGGACGGCTGTTCGCCGGGCGGGGCCGCGGTGTGCCGCCAGCCGGCGAGCAGCACGTCGCACGGGTAGGCCAGGCCCCGGTGGCTCAGCGCGCAGCCCAGCGGGCGCCCCGAGGTTCCCGAGGTGTAGGCGATCACCGCCGTGGAGTCCGGCAGCACGATCCGGCGCAGCGAGTCCACCGTGGTCTGCGGGACGATCGCACCCTGCTCGGCCAGCCGGGTCAGCGCGTCCGAGTCGAGCTGCCAGACGTGCTTGAGCCGGGGCAGCGCGGCGCACACCGTGCCGACGGTCATGACGCCCTGCTCGTCCTCCACCACGACGGCAACGCACCCCGCGTCCCGCAGGATCCACTCGACCTGGTCCCGCGAGGACGTCGGGTGGATCGGCACGACCTCGGCGCCGACGGTCCACAGCGCGTGCGCGAACACCGTCCACTCGTAACGGGTCCTGGCCATCAGGGCGACCCGGTGGCCGGGCGAGATGCCCGCCGCGATCAGCCCCTTGGCCAGGTCGACGACCTCGTCCCGCAGCTCCACGGCCGTCACCTCCTGCCAGGTGCTCGCCGCCGGGTCGGCGCGGCGGGCGAGCAGGGGGAGGGTGGGGCTGCGCTCCGCGGTCCCGAAGACGGTGTCGGCGAGACCGCCGGTCAGCGGGGGTACGGCTGCTGGAGCGAGGGCGACGTCGCGCATGCGCTGCTCCCGTGGTCTACGGAGGGTCACTCCGCCGGTCGGCTCGGTGCCGGCGGTGCTCGAATGTAGCCCAGGGAAGCGGTTTCGGTGCCAGGATCAGGCAAGTCGTGATCGGCTGATGATCTGGGCGTGTCCGGGGGACTCGGAGCGCATGAGTTACGTCAATCCCGATCCCGATCCCGAGCGGACCACCGGTCTCGAGCCCGGAGGTGGTGTCCCGCCCGGTGAGACCCCGCCCGCCGAGAGCAGCATGCCCGAGGCCGGGCCGCACGAACCCGACATGCGCGGCCGCGGCTGGGCCTGGACGCCGCTGACCTTGATCCTCCTCCTCGTGCTCCTGCTCGCCGTAGGCTTCCTGGCCTACGCCCTGGCGCTGATCTTCTGACCGGGGCGCCCCTCAGCCCTGCGTGTGCTGCACGCAGGCCCGGACGACGTCGCGCAGACTGCCGGTCTCCTCCATCAGCCGGCGCTGCGCCCGGGAGCCGTTGCCCTTCCGCAGCAGCGTCTTCACGCCCTGCTCGGCGCGTTCCGCGTCCCCGCTCGCGGTGAGCGCGTCGGCGGTGTGCTCCAGCAGCGCGCGCAGCACCCGCTCGGCGGGCACCGGCCGCATCGTCGCCGGGTCGAGCAGGTTCTCCTCGATGCCGAACCGGGCCGCCTGCCAGTCGGCGAGCCGCAGCAGGCTCACACCGGGGTCCGGCGCGGGCCGCCCCGCCCGCCAGTCCCGCGCCGCCGTCTCCACCAGCGCCCGGCACAGCGTCGCGACCAGCACGGCGGTCTCCGCGCTCAGGCAGACGTCCGCCACCCGGATCTCCACCGTCGGGTAGCGGGCGGACAGCCGGGCGTCGAAGTAGACCATCCCCTCGTCCAGGACGGCTCCGGTGGCCACCATGTCCGCCACCTGCCGGTGGTAGCGCTCGGCCGACCCGAACAGCTCGGTCGGCCCGGCCGACGGCCAGCGGTTCCACACCCGGCTGCGGTAGCTCGCGTACTCGCTGTCCCGACCCTGCCAGAAGGGGGAGTTCGCGCTGACCGCGCGGAGCACCCCGAGCCACGGCCGGATCCGGTCGAGGACCTCGACGCCCTCCTCGTCCGAGTCCACCGACACATGGACGTGGCAGCCGCACACCAGCTGCTCCCACGTGGGCACGCCGTACCGCTCGGCCAGCCACCGGTAGCGCTCGTTCATGCTCAGCGAGGGGCTGACCGCGAGGGGCGAGGTGGCCAGGGCGACGACCGCGCAGCCGATCTCGCCCGCGTGCCGGCCCGCCTCCTTGCGGCAGCGGACGATCTCCTCGCGGAGGGCCGCCATGTCCGACTGCGGATGCGTGGCGAACTCCAGCATCTGCCCGAACAGCTCCTTTTCGAACACGTCCTGCGCCGGATCGTCCTTGGCCGCGCGGGCCAGCACGGGTGCGGCGAGCGCCTTCGGGTCGCCGCTCTCCGGATCGACGAGAAGGAGTTCCTCTTCCACTCCGACAGTGCGCACGCGGTGCCGCCCTTCTTTCATGCCACATGGGGCAGTCCGGGTCTCTTCACGACCCTGACTGCCCCTGGGGCGGCCTTCGACACCTGCGGACCTCAGCGCAGGGGCGAGAGGAACACCGTCGCCAGCGGGGGCAGCGTGACCCGCAGGGCCCCGTCCTCCGGCTTGAGCGCACCCGGCGCGCCGACCGCGACACCGCCGCCGCCGTAGCGGACGTCGTCCGTGTTCAGCTCCTCCTGCCAGGCCGGCACCTCCTCGGGCACCCACAGCCGGTAGTCCTCCCGGACCACGGGGGAGAAGTTCGACACCGCGAGCAGCGGGGTCCCGTCGGCGGCGAAGCGCAGGAACGCGAAGACGTTGTCGTCCGCCGCGTCGCACAGCACCCACCGGAAGCCGCCCGGGTCGGTGTCCCGCTCCCAGAGCGCGGGCGTCGCCCGGTACAGGCCGTTCAGGTCCCGCACCAGGTGCTGCACGCCCCGGTGGTCACCCGCGGAGGCGTAGTCGTCGCCCAGCAGCCACCACTCGGGGCCGTGGTCCGCGTTCCACTCGGCGCCCTGCGCGAACTCCTGCCCCATGAACAGCAGTTGCTTGCCCGGATGCGCCCACATGAAGCCGAGGTAGGCCCGGTGGTTCGCGCGCCGCTGCCACCAGTCGCCCGGCATCTTCGACACCAGCGCCTGCTTGCCGTGCACGACCTCGTCGTGCGAGATCGGCAGCACGTAGTTCTCGCTGTACGCGTACACCATCGAGAAGGTCATCTCGTGGTGGTGGTACTTGCGGTGCACCGGCTCCTTCTGCACGTACTCCAGCGAGTCGTGCATCCAGCCCATGTTCCACTTCAGCCCGAACCCGAGCCCGCCGCCGTCCGTCGGCCGGGTCACCCCGTCCCAGGCGGTGGACTCCTCCGCGATCGTCACCACCCCGGGGCAGCGCCGGTAGACGGTGGCGTTCATCTCCTGCAGGAAGGCGACGGCGTCCAGGTCCTCGCGCCCGCCGAAGACGTTCGGCACCCACTGCCCGGAGTCCCGCGAGTAGTCGAGGTAGAGCATGGAGGCGACGGCGTCCACCCGCAGACCGTCGATGTGGAACTCCTCGCACCAGTACACGGCGTTGGCGACGAGGAAGTTGCGCACCTCGATCCGCCCGTAGTCGAACTCGTACGTCCCCCAGTCCGGGTGTTCGGCCCGCCGGGAGTCCCCGGGCTCGTACAGCGGCTCCCCGTCGAAGCGGCCCAGCGCCCAGTCGTCCTTGGGGAAGTGGGCCGGCACCCAGTCCATGATCACGCCGATCCCGGCCCGGTGGCAGGCGTCGACGAAGTACCGGAAGTCGTCCGGGCTGCCGAGCCGGGACGTCGGCGCGTAGTAGGAGGTGACCTGGTAGCCCCAGGAACCGCCGAAGGGATGCTCGGCGACCGGCATCAGCTCCACGTGCGTGAACCCCATCTCCGTGACGTACGCGGGCAGCTCCTCCGCCAGCTCGCGGTAGGTCAGGCCGCCCCGCCAGGAGGGCAGGTGGACCTCGTACACGGACAGCGGCGCCCGGTGCACGGGCGTGTCGCCGCGGTGCGCCATCCACTCCGCGTCGTTCCACTCGTACCGTGAGGCCGTGACGACGGAGGCGGTCGCGGGCGGCAGCTCCGTGCGGCGGGCCATCGGGTCCGCCTTCAGGAACCGGCCGCCGTGCCGGGAGGTGATCTCGAACTTGTACCGGGCGTCCTCGCCGATGCCGGGCAGGAACAGCTCCCACACACCGGACGCGCCGAGCGACCGCATCGGGTACTGCGTACCGTCCCAGTACGTGAAGTCGCCCGCGACCCGCACGCCCCGCGCGTTCGGCGCCCACACGGTGAAGCGGGTCCCGGCCACGCCCTGGTGCGTCATCGGCTCGGCGCCGAGCGCCCGCCACAGCTCCTCGTGCCGTCCCTCGCGGATCAGGTGCAGGTCCAGCTCGCCGAGCGCGGGCAGGAACCGGTAGGGGTCCTCGACCTCCTGCTCACCGCCGTCGTAGGTGACCCGCAGCGTGTACGCGGGGATCGTCTCGTACGGCAGCACGGCGGAGAAGATCCCGCCGCCCTCCGACGCCAGCTCGCCGGACACCCCGTCGACCACGACAGCCACCGCGCGGGCGTTCGGGCGCAGCGCGCGGAACAGCGTGCCGCCCGGGACGGGGTGGGCGCCCAGCAGGGCGTGCGGATCGTGGTGCGCGCCGCCGAGCAGGCGGTCGCGGTCGGCCTCGTCGAGCGCCGTCACCGGCGCAGCCGGTCCGGCCGCCTCGGGACGTGAAGTGTCGCGCAGTGCCATGACGTCATCCTCCCCACACGGCGAGCCGCTCGATCGCGGCCATCGGAACCGGCAGCCAGTCGGGCCGGTGTCTCGCTTCGTACAGCACCTCGTACACCGCCCTGTCCGTCTCGTGCGCGCGCAGCAGCGCGTGCTTCTTGCGGGGGTCCCACCCGGCGCGGGCCGCGTAGCCCGCGCAGAACGCCTCCCGGCAGCGGCGCGCCCATTCGGGCCGCCAGGGGCGGCGCTGCCGGGCCGCGTAGTCGAAGGAGCGCAGCATCCCGGCCACGTCACGCACCGGGGACTGCGGCGCCCGCCGCTCGGCGAGCGGCCGGGACGGCTCACCCTCGAAGTCGATCACGAACCAGTCGCGTCCGGCCCGCAGCACCTGCCCGAGGTGCAGGTCGCCGTGGATGCGCTGGGCCGGCGGACCGGTGTCGCAGGTGGCCAGCGCGCCGAACGCGGCCCGCAGCCCCGGGACGAAGGGCCGCAGCGCGGGCACGGCGTGCGCGGCCGCGTCCAGCCGCGCGCACATCGCCTCCGCCGTGCGCCCGTTCTCGCCCGGGCCGGCCGGCGGGAAGGCCTCGGCCAGCGCGAGGTGCACCTCGGCCATGGCCCGGCCCAGCTCCCGGGCCTCGGCGGTGAAGTCGTCGCCGGTGCCGAGCGCCCGCAGGGCCAGCGTCCAGCCGTCGGTGGCGTCGGGCAGGAACGGCTGCAGCACGCCCAGGGTGGCCGGCCGCGGAGCGGTCGTGCTGAACCAGGCGACCGGCGCGGGCACCCGCGCGCAGCCCTGGGCGGCCAGCGCGCCCGGCACCTCCAGGTCGGGGTTGACGCCCGGCTGGATGCGGCGGAACACCTTCAGGATGCAGGCGTCGCCGTACACGATCGACGTGTTGGACTGCTCGGCGTCCAGCAGCCGCGGCGGCAGCCCGCCGGGCAGCTCGGCGCCCGGGGCCGCCTCGAAGCGCAGCGGACCGGTGCTGCCGGGCCGGCGCAGCCGCTCCAGCAGCAGATGCGCCGAGCGCGGGTCGTACAGGGCGTCGTACACGGCGAGACCGGCCAGCGGGCCCTCCTCGGCGCGGCCGATGTACGCCCGCTCCAGCCTCGGGGCCAGCCGCTCGCGCACCCCGAGCAGCAACTGGTAGCAGTCGCCGGGCGGAGATGTGCCGCCGGGCGTGGGCACCGGCGCGTGCGAGGCGTGGACCAGCAGGTGCAGGCACCCCGGGAACAGCTCGGTCACGGACAGCACCGACAGGTCGGTGACGGGCCGGTCCTTGCCCGCGAACCAGCGTTGCTTGGGCAGCCAGTCGCGCAGCAGCCCGCCCAGCGAGGCCAGCGGCCGGTCGACGCCGGCCGCGGTTCTCGGCCGGACGGTGATGGTCTTCGGCATGGTGACGCGTCCTTTCCTCGGCGCCGTGCGGTCAGCGGCGGCGGCCGATGCGGGATGCGACTCGGGTGAGCCGGAACCAGTAGAAGCCGTGGCCCGCGAGGGTCAGCAGGTAGGGCAGTTCACCGATGGCGGGGAAGCGCACGCCGCCGATCAGCTCGACGGGGTGCCGTCCGTCGTAGGTCCGCAGGTCGAGCTCGGTGGGCTGCGCGAACCGGGAGAAGTTGTGCACGCACAGCACCAGGTCGTCGCCGTACTCGCGCAGGAAGGCCAGCACCGCCGGGTTGGACGACTGGAGCTCGGTGAACGAGCCCAGTCCGAAGGCGGGGTTCTGCTTGCGGATCTCGATCATGCGGCGGGTCCAGTGCAGCAGGCTGGACGGGGAGGACATGGACGCCTCGACGTTGGTGACCTGGTAGCCGTAGACCGGGTCCATGATCGTGGGCAGGTAGAGCCGTCCGGGGTCGCTGGAGGAGAAGCCGGCGTTGCGGTCGGGGGTCCACTGCATGGGGGTGCGGACCGCGTCGCGGTCGCCGAGCCAGATGTTGTCGCCCATGCCGATCTCGTCGCCGTAGTAGAGGATCGGCGAGCCGGGCAGCGACAGCAGCAGGGCGGTGAACAGCTCGATCTGGTTGCGGTCGTTGTCGAGCAGGGGGGCGAGACGGCGGCGGATGCCGATGTTGGCGCGCATACGCGGGTCCTTCGCGTATTCGGCCCACATGTAGTCGCGTTCCTCGTCGGTGACCATTTCGAGGGTCAGCTCGTCGTGGTTGCGCAGGAAGATGCCCCACTGGCAGTTGGAGGGGATCGCCGGGGTCTTGGCGAGGATCTCCGAGACGGGGTAGCGGGACTCGCGGCGCACGGCCATGAAGATGCGCGGCATGACCGGGAAGTGGAACGCCATGTGGCATTCGTCGCCGCCGGACCGGTAGTCGCCGAAGTAGTCGACGACGTCCTCGGGCCACTGGTTGGCCTCGGCCAGCAGCACCGTGTCGGGGTACTGGGCGTCGATCTCCTTGCGCACCCGCTTCAGGAACTCGTGCGTCGCGGGGAGGTTCTCGCAGTTGGTGCCCTCCTCCGCGTACAGGTACGGCACGGCGTCCAGACGGAATCCGTCGATGCCCAGGTCCAACCAGAACTTCAGCGCGGCCAGGATCTCCTCCTGCACGGCCGGGTTCTCGTAGTTGAGGTCCGGCTGGTGCGAGAAGAAGCGGTGGAAGTAGTACTGGCCGCGCACGGGGTCGAAGGTCCAGTTGGAGACCTCGGTGTCCACGAAGATGATCCGCGCGTCCTCGTACTGCTTGTCGTCGTCGGCCCACATGTAGTAGTCGCCGTAGGGGCCGTCGGGGTTCGTGCGGGACTCCTGGAACCACGGGTGCTGGTCGCTGGTGTGGTTCATGACGAAGTCGATGATCACGCGCATGCCGTGCTGGTGCGCGGCGTCCGCGAACTCCACGAAGTCGGCGAGGTCGCCGAACTCGGGCAGTACCGAGGTGTAGTCGGAGACGTCGTAACCGCCGTCACGCAGCGGCGACTTGAAGAACGGCGGCAGCCACAGGCAGTCGACACCCAGCCATTGCAGATAGTCGAGTTTCGAGGTCAGGCCCTTGAGATCGCCGATGCCGTCGCCGTCGCTGTCCTGGAAGGAGCGGACCAGGACCTCGTAGAAGACGGCGCGCTTGAACCACTCCGGATCCCGGTCCTTGGCGGGGGTGTCCTCGAAGGTGTCCGGCACGGGGTCGTTGACAGTCATGGCGCTGAGGGCCCTCCGATCTGTGGCGTCGATCGCCCGACATGGAGCACGTGCGCCGGCGTCCGGCCGGGCGTGAGGCGCACGTAGTTGGTCCTGCCCCAGTGGTAGGTCTCCCCTGTCAGTTCGTCGCGCGCGGACAGGGTGTCGTCCCATTCCAGGCCGAGTTGCGGCATGTCCAACGAGACCGTGGCCTCCTGGGTGTGGTGCGGGTCGAGATTGACGACCACGATGACCGTGTCCGGGCCCGTGCTCTTGCTGTAGGCGAGCACCTGCTCGTTGTCGGTCGGGTGGAAGCGGAGGTTCCGCAGGCGCTGTAGCGCGGGGTGCTCCCGCCGGACGGTGTTGAGCCGGGTGATGAGGGGGGCCAGGGTGCGGCCCTCGCGGGCGGCGGCTTCCCAGTCGCGGGGTTTGAGCTGGTACTTCTCCGAGTCGAGGTACTCCTCGCTGCCTTCGCGCAGCGGGGTGTTCTCGCACAGTTCGTAGCCGCTGTAGATGCCCCAGGTGGGGGAGAGGGTGGCGGCGAGCACGGCCCGGACTTCGAAGGCGGGCCGGCCGCCGTGTTGGAGGTAGGCGTGCAGGATGTCGGGGGTGTTGGCGAAGAAGTTCGGCCGCATCCAGGCCGCCGACTCACCCGAGAGCTCGGTCAGGTACTCCGTGAGCTCCCGCTTGTCGTTGCGCCAGGTGAAGTACGTGTACGACTGCTGGAACCCGACCTCGGCCAGCGCGCGCATCATCGCCGGCCGGGTGAACGCCTCCGCCAGGAAGATCACGTCCGGGTCCCTGCGGTTGACCTCGCCGATCACCCGCTCCCAGAACACCACCGGTTTGGTGTGCGGGTTGTCCACCCGGAAGATCCGCACCCCGTGGTCCATCCAGTGCCGCAGCACCCGCACCGTCTCCGCGACCAGACCGTCCATGTCCGCGTCGAAGGCGATGGGGTAGATGTCCTGGTACTTCTTCGGCGGGTTCTCCGCGTACGCGATCGTGCCGTCGGGCCGGTGGTGGAACCACTCCGGGTACTTGTGCACCCACGGATGGTCCGGCGAACACTGCAACGCGAAGTCCAGCGCCACCTCCAGACCCAGCCGGGCGGCCTCACCCACGAAGTGGTCGAAGTCCTCCAGCGTGCCCAGCGCGGGATGCACGCTGTCGTGGCCGCCCTCGGGCGAACCGATCGCCCACGGCACCCCCACATCGTCCGGGCCCGCGGTCAGCGAGTTGTTGGGCCCCTTGCGGAACGTGGTGCCGATCGGATGGATGGGGGGCAGGTAGACGACGTCGAAACCCATCTCCGCGATCGCCTCGAGCCGCCTCGCCGCCGTCCGGAACGTGCCGTGCGGCTGTTCGGCGGTGCCCTCCGAACGCGGGAAGAACTCGTACCAGGAACCGAACAGCGCCCGCTCCCGCTCCACCAGCAACGGCATCGCGTCCGACGCCGTCACCAACTCCCGCAGCGGATACCGCGCCAGCACCGCCTCCACCTCCGGCGACAACGCCGCCTTCAGCCGGTGGTGCACCGTCAGCGTGTCGTCGCCGAGGGCGCGCGCGGCGTCCAGCACGAGCTGCCGCTCCGGGCCCTTGGGCACACCGGCGGCGGCACGCTCGTAGAGCTCGGCGCCCTCCTCCAGGACCAGGCCGGTGTCGATGCCGGCCGGCACCTTCACGGACGCGGTGTGCCGCCAGGTCGCCAGCGGATGGCTCCAGGCCTCGACGCGGAAGGACCAGCGCCCGGTGACGTCCGGGGTGACGTCCGCGCCCCACAGGTCGCTGCCGGGCGACAGCTCGCGCATGGGGGTCCAGGGGCCGCGGCGGCCCGCCGGATCCCGCAGGACCACGTTGGCGCCTACGACGTCGTGCCCCTCACGGAACACGGTGGCCGTGACCTGGAACGTCTCCCCGGCCACCGCCTTCGCCGGGCGCCTGCCGCACTCCACGGCCGGCCGGACATCACGTACCGGTACACGGCCGATGGCCGGGGTCCTGCGCATGGTTCTCACCTCCGCCGCGCGCGAAGCCGGGCACCGGGCCCGGCTTCACGATCCGAGAAAACGGTCCGGCTGCTGCCGTCCCGTGGGGAACGCCGTGTGCGGTGCCGGGTCAGGTGCGCGGCGCCGCGGAACGACGTTCCGAGGGTGGTGCCCGCCGGGCCGCCCGGCCCGGTTGCGGCCGCCCGTCCTGCTCGCGCAGGTAGCCGGCCAGGCTGGAGCGCAGATAACGCTCAGCCGCGTCCGCTGCCTCCCGGGCGCAGCGCTTTCCCATCAGCACGCACAAGGTGTAGCCCGAGTCCTCGAAAGTGGCCCGGACCGTGCGGTCGTGGGGCGAGGCGAGCATGACGCGCTCCCACGCCCGGTAACGCCGCAACTGCCGGGCCACTTCGGCCTTGGCGGGTAGCAGCATGACCCTCTTCACCTTCCACGCTCTCGACTGGGCGCGTTCCCGACGGTCGGGTGGTGGCCGCGCAGGGGTGGGCGCGGCACCGTTACGGCGATCGAGGCTTTCACTCATGGTGCACGTAGGGACACGCAACGTCCTGTTGGACCTTCAACCATCCCGCCGTTAGAGAGCCTCGTGTTGCACGAATGGCGTAGTGGGCTCAGTGTGGAGGTGACTCAGAAGCGATCACCGCTCACGCTCAGTGTCCGGGATCCCTCCCGGACGGGCGAGGGGAGCGTGGGCTTCGCGGGTGAGGAGCAAGCGACGATGAAGACCGCAGTGCCCCGCTACTACCACCTGGACGTGGAAGTCAGCCCGGAACGGGTGGAGCAGGTCGGCCGCATCCTGGCCGCCCACCTCCACTACTGGGACCTGGACAACCTCGTGGACCCCGTCTGCCGCGGCGCCGAGCTGCTGCTGCGGGCGATCGACGAACACGCCACGGTCAAGGACACGTCGATCGAGATGTGGTGGAACGGTCAACACCTCATCACCGCCGTGGGCGGCGGCGACCGAGATCTGCGCCCCGATCAGGACCTGCGGGCGTGCCTCGCCGACATCGCCGCCATGAGCGACGGCTGGGGATGCTGTGCGGCGGAGACCGGCAGCAAGATCATCTGGTTCTCGCAGCGCGCCCGCTCCGGTGAGCGCGTCCCGCTGGTCCCGACCGCCCCGGCGCCCGACATGAGCGAGGGGCTGCAGGTGCCCCGCGCACTGCCGCTGGTCGCCCTGGCCGCCCCGGCAACCGTCTCCCGCGACACGCTGGAGGCCGCCCGGTGACGGCTCGCAAGTCCCGAGCAGGGGTGCCCGTGTGGAGCGGGCACCCCTACCCGTTGGGCGCCGTTTTCGACGGACAGGGCACCAACTTCGCCCTGTTCAGCGAGGTCGCCGAGCGCGTCGAGCTGATCCTGGTCGCCGACAACGGCACCCACACCCGCGTCCCGCTGAACGAGGTCGACGGGTTCGTCTGGCACGCGTACCTGCCCGGGGTCGGTCCGGGGCAGCGCTACGGCTACCGCGTGCACGGCCCCTGGCAGCCGTCCCTCGGCCACCGGTGCAACCCGGCGAAGCTGCTGCTCGACCCGTACGCGCGGGCCGTGGACGGCCAGATCGACAACCACGCCTCCCTCTACGAACGCGCGCCCGACGGCCCCTCACGGGGCAACAGCGCCGGGCACTCGATGCTGGGCGTCGTCACCGACCCGTCCTTCGACTGGGGCGACGACCGCCCGCCGGACCGGGCGTACGCCGACTCCGTCATCTACGAGGCGCATGTGCGCGGTCTGACCCGCACCCATCCCGAGGTGCCCGAACGGCTGCGCGGCACCTACGCCGGCCTCGCCCACCCCGCGGTCCTTCAGCACCTGACCTCGCTCGGGGTCACCGCGGTGGAGCTGATGCCGGTCCACCAGTTCGTCCAGGACGGCGTGCTGCAGGACCGGGGCCTGGCCAACTACTGGGGCTACAACACCATCGGCTTCTTCGCCCCGCACAACGGCTACGCCGCCTTCGGCAGCCGGGGCGAGCAGGTGAACGAGTTCAAGACCATGGTGAAGGCGCTGCACGAGGCCGGCCTCGAGGTGATCCTCGACGTGGTCTACAACCACACCGCCGAGGGCAACGAGCGGGGCCCCACGCTGTCCTTCCGGGGCATCGACAACGCCTCCTACTACCGCCTGGTCGACGGCGACTGGGGGCACTACTACGACACCACGGGCACCGGGAACAGCCTGCTGATGCGGCACCCGTACGTACTTCAGCTGATCATGGACTCGCTGCGGTACTGGGTCACCGAGATGCACGTCGACGGCTTCCGCTTCGACCTCGCGGCGACGCTGGCCCGGCAGTTCCACGAGGTGGACCGGCTGTCCGCGTTCTTCGACCTCATCCAGCAGGACCCGGTGATCAGCCGCGTCAAGCTGATCGCCGAGCCCTGGGACGTGGGGGAGGGCGGCTACCAGGTGGGCAACTTCCCGCCGCTGTGGTCGGAGTGGAACGGCCGCTACCGGGACGCCGTACGGGACTTCTGGCGAGGCGAACCGGGGTCGCTCGGCGAGTTCGCCTCCCGGCTGACCGGGTCCTCCGACCTGTACCAGCACAGCCGGCGGCGGCCGCGCGCCAGCGTGAACTTCGTGACCGCCCACGACGGGTTCACGCTGCGTGACCTCGTGTCGTACAACGACAAGCACAACGAGGACAACGGCGAGGACAACCGGGACGGCGAGAGCACCAACCGGTCCTGGAACTGCGGCGCCGAGGGCGACACCGACGACCCGGCCGTCCTCGAACTGCGCGCCCGCCAGCAGCGCAACCTGCTCGCGACGCTGCTGCTGTCGCAAGGCATCCCGATGCTCTGCCACGGCGACGAACTCGGGCGCACCCAGCGCGGCAACAACAACGCCTACTGCCAGGACAACGAGATCTCCTGGGTGGACTGGGAGCTGACGGACGAGCAGCGCGCCCTCGCCGACTTCACCCGCCGCCTGATCGGCCTGCGGGCCGGTCACCCCGTGCTGCGCCGGCGCCGCTTCTTCCGCGGCGAGACGGTGACCAACGCGAAGCAGCCGCTGCCCGACCTGATGTGGCTGCGGCCCGACGCCCGGGAGATGACCGACCGGGACTGGCAGCGCGGCGACGCCCACTCGGTCGGGGTGTTCCTCAACGGCGACGCCATCGCCGAACGGGACGCCCACGGCGGGCGGGTGATCGACGACTCGTTCCTGCTGCTGCTCAACGGCTACTGGGAACCGGTCGACTTCCGGCTGCCCGACGGCTCCTTCGGCGAGCGCTGGACGACCCTGATCGACACCGCCGACCCGGACGGCGTCCCCGACGAGCGCGAGCGCAAGGCCGGCACCCGGCTGCGCGTGGAGCGCCGCAGCACGGTCGTGCTGTCCCGGCCGTCCCGGGGCGGCCGCTAGGCGGGGGGCCGCCGGGGCGGGGGGCCGCCCGCGCGGCCCGCGTGAGACCGCCGGGCACCCGCGACATGAACGCGGGTGCCCGGCGACGTCGTGCGGGCGGGCGGGCGGGCGGGGTGAGCGTGGCCAGGTGAGCCAGGGGGACCCGGGCCCACCCGACGGGTCAGCGCAGGGTGCGGGACGTGACCGTGAACTGCGCGCCGTCCGGGTCCCGCAGGATCGCCTCCGTCTCGTCCTCGCTCAGGACGCTGCCGCCGTGCTTCTCGGCCGACCGGGCACAGCCCGGCACGTCCTCCACGGTGAAGTGGATCTGCCAGTGCGGCCGTACGGAGGGGTCGGGGGCCGCCTCCACCGCTCCGGAGTCGATGCGCGCGACGACGTCGCCCCCGCTGCGCAGCACCACCTCACCGCCCGCGTACTCCACCTCGCAGCAGCCCTGCGTGCCGGAGGCCCAGCCGAGGATCTCGCCGTAGAAGATCGCCGAGTCGAAGGCGTTGCGGGTGTGCAGCCGGATGAAGGTCGGAGCGGCCCGGCGCCACGTCTCCCAGTTGGAGACGAGTTCGCCCTGCCAGATACCGAAGGTGGCCCCGTCGCGGTCGGCGAGCAGCGCGGCCCGACCCGGCGGGAAGGACAGCGGCCCCACCGCCGCCGTGCCCCCGCGTTCCCGGGCCCGCGCCACGGCCACGTCGGCGTCCGGCACCGCGAAGTACGGCGTCCAGGCCACCGCCATCTGCCACATCGAGGCGACCGCGGCGATCCCGGCCACCGGCACCCCGCCCGCCAGCGCTATCCGGAAGTGCTCGCCGAGCTTCGCGCCGCGCCAGCGCCAGCCGAGCAGGGCCGAGTAGAAGTCCTGGGTGGCCTCCAGATCACGGCTGGTCAGGCTCACCCAGCAGGGGGCGCCGAAGACGGAGTGCGTCGAGACGACGTCCCTCGTCCTCGGTCCGACGCCGGCAGGGGTGTCATGGTTCATGGCAGTCGCGTCCTGGTCTCGGGGCCGGGCGGCCACCGGTTCTTCTTCAGTGTCCAACCGGAGCGGGGTGGGGTGCTCGTCGAGTACCCCACTGGCGCGCGGCCAGGCGGGTGAGCAGCATGGAGCCATGCCGGAGAGCGACGCGGACCTCATCGCGGAGCTGCGGGCGGAGGTCACGCAGGTGCGGGAGGCGTGGCCTCCCACGCCGTCGTCGACCAGCCACCGGGATGATGGTCGCCCTCGGCACGCGGGTCCCCGGCTCCGACCCCGGCCCGTGGCCGGCTCGGGGCGCCGGACCGGCCGCCGAGGACCCCCGCCCGTCCGCCTCGCAGACCCCCCGCGCCTCGCGCGGGGGGCGAGGCGGTTCAGCCGGTCTCCGCGAGCAGCTCCTCGCGCAGCCGGTCGAAGCAGCCGCTGAGCAGCCGGGAGACGTGCATCTGCGAGATGCCGAGCTGCTGGGCGATCCGGCTCTGGGTCATCCCTCCGAAGAATCGCAGGTAGAGGATGGTGCGCTCGCGTTCCGGCAGGGCCTCGAGGAACGGCTTGACCGCCGCGCGGTCGACCACCAGGTCGAAGCCGGGGTCCGGCTCCCCGAGCGAGTCACCGAGCGCATAGCCCTCCGTCCCGGCCACCTCGGCGTCCAGGGACAGCGCGGAGAAGCACTCCAGGGCCTCCATGCCGGTGCGCACCTCGTCCTCGCTGAGCCGCGTGTGCGCGGCGATCTCGGAGACCGTCGGCGCCCGGCCGGGTGTCGTCTGCGCCAGTTCCTTGGCCGCGTTGCGGACCCGGTTGCGCAGGTCCTGCACCCGGCGCGGCACGTGGAGGGTCCACATGTGGTCGCGAAAATGGCGTTTGATCTCGCCGGTGATGGTGGGCACCGCGTACGCCTCGAAGGCACGGCCACGCCCCGGGTCGTAGTGGTCGACGGCCTTCACGAGGCCGAGCGCGGCCACCTGGTACAGATCCTCCAGGGACTCCCCGCGACCGCGGAACCGCACGGCGATCCGCTCGGCCATGGGCAGCCAGAGCCGGACCAGTTCGTCCCGCAGCATCTGTCGCTCGGGGCCCTCGGAAAGGAGGGCGAGTCGCTCGAAGGTCTCGCCGGTGTCGGGGGCGTCGTCGTGGGGGTGGGTTCTCGTGCTGCCAGTGACAGGCATCGCGCACCTCTCTCAGCAGGTGCTGGATCACAGCCACCGCGGGAGACGCGCCGGGACGGAAAGACCACCGCGGCGCCCGGCCGCAGCCGGTTCCCACGGATGTGCCTCCTGTCCGAAGCACATACATGCACTTTCCCGTTCTGGGACATAAACAAACAATATGGTCGTTAAAGGACGGGGCTGAGTCAAGTCTTGACTCTCCCCGAGGAGAGTTACCTCTTAAACAGAGGTAATCTCCTGGAGTGGAGACGGAACCCGCTGGACCCGCTGAATTCTCAGAGGAGCTGGCCGACGCCCTCGTCCGGATCCAGCGGCTCATCCGGCGCCGACTGCGCGGCGGCCTGGCCGGGCCGCGGCTGCGCGGCGCCGAGGTCGAACTGCTCCGGCTGGTCGAGGGCCGGCCCGGCGTCCGCGTCTCGGACGCAGCCCGCGCCCTGCACCTGGCGGGCAACTCCGTCTCGACCCTGGTCAACCGGCTCGTACGGGAGGGGTACCTGATCCGGGAGACCGACCCCGCCGACCGGCGGGCCGCCCGCCTGCTGCTCACCGAGGCCGCAGAGAAGCGGCTCGGGGACTGGCGCAGGCGCCGGGCCGAGCTGGTCGGCCGGCACGTGGCCCGGCTCGGCCCGGTGGACCTGGAAGCGCTGCGCGCCGCCCTGCCCGCCCTGCGCGAGCTGGCCGTCACCCTGTACGAGGAGGCCGACGAGACATGACGAGCGACACCCCTGCCCCGCCCGCCGAAGCCGTCACCTGCACCGGCCTCACCTACGCGTTCGGGGAGACCACCGCGGTCGACGGATTCGACCTCGCCGTCAGCGAGGGCGAGGTGTTCGGGCTGCT
Source organism: Streptomyces sp. WI03-4A (assembly GCF_033792105.1). Classification (NCBI taxonomy): domain Bacteria; kingdom Bacillati; phylum Actinomycetota; class Actinomycetes; order Kitasatosporales; family Streptomycetaceae; genus Streptomyces; species Streptomyces sp. WI03-4A. Next base: position 201,766 of record NZ_JARAUO010000006.1, read on the forward strand.
CGGCCCCAACGGCGCGGGCAAGACCACCGCCATCCGCTGCATCACCACGCTGCTGCCGGTCCCGGCCGGCACGGTCCGGGTCTTCGGGCGCGACGCGGCCGGGGAGCGCATGGCGGTGCGCCGGCTGCTCGGCTACGTCCCGCAGCAGCTCTCCGCCGACAGCGGGCTCACCGGACGGGAGAACGTCGCCCTGTTCGCCCGGGTCTTCGACGTACGGCGTCGCGAGCGCGCCGAGCGGGTCACCCGAGCCCTCGCCGCCGTCGGGCTCGCGGACGCCGCCGACCGGCTCGCCAAGACCTACTCCGGCGGCATGGTCCGCCGCCTCGAACTCGCCCAGGCCCTGGTCAGCGCGCCCCGCCTGCTGATCCTGGACGAACCCACCATCGGCCTCGACCCGATCGCCCGCACCGACGTCTGGGACCACATCAACGCCGTCCGCGCCGCCACCGGCATGAGCGTCCTGGTCACCACCCACTACATGGACGAGGCCGACCAGTACTGCGACCGGGTCGGCCTGATGCACCGCGGGCGCGTACGCGCGCTGGGCACCCCGGCCGAACTGCGGCGCGGGCTCGCCGAGCGCCGCGGCACCGACACCCTGCCCACCCTGGAGGACGTCTTCCGGGACGTCGCGGGCAGCGGTCTGCAGGACCCGTCAGGAGGAGGTTTCCGCGATGTCCGAAGCACCCGCCGCACCGCGCACCGCGTCGGCTGAGATGCCGCCCGGCGGCACCGCCGCGCTGCTCGGCCCGCCCTCCCCGCGCCCCGGCTGGCGCGTGCTGCCCGCCCGGGTCGCCGCGATGTGCGCCGTCGAGCTGCAGAAGCTGCGCCACGACCGCACCGAGCTGTACACGCGGGCGGTCCAGCCCGCGCTCTGGCTGCTGATCTTCGGCGAGACCTTCACCCGGATCCGCGCGATACCCACCGGCGGCATCCCCTACATCGACTACCTGGCGCCCGGCATCATCGCCCAGTCGGCGATGTTCATCGCGATCTTCTACGGCATCCAGATCATCTGGGAGCGGGACGCCGGCGTCCTCAACAAACTGCTCGTCACGCCGACCCCGCGCTCGGCGCTGATCACCGGCAAGGCGTTCGCCGCCGGGGTGAAGTCGCTGATACAGGCCGTCGTCGTCGTCCTCATCGCCGCCGTGCTCGGGGTCGCCCTCACCTGGAACCCGCTGCGGCTGCTCGGCGTCGCCCTCGCGGTGGTCCTCGCCTCCGCGTTCTTCTCCTGCCTGTCGATGACCATCGCGGGCATCGTGCTCAGCCGCGACCGGCTCATGGGCATCGGGCAGGCGATCACCATGCCGCTGTTCTTCGGCTCCAACGCCCTCTACCCCGTCGCGGTGATGCCGGGCTGGCTCCAGGCCGTCAGCAAGGTCAACCCGCTCAGCTACCAGGTCGACGCACTGCGCGGGCTGCTGCTCGGCACACCGGCCCACCTCGGGGCCGACTTCGGGGTGCTCGCGGTCGCCGCCGCCCTCGGCGTCACCGCGGCCTCCTCGCTGCTCGGCCGGCTGGCCCGGTGATCTTGCGCCGGACGTGATGTGCGGCACGCACCCCCACCCGGTCCGGGACCCCCGAACGGGATTCTTCCTGCGCAGCGCTTGATCAACGATCAAAGCGGGCGAACCCCCTGGCCACAGCGCATTCCACTCATTTGACAGTGCGCTGAGCACACAGATAGACAGCAGCTCTCGAAGGGCGAGAGGGGCACTGTGTACGAGCCGAACGTGGTCGGGGACTGGCAGGAGTACGACGAGCATGCCGGTCTGCGTGTCCGCGTCCATCGCCTGGAGGCGGCCGAGCCGCCGCGCGGGCGCGACGACGCCGCGGCGGGGCTGACGTACTTCAGCGTCCGCGTGACGGTCGAGAACCGCGGCCCGCGGCACTACGGCATCCACCTGGAGGACGGCCAGATCGACGTCCGGGTCGGACCGGACGGCGAGGGCGCCTTCATCGACTGGCGCAACTCCCAGTTCATCGAGGGCTTCGACGTCTATCCGCTGCGCCGGGCCACCGCCGTCGTCTTCGCGGCCGCCCCGGAGGCCGCCCTGACCCACGTGGACGTGCAGGTGCAGCTGCGGGTGGACGAGGAGTGGGCCGAGCGCCGGCTCTGGGCGGGCGGCATCGGCGTCCTGGAGACGACCGCGACGGCCGCCCCGGCCGGCACCGCGCAGGGCGGCCTGGCCCACCAGGTGAGCGCCTTCCTCAAGGAGCGGACGGAGCGGACGGAGCCGGGCGGGGCCTGAGCCCCGGTCCCGGCCGCCGCGGGGCCCGCCCGTGCGGGATCCGGTCAGTCGGGTTCACGGTCAGTCGGGCTCACGGTCAGTGCGGGATGCCGTCGATGATCTCCCGCGCGCCCTGCCGCAGCAGCGACACCGCGACCGAGGTGCCCAGCGTCGCCGCGTCGAGCCGGCCCGCCCACTCGTGGGCGTTCAGCCGGGTCTTGCCGTCCGGCGTGAACACACAGGCCCGCAGGGACAGTTCACCACTCCGGTCGACGCGCGCGTAACCGGCGATGGGGCTGTTGCAGTGCCCCTGGAGCACATGCAGGAACATCCGCTCGGCCGTGGCCTCCCGGTGCGTCGCGGGGTGGCCGAGGCGGCTCACCGCGTCGATCAGCTCGCTGTCGCCCTCCCGGCACTGCAGGGCGAGGATGCCCGCGCCGATCGGCGGCATCATGGTCTCCGGGGACAGCACCTCGCTGATCACGTCCCGGCGGCCGATCCGCTCCAGCCCTGACACCGCGAGCAGCAGCGCGTCCGCCTCGCCGGCGGCCAGCTTCGCCAGCCTGCGATTGGCGTTGCCGCGGAACGGCACGCACTCCAGGTGCGGGTGGGTGGCGGCCAGTTGGGCGATGCGGCGGACCGCGGAGGTGCCGATCCGGGTACCGGCCGGGAGTTCGTCCAGGGTGAGCCCGTCCGGGTGCACCAGCGCGTCCCGGATGTCGTCCCGCTCCAGGAACGCGGCGAACACCGTCCCCGCGGGCAGCGGCCGGTCGGCGGGCACGTCCTTGACGCAGTGCACCGCGAGGTCCGCCTCCCCGGCCAGCAGGGCCGCGTCCACCTCCTTGGTGAACGCCCCCTTGCCCTCCACCTGGGAGAGATCGCCGAGCCACTTGTCGCCCGTCGTCTTCACGGGCACGACCTCGGTGCGGACTTCGGGGTGCAGCACGGCCAACTCGGCGCGTACGCGCTCGACCTGTGCGAGGGCCATCGGCGAGTCACGGGAGACGATGCGAATGAGTTCCGGCACGGACATGGGGGACACGATAGACCCTCGCGCGGTCCGTTCCGTCCCGTTCGGCCGTCCGGAACCGGCCGCCCCTCAGGGGTCCTCGGGCAGGTCCGCCGCCGACTCCTGCGGGGTGAGGTCCGGGCGCAGCCGCTGCCAGGACGGCTGGCGCAGCATCCCGTCCCTGGTCCGGGTGGAGTAGCTGACCTCGCCGACCAGCCGGGGCAGCACCCAGCGTGCCTCCGGGATCCTGGGCACGGGATCGAAGGGGCAGGTGCCGGTGGCCGCGGCCGCCAGCAGGGCGGCCAGATCGGCCCGTTCCGCGGTGCTCCAGCCGGTGCCCACGCCACCGACGTACCGCAGCCGGCCGCCGGCGCGCTGGCCGACCAGCACCGCGCCGGGCAGTCCGGCCAGCCGCCCCTTGCCGGGCAGCCAGCCGCCGACGATCACGTCCTCGCTGCGCATGTTGCGGATCTTGATCCAGGCACGGGAGCGCACCCCGGGCTCGTACACCGAGTCCAGCCGCTTGCACACCACCCCTTCCAGTCCGTGCTCCCGGGTGGCGCGCAGCGCCTCGGCTCCGTGCCCGGTCACCGCCGCCGGCGTGGACCAGTGCGGGCCCGCGAGCCCCAGCTCCTCCAGCCGGGCCCGCCGCCGGGCGTAGGGGAGCCGGAGCAGCGGCTCCGCCACGTAGGGCGCGTCGAACAGCACCAGGTGGACCGGCACCTGGGCGGCCCGGCGTGCCGCGCGGGCCGGGGCGTGCGCGAGGCCCATCCGGCCCTGGAGCAACTGGAAGTCCGCCCGGCCCCGCGCGTCCAGGGCCAGCACCTCGCCGTCCAGCACGGCGGCGGTGCCGCCCAGCACGCCACCGAGCGGCCGGAGTTCGGGATAGGCGGCGGTGATGTCCTCCCCGGAGCGGGCGCGCAGCAGCACGGTGCCGTCGCCGGGCAGGTACACCATCACCCGCTGGCCGTCCTGCTTGGTCTCGTACGCCCACCGCTCGTCCTGTGCGGCGGTCGGCAGCGAGCCGGGGGTGGCGAGCATCGGCGGGATGAACGGCAGCGTCACGGGGGTCACGGCAGAAGGTGTCGACCGCCGCCCGCCCCGGCACGCGCCTTTCGGGAGCGGTTCCCCTGAACGGGGCGGCGTCCGGCCAGCCGGACCGCCGCCCCGGGGCCGCCTTCCCCCCGGCGTCGCCGTCGCTCAGGCCACCGCCTCGGCGGACGGTTCGGCCGCCGCCGGGGCGGCGGGGGCGCCCGCCGGGCGGTGGCGGGGCAGGAACGAGGCGAGGAGGAAGGCCAGGACGGTGCGTGGGACTGGCCGTCCCGGGGCGGTGCGCAAGTCCCGGAGCGGTGGTGAGCATGGCGCGCAGGACGGTGCGGGCGGAGCAGGTGAACGCGACGCGGGAGGCGATCCTGACCGCGGCGGAACGGCTGTTCGCCGAGCACGGCGTGTACGCCGTCTCCAACCGCCAGGTCAGCGAGGCGGCCGGCCAGGGCAACAACGCCGCGGTCGGCTACCACTTCGGCACCAAGGCCGACCTGGTCCGCGCGGTCGCCCGGCGGCACGCCGAACGCATCGAGACGCTGCGCGAACGGGCGCTGGCGGCGGCGGCCGGCTCCACCGACATGCGCGACTGGGTCGACTGCCTGGTGCGCCCGGTCACCGAGCACCTGGCCGGACTCGGCGACCCCACCTGGTACGCCCGGTTCTGCGCCCAGGTCATGACCAACCCGGCGATGCACCAGATCATGGTCGAGGAGTCGCTGGCCTCCCCGGCCCTGCGGGCAGGCCGTCGAGGGGCTGAACCGCACCCTGTCCGACCTGCCCGCGGCGGTGCGCGCCGAGCGCGGGCAGATGGTCCGCATCCTGATCCTGCACACCAGCGCCGAACACGAGCGTGCCCTGGCCGAGGGCACCCCCACGCCGCACGCCACCTGGAGCGAGGTCGCCACGGGCCTGGCCGACGCCATCAGCGGCCTGTGGCCGGCCCCGGTCACCGGCCCCCGCTGACGCCCGCGCGCGGCGTCGGCCTCGTGGCGCCGCCCGGCCGGCCGGCGCGTCCCGGCGTGCCAGGTCGCCCCAGGCACCGCTCGACCGGTGGTCGTCAGTCGCGCGTCGTCGCGATGCTCAGCGTGTTCGCCGCCACGACCGCGCCGATGGCCGCCCACTCCGGGCCGCCGAGGGACTGGCCGAGCACGAACCAGCCGACCACGGCGGCGAGCACCGGGTTGACGCTCATGAAAAGCCCGAAGGTCTGCGCCGGGACGCGGCGCAGGGTGAGCAGGTCGGCGAGGTAGGGCACCGCGGAGGAGAGCACCCCGGCCGCGACGGCGCACAGCACCGCGCCCGCGCTCGGAGGATGCCGTACGGCCACCACGATCCCCACCGGCAGGAAGGCGAGCGCCGACAGCGTCGCGGCCGCGGCGGAGCCCTGCACCCCGGGGACGCGTCGCCCGACGACCCGGTTGAGCAGGATGTACGCCGCCCAGCAGCACGCGGCCACCAGCCCGAGCGCCATGCCCGGGTAGTCGGCCGACGGCCTCGGGCGCATCAGGACGACGACCCCGGCCGCCGCCAGCATCGCGCACCCCGCGTCCAGCCGGCGCCGGGAGCCGGCGAGCGCGACGGCGAGGGGGCCGAGAAACTCCAGCGTGACGGCGAGCCCGAGGCCGATCCGGTCCACGGCGGTGTACTCTCGCCGCCGACGACCCCCTGGCCCGGCGCCGCTCGGTCCGGCTCGCCGACCTCACCGGCCGCACGCTGCTGGTGGACCGCCGCACCGGTACGGCCACCCCGGAGCTGTGGCCCGCCGAGGCGCGGCCGGCGGTCGAGGAGACGTACGACGTGGACGACTGGCTCACGGTCATCGCCGCCGGCGGCGGTATCGGCGTGACGGCCGAGTCGACCGCCAACCAGTACCCGAGACCCGGCATCGTCTACCGGCCGGTGCGCGACGCCGAACCCGTCGCGGTGCGCCTGGCCTGGTGGCGGGACGATCCGCACCCGGTCCGGCAGACGGTGCTCGAACTCCTGACGGAGCTGTACCGGTCGGCCTGACCGGCACCGGCCGCCCGGAACGACGCAGCGTGCGCCGGCCACCCGCTACGGGGTCGGACTCCCCGCCGAGCCCGCGCGCGAGGCCCCGGCCGAGCGCCTCGGCGCCGTGCTCGACCTGTTCCGCCGCGGCGAGTGGCCGCAGACCCTGCTCCACTGGCCGGCCTCCTTCGGCGGACTCCTCCTCGTCCACGGCGTCGCCACCTGGCTGCCCACCCTGATGCGCGGCGAGGGCTACGACCTCGGCTCCGCCCTCACCTTCGTCGTCCTGGTCAGCGTCGGCGGCAGCGTCGGCATGCTGATCGCGGGCCGCGCCTCCGACCGGTTCGGCGCGCCCCGCATCTCCGCGATCGACGCGACCGTCACCCTCCGCTCCGTCCCGGACCACCGCGCCACCGCCGTCGGCTGGACCTCCGGCCTGGGCCGTTACGGCGCCGTCTTCGGCCCCTGGCTCGGCGGCCGGCTGCTCGCCTCGGGTCACGGCGACTGGGGCTCCACCGCCTTCGCGCCGGCGAGCCTGTCGTCGATGGTCCTCATCGGCATCGCGGCACTGCGCACCTCCCGCCGCCCGGCCCCCAGCGGCGCCGAACAGACCCCCACGCCGCCGCGCCCGGGCCCCGGGCGCCGCGGCGGTGTTCCCGGAGCATCGGCGCCGACGGCCTGCTCCCAGGCCGCCCGTGGTCAGCCCTCGTCCGGGAAGTCCACGTCCAGGCCCGTGCAGGCCAGTTGGTCATGGACCTCGGCGCAGGCCTCCACACCCCGGGGGGAGCGCACGGCGAGCATCGGGCTGGTGTCACCACTGGTGTCGCCCGCCGGGTAGCTCGCCGACAGGACGTCCTGGCCGGCCCGTACCGAGATCTCCCGGGCCGGCGCCGAGCGCAGCCGTACCTGGGACCAGGCGGTGCCACAGGTGGGGGAGTAGCGGAGCAGGACGTCGTAGTCGGGGTCGGCCACCCTGCTCCTCGTCTGCGCGTCCCGGGCGCACACCGAGGCGTCGGGCAACCGGCCCTGGCAGGAACGCGCGTGGCAGCGGGGCATGGTCACCAGGGTCTGCGCGGCCGGTGCGGGGGCGCCCGGGCGTCCGGAGACGGTGACCGCGGCGGCCACCGCCGCGGCCGAGGCGAGCAGCGCGAGCGCCGACAGGGGGAGCCACCGCCGGCGGCGGCGGCGCTCCGGCCCGTCCGGCGGGTTCGGCGCGGGCGCCGGCTCGGCGGTCTCCCATAGGGCCATTACGGGGGCGGGATCGACGCCGGCCAGCCGGCTGAGCGCCTCCACCGCGGGCCGCGGCGGCCGCTTGGCGCCTGTCAGATAGCGGTGCCAGGCCGACTTGCTGTACGGAGTGCGCGCGGCCAGCGCCGCGAGACTCAGCCCCGTGCCGTCCTTCAGCTCGCGCAGTCTCGCCGTGAGCGACTCGTCCGGCGTGGCCGATCCTTCGGGATGCCGCATCGCGCGTCCCTCTACTCCCATTCCGCTATGGGCGCTTTCGCCCCTGATGCCGGAATGGCTTCCCGGAAGATCGCGATCCGCAACCCCCGGCAGGTATGAGGAAGGTGAGGCGCGTGCGTGCGCCGAAGGCCTGTTCGGGGGTCGTCGAACAGGCCTTCGGCAGTCAGGGTTACGGCGTCGCGGAGCCGTCAGCACCAGGGCACGGCGCGGTGGGTGACGACGTAACGGGCCGCGACGTAGCCCCGGTGGTGGGGCAGCCGGTACCAGAGGTGGTTGCCCCGGACCGCGGTGCCGTACGTCTCGCAGGCGACCGTCAGCAGCCGGTTCTTGTACCGGTGCCCCACGACCCGGTACACGGTGCCCGGTCCGGAGCGGACGTTCAGCCGGGCACGGCGGGTGGCGACCCGGCCGAGGACGGGGTAGGCGCGGCGGTGCGAGACGTGGGCGCGGTGCTTCGCGTGGTGCCCGGGGTACGGGGCGGTGGTGGGTGCGGGGCGCGGGGCCGTCGCGGCGCTCGCCGGCGCCGCCCCGGCCGTGGGCAGGAACGCGAGCACCGCGACCGTGGCCAGCAGACCGCTCTTGAGAGTCCGTCGGATCATGGAAACCTCCGGCTGTCGTTCTCGTGACCACGAACGGTGATCACGACAGCCAGCGTTGCCGTGCCGGGCCGCCCGGATGCCGTCCCCGCGTCCCGTGGGACGCCGGGGACGTCCCCGGGCACGCACCACCCGGCCCACCTGGCCCTCCACCGCCGGGTGTGCCCGCGTCCGGCCGTCCCCGTGAACGGCCCGGCACGTGTCCCCCGGCGGCCTACCGTCGAGTAATATCCGGCGGCAGGTCACCAGAGGAGGAACCGTGCCCCGGTCCGAACGCTCACCCCTGCTGCTCGCCGGCCTACTGGCCGCCGCGGGCGTCGCCCACTTCGCCGCCCCCCGCCAGTTCGACCACACGATCCCGAAGGCCCTGCCGGGCTCGCCCCGGACGTGGACGTACGGCAGCGGTGTCGTGGAGCTGGCGCTGGCGGCCGGCATCGCCTCCCGCCGGACACGGCCCGTGGCCGCGAAGGCGGCCGCGGCCTTCTTCGTCGGCGTCTTCCCGGCCAACGTCAAGATGGCCGTCGACTGGCGGCACCGGCCTGCCCCGCAGCGCAACGCGGCCCTGGCCCGGCTGCCCCTCCAGGTGCCCCTGGTGCTGTGGGCGCGCGGTGTCGCCCGCGGCGGGGAGGGACGGTCATGAGCGAGCGCGTCGAGGTCGGCCACCAGGTCGAGGACTTCGCCCTGCCGGACGAGACCGGCACCACCCGGCGGCTCACCGAGCTGCTGGCCGAGGGCCCGGTGGTGCTGTTCTTCTACCCCGCCGCCCTGACGCCGGGATGCACCGCCGAGGCCTGCCACTTCCGTGACCTCGCCGCGGAGTTCGCCGCCGTCGGCGCCCGCCCGGTCGGGATCAGCGGGGACGACGTGGACAAGCAGCGGGAATTCGCCGGCCGGCACACCCTCGGCATGCCGCTGCTGTCCGACGCGGACGGCGCGGTCCGCGAGCGGTTCGGGGTCAAGCGGGGCTTCACGCTCGCCCCGACCAAGCGGGTCACCTTCGTGATCGCCGAGGACCGTACCGTCCTGGAGGTCGTCCGCAGCGAGCTGCGGATGAACACCCACGCCGACCGCGCGCTGTCCGTCCTGCGGGCGCGAAAGCCCTGAGGCGGCGCCGCCGCGGTTGAGGCACCGGCCCGATCGGATCATCCTGGGGGCTATGGAGCGTCTCGCGGCCGCGGCGATCATCGATGCCCAGGGCAGGGTGACCGGGTGGAGCGAGGGCGCGCGACTGCTGACCGGCCACGCGGCGCACGAGGTCGTCGGCCGCCCGGCGGGCGACCTGCTCGCCGGGTACGTGCCCGCGGGTGCCCTCGCCGCCCGGACCGGGACCGTCGTCCTGCGGCACCGCGACGGCCACCCGGTCGAGCTGACCCTGACCGCCTGCCCGGTCCTCGGCCCCGACGGCGCGCCGGCCGGGCACGTCGTCACCGCCGAACCGCCCGGGACCATGGTGGCCGCCCAAGCCTTCGAACAGGCGTCCATGTCCATGTCGGTCTTCGACCTCCGCCAGCACTACGTACGTTCCAACAGCGCCGCGTGCCGGACGATGGGCGTGACCGAGGAGTCGCTGCTCGGCCGGTTCGTCCTGGAGACCGTGGGGGACGCCGGGGACAGCCAGGGATTCGTCAGCCACCTCCGTCAGGTCGCCGAGACCGGCAGCCCCGTCCGCTACGAGAGCACCGAGGTCCCCGCCCCGAACGGGGCGCACGCCTGGAGCATCGAGATGTGGCCGCTGCGCGACGGCTCCGGCGAGCTCACCGCCGTCGCCCTCGCCGCCTTCGACAGCAGCGAGCAGTACTGGGCCCGGCGTCGCCTCGCCCTGCTGAACGAGGCCGCCACCGGCATCGGCACCACCCTGGACGTGGTGCGCACCGCCGAGGAACTCGTAGAGCTGCTGGTGCCGCAGTACGCCGACTTCGCCAGCGTCGACCTGCTCGACTGGGTCCTCGGCGACGAGGAACCGCCGATGATCCCCGACGGCGGTGTCCTGCTGCGCCGCGTCGCCCACGGCTCCACCCGGCCGGGCAACCCGGGCGCGGCCGTGAACCTGGGCGAGACGGAGGTCTACCTGCCGCTCTCGCCCCCGGCCCGGGCCCTGCGCGAGGGCCGCGCCGTACTGGGCCAGGCCGGCGAGCCGACGTTCAACGACTGGCTCGCCGAGCGCAACGCGCGCTCGCCCGAGGGACGCCGCTTCCGCGAGGCCGTCCACTCCATGATCGCGGTGCCGCTGCGGGCCCGCGGCACCACCCTCGGCGTCGCGGTGTGCGTCCGCGCGGCCCACCCGGACAGCTACGCCCCCGACGACGCCGTCCTCGCCGAGGAACTCGCCAGCCGCGCCGCCGTCTGCGTCGACAACGCCCGCCGCTTCGCCCGCGAACGCAGCACCGCCCACGCCCTCCAGCACAGCCTGCTGCCCCGGGGACTGGCCCGGCAGGCAGCGGTCGACGTGGCCCACCGGTACCTGCCGTGCGGCTCGCTGGCCGGGATCGGCGGAGACTGGTTCGACGTCATCCCGCTCTCCGGCAGCCGGGTCGCCCTAGTCGTCGGCGACGTGGTCGGGCACGGCATCCGCTCCTCGGCCACCATGGGCCGGCTGCGCACCGCCGTGCGCACCCTCGCCGACGTCGACCTGTCCCCGGACGAACTCCTCACCCACCTCGACGACCTGGTCACCCACCTGGCCTCCGACGACAGCGGCGAGGAGGTCGCCGAACTCGGCGCGACCTGTCTCTACGCGGTCTACGACCCCGTCTCCCGCCGGCTCTGCACGGCCGCCGCCGGCCACCCGGCCCCGGTCCTCGTACTGCCCGGCGGCACACCCGAGTTCGTGCCCATGACCGCCGGACCGCCCCTCGGCGTCGGCGGACTGCCGTTCGAGGCCACGCAGATCCAGCTACCCGAGGGGTCGGTCGTCGCCCTCTTCACCGACGGTCTCGTCCAGGGCCGCGACCGCGACGCGGACCGGGCCACCGACGAACTGTGCCGCGCCCTCGGCGCACCGGCCGACTCCCTGGAGGCGCTCAGCGACAACGTCCTCAAGGCCGTCCTGCCCGAGCAGCCCACGGACGACGTCGCCCTCCTCCTGGTACGCACCCGCGCCCTCGGCGGCGATCGGGTCGCCACCTGGGACGTCCCGCCCGACCCCGCCCAGGTGGCCGCCTTCCGGCAGGCGGCCACCGAACGGCTGGCCGCCTGGGGCCTGGAGGAGATGGCGTTCGTCACGGAACTCGTCGTCAGCGAACTCGTCACCAACGCGATCCGCTACGGCGAACCGCCCATCCAGCTACGGCTGATCCGCGACCGCGCGCTCATCTGCGAGGTGTCCGACGCCAGTTCCACCTCACCGCACCTGCGGCGGGCGCACGCCTACGACGAGGGCGGACGCGGTCTGCTGCTCGTCGCCCAGCTCACCCAGCGCTGGGGCAGCCGGCAGACCGGCGGCGGCAAGACGATCTGGGCGGAACAGCCCCTGCCCGGAGGCTGATCACTGGAACGGGCATCCCGGGTTCGGCGCGTCCTCCGAGAACGGGGCGCCGTGCGGCAGCACGTAGAGGACGTCCAGGACGACCGGGGTGTCGCCCAGGTTGCGCCCGATGTGGACGTTGCCGGGACCGGCCGGCTCCTTGATCGGCGCGCCCTGCCGGTAGACGCCGTCCGAGGCGCAGCCGGAGTCGAAGTGGCTGAGGGTACCCCGCTTCACGACGCCGTACAGCGGACCGTCGTGGTAGTGCCAACCGGTGCTCTGACCGGGCGGGATGGTGATCTCCCGCAGGGTGTAGTCGGTGCCGCCGACGGTGGTCCGGCTGATGAGCCGTGCGGTCACGCCGGGCCCCGCCGGGGTGGCCCCCGCGGTGCCGCAGGTCAGGACGGTGGCGGCGGTCACGGCGCCGGTTATGGCGGTGCGGAGTGCGATGCGCATGCGGAAGCCTCCAGGAGCGCGGGCCGGTGTCGCCGCGAACATAGAGGCATCTCAGCCACGTCGGGGCCGGAACGTCGTGATCCGGATGCGGCCGGACGGGTGCCCGGCCCCCGGGGCGTCGGCGTCCCGGCGCCGCCCGTCACTCCCGTCGGTCGTCGGCCAGGACCTGGGCGAGGGTTCGGCCGGTGCGCACCGAGCGGGCCCGGCGCGGGTCCGGGGTGCCGTGCCCGGCCGTCCGGGCGGCGCCCTTGTGCACCAGCAGCCAGGCCTCCTCCTCGTCCGCGCCGCCGCGGAACCGGGTGAGCGCGTACTCGCCGTGCAGCTTGGAGCCGTGCAGCCGGAAGGAGGCGTGCCCCCGCTCCAGCGACTCCGCGAAGTCCACCGGGCGGCCCCGGCGGTCGTGGCTGAGCGGCTCGTACGTGCCGCGGTCCCAGACGATCACGGTGCCGCCGCCGTACTCGCCCTTCGGTATCACGCCCTCGAAGTCCTCGTACGCCAGCGGATGGTCCTCGGTGGGCACCGCCATCCGCTTGTCCCCGGGGTCCGCCGACGGACCCTTGGGCACGGCCCACGACTTGAGCACGTCGCCCACCTGGAGCCGGAAGTCGAAGTGCATCCGGCGCGCGTCGTGGATCTGCACCACGAACCGGGGCCGCTCGGCCGGGGCGGCCGCCGCGTTCCCCGACGGCTCGCGGGTCCGCTCGAAGTCGCGCTTGCCGCGGTAGGTCCGCAGCCGGTCGTCCGTGGCCACGTGCCGCTCCTTCCGTCCGTCTGCCCGAGGGCCCCGGGTACCCGGGCGGGCCGCCCCTCAGCCGCCGATCGCGTCCAGCTCCGCGACCGCGTCCGCCGGGAGGTCCAGCGCCGCGGCGGCGATGTTCTCCCGCAGGTGGTCGGGCGACGAGGTGCCCGGGATCAGCGCGATGTTCGGCGACCGCCGCAGCAGCCAGGCCAGGGCCACCTGCTGCGGAGAGGCGCCCAGCCGGGCGGCGACCTTGGACAGCGCCTCCGACTGCAGCGGGCCGAAACCGCCCAGCGGGAAGTACGGCACGAAGGCGATGCCCTCGGCGGCCGTGCGCGCGACCAGGTCGTCGTCCTCCCGGTGGGCCAGGTTGTACAGGTTCTGCACGGTCACCACGGGAGCGATCGCCCGCGCCTCGTCCAGCTGCGCCGCGGACGCCGCGCTGAGCCCCAGATGCCGGATCAGGCCCTGGCGCCGCAGGTCCGCCAGCGCCCCGAACTGCTCGGCCACGGAGTCCTCGTTCGGGGTGTCCATGTCGCCGAGCCGCAGATTGACCACGTCCAGCGCCTCCACACCCAGGCTCCGCAGGTTGTCGTGGACCTGCGCCCGCAGGTCGTGCGGGTGCCGGGAGACGATCCAGCCGCCGTCGGCGCCCCGCCGCGCCCCGACCTTGGTCACGATGTGCAGCCCGTCCGGGTAGGGGTGCAGGGCCTCCCTGATGATCTCGTTGACCACCACCGGCCCGTAGAAGTCGGCAGTGTCGATGTGGTTGACGCCCGCCTCCACCGCCGCGCGGAGCACCGCCACGGCGCGTGCCCGGTCCGCGGGCGGTCCGAACACGTGCGGACCGGCCAGCCGCATGGCGCCGTAGCCCATACGCGCCAGGGCCGGTCCGCCGGCCGGGGTGAAGGTGCCGCCGAGCTGTGCAGTCATGTCGTACCTCACGTACCTCTCGCGCTCTGCCGGGCCACCCGTTCCCCGGTGACCCGTCCTCGCTCTCCACGGTGCGCCGGACGGCCGCTCGGCGGCAGTGCCCCCGCGTTCCTGGGAGTGACAGGGCCAGTCACGGCCACCGCGACGGCCGTACGGTGGGGTCATGGACGGTACGAACGCGCTCGGCGAGTTCCTGCGCGCCCGCCGGGCGCAGGTCAGGCCCGAGGACGTGGGACTGCCAGGCTCGGGACTGCGCCGGGTGCCGGGGCTGCGCCGCGAGGAGGTCGCGATGCTCTCCGGCATCAGCTCCGACTACTACCTGCGCCTGGAGCAGGGCCGCGACCGCAATCCGTCCGCGCAGGTCCTGCGGTCCCTCGCCCGGGTGCTGAGGCTCGACGCCGGGGCCACCTCCTACCTCCTCGGACTGGCCCGGGAGCGGCCCGCGACGGCACCGGCCGGGACCCGGGCACGGGTTGGCGGCAGGCGGGAGCGGGTGCCGGAGAGCCTGCTGGGGCTGATCGACGGCTGGCCGCGCAACCCCGCCTACCTCCAGAACCGCTACACCGACTGCCTGGCCGCCAACTCCCTCGCCGGCGCCCTCACGCCGAACTACCGGCCCGGCGTCAACCTGCTGCGCGCCGTCTTCCTCGACCCGGCCGAGCGGGCCCTGCGCCGGGACTGGGAGGACCTCACCGAGGAGGGGGTGGCCGCCCTGCGCGCCCACGCCGGGCCCGACCCGGACGACGCGCGGCTGCGGGACCTGGTCGGCGACCTGTCCCTGCGCAGCGACCGCTTCCGGACGCTGTGGGCCCGGCACGACGTGCGGCCCCGGCGGGCCCGTACCAGCCACCTCAGCCATCCGCAGGTCGGCGACCTGGACCTGGAGTCCAACAAGCTCGCCGTCGAGGGCGCCGAGGGCCTGACGCTGGTCGTCTTCCACGCCCGGCCCGGCAGCCGCGACGCCGAACTCCTGGACATCCTCGGCAGCCTCAGCGCCTCCCGGCCCGGCGCCAGGCAGGAGCGGGTCGAGGAGGGGTAGCGCGCCGCGTGGCGGCCGCCGGGCTCATGGGTCGCCAGGCTTGAGTCGCCAGGCTTGCGTCGTGCTCAGGCGCCGTCGGGCAGCAGGGCCAGGAGCTGCTTCGTGTGGCCGGGCAGCTCCGTCTCCGCGAGCCCCGTCAGCAGGTCCCGCAGCGACAGCGGCTGGTCGACCAGCAGCGTGCCGTTGGACAGCAGCACGGTGGGCACCGGTGTGTCGAGTTCGGCCTCGCCGAGCGCGGGCCCGCCGAGCGTGCACAGCGCGTCCCCCTGGAGGCGGACGCGCTCGCGCAGCCCGACGTTGCCACCGGCGAGCGTGACGGTGCGGTCGATGGTCCAGGTGTCGAGCGCGAGGCGGTTGTCGTACGTCGTGCGGGCCCCCGAGGCGACGGCGGAGACGGCCGCGACGGTGGTGGCGGTGACGAGGGAGACGTGCGCCAGGATCCGGTCGGCGTCCCACTCACCGGCCGGGGGTACGGGGGCGGGTCCGGCGGAGCCGGCGACCGTGGCGGCGGCGTCGAGCAGCGCGCGGTAGGCGTCCCGGAGCGGGGTGGTGTCCATGGCGTCGGCCTCTTTCCCTCTTCGTCCCTGTGGTCCCACCTCGATTACGCAGGTGATTGCCTGCATATTGTCAACGGCGGCCCGGACGACGTCGCACCGGCGTTCTTCTGGGTAGGAATGGGGCGGTGGAGACGACGCGACGGACGAGCGGCGGAGTGCGCATGGCGGCGGACAAGGGCACGGACATCGAGGGCGTCGAAGTGCGGCCGGTGGCCGGGCACATCGGGGCGGAGATCACCGGCGTCGACCTGGCCGGACCGCTCGGGGACGCCGTCGTTTCCCTGATCAGGCAGACGGTGCTGCGCTGGAAGGTGGTGTTCTTCCGCGGCCAGCGCCTGGATCACGCCGGGCACGTCGCCTTCGCCCGCCGGTTCGGTGAACCGGTCGTGCCCGGCCGGCGCGGCAGCGCCTCACCGGCCGGCTTCCCCGAAGTGGAGACCACCGCCGACCGGCTGGAGCTGGGCGGGCGCTTCGGCATGGAACACGAGGAATGGCTCCAGCGCCGCCGGCACACCCTGCTGCGCGGCTGGCACTGCGACCACGGCGCCCGCGTGGACCCGCCGGCCGCGACCGTCCTGCGCGCGGAGACCGTGCCGCCCTACGGCGGCGACACCACCTGGGCCAACCTGGCCGCCGCCTACGCCGGGCTCTCCGCGCCCGTCCGCGCCTTCGTGGACGGCCTGCGCGCCGAGCACCGGCTCGGTGTCGGCTACCAGCCCCGGCCCGGCGACGACGCCTACCTCCGCCACCTGCTCGGCCACCAGGTCGCCTCCGTGCACCCGCTGGTCCGCGTCCACCCGGAGACCGGGGAACGCGTGCTCTTCGTCAACGGCTACTACCTGGAGCAGATCAGCGACGTCTCGAGGCCCGAGAGCGCGGCCCTGCTGGAGATGCTGCTCGAACAGGCCGTACGGCCCGAGTACACGGTCCGCTTCCGCTGGGAGCCCGGCAGCGTCGCCTTCTGGGACAACCGCGCCACCATCCACCTGGCCCCCGGCGACGGCGCCCACCTCGGCTCCCCGCGGATCATGCACCGGGTGATGCTCACGGGTGACGTGCCGGTGGGCGTGGACGGCAGGCCGTCCGAGCCGGTCACCGGCACCGAGGCGGGCCGCTGGTGAGTCAGCCGGCCGGCCGCCACCCCAGCGCGGGGCCCAGCCTGGTCGCCATGTCCGTCAGGATCTGCACGTAGTCCTCGTGCGCGAACGAGAACGGCAGGGCGAACGCGACCTCGTCGACCTCGCGGAACGCGGCGTCCGCGTGCAACCGCTCGGCGAGCTCGTCGGAGGTGCCGACCAGGTCGGGGGCGAACAGCAGCCGCGCCGGGCCCTGCGGAGAGGCGGTCCGGGGCAGGCGCTCGGCCGCGTACCGCTCGTACCTGGCCCGCTGCGCCGGGCTCGCGGAGTCGGTGGGGATCACCACCAGGCCCTGGGAGACGCGGGCCGCCTCCCCGTCGGGGTGGTGGGCGCGGAACGCGCGGATGTGGGAGAGCTGGATCCCCGCGAAGTCCGGCGGCCCTGCGGCGTCCTGCGGGCCCTCGGCCTTCACCACGCTGCTGGTCAGCAGGTTCATGCCGAGCTCGCCGGCCCGGCGCGCCGAGTCGAGGCTGCCGCCGCCGTACCACAGCCGGCCGCCGAGACCGGGGGAGTGCGGCTGGACCACGTCCGAGAACACCTCGAAGCCCTCCGTCCCGCTGAAGGCGGTGGCCGGCTTGCCGCGCACCAGGTCCAGCAGCCGCCGCAGCCGCTCGGGGCCGAAGTCCTCACGGTCCGCCGTGTCCGGGTAGAGGGCCTCGCGCACGTGCTCGAAGTGCATCGGCGGGCCCACGCTGACGCCGGGGTTCAGCCGGCCACCGGACAGGATGTCCACGGTCGCCAGGTCCTCGGCGAGCCGCAGCGGGTTCTCCCACCCCAGCGGGATCACCGCGGTGCCCAGCTCGATCCGCCGGGTGCGCTGGGAGGCGGCCGCCAGCACGGCGACCGGGGACGAGATGCCGTACTGGAGGTGCCGGTTGCGCACCCACGCGCTGTCGAACCCCAGCCGCTCGCCCAGCTCGATGATCTCCAGCGTGGACGCGTGACCCGGGCCCGGGTCGGACCCGTCGAACAGGCCGATGGTGAGGAAGCCCAGCCTGCGCAGCGGGCGGGGAGTGGACGGCACGGGCTCCTCCGGCGGTCGTACGGCGGTTCCGCCGGTTCCGGCGGCTCCGTCCCCGATTCTCGCAGCCGGATGTGACAACCGTGTGATCAGTTCAGCGGGATGGTGACCTCGTCCTCCACCGGCGGATCGATCTCCTGCTCCCGGTTGCCGGTGGCCGCGAAGCAGCGCAGCCGCACCGCGTCCGGGGTGACGTCCAGGCGCAGGAAGGACTTGAAGAACGGCGGGCTGTAGGTGGCCGAGCCGGGCGAGAACAGCTGGGTGTAGATCTTGCGCACCGGCAGCCGGAACCGGGAGGCGCGGTCCGGCCGGCCGCCGGCCCCCAGCAGGCTCGCGACGAGACGGGTGCGCCGGGTGACCCGGGCGTCCGGGCCGGGCGCCCTGCCGGGCTCGATGCCGAGCCGTTCGGCGACGACGGCCGTCGCCTCGGACTCGGTGAGGGTGAAGAAGCGGCGCAGCCGCGAGCGGTGGCCGTACACGCGGCTGTAGAAGGCCAGCGAGTCGCCGCGCAGCGGATAGCAGCGGAACTCCCGCTCGGTGACGTCTCCGACCGACACCCGCGGGATGGTGTGCGTGGCGTGCATGAACGCGCCGCCGCCGCCCGCCACCACGTACTGGACGGTGCGCCCGTCCACGTCGACCGGGTAGCGCTGGTAGTTGTGGATGTCACCGCCGATCGCGGCCACGTAGTGGTGGTCCGGGTCGCGCACGATGTCGTCGACCGTGCCGCCCCCTTCGACGGGGCAGGGGTGGTGCTCGCCGTCCACGTACAGCGGGGAGCCGGTGACCAGGATCTTCGGCCGGGGTCCCCGGGAGACCTCCCGCAGCCACGCGCCCTGTTCCGCGTCGATCGTGCCGAGCAGCCCGGTGTCGATGCCGACGATCCGCACCGGCCCGGCGTCGATCGCCCAGTAGGGGCCCGGCTGCACGGCCTGCTGTCCCGGCGCGGACCGCAACCGCCGTGCCTGCTCAAGGCGTTCCTCGTCGCCGGGGCGCGGCCGGTGCCAGAGCAGGGCGCGCCACCAGGCCCGGGTGAGCGGGCGGGGCGCGGGCTCCGAGCCGAGCGGCGCGGGGTCGGCGCAGAAGATGCGCATGAACGCGCCGAGGTCCTCGTACCAGTCGTGGTTGCCGGGTATCGCGTAGATCGGTGCCGGGTAGTCCTGGTACGGCCGGAAGAACTTGTCGCGGTAGTCGTCCGCGTGGCCCACCGGGTAGATGACGTCGCTCGCGATCACCGCGAACTCGGTGTCCTGACCGGCTTTCAGGAAGCCGGGCACCACGGCGTACTGGGACTCACCGCCCTCGCCGGTGTCCCCGACGACCATGAAGGAGAACCGGTCGGGCACCTCCCGCCGGATCACCCTGTCGGCGGGCGCCCCCGCCTCGGCCCGGCGCGCCACCCAGCGGCCGCGGGTCCGGCCGGTGGGGTCGCCGAACCACGACGCCAGCACACCGTTGCGGGCGGCCCACAGGATCCTGGGGTTCAGCCAGGACAGCCTCTCGACGTGGTCGGGCATCAACTGCCGGTAGACGCCCGGTCGGGAGCTTCCCCAGCCGGCGCCCTGCGCGGTATCGCGTGACGATTCAGACACGCGGTGCACGGTAACAACCGGCCTGTCCGAGACCCAATGGCCTGCCCCGCGGGCCGCGTTGCGGATCGGTCTCGGGGGCATAGGGAAAACCCTCGAATGCCCGTCAACTCGCTGACATGTGCGGGACAAAGCTGAAATCCTCCCCCCGCTACACAGCACCTCCCCATGTGCACACGGATCACGGTCCCCGCGCACAGCTCAGCTCGCCCCGGGCAGCACACCCGTCTGCCCGGGTCTGTCACCGGCCGCGACCCGGCGGCCGCAGCAGGAGGAGTACGAGTGAGACGTCTTCCCCACAGACGCGCCATGGTCGGAGCCGCACTGGTCTCCACCGCGGCCTTCCTCGCCGTCGGTATTCAGGCGGGCCCGGCCACGGCCAAGCCCGCAGGCCCCCACCCCAGCCCGCTCCGCAGCGGCGGCCTCGAGGCCAAGCTCACGCCCGCACAGCACTCGGCGCTGGTCAAGAGCGCCCAGTCGCGGACCGCGGCGACCGCCCGCACCCTCGGGCTCGGCGCCAAGGAGAAGCTGGTCGTCAGGGACGTCGTCAAGGACAACGACGGTACCCTGCACACCCGTTACGAGCGCACCTACGCGGGGCTGCCCGTCCTCGGTGGCGACCTGGTCGTGCACACCCCGCCGGCCTCCCTGGCCGCCGGCACCGTGAGCACGACCTTCAACAACAAGCACACGATCAAGGTCAGCTCCACCACCGCGACGTACACCAAGTCCGCCGCCGAGACCAAGGCGCTCAAGGCCGCCAAGGCGCTCGCCGGGTCCAAGGCCACCACCGACAGCGCCCGCAAGGTGATCTGGGCCGGCAACGGGACCCCGAAGCTCGCCTGGGAGACGGTGATCGGCGGCTTCCAGGACGACGGCACGCCCAGCCGGCTGCACGTCGTCACCGACGCCACCACCGGCAAGGAGCTGTACCGCTACCAGGCGATCGAGACCGGTGTCGGCAACACCCAGTACAGCGGCCAGGTCACGCTGACCACGACCCAGTCGGGCTCGACGTACACGCTGACCGACGGGACGCGCGGCGGTCACAAGACGTACAACCTGAACCGCGGCACCTCGGGCACCGGCACGCTGTTCTCGCAGACCAGCGACACCTGGGGCAACGGGACCACGTCCAACGCGGCCACCGCGGGTGCGGACGCCGCCTACGGCGCCCAGGAGACCTGGGACTTCTACAAGAACACCTTCGGCCGCAGCGGCATCAAGAACGACGGTGTCGGCGCCTACTCCCGCGTCCACTACGGCAACGCCTACGTGAACGCGTTCTGGGACGACAGCTGCTTCTGCATGACCTACGGCGACGGCTCCGCCAACGCCGACCCGCTGACCTCGCTCGACGTGGCCGGCCACGAGATGAGCCACGGTGTCACCTCCAACACCGCGGGGCTGGAGTACTCCGGGGAGTCCGGCGGCCTGAACGAGGCCACGTCCGACATCTTCGGCACCGGCGTGGAGTTCTACGCCAACAACAGCTCGGACCCCGGTGACTACCTCATCGGCGAGAAGATCGACATCAACGGCGACGGCTCCCCGCTGCGCTACATGGACAAGCCCAGCAAGGACGGCGGTTCCGCCGACAGCTGGTACTCCGGCGTCGGCAACCTGGACGTGCACTACTCCTCGGGTCCCGCCAACCACATGTTCTACCTGCTCTCCGAGGGCAGCGGCACCAAGGTCATCAACGGCGTGACCTACAACAGCCCGACCTCGGACGGCGTCGCCGTCACCGGCATCGGCCGGGCCGCCGCACTGCAGATCTGGTACAAGGCGCTGACGTCGTACATGACGTCCAGCACCAACTACGCCGCCGCCCGCACCGCGGCCCTGAACGCGGCCACCGCGCTCTACGGCGCCAACTCCACCCAGTACGCCGGAGTGGCCAACGCGTTCGCCGGCATCAACGTCGGCAGCCACGTCACCCCGCCGGGCAACGGCGTGACGGTGACCAACCCGGGCAACCAGTCCTCCAAGGTGGGGACCTCGGTCAGCCTGCAGGTCCAGGCGAGCAGCACGAACAGCGGCGCGCTCACCTACAGCGCCACCGGCCTGCCGGCCGGCCTGTCGATCAACAGCTCGACCGGCCTGATCTCCGGCACGCCCACCACGGCCGGCACCTCCAGCACCACGGTGACGGTGACCGACTCCACCGGCGCGACCGGCACCGCGAACTTCACCTGGACGGTCAGCACGACCGGCGGCGGATGCACGTCGACCCAGCTGCTGGCCAACCCCGGCTTCGAGTCGGGCAGCACCGGCTGGAGCGCGACCAGCGGTGTCATCACCACCGACACCGGTGAGGCGTCCCACGGCGGGTCCTACAAGGCATGGCTGGACGGCTACGGCTCCACGCACACCGACACCCTGTCCCAGTCGGTGACGATCCCCGCGGGCTGCAAGGCGACCCTGACCTTCTACCTGCACATCGACACCGCGGAGACCACCGCCAGCACCGCGTACGACAAGCTGACGGTGACCGCCGGTTCGAAGACCCTGGCCACCTACTCGAACCTGGACAAGGCCTCGGGCTACAGCCAGAAGTCCTTCGACCTGTCCTCCCTGGCGGGCTCGACCGTGACGCTGAAGTTCAACGGCGTCGAGGACTCCTCGCTCCAGACCAGCTTCGTCGTGGACGACACCGCCCTGACGACCGGCTGATGTGACACACCGCGGTCCCGCACCCCGAGTCCGGGGTGCGGGACCGTCGGCATGTCCGCTCGGTTCGGCTCCGCTCAGTTCAGCGGATCGAGCGTCAGATAGGCCTGCTGCGGATTGCCGTCGTTCACCAGCGACTCCTGGTTGCCGACGTCGTCGAAGGCGAACGCGTACGCCTTGCCGTCGGCCGTCTGCGCGTGGATCTTCCGCGCGTACTGGTTGGTCACGGCGTCCTGGTAGAAGTTCGCCGCCGAGGTGTCCGGCTGGTTGGGATTGGTCAGCAGCGTCGAGCGGTTGAAACCGGCGCACAGCGTGCGGGAGATGGGCCCGCGGACGTTGTCGTTGGGCGCGTCCAGCAGCTTGTGGCAGCCGAACACGCTGTCCGCGTCCGGCTTCTGGAAGCTCGTGACCACGGCGCCGGCGGAGTTGGTGAAGTTCATGACGTTCCCCGAGACGCGGCCGAAGTACTTGGTGTTCGGCTGGTCGGTGAACGGCGTGACCGTCAGGGTGGACGTCGCGTACTTCTGCCAGACCCGGTTGACGTAGTCGTCCATGACGTTCGCCGGGAGCGCCCCGGTCTCCACGCCGTAGAGCGGGGAGAGAGCCCGCAGCACGGTGCCGTCGGAACGGGTCTGGATCAGGTTGGCCCAGCCGCCCGGCTGCCCGCGCAGCGCGTTGAAGAACCCGTTGTAGCCGCCGGACTTCAGGTGTCCGGTGGTGCTCACGCTGCCGTCGGACCGCTGCACGCCGACCGCGTAGGGCGCCGAGAACATGTCCACCTGGGTGCTGTTGAGCCACAGCCCGCCGTCGTTGAGCGTGTACTCCGACCAGTTGAACAGGATGTTGCGGTTGGGGTCGGACGGGTTCTGCACGGCCGGCTGCACCAGCCCGCCCGTGGTCAGCCGGAAGTCGAGCTTCTGGCCGTAGGAGAAGTAGATCCGCCCGGAGAACTTCGGTATGCGGATCGTCTTCGACTGTCCCGCGGAGGGGCCGGCGATCGACGCGTCGGGTGCCGGGGTCGGCGGGTTGCCGCCCGCCGGCCAGGCGTGGAAGGTGCCGTTGGCGTCGGCCCAGCCCTGCCGCCCCGAGGACAGCTGGGTGCCGAGGTCGTAGACGTACACCGGCTCGGAGCGGCCGGAGTTGTTGGTGATCTTCAGAGGGATGGTGTCCGGTACGGCGGCTCCGGCGCGGTCGGGCGTGGCCAGCGCGACGAGGCCGCCGGCCAGGACCGCCGCGGCCGTGAGGGGCAGCGCCGGGCGGGTGATGCTGGGGAGCACTCTCCACCTCCGTGTGGGGTCGGGGTCGTACGGAAATTGGTCCGTACCTGCTTGAGAGCGCTCTCAGCGTCATGTCGAGGCGCGTGCATGTCAATACGTTGGACACGATCCGCCCTGGCGCCCGCCGTGCGGCAGGCGCCCGGACGCGGCGCCGGAATGCCTGTCAGAAGGGGTGTCGCCGGGGGCACCGGACGGTGTGTCAGAAGGTGCGTTCGAGCAGAGCGAGCAGGGCCGCCCAGTGCCGCTCGTCGGCCGCGCGGTCGTAGGCGGGGGTGTCCGCCTGGGTGTAGCCGTGCTTCGCGTGCGCGTAGACCTCGCACGTGTGCCGGACCCCGGCCTCGGTGAGGGCTTCCTCCAGGCGCCGGACCTGTTCCTCGGGCAGCGAGGCGTCGTCGCCGGCGTGCCCGAAGTACAGCTCGGCGGTGATGGAGCCGACCACCCGGTGCGGGCTGCGCGGGTCGTCGGTGGCCAGCCGCCCGCCGTGGAATCCGGCCGCCGCGGCGACCCGGTCGGGATGCGCGGCCGCCGTCCACACAGCGAGCCGGGCGCCCATGCAGTAACCGGTGATCGCGACCGGTCCGTCCGCGGTGAGCGGACTGTCGGCCAGCCAGCGCAGATAGGACTCCGCGTCGCGCTCGATCAGGTCCGGCGTGAGGGACGCCACGATCGGGCCGAGCCGCTCCCAGATGGTCGGGTCGGCGCCCGGGTCGATGAACTCGGGCAGCTCGGTCACCGGGGCCCGGCCGAGCCGGTAGAACACGTTCGGCACCAGGACGGTGTAGCCGGCGCCGGCGAGCCGGTCGGCCATCGACCGCAGATACGGGCGCGGGCCGTAGGCGTCCTGGTAGAACAGAACGGCCGGTCGGGGGTTCCCGTCGGCGGGGTGGGCGAGATAGGCGTCGGCGACGCCGTCGGCCGCCGGGACGTCGACTGCCGTTCCCTGTACGTCGGTCATGGGGAGAAGGCCCTCCTCGCAGGAATGGGGGCCGGGCGGAGGGGCCCGCCCGGCACCGCGGGTGCCGCCCATGCTGCCACGCAAGATCCACCGCGCGGCGGCGGCCCGCTCCGGCCCCCCCCCGCGCCCGCCCTCACTCGAAGCGGCTGGTGTCCCCGGCGCCGCGCCGCACGATCTCGACCTCACCGCCGGAGAAGTCGACCACCGTGGTCGGCTCGGTGCCGCAGTCGCCGGAGTCGACCACCGCGTCCACCGCGTGGTCGAGCCGGTCCTTGATCTCCCAGCCCTGGGTCATCGGCTCCTCCTCGTCCGGCAGCAGCAGCGTGCTGGACAGCAGCGGCTCGCCCAGCTCGGCCAGCAGCGCCTGGGTGACCACGTGGTCCGGGATGCGCACCCCCACGGTCTTCTTCTTGGGGTGCAGCAGCTTGCGCGGCACCTCGCGGGTGGCGGGGAGGATGAAGGTGTAACTGCCCGGCGTCGACGCCTTCACGGCCCGGAACACGTCGTTGTCGACGTGCACGAACTGCCCGAGCTGCGCGAAGTCTCGGCACATCAGGGTGAAGTGGTGCCGGTCGTCCAGCCGGCGGATCGAGCGGATCCGGTCCATGCCGTCCCGGCTGCCCAGCCGGCAGCCCAGGGCGTAGCAGGAGTCGGTCGGGTATGCGATGAGCGCACCCTCCCGGACCGCGTCGGCGACCTGTCCGATGCTGCGCGGCTGGGGGTTCTCGGGGTGCACGTCGAAGTACTTCGCCATCCGCCGAGCTTAGTCCCGTCAGCGGGGGACACGCGCGCGGCACCGGCACGGCCCGGCGTTCGGGGCGCGTCCGGCGGGGCGGGAACCGGCTCCGGCACCCGTCGAAACTCGTCAGGTGTACGTCGTTGAATCCAGGGCAACCGACCGGTGAGGCACCCGGGGCCGTCCCCCCGCCCCGGGGTCGCGGTGTCTTCGCCGGCGGTCCACCCCCCCAGGGCCGTCGGCGGAGCCGTGTCTTCCGGTAGGTGGGCAGGTGGCGGGCACTTTCGGGGCCTGGGGTAACGTCCAGAGACGAAAGCCGGGGTCGACCCCAGGACTTCCGAGGACGAGGAGATGGGTGACGTGGCCGGCCGAGCCGACGAGGCCCCCGACACCCGGCGGCCGCACGACACCGACGGCGCGTGGGCGGAGCAGCTGCTGAGCCACCTGCGCCCCGCGGGCCGTGAACCGCGCCGGGTCGTCGGCTGGCTCGGACCCGCCGTGGGGGCCACGGTCTGCCTCAGGGACGCGCAGGGCGGCCTCCTCGCCGGCGCACCCCTGGCCCTCGACGAGACCGTCCTCGCCGACCTCGTCACCGGCCGGATCTCCGCGGCCGCCCTGGAGTACGGCGGACGCCATGTCCGCATGGTCGGGATACCGCACCCGCAGCAGGGCCCGGCCGCCGGCGCGGTGCTCGCGGTCTCCCGCCCCGAACCCTTCGACCGGCGCGCCGCCGAGATCGTCAACCGCACCGCGAGCGTCCTCGAACTGCTGCTGCGCGAGCGGGAGCTGACGGAGGCCGGGCGACGGCTGCGGCGCGCCACGGCCGATCTGCGCCTCGCCATCCTGCAACTGCTGATGGTGGAGGACACCGTCTCCGCCCGCCGGGTCGCCGCGGGCCTGTGGCCCGGGCTGCTGGAGGCCGACGCGGCCCGGGTCTACGTCCTGGAGGGCTCCCCGGCGGACCGGGACCGTCTCGCCGAGGACTGCGCCGACGTCACCGGCGGCGAGGCCCTCGTCGTGCGCTGCCCCGCGATGGACGGCCACGTCATCGTCGTCACCCCCCGCCCTGCGGCGGGGGAGCGGCTGCGCTCCCTGGTCGACGGCCGGCCCGGCGTCTTCCTCGGCGGCAGCCTCCGCCAGCGCCTCGCCCGGACCGCCACCGCCTACGCCCAGGCCATCAGCGCCCTCGCCGTCGCCCGTTTCCGCCCCGACCAGACGGCCGTCTTCGCCGAACGCACCCGCCCCGCCCGGCTCATGGAGCCGGCCGTGCTGCGCGCCTGGTCCGCCGGCGTACTGCGGCCCCTGGACCGGCTGCCCCACCACATCCGCGCCGAACTCCTCGCCACCACCCGGCTGGGCCTGGAGTTCACCGCGGTCAACGCGGCCAAGGTGCTCGGCGTCAGCCGCAACACCGTCCGCGCCCGCATGGACCGGGTCGAGACCCTGCTCGGCACCGACTTCTCCGACCTCGCCACCCGCGCCGCCGCCCACCTCGCGCTCAACACCGAGGCGGCGCGGGAACCACAGGACTCCGACGAGCCGCCCCCGCCGGCCCCCGCCCGCCTGGGCGACCTGCTCACCTCGGCCGCGCTGCGCAGCTGGGCGGACGACCTCCTCGGCCGCCTCGACGGCGACGGCCGTGACCTGCGCGGCACCCTGCGCGCCTGGCTCGCCGCGGACTCCAACGCCGAGCGCACGGCCCGTGACCTGGGCGTCCACGCCCAGACCGTGCGCGAGCACGTCCGGGCCGCCGAACCCGTCCTGGAACGCCAGCTGCTGGCCATGGGCAGCGACCTGTACGAGGTCGTCCTGGCCCATCTGTCCACCGGCGCCCTCGCCGTACCCGCACTCGGCAGGTGAACCGGGACGAACCGGACTCACCTGTGCACGAGTGAGTCCTCGCCGCTCCCGGGAGGGCACCGGCGCGATACCCGCCGCCCTGTCCCC
The DNA here is from genome assembly GCF_033792105.1 of Streptomyces sp. WI03-4A. Taxonomy (NCBI): domain Bacteria; kingdom Bacillati; phylum Actinomycetota; class Actinomycetes; order Kitasatosporales; family Streptomycetaceae; genus Streptomyces; species Streptomyces sp. WI03-4A. The sequence continues at coordinate 228,626 of NZ_JARAUO010000006.1, forward strand.
CCGCGTAGATTCATCGCGCCGCGGGGCACGACCGGAACGGGGGACCGGTCGGAGCCCCGCGCGCCTCAGCCGGATCCCGCCGGAGCCCCGGCCACCCGGCCACCCGCACACCCGGCCGGCCGGCACGCGCCGTCGGCCGGGCCGCGGCTCACCTGGCGGCGGGCTCGGCCGGCAGGTCGAAGACGTGGGCCGGGGACACGATCCTGGTGATCGCCTCGCCGAACAGCGTGCTCGGCTCCTGGCCGTCGTGGTCGACGTCGGTGTTGAGCAGTACCACGAGCGTGGCCCGCGCCGACGGGAGGTAGACGGTCAGGGACTCGTACCCCGGCAGCGAACCGTTGTGGCCGATCCAGCCCTGCACGTCGAAGATGCCCAGGCCGTAGCCCGCGCCCGGGATCGGTGTCGGCGGCGTGATGAGCCGCTGCCGCTGGGTGGCCGGGCTGACCATCCAGCTCCCGTCCGGGAACTGGCCGGTGGCCACCGTGCGGGCCCACACCCGCAGGTCGTCCTGGCGGGAGATCATCGCGCCGGCCGCCCACGCCCAGGACGGGTTCCAGCCGGCCGTGTCCGCGATGCGTCCGTCGGCCGTCTGGTTCGTGTAGCCCTGCGCGTGCGGGGCCGGGAACTCCTTGCCGGCCGGGAACAGCGTGTGCGTCATGCCCGCCGGGTCGAGGATGCTCCGCTGGATGTAGTGGCCGAGCGACTGCCCGGTCTCCTTCTCGACGACGAGGCCGAGCAGGATGAGGTTGGTGTTGGAGTAGAAGAACTTCTCCCCGGGCCGGAACATCACCGGGTGCTTGAAGGAGTAGGCGAGCAACTGCCGGGGCGTGAACGTACGGTTCGGGTCGGACGTGAACGCCTTGTAGAAGCCGTCGTCCTCCGTGTAGTTGAACAGGCCGCTGCGCATGCCGGCCAGGTCCCGCAGTGTGATCGTGTCCCCGTTCGGCACGCCGTCCACGTACGTGCCGATCGGGTCGTCCAGGCCGACCTTGCCCTGGTCCACCAGTTGCAGGAGCGCCGTGACGGTGAACGTCTTGGTCTCGCTGCCGATGCGCATGTACAGGTCCGGCGTCATGGCCCGGCCGTCGCTCTTGTCGGCGACGCCGAACGAGCCCACGTAGCTGCCCCGGTCCGGTGTCCAGAGGCCGACCGTGACGCCGGGCACGTTCGCCTCCCGCATCACCTTCTGTACGGCGGCGTCCAGTTGGCGTGCCACGTCCGGGGTGATCACGCGGACGTCCGGCCCGGTCGGTGAGGGGCTGGGGGAGCCGGCGACGAGGACGGCGGGCACCGTCGCCGGAACCGCCCCGGCGGGAGCGCCGGTGAGCAGTACGGCCAGTGTCCCCACCACTACGACGAGCGCGGCCCCCCTGCGACGGCGTGCGGACGAGAGCGACATGGGCTGCCTCCAGGCACGTGTGGGGCGGCACACGGTGGGCGAGACGTCGGAGCCCGGTCTCTCAGCATAGGAGCGCCCCTCGCACCCCGCCTGTCGGCCGCGGGCGCGCGAGCCGCCGGGCCCCGGCGGACCGCCCCGCCCGGCCGGTGCACGCCCAACTCGTCGCGGGGCGGCGGGCGCAGGGGCGGCCCGTGGCCGTGCAGCGGCCGGGGCCGGGCCGCGTCCACGGCGCGCCGGGGAAGGTCCGGCCGGGGGCCGGGCGTCCCCGAGCCGTCACTGGCCGCACAGCGGGGCGAGGACCGCCAGGGTGCCGTTGGCCTCCCGCAGCGCCTCCTCCAGGGTGCCGGGCGCGTGCAGGGCGCCGGTGCCGTCGGGCGGGATCAGCCACTCCAGTGAGCGGGCGGGCCGGTACGGGGGAGGGACGGACACCCAGGAGCCCTTGGTCGCGTACCGCAGGCCGGCGCCGACCCAGGCCGCGGACGGGTCCGGCGGCAGCAGGAACCCGACCCGGCCCGCCTTGGTGTCCACCAGCGTGGGCCCCGGCACCGGGAGCCCGGGCCGCCACAGGAGGTCCAGGGTGAGCAGTCCGAGCCGCTCGGGCACGCTCAGGACGTCCCAGAACCGGCCCGCCTCCAGCAGCGCGATGCCCTCGCCGTGGTCCCACTCCCACTTGCAGGCGCGCGGATCGGCCGCCGCCGCGGCCAGCCACTCCACACCCCGCATCCACATCGTGTTCGTCATGCGCTGCTCCGGGTGATCCTCGCTCGTCCGTCAAGGCGTGGGAAACGGCCGTGGCCGGACACTCGGCGCGCCCGCACGCCAACCCGGCATATGCATGCTCGTAGATATTTCTACCTGGCGGAAGGGGTGGCGCAGCATGGCGTTTGTGACGATGTGTTCGAACACCGAACGCGATTCCGTCAGCTGCCGCAGGGGGGACGCGTCACCCTCGGCTTCTCGCCCCGCGTGTCGCGCGCACGATTCGAGCGTTCCAGCAATCGATTCGAGCGCTCATGCTTGTGTCGGCGCTGTTTTCGGTCGTAGGCTTCCACTGTTCCGTCACCGCATCCACCGAGGTAGCTCCATGGACCGCACGCGTCTGCACTCCCTCCTCGCCCGCGAGAGCGCCGAGGCCGAACGCCGCAACCCGCGCTCCCGTGAGGCATATGCGCGGGCCGACCACCTCTTCGGCCGGGTGCCGATGACCTGGATGAACAAGACGGCCGGTGCCTTCCCCCGGTATCTGGCCGGTGCCCGGGGCGCCCGGATCACGGACGTGGACGGGCACGAGTACATCGACTTCTGCCTCGGCGACACCGGAGCGATGGCCGGTCACTCGCCGGCCCCGGTCACCGACGCGGCCGACCGGCGGTTCGCCGGCCTGGGCGGGGCCACCGCGATGCTGCCCACGGAGGAGGCCGAGTGGGTCGGCGCCGAGCTGACCCGCCGCTTCGGCCTGGCCCGCTGGAGCTTCTCGCTGACCGCGACGGACGCCAACCGGTGGGCGATCCGCCTCGCCCGGGCGGTCACCGGGCGCCCGAAGATCCTCGTGAACAGCTACAGCTACCACGGCAGCGTCGACGAGTCGCTGATCGTCGTCGGCCCGGACGGCCGGGGCACAGCCCGCCCGGGCAACGTCGGCGCCCCCTGCGACGTCACCCTGACCAGCAGGGTCGCCGAGTTCAACGACCTGGAGGGGCTGGAGCGGGAGCTGGCGCACGGGGACGTCGCCGCCGTCCTCATGGAGCCGGCCCTCACCAACATCGGCATCGTCCTGCCCGAACCGGGCTACCTCGCCGGCGTCAGGGAGCTGACCAGGCGCCACGGCACCCTGCTCATCAACGACGAGACCCACACCTTCTCCGCGGGCCCCGGCGGCTGCACCGCCGCCTGGGACCTGGAGCCCGACCTGCTGACCATCGGCAAGGCGATCGGCGGAGGCATCCCGGCCGGCGCCTACGGGCTCTCCGCCGACCTCGCCGAACGGCTGCTGGGCCGCGCCGACCTGGACCTCGTCGACATGGGCGGCGTCGGCGGCACCCTCGCGGGCAACGCGCTGTCGGTCGCCGCGATGCGGGCCACCCTGGAGCAGGTGCTCACCGACGAGGCCTTCGCCCACATGACGAAGCTCTCCGAGCGCTTCGAGGCGGGTGTCCTGGCCGGCGTCGAGGCGCACCGGCTGCCCTGGTCCGTCAGCCGCCTCGGCGCCCGCACCGAGTACCGCTTCACCTCACCGGCGCCGCGCACGGGCACCGAGTCCGCGGCGGCGGCCGATCCGGAGCTGGAGGACTTCCTGCACCTCTACCTCGCCAACCGGGGCATCCTGCTGACCCCCTTCCACAACATGGCCCTCATGTGCCCCGACACCACCGAGCAGGACGTCGACACCCACACCGAGGTCTTCGCCGCGGCCCTGTCCGAGCTGGCGGGGTGAGGGACGTGGCACCCATGGACGAGACCGACCGGGCCATCCTGCGCGAGCTGCAGACCGACGGCCGTATCGCCTACGCCGACCTCGGCCCGAAGGTCGGCCTGTCCGCCTCGGCGGCCCGCCAGCGGCTGCAGCGCCTGCTGGACTCACGGGCCGTGCAGGTCGTCGGCGTCACCGACCCGATGGCGATGGGCGGGCAGGCCATGGCGCTGCTCGGCATCGGCGTCGACGGCGACCCGCGCGCCGTGGCCGACGCCCTCGCCGACCGCCCGGAGGTGGTCTACTCGGTGCTCACCTCCGGCGGGTTCGACCTGTTCGCCGAGGTCGTCGCGCCGGGCCCCAAGGACCTGCTGGACTTCGTCAACGACGCGGTGCGGCCCCTCGACGGCGTGCGCGAGATCCAGACCTTCCCGTACTTCGGGATCCACACCCACCGCTTCCTGTGGGACGTGGGCTGACCTGCCCGGCCCCGCTCCTGCCGAGCCCCCGCCCCGCCCCACCCCTAGGCGGGCGGCGGCTCGGGCGTCAGGACCAACAGGGTCGCGTCGTCCCGCACGTCGTAGCCCAGCAGGGCGATGTCCTCCCACACGGCGTCGGCGAGTTCAGCGGACGGCGTGTCGGTGAAGCGGTCAAGACGTTCGGCCAGGGGGTAGAAGGAGCCGGCGGCGTTCCGGGCCTCCCAGACGCCGTCGGAGGCGAGCAGCAGCCGGTCGCCCGGCCCGAGCGGCACCGTGACCTCCTTCGGCGGGTCGACACCGACCAGGCCGAGGCCCAGCGGCGGGGCCACCGACACCGTCACCTCCCGGGCCCGGCCCGCGTGCAGCAGCACCGGTGCCGGATGCCCGCAGGCGACCACCCGGACCGCCCGGGTGTCGGCCGTGAACTCCAGCAGCAGCGCGGTCGCGAACAGCTCCCCGTGCCGCACCCCGGCCGAGTCCACCGCCAGTCTGCGGTCCATCCGGGCCGCGACCGACTCCAGGTCGGGCTGGTCGAGCACCGCCTCCCGGAACGCCCCCAGCAGCGACACCACCGTCGCCACCGCCGTCAGCCCGTGCCCGCGCACGTCACCCATCACCGCGCGGACGCCGTGCGGCCCCTCGCGCACGTCGAAGAAGTCGCCGCCCACCAGGGTCCCGTCCTGGGCGGCGCGGTAGAGGCCGGCGCACCCGACCCGGCCGACGCGTTCGGGCAACGGCGGCATCACGGCCCGCTGCACCGCCTCCCCGATCGCGCGCTCCGTGTCCAGCTGGGCGTCGCGACGGCTGCGCACGAAGGAGACGAACACGCTCAGCAGGGCGACGAACACGATGGTGAGCAGATCGGTGTTGCCGGGCCGGTTCAGATGGGTGTTCGGCAGGTGCAGCGCCACCACGACCAGCACGCCGAGAACGGCGGTCGCCACCGGTCCGTAGGAGAGGACGGCGAGCGGCGGGATCGCGCCCAGCAGGAAGCCGAGGTCGGAGGCGTGGGGGGTGACGAGGGAGGCGAGCGTCACCCCGACGAGCAGCAGGACCGGCAGCACCCGTACCCAGCGCGGCGGTGGCGCACCCCGCAGCCAGCCGCGCTCCCCTTGGTTCCGAGGCGACGACCTGCCGTGCACCGATGTCACATCCCCAAGCTACGCCGCCACCGGCACCCGGGCCCCCGGTGCGCGGCGCGGCATCGGGGGTGGCCCGCCCCTCGTGGCCGCCCCCGGGTCGGTCCGCCTCATCCCTGGTCGGCCGGCGCCCCCGCCAGCAGGGCCTCGGCCGCCGCGAGGATCTCGGTGACCCGCAGGCCGAACCCGGCGTCGCAGGCGTGCGGGCGTCCCGTGCGCGCGGCCGTCAGCAGCGCGTCCGCGGCGCGGGTCAGGGCCGGTACCGCGCCCTCGGAACTCCTCGGCAGCAGCGCCACCCCGGAATCGCCCCGCAGTTCCAGGTCGGCCCCGGCCGCCGCGGGCGGCGCGGTCAGGCTCAGGGTCAGGGTGCTCGACGCGCCCGTGGCATGGTCCAGGACCAGGTGCACGGTGTCCGCGGGGCCGTGCGCCGCCGCCAGGACCTGCCGGACGTCACCGAGGACCGGCAGCAGCACCGACAGCGCGTGCGGCCCCACGTCCCACAGCGCGCCCTTCTCCCGCCGCCACGGCGAGGCCGCGAACGGGCTGTCCGCGGTGAACACCGCACCGAGCCACTGGGCCCGCGCCGTGAACCAGCCCGCCACCGCGGCCTGCTCGTCGATCCACGCCTCCGGTTCCTTCTGGAAGCGGGTGGTGAAGAACACCACCGACGCCACCCCGGCCCGCTCGGCCGCCTCGGCGACCGCCCGAGCCTCGGCGGCCCCCAGCGCCAGGGGCTTGTCCAGCAGCAGATGGCGGCCGGCCCGGGCGGCCCGCACCGCCATCCCGGCCTGCACGGCCGGCGGCAGCGCCACGGCCACCGCGTCCACGTCCGCCAGCAGCGCGTCCACGTCCTCGTACGCCCGGACGCCGTACTCCCCGGCCAGCGACCCGGCCGCCTCGGGGCGGCGGCCCCACACCCCGGCGAAGCGCAGGCCGGTGTGCCCGGCCAGGGCGGGGGCGTAGGCCGCCCGGGCCCAGGGGCCTGTACCCAGCAGTCCGATGCGCATCTCGCGTTCCTCTCTCCGTGCCGGTCCCGGTGCCCTCACGACGCCCTGCCCCGGTCGCTGTCGGCGCCGGCACCGGGCATCACCGGTTCCCCGTCCCCGGCCAGCCACCGCGCGATCGTCTCGGCGATCGGCAGGCCGGTGTCCATCTCGACGAAGCCGAACTGGCCGGACTGGTTGCACTCCAGGAACCACCAGATCCCGTCCGCGTCCTCCGCGAAGTCGAAGGCACCGTACGCCAGCCCGGCCTCCCGCAGATAGCGCAGGACGGCCTCGGCGACCCGCGGCGGCACCTCGGCCGGGAGCCAGGGGGAGACCGACGGCGCGAAGCGTACGTCCACGTCGTCGGGGTGGGCGTCCGGATCGGCCGGCTTGCGCGCGGCCAGCAGCCGGTCGCCGACGGCCGTGAGCCGGATGTCGGCACGCTTGGGCACCCGCCGCTGCAGCAGCGTCGGGCCGTAGGCGACGGCCGAGAAGTCGGCGTCCGGCGCGACCCTGCTGGTGGGCACCGCGCGCGGCGGCTCCTGCGGGTGCGCACCGGACACCGGCTTGACCACCAGGTCCGGGAACCGTTCGGCGAACTCCCTGGCCGCCTGCGGGAACGTGGTGATCAGCGTGGCCGGCACCGCGAGCCCGCTGCGCTGGGCGAGCCGCAGCTGCCACGGCTTGTGGCGGGCCCGCCGGGCGGCGTCCGGATCGTTCATCCAGCGGGCGTCGGTACAGCGCAGCATGCCGTACAGCGCCTGGGACGACTCCTCGGTCAGCCAGGCGGACGGCTGGGCGGCGCGCGCGGCCGCCGCCCCGGGCCTGCGCACCCAGACGGAGCGCAGGCCGCTCATGCTCACCAGGCGCCCGCCGACGGACAGGTGTCCGCCGCAGGCGCCCTGCACGTACTCGCCCGACAGGGCCACCCCGCTGGTGAGATCGGCGGGGTCGAGCCGGACCACGGGCACGCCCGCCTCGCCCAGCCGGAGGACCACCATGTCCGCCGTCACGTCCTCTTCGCTGGTCAGGATGAGCACGGTCATGATCCGCCGGCCCGCGTCAGTCGTCGAAGTGCGTCTTGGACCCGGCCGTCGAGGTCGTTGTCCCCAAAGCTCTCAGGGTCGCGTGGTCCATGGCGGCGATCCGCCCGTCCGGGAGGACGTTCAACTGCAGTCCGGAGTCGTACGCGTACGGAGTGGTGACGTCCAACTGCACTGCGGGGCGCGCGTAGTTGAGCGTGAACGGTTGCATCGGTCTCTCCCTGATTCGGCTTTCACGTCCTTATACGAATCGAACGGGTGGTTGGTTTCCTCACACTCCGTGACCATGGTCCGGAGTGGGGCCGTTCGGGCGTCCGGGAGTAGGACGCAGGAGGGGCGGGGGAAGGTGCGCCTCCGCCCCGCGATTCAGCGCGCGAGGGTGTTCCGGGCGGCGCCGAGGGCCTGTTCCGCGTAGTCACGGCCGAACAGCACGGCGTGCACGAGGAGGGGGAAGAGCTGGTGCATACCCACCCGTTCCCGCCATCCGTCGGCCAGGGGTGCCATGTCCTGATACCCCGTCACCACCCGTTCCAGATGCGGGCATCCGAACAGCCGGAGCATCGCGAGATCGGTCTCCCGATGACCCCCGTGCGCGGCCGGGTCGATGAGACGTACATCACCATCGGCACCCCACAGGACATTGCCGTTCCACAGGTCGCCGTGCAGCCGTGCGGGCGGCTCGGCGGGACCGGCGAACTCCGGCAGCAGCCCGCAGACCCGCTCCACCACTGCGGCCTCCCCGGGCCGCACGGTCCCCGCGTCGACCGCCGCGCGCAGATACGGCAGCACCCGGTGCTCGGCGTACCAGGCCGGCCAGTCGGGCATCGGCGCGTTGCGCATCGGCGCGCGGCCGATGTACGCCTCCTCGGGCCCGCCGGGCGGGGGCGCGCCGAACGCCGGTGCCCCGGCGGCGTGCAGAGCCGCCAGCGCCTGGCCGAAACGCGACGCCGCGTCCTCGTCTGGACGCCCGGTCGGTACCCGCTCGGTGACCAGCCACCGCTCGTCCTGCCCGAGCACCGCGGGCACCCGGACCGCCGCCGCCTCGCCGAGCCAGCGCAGCCCGGCCGCTTCCGCCCGGACGGCGCCGGGGGCGTCGCCGCGCTTGACCATCACCACCGTGCCGCCGTCGAGCGTCACCTCGGCCGGTGTGCCGGACGCCCGCCGCCCGCCCGCGACCGGGCGTCCGGTGAGCCGGGACGCCGCCTGCCCTGGATCCTCGTCTCGGTTGACCACGGGCTCAGCGTACGACCCGCAAATGAGGCTCTCCTGAAGGCACTTCGACCATTGCTACGACTGATTCCAGCCAAACCCAGGCGGTCACTACCCGTGTCGTCCCGGTACGGCTAGCGTGAGGGCGCCGCACCGCCACACCAGGGGCACAAGGCCCTCGCGGGACTAGCGCGCGGCGGAGGATTTCCCCGTGACCACAGCATCCGTGCTGATGGCCGACGTCTTCGAAGTCCAGCCCTACACCTCGCACTGCGAAGTCATCCTCGGCGAGGGCGCACACGCGGTGATCGGCGTGTCCCCGGGCAACAGCTACTTCTCGGCCCGGCGCCTGCACGACCTCGCCCGCTGGGGACTGGACCACTTCGACAGGGTCGACTTCGTCTACACCGACCTCTACGTGGCAGAGATGTACGAGGCGTCCGGCTACGCCCCCGACGAGGCCCGCCGCAAGGCGGTGAAGAACCTGCGGGGCGTGCGGGCCAAAGTGCGCGACGCGGTCTCCGCGGCCGACCCGGACGGCTCCCGGCTCGCCTGGCGCCCGATGTCGGCGTTCCGCACCGACCCCGCCTACCAGGAGATCCACCGGCAGCTCAAGGACAGGCTGCGCACCGACGCCGACTTCCGTGCCGTCTGCGACGCCCTGGTGAGCCGCTTCCTGGCCGCCCGCGGCGAGCCGGCCGGCGAGCGGCGGCGCGCCGTGTGCCTGGAGTACGTGTGCGCCGAGGCCCCGCTGTTCCTGGACACCCCCGCCATCCTCAAGGTGCCCTCCTCGCTCAACTGCTATCACCAACTGCTGCCGATGGCCGAGCTGTTGTACTCCCGCGGCGCCGGTCTGCGCGCCTCCCGCAACCAGGGCCACGCCATCGTGACGCCCGCCGCCCCGGAAGGAGCCGCGGCATGACCACCGCGCCCGACATCCCCGCCCCGCTGGATTTCCCGTTCTCCTGGGACGGCACCCGGGTGCCCGCCGGCGTCGAGGAACTGCGCGCCACCGCCCCGGTACGGCGGGTGCGGACCATCGCCGGCGACGAGGCGTGGCTGGTGTCCTCGTACGAGCTGTGCCGGCAGGTCCTCAAGGACGACCGCTTCTCCCTCAAGGACACCTCCGCGCCCGGCGTCCCGCGCCAGTACGCGCTGACCATCCCGCCCGAGGTCGTGAACAACATGGGCAACATCACCGGGGCGGGGCTGCGCCGGGCGGTGCTCAGGGCGCTCAACCCCAAGGCGCCGGGGCTGCTGGACCGGCTGCGCGAGGACGCCCACCGCCTGGTGGACCAGATGGTGGCCGACGGGCCCACCGCCGACCTGCGCGGGGTGTTCTGCGAGCCGTACTCGGCGGGCATGCACTGCCACCTCCTCGGCATCCCGGCGACCGAGGCACCGGCCTTCCTGCGCAGCCTGGACATCGCCTTCATGAACTCCCCGTGCCCGGTCACCGGCGCGAAGCTCAACTGGGACCGGGACATCGCCCGGATGTCCGCGCTCCTCGACGACCCCGCCACCCATGGACTCATGGGCGAACTCGCGGCCCTGCGCGCCGACCCCGAGTACGCCCACCTCACCGGCGAGATGCTCGCCACCGTCGGCGTGACCATGTTCGGTGCGGGCGTCGTCTCCACCTCGGGCTTCCTCGCCATGGCCCTGGTCTACCTGCTCACCCATCCCGTCGCCCGTGACCTGCTCAGGGGCCGGCCCGACCTGATCGGCCCGGGTGTCGAGGAACTGCTGCGGGTGAACCTCTCCATCGGCGACGCGCTGCCCCGGCTGGCGCTGGCGGACGTCCGGCTCGGCGACGTGGAGGTGCGCGCGGGCGAACTGGTCCTGGTGCTGGTGGAGGGCGCGAACCTCGACCCGGCGAAGTTCCCCGACCCGGACCGTTTCGACGTGCACCGGGACAACGCCGCCGACCACCTCTCCTTCGGCGGCGGCGCCCACTACTGCCCGGCCACCGCCCTCGGCCGCGCACACGCCCGGATCGCCCTGGAGGTGCTGCTCGACCGCCTGCCGGACCTCGCGCTCGCCGTGCCCCCCGGTCAACTGGTCTGGCGCACCGGCTTCATGAAGCGGATACCCGAGCGGCTGCCGGTGGCCTGGTAGCCACGCGTCCCGGCCCCCTGCGGGCGTCCCCGGCCCGGTGACCCCGGGCGCGGGACGCCCGCGGACACCGGCCCCACCGGTGTCTCACCGGCCGGCGAGCAGCCGTCCGGTCAGCCCCACCGGGTTGCCGGGCGGCAGCAGCCCGGAGCCCAGGACGGCGCGGGCCAGCGGCTCCAGCAGCCCGGCGAGCCGCTCGGTGCGTTCCGCGCCGAGCACCGCCCACGGCCGCCCGGCCGCCTCGTCGGTCCGGGTCTCCACCAGCGCGCGTTCCGCCTCGCCCGCCGGCGTCAGCCCGCCGTCCCCGGTGAGGAGGCCCCGTTCCCGCAGGCCGGTCCCGGCTGCCGTCCAGTCCTCCTGGGCCCACTTGCGGGTCTCGCGCAGGAACGCTCCGTCGGACTCCCCGGCGGCCGCCTTGAGCACCATGGCCTCCACCGGCCCGAGCCCCTGGCCCACCAGGACCGCGACATGTCCGTCGCCCCGGTGCTCGCGCAGGGTCGTCAGGGCCTGCCACAGCCGAGCCGCCGGTCGTTCCGGCCGCTCCAGCGCCTGGTTGGCGCCGGCCAGCACCCGGCCCGCCGTGTCCGCGCCGGCCGCCGCCTCCCACGCGAGGTCGGCCGCCTCGGCCAGCGCGGCCGACTCCACCGCCTCCGCCCCGAACAGGCCGGTCATCGCCGCCTCCATGGCCTCCGAGCGGGCGGCCAGCACGTCCCCGGGAGCCGCGTACGTCCAGGCGTCCGGCAGCGCCCGGGCCACCCGCGCGGGATGGAAGACGTAGAAACTGCTCGTCACCACCGACGGGGACACCGCGCCGAGCGGGGCAGCCCGTAGCGCGAAGTAGCCCATCCAGAACCCGCGCATGCCGAGCCCGTCCGCGGCCCGCCGGGCCTCGGGCGCGAAGTACACCAGATCGTGCACCGGCTCGAACCGCTCCCACATCTCCCGCGCGACCACGCCCGCCACTCGTTCCTCCCACCACGTCCGCCCGTGGCCACAAGACTGCGCTATGACGGCGGTCATAACAAGGGGGGCGCGAGGGGTACGTGAGGAACGCGGGCCGGCCCGGCCGTGCGGCGTCCATGCGGCTCGTGCGTGCGGCTCGCGCGCGCCGTCAGGCGGCGGGGGAGCTCACCCGCCCCACGGCGTTGCCGAACAGTTGGGTGAACCACACCGTCCGGCCGGGGCCGGCCGTGAGCCGGAAGGGCGGCACCCCCTCGGCGCCGCCCGGCACCGCGAAGGCGGTGACCGTGCCGTCCGGGCCGACCCGCCCGATCCGCCCGGCCGGGTCGGCGTACCAGACGTGTCCGTCCGGTCCGAGCGTGATCCCGCTCGCCCCGCTGTCGGCGCCGGGCAGCGCGAACCGGGTGACCCGCCCTGCGGCGTCGATCCGGCCGACCGCGTCCGGTCCCGACACGGTGAACCACATGCCGCCGGGACCGGCGACGATGTCACCGGGGAAGTCCGCGACCCCGGGCAGCGGGAACTCGGTGATCCGGCCGGTGACGGAGATCCGCCCGATCCTGCGGCCGGCCGGCTCGGTGAACCACAGGGCGCCGTCCGCACCCGCGGCGATGGCGGACGGGGCGGCGTCCGCCGTGGGCAGCGCGAACTCGGTGACCCGGCCGGCCGTGGTGATCCGGCCGATCCTGTCGCCGTCCTGCTCGGTGAACCACAGGGCGCCGTCGGGGCCGGCCGCGATCCCGGCGGGGAAGGCGCCCGCCGCCGGCACCGGGAACTCCGTGACCCGGCCGGCGGTGGTGATCCGGCCGATCCGGTTCCCCTTGCCCTCGGTGAACCACAGCGCCCGGTCCGGGCCCGCGGTGATGCCGAACGGGAAGCTGTCCGGACGGGAGGTGGGGAAGTCGGTGACCGCGCCGCCCGTGGTGATCCGCCCGATCCGGCCGACCCCCGACCCGGTGAACCACAGCGCGCCGTCCGGCCCGGCGGTGATGCCGGCGGGGAGGGTGCCGGGCGTGGTGGTGATCGGGAACACCGTCACCGGCCCGGCGTCGGCCCGCGCCGGTGCGGCGACGGCGGCGAGCCCGATCAGGGCGGCCAGGACGGTGGTGAGCAGACGGCGGGTCCCGCCGTCGGGCGGGGCTGCGGCGGGCACGGACGGCCCCTTCCCGGCGACGGGGACGCGCGACGCCGCCGTGCGGTGATGGTTCGTCGGATCCAGGCCATGGATGCCCCCGCCGCCGTACGGCCCAATCCGCCCGGACGGGGGACACCGGCCGGGCCCGACGGAGGCGCGTGCCGGGAATGGCCAACTTCGCCGTCGCCGTGCCGTGTTGATGGCCGGCCGTCCGCCGTCGGACCGCTGCCGCGGCCGCCGCGGCCGTTTCCGTGTCCACCCGGACGGAGGCGCGGCCTGCGAGCCGTCCGTGGCGGGAGGGTGGCGGACGGCCCGGGGGAGGGGGTGCCCCCTGGCTGCCGTCGAACTGCCGTCGGGCTGCCGTCGAGGTGCCGTCGGGCTGCCGTCGAGGTGCCGTCGGGGTGAAGCGCACTGGCCCGGATGGGGGGTGCACCGGCGTGTCGCTGGGACAGACGGGTGGCGTGATGACCCGGCTGGGCGGCCCGGATGGTGCGCCGCCACGGCCTGACTGACGGTGGTTCATGTCGAGGCCGGGTCCATTCAGCTGATGCCGAATCCGCTGCCCGGCCACGGCGGAAGGACCTCGACATGCGTTCTGCCCGCATCATCCTCGCCACGGCGGCCGCAACCGCCGCCCTCTCCTTCTCAGCGCCCGGGGCCGCGTTCGCCGTACCGGCCGGGGACGACTGGGGCCGCGACGACTCCTCGTACAGCAGCGACCACGACAGCGATTCCGGCCGGGGCAAGGGCTCCGACAACGAACGGGGCAAGGGCTCAGGCAAGGACCACGACAACGACTACAGCACGGAGCGCGGCAAGGGCGGCGGACGCGACGAGCCGCGCGGCGGAATGCACACGGGCGGCGGCGCCCTCGCGGCCGTCCGTGGCGACGACTGGGGGTCGGGCGGCGACGACAGCAGGTTCGACCCCGACACCTACCGCGACAAGGACCAGGGCGGTGGCAAGGAGAGCGGTGGCGGCAAGGAGAGCGGTGGCGGCCGGGACGGCGGCGGTGGCGGCAAGGAGAGCGGCGGCGGTCGCGACAGCGGCGGCGGCGGCCGGGACAGCGGCGGTGGCAAGGACGACTGGGGCGGCGGCGACGACCAGGAGAAGCCCCACGGCGGCATGCACACCGGCGGCGGCGGCCTCGCCCAGCCCGGTGTCACCGCGGGCGGCCTGGCCGTGCTCGCCGTAGGCGCGACGGGTCTGTACGCGCTGCGCCGCAAGAAGGCCGTCGCGCCGGCGTCCTGACCGCTCACCCGCCTTCGCGGGGACCGCGGACGCCGCCGGCGCGCACCGTGCCGGCGGCCCGCGCCCCGCGAACCCGAACCCCGTGCTGCCGTGCCGAATGAGGTGGTGTCCGATGGCAGCAGCTCCCCCCACCCCACCCCCCGCCGAACCGGCGCGGGACGAGCGGCAGTCCGGCCGCGGCGGGCGGCTGACCCTGTGGGGCGTGGCGATCGTCTTCCTCGGCGTCAGCCTCTTCGGCGGCCACCACGGGTCGCGCGAGACCCCGGCCGCTCCCCGCGCCTCCGGCCCGACCAGCTCCGTGCGCTCCGACACCCGGCCCGGCGAGGGCGGCGACGCGCTGCCGCACTCCGTGCCGACCAGGCTCCTCATCCCGAAGATCTCGGTGGACGCGCCGTTCGCCGCCCTGACCCTCGGCCCCACGGGCCAGCTCGAACCGCCGCCCGCGGACAACACCAACCTGGTCGGCTGGTACGCCAAGGGCGCCTCTCCCGGCGAGACGGGCACCTCGATCATCGCCGGGCACGTCGACACGGTGACCTCGGCCGCCGTCTTCGCCAACCTGGACCAGCTCGAACCCGGCGACCGGTTCTCCGTCGACCGCGCCGACGGGCGGACCGCGAACTTCGAGGTGGACGACACGGAGACGTTCGCCAAGGACGACTTCCCGAGCGAGCGCGTGTACGCCGACGCCGACCGCCCCGAGGCCCGGCTGATCACCTGCGCGGGTGACTACGACCACTCGGTGAAGGACTACACCGACAACCTGGTGGTCTTCGCCCACCTCGTGTGACGCGTGTGGGGCGCCGGCGCCGCCGGTCCGTCCCCGCTCGCCCGGCACCTCGCAGGGCGGGGACGATCCTCCGTACCCGGTGCGCCACCGGACCGGCCCGTCCGTGCGCCTTGTGCCCGCGACGGCACGGTGGAACGCTTCCGTCCGCCAGCCCGGCCCCGGCCCCGACCGGCGGGGGGCGTGAGCACCGGTTTCCCGGGTGACGGACAATCTCCGGGTGCCGGTCGTGGGACGGAACGGGGAGTGGAGCGATGGAGCTGGAGCTACGGCATCTGCGGGTGCTGTGCGCGATCGCCGACGCGGGCAGCGTCGGACGCGCCGCCACACACCTCGGGTACTCGCAGCCCGCGGTCAGCACCCAGCTCCGACGCATCGAGCGGCACCTGGGCGAGCCGCTCTTCGAGCGCGGAGCCGGCGGGGTGCGGCCCACCCCGTACGGCGCCGAGGTCGTCGCCCAGGCCCGGGACGTGCTGGCCCGCGCCGACGCCATCGGCCACCGCAGACCCTCCGCCGCGCCCCGCCGGACCCTGCGGGTGGCCTCGACCAACTCGCCCATGCTCTCCGGCACGGTGTCCCGCGTCCGCGCCCGGCTGCCCGACCTGTCCCTCACCCTGACCAGCGTCTACGCCTCCTCACGGATCGTCGAGCTGCTGGAGGAGGGCACGGTGGACGTCGCGATAGCCGCCGACTACCCGGGCATGGAGCTGCGGCACTCGGCCGCCGTGCGGCACCGGGGGATCGTCACCGAGCCGACCTTCGTGGCCCTGCCCGCCCGCCACCGGCTGCGCCAGAGCGCCCAGGTGCAGCTCGCGGACCTGGCCGAGGACGACTGGTTCGTCACCCCCGACGACGGCGCCGGCTGGCCCGGCGTGTTCTACGACGCCTGCGCCGCCGCCGGGTTCACACCGGCCGCCGTGCACGAGTTCCTGGGCGACCAGGGCCAGCTGCAGAGCATGATCGCCGACGGCCTCGGCGTCTCCCTGGTGCAGCCGACGCTGCGCCCCATCCCGCACGTCGCGGTCAAGCCGCTGGCCGGTTCGCCGCTGTGGTGCCGCTACGTGCTGGCCTGGCGGCCCGGCACCGTCTCCGAGGACGTGGCGGACACGCTCGTGCAGTCGGCGCTGGCCGCCTACCGCGATCTCGTCGCCCAGGCACCGCACTTGCGGAACTGGGCGTCGCGCACCTGGAGCACCGCCGGGGCCTGAGCCCCACCCGGCCCGGCGGGCCGCGATGTTATGGGCGAGCGGTGCCATGTGCTATGTCACACGCCATTGTTGTCGCGGGCGGGCCGCTGGGACAGTGCCACTCACGCCTCAACACCCCACAGAGGCGCGTCATTTCGTGGAGGAACCCCAGATGCGCTATCGCTTCGCGCTGCCCGGACGCATGGCCGGCGCCGCCGCCGTCTGCGTCACCGTGGCGGGCCTGCTCTCGACCCCGGCCCTGGCCTCGCCCCAGCAGCACCCCACCACCGCCCGCACGGCCCAGAAGCACGCCCCCGCCCCGCCGCCCGCCGGCCCGGCCGCGGGGGCCACCGAGCGTCCCGCGGCCCCGGCGAGGAGACTCAGCCCGGCCCAGCTCCCGCCGCGGGCACCGGCGTCCACGCGCAGCATGGAGAGCGCGCCGCGGGGCGCGGCGAGGGCGGCGTCCTGCACCCCGGCCGACTTCGGCGGCCGGTCCGGAAGCTCCCTCGTCGCGTTCGTGAAGGCGTCCACGCCGGACTGCGTGAACACCCTGTTCGCGGTCACCGGCCGGGACGCCCACGACGTCTTCCGGCAGGCCCAGATGGTCACCGTGGCGAACGCGTTCACGAGCACGGCCGGGAAGTACCGCGGGGACAACTCCGGGAGCCTGGAACAACTGGTCCTGTTCCTGCGCGCCGGCTACTACGTGCAGTTCAACCACGCCGGTGACGTGGGCGCGTACACGTCCAGGCTGACCTCAGCCGTCACGGCCGGCCTGGACACCTTCTTCGCCCGGTCCCACACGCGCGACGTCAGCGCCGCCAACGGCGACATCCTCGGTGAGGCCGTCGTCCTCACCGACAGCGCCGACCAGCAGGGCCGCTACCTGTACGTCTACCGGCGGCTGCTCAACGGCTACGACAGCTCCTACGACGCGGTCGACAGCATGATCAGGGCCGTCAACGACGTCTACACGCCGCTGTGGCGCGGCAACTGGAACCCCGAGTACGTCAGGGCGGTGGCGGCCGACCCGCGCGTCATCGACACCCTGTACGACTTCGCGCTGGCCAACACCGACCAGCTCGGCACGAATCTGGCTTTCCTCGACTCCAACGCGGGCATGAACGTGGCCCGTTACGTCGAGCATCCCGAACTCCGCGACACCGCACAGCCGTTGACGAAGGAGCTGCTGGACGCGACCGCCATGACCGGCCCGACGGCCGGCCTGTGGGTGGCCGTGGCGACCCAGGCGAGCTACTACGACGCCGCGAACTGCTCCTCCTACGGCGTCTGCGACCTGCCGGGCAAGCTGACCGAGGCCGTCCTGCCCACCGTGCACCGCTGCGACGCGAACATCACCGTCCGCGCCCAGGCCCTGACCGCCGCCGACCTCGACGCCGCCTGCGCGAGCGTCCTCGGCCAGGACGCCTACTTCCGCTCCCTGGTGAAGGCCGCGGGCCCGGTGCCCGGCCAGTACGTCTCCACCCTCCGGCTCGTCGTCTTCGCGAGCCGGGCCGACTACCAGACCTACGCGGGCGCGATCTTCGGCATCAGCACCGACAACGGCGGCATGACCCTGGAGGGCGACCCCTCGGACCCGGCCAACCAGGCCACCTCGATCATGTACCAGAAGGACTACGACGACGGCTTCACGGCCCGGATCTGGAACCTCAACCACGAGTACACGCACTTCCTGGACGGCCGTGACGACATGCTGGGCGACTTCGGCCGGCAGATCTCGGTGCCGGACGTGTGGTGGATCGAGGGCGTCGCCGAGTACGTCTCCTACGGCTACCGGGGCCTCGCCGACGACCAGGCGATCCAGGAGGCCGGCAAGCACACGTACCGGCTGAGCACCCTGTTCGAGAACACCTACGACAACAGCGACGTGACCCGGACCTACCCGTGGGGCTACCTCGCCGTGCGCTACATGGCCGAGCGGCACCCCGACGACGTCCAGCGCATGCTCGCCCGCTTCCGCGCCGGTGACTACACCGGCGGCTACGCCGTCTACCACGACGGCATCGGCACCCGCTACGACGCCGACTTCGACCAGTGGCTCACGGCGTGCGCCGCGGGCGCCTGCGCCAGGCCGGCGAAGGCCTGACCGGGCACCCGGGAAAGACGGCGGCCGCCGACCGGAACCCCGGTCGGCGGCCGCCGCACGCCGTACGCCGTCGTGGCCGGCGGGTCAGACCGCCGTGGCCGGGTACGTCGGGTACTCGACGCCCGAGACGTGCTGGACGACCCGGACGACCTGGCAGGAGTAGCCGAACTCGTTGTCGTACCAGAGGTAGAGGATCGCGTTGTCCCCGTCGACCTTGAGCGCGCCGGCGTCCACGATCGAGGCGTGCCGGGAGCCGATGAAGTCGCTGCTGACCGCGTCGGGCGCCGTGATGAAGTCGATCTGGCGCTTGAGCGGCGAGGTCAGGGAGACCTCGCGCAGGTAGTCGTGCACCTGCTCGCGGGTGGTCTCGCGGGCCAGCTGGAGGTTGAGGATCGCGATCGAGACGTCCGGCACCGGGACGCGGATCGAGCTGCCGCTGATCTTCGCCTTCAGGTCGGGCAGCGCCTTCGCGACGGCGGAGGCGGCACCGGTCTCGGTGATGACCATGTTGAGCGCCGCGGACCGGCCCCGGCGCTCTGACTTGTGGTAGTTGTCCAGCAGGTTCTGGTCGTTGGTGAACGAGTGGACGGTCTCCACGTGGCCGCGCAGCACGCCGTACTCGTCGTCCATGGCCTTCAGCGGCGGGACGATCGCGTTGGTGGTGCAGGAGGCGCAGGACAGGATCCGCTCGTCCGGCTTGATGGTGTCGTGGTTGACGCCGTGCACGATGTTCGGGACGTCGCCCTTGCCCGGCGCGGTCAGCACGACCTTCTCGATGCCGGGGCGCAGGTGCTTGGACAGGCCCTCGCGGTCGCGCCACTTGCCCGTGTTGTCGATGAGGATGGCGTCGCGGATGCCGTACTCGGTGTAGTCCACGTGCGACGGGTCGTCGGCGTAGATCACCTTGATCTCGTTGCCGTTGGCGACGATCGTGCTGTTGTCCTCGTCCACCGTGATGGTGCCCTGGAACTGGCCGTGGATGGAGTCCCGGCGCAGCAGCGAGGCGCGCTTGACGAGGTCCCCGGCGGCCCGCGCGCCGCCCCCGCGCACCACGATGGCGCGCAGCCGCAGGCCGTTGCCGGAGCCGGACTTCTCGATCAGCAGCCGGGCGACGAGCCGGCCGATCCGGCCGAAGCCGTACAGCACGACGTCGCGCGGCTCGCGGCGCTCGATCTTGTTGGCGCCCGTGGCACCCGCGACGGCCTCGGCGGTGAACTCCGCCACACTCAGCCCGCGGTCGTCGGCCTGGTACAAGGTGGCCAGCATGCCCAGGTCGATCTGGGACGGCCCGAGGTCCAGCGTGGTGAGCGCCTGGAGGAACGGCATGGTCTCGGTGACCGACAGCTCGGCGCCGGCGATCTGCCGGGCGAAGCGGTGCGTCTTGAGGATGCTGACCACCGACTTGTTCACCAGGGAGCGGCTGTGCAGCAGGACGGTCACGTCCTGCTCGCGGTGCAGCTTCCCGATGAGCGGGATCATCGACTCCGCGATCTCCTCGCGGATCTTCCAGTTGGTGAACGAGTCGTCGTTGACAGCGTTGACAGTCACGGATCCATCTTTCGAGCTAGGCAGCGCTCATATGGTAACCGCACCTCCATGTGGGCTCCGGCGGGGGGCTGCCAAGGGGGCGCGAGCAGGGCGCGCAGGGAGCGCGGGCGGAGCGTGGGCGCGCTCCGATTCCTGAATCAGGGTGGAACACCGTAAGAAACCCGGGTCGCGGATTGCGTGCCCCACGCGGCGTGACCAAGGTCGGGGCGTGAGCACGTCCTCCGTACCCCGGCCCGAGTCCGACGCGGTCTTCCGTCCGCTCCGCCGCCCCTCCCTCGCGCACCTCCGCCGGCACCGGGTCCCCGAGGGCGCCCTGCGGGCCCTCGCGCTGTTCGGGGCGGTCCGGCTCGCCGGTGTCGCCGCCGTGCTCGCCGCCGGGCACCTCACCGGGCACTCCGCGGCCAGGAGCCTGGCCCACTCCTGGGACTCCCGCTGGTACCTGCACATCGCCACGCACGGCTACGGCCGGCTCATCTGGATCACCCCCACCGGCGGGGTACAGGCGGACTGGGCGTTCTTCCCGCTTTATCCCGGCCTCATCCGCGCCCTGACCACGGTCTCCCCGCTCACCGCGGGCCAGGCCGCGCTGCTCGTCGCCTGGGCCGCCGCGCTGGTGGCCGCGTACGGCCTCTACCGCCTCGGCCACCACCTGTACGGGCGCGCCGTCGCCACCGCCCTGGTCGGCCTGTGGGCCGTGCTGCCGCACGCCGTCGAACTGACCATCGCCTACACCGAGTCCCTGTTCGCCGCCCTGGCCGTCTGGTCCCTGTACTGCGTGCTCAAGGACCGCTGGCTGTGGGCCGGTTCGCTGGCCGCGCTGGCGGGCCTGTCCCGGCCGACCGGGTTCGCGGTGGCGGCGGCCGTCGGCATCGCCGCCGCGCAGGAGGTCCTGCGGCGGCGTGGCCGGGTGCCGGCCACCGTGTGGGCCGGCGCCCTGATCGCGCCGCTCGGCTGGTTCGGCTACGTGCTCTGGGTGGGGGAGCGCACGGGCGACCTGTTCGGGGGCTACTTCAAGGTGCAGAGCGCCTGGGACTCGCGCTTCGACTTCGGCGCCGGCGCCCTGCGCTTCCTCAGGGCCCTGTTCCTGTACGGCGGCGGCGTCGTCTACCCGGCGGCCCTGATCATCGTCCTGACCTGCGTCGTGCTCTTCGGGCTGCTCTGCCTGGACCGCGCCCCGCTGGTCCTGGTGGTCTTCGCCGGGGTGCTGGTGCTGCTCGTGGCGTGCGGTTCCGGCTCGTTCTCGTCCAAGCCGCGCTTCCTGCTCCCGGTGTTCCCGCTGCTGATCCCGCCGGCGCGCGCCCTCGCCCGCACCTGGCGGGTGCGGCCGGCCCGGGCGCTGCTCGTCGTCGGCGCGCTCGCCGCGGTGTCCGTCCTGTACGGCGCCTACGTCGTCGTGGTGGCCCACTCCCCGCTGTGAGGCGCCGCTGGAGGGGCGCCGACCGCACTGCTGTCCACCCGAGTCGCCCCGCCGGCCGCGGCGGCTGGATCCGTGGCCGGCGCGCTGGAAGGATCTTCCGGGAGTCCGGACGAGAGAGGCGTGTCGATGAGGCTGCACACCCACGAGTGGGGGACCGGGGACCGGGTCGCCGTCCTGGTGCACGGGATCATGTCCGACCACAGGACCTGGCGCCGCGTCGCCCCGGTCCTCGCGGACAAGGGCTACCGGGTCGTCGGCGTGGACCTGCGCGGGCACGGAGCCAGCGGGCGCGGCGCGTACGGGGCCGAGATCTGGGCCGGTGACCTGGTGGAAACCCTCCCGGGCAAACCGGAGTTGGCGATCGGGCACTCGCTCGGCGCGATGGCGCTGGCCCTGGCCGTCGAGCGGCTGGCACCGGCCCGGGCCGTCTACTGCGACCCGGCCTGGGAGCCGGCCGCGGGCCTCGCCTCGGCCGGCGCCCTGTTCGCGGACTTCAAGACCGCGAGCCGCGCGATGATCACGCACTTCAACCCGCGCTGGGAGGAGGCCGATGTCGACGTGGAACTGGCCACCCTCGCCCTCTGGGACCCCGCGACCGCCCACGCCCTGGCGGACGTCTACGCCGTCAGCAGGACCCCGGCCCGCCCCGTGGTGCCCTCGCTGGTGGTGCGGGCCGGTTCCAGCGCCCTGGTGCCCCCCGCCCTCGCGGAGCGGCTGACTCGGGCGGGCTTCGAGGTCCGCACCGTCACGACCGCCGGCCACACCCTCTACCGGGACGACTTCGAGGGCTTCATGGCGGCCCTCGACGGCTGGGTCTGACCCCGCGGCCGGACCGGGACCGGAGCCGAACCGCGGTCGCGCCCGCTCTCTTCGCCGCGCAGAGGACCGGCCCGCGCAGGAGTCAGCGCCGGACGGCTGGGTAGGCGTGGTGACGCCCGAGGAAAGGATCGTCATGACGACCTACGTCATCACCGTGCCCGGTACCTTCACCGCGGGAGTCGGGGCCGACACCCGCGAGGTACTGGGCCGGGCGCTCAGGCCCGCCGACCCGCACAGTACGCGGATGGGCAGCACCGAGGACCTGGACGTGCTCAGCGTCAACGAGGACAACACCTTCACCCTGCGCCTCACCGTCGACGCTGACACCGGGCCGCACGCCGAGCAGGAGGCCCGCCGGCTCGCGGACTCCGCGCTGCGCAGCGCGGGGCTCGACGAGAACACGGCCCCGCTGGGACCCGCTGTGATCACCGGTATCGACTCGGAGGTCGGCGGCTGACCGGCAGGGCCGGTAGGCGCTCCCCTGGGGCAGGATCATCCGGAATAGGTAAAATCTAGGCGTTTACCCCGAAGGGCCACCCGGCCCGTCCGGAAGTGATCCATGCCCCGCAAGCGCACCACGGACGACGGCGACGAGCTGCTGGCCAGGCTCGGGTCGCTGACCGCCCAGGCGCGCGAGCGGGCGGAGCAGCAGCGCACCCAGGTCGAACTGGCCATCGCGCTGCAGCGCGGCATGCTGCCCCGGGACCTGCCCACCGCCTGCGGCCTGCACCTGGCGGTGCGGTACGCGCCCGCCACCTACGGCCTGAACGTGGGCGGCGACTGGTACGACGCCTTCACCATGCCCGACGGCCGGATCGGGCTCTCCATCGGCGACGTCCAGGGCCACAACATCGAGGCCGCCGCCTTCATGGGGCAGGTCCGGGCGGGGCTGCGCGCCCTCGCCTCCGTCACCAGCGAGCCGGGCGACCTGCTCGCCCGGACCAACGACCTGCTGCTCTCGCTGGGCAGCGACCTCTTCGCCACCTGCACCTTCATGCGGCTCGACCCGGTCACGGGCGTGCTGGAGAGCGCCCGGGCCGGGCACATACCCTTCGTGTGGGCCACGGCCGAGGGCCAGTCCGGGGTGGTCGACGACGAGGGCGGACCGCCGCTCGGCATCCAGCGGGGCATGGAGTACCCGGTGACCCGGCACCACCTGACCACCGGCGGCATGTTCGTCCTGCTCACCGACGGCGTGGTCGAGGGACCCTCGCTGGACATCGAGGACGGGCTCAAGCAGGTGGTGCGGCTCGCGGGCATCGCCGCCGTGGCCGGACTGGAGGCGCACGCGCTCGCCGGGGCCGTGATCAAGGGCGCGGAGAGCGTGGGGCACGAGGACGACGCGGCCGTCCTCGTCGTGGGCCTCGACGGGCCCTGTGTCACCGGTCTCGACGGTGCCGCCGTTCAGCCATAGGGCGGGACGCCGCACCGCTCGCGTGGCCGATCGGCGGCCATCGGTGTGAGATGGCTGCTGTGGCGGGTTTCGTGGAGGTGCGGGGACCGGGCGGCTACGCCGTCCAGGTACTGGCCGTCGCCGCCTGCTACTACGGCGCGGGCAGGCTCGGACTGCTGCGCCGGCTCGTCGTCGAGGGCGCCGTCGTCACCCCCATATGGCCGCCGACCGGTGTTGCCGTCGCCGCCCTGCTGGTCTTCGGTCTCGCCGCCTGGCCCGGCATCACCATCGGGGCGTTCTTCACCGTCCTGACCCTCTCCACCCCCGATGTCGGCATGATGGGGTTCCTGTTCGGCAACACCGTCGCCCCCGTGTGCGCGGTGCTGCTGCTGCGCCGGTCCGGCTTCCGCCTGGAGCTGAGCCGCTTGCGCGACGGGCTCGCGCTGGTGTTCCTGGGCGCGCTGTCCGCCATGATGATCAGCGCGAGCGTCGGCGTCGGCCTGCTGCTGGCCACGGACAAGCTCCCCGTGCACAGCTTCTGGGCCGTATGGCTGGCCTGGTGGGTGGGCGACGCGATGGGCGTGCTGATCGTCACCCCGATCGCGCTGCTGCTGTACAAGTCCCGCTGGCCGCTGCCGCTCGGCCGCTGGAAGGAGGCCACCGCGCTGGCCGTGGTGGCCTGCGCGGTGGTGCCCCTCGCCGCCTACAGCTCGGTCAGCCTGCTCTTCCTCGTCTATCCGCTCCTCATCTGGGCCGCCCTGCGCTTCCAGCTCGCGGGCAGCATGCTCTGCGCGCTGCTCACCTCCGTGCTGGCCACCGTCGCCGCCACGGACGGGGACGGGGCCTTCGCCGGGCTGAGCCGGATCGAGGTCATGGCGAAACTCCAGGCGTTCAACGGGGCGATGGCCCTGACCGCGCTGCTGCTGTCCGCGGTGATCACCGAACAGCGCCACACCCGGCGCTCCGTGGAACGGGCCTGCCAGGAACTGGTCGAAGTGCTCGAACACCTGACCGCAGGGGAGGTGCCGCCGGCCCCGCGGCCCGCTTCCGACCCCGAGGACCGGCCCCGTCCGGGCCGCACCCCGGGCCCCGGCCCCGGCTGACACCGGCCCGCCGCGCGGCGGCCGGGACCACGGCTGACCCGCCCCGTGAACAGGCCGTTCACGGCGTGTCGAACGGCCGGGCCTGGGCACTGGGAGACGATGGGCGGTGCCGTACGGGTACAGGAACGGGGCAGCGGGACGAGGACGGCAGGGCGGCATGGAACAGCGCGTGACAGCGGGCGGGGAAGACCGGCGGACCGCGAACGCCGGCCCCGGGGACCCGGCACGGCACCCCGAACGGCACCCGGAGCCCGCACAGCGCCAGGACTTGGCCCCGCAGCCGGACCCCGCACAGCAGCCGAACCCGGCCCCGGACCCGGCGACCGACGCCCGTCGCCGTATCCCGCGTACCGACGTGCTCCTGCGCGATCCCCGGCTGGCAGCGGCGGCGGACCGGCTGGGCGAGCGCCTGGTCAAGGACGCGATCCGGCAGGCACAGCGCGAGGCGCGCGAGGGGAGCGTCCCGCCCGAGCGGGTGGCGGACACGGCGGCGGCCCTGCTGCCCGCCGGCTGCGGCGGACTGCGCCCGGTCGTCAACGCCACCGGCGTGCTGCTGCACACCAACCTCGGCCGGGCACCGCTGTCGGCGGCGGCCCGGCAGGCCGTGGCTCAGGCCGCCGGACCCACCGACGTCGAACTCGACCTGGCGAGCGGGGTACGGGCCCGCCGCGGCCGCTCCGCCCTCGGCGCCCTGCGCGACCGCGTGCCCGCGGCCGGCGGCGCGCACGTCGTCAACAACGGCGCCGCCGCCCTGGTGCTGGCCGCCACCGCCCTCGCGGCCGGCCGGGAGATCGTCATCAGCCGCGGCGAGATGGTGGAGATCGGGGACGGCTTCCGCCTGCCCGACCTGCTCGTCTCCACCGGCGCCCGGCTGCGAGAGGTCGGCACGACCAACCGGACCACCGCCGCCGACTACGCCGCCGCGATCGGGCCCGACACCGGCTTCGTGCTCAAGGTGCACCCCTCCAACTTCCTCGTCACCGGCTTCACCCGGGCCGCCGAGGCCGGCGAGCTGGCCGGGCTCGGCGTCCCGGTCGTCGTCGACATCGGCTCGGGACTGCTCGCGCCGCACCCGACGCTGCCCGCCGAACCGGACGCCGACACCCAGCTGCGGGCCGGTGCCGCCCTGGTCACCGCCAGCGGCGACAAGCTGCTCGGCGGCCCCCAGTGCGGACTCCTGCTCGGCCGCGAGGACCTAGTCACCACCCTCGCCCGGCATCCGCTGGCCCGCGCCCTGCGGGTCGACAAGCTCACCCTGGCCGCCCTGGAGGCCACGCTCACCGGACCGCCCACCCCGACCGAGACCGCCCTCACCGCCGACCCCGCCGGTCTCACCGAGCGCGCCGAACGGCTCGCCGCCGCCCTGCGGGCCGACGGCACCGACGTCCGGGCCGTCGGCAGCGCCGCCACCGTCGGCGGAGGCGGGGCACCCGGCGTCACCCTGCCCAGCGCCGCGCTCTCCCTGCCCGAGGCGTACGCCGCCGCGCTGCGCGCGGGCCCGGTTCCCGTGGTCGGCCGGCTGGAGGCCGGGCGCTGCCTGCTCGACCTGCGTACGGTCCCGCCCGAGGAGGACGAGCGGCTGGCCGAGGCCGTCCGGGCGGCCCGCCCGGCCGCGGGGAGGTAGGCGGCATGCGTGTCCTCGCCACCGCGGGCCACGTCGACCACGGCAAGTCCGCTCTCGTCCGGGCACTCACCGGCATGGAGCCCGACCGCTACGAGGAGGAGCGCCGCCGCGGTCTGACCCTCGACCTCGGCTTCGTGTGGACCAGGCTCCGGCCGGGCGGCGAGGACGTCGCCTTCGTGGACGTGCCCGGGCACGAGCGGTTCGTCGCGACCATGCTGGCCGGGGCCGGGCCGGTGCCCGCCGTGCTGTTCGTGGTCGCCGCCGACCAGGGCTGGCAGCCCCAGTCGCAGGAGCACCTCGCCGTGCTCGACGCGCTCGGCGTCCGGCACGGCGTCCTCGCGGTGACCCGCAGCGACCTGGCCGACCCCGGCCCGGTGCGCGCGGACGCCGTCGAACGGCTGGCCGCCACCTCGCTCGGCAAGGTGCCCGCTGTCGCCGTCAGCGCCGTCACCGGCCGCGGACTCGACGAACTCCGCCACGAACTGGCCCTGCTCGCCGCCCGGTTGCCGGTGCCGGCCGCCGGGGCCGACGTACGGCTGTGGCTCGACCGGGCGTTCACCGTGCGCGGCCACGGCACCGTGGTGACCGGCACGCTCGGCGCGGGCACCCTGCGCGTCGGCGACCGGCTGGTCACCGGCGACGGCGGGGCGGTCCTGCGGGTGCGCGGGCTGCAGAGCCTCCAGCAGGAGCGGACGGAGGTGAGCGGGGTGGCCCGGGTCGCCGTCAACGTGCACGGCCCCGGGGACGGCGGCCTGCGACGCGGGCAGGTGCTGCTCGCCCCGGACCGCTGGCTGCTCACCGACGTGACGGACGTCCGGGTCACCGGCGAGCCGGCCGCCGACCTGCCCCGCTCGGTCACCCTGCACATCGGTGCCGCGGCCGTCCCGGTCACGGTCCGCCCGCTCGGCGAGGACACCGCCCGGCTCACCCTGACCCGGGCCCTGCCCCTGCGCATCGGCGACCGCGCCGTGCTGCGCGAACCCGGCGGCGGCCGCACCCCCTGCGGGGTCACCGTCCTCGACGTACGGCCGCCCGCGCTCGCCCGGCGCGGCGCGGGCCGGGCCCGCGCGGCCGAACTGGCCGGCATGACCGGCCGGCCCGACGGAGCCGCCGAGCTGCGCCGCCGGGGACCCGTCCGCCGCGCCGACCTGCTCGCCATGGGCGCCACGCCGCCCGCCGAGCCCGTCGCCGGCGACTGGCTGGCCGACCCCGGCCAGTGGACGGACCTGCGGGACCGGCTGGTCCACGAGACGGAACGGCACGCCCGGGAACACCCGTTGGACCCCGGGCTGCCCACCGAGGCGGCCCGCCGCCTGCTCGGCCTCCCCGACCGCGCCCTCGTCGACGCGCTCGTGCGGGGCGAGCCACGCCTGAGCGGCCGTCAGGGCCGCGTCCACCCGGCCGGCACCCGCGGGCCCGACCTCCCCCCGCCGGTCCGGGCCGCCGTCGACGCCGTACGCCGGGACCTGACCCGCACGCCGTTCCGCGCGCCCGAGGCCGACCGGCTGACCCGGCTGGGGCTCACCCGCAGGACGCTGGCCGCCGCCGTGTCCGCCGGGGCGCTGCTGCGGATCGCCGACGGCGTCGTGCTGCTGCCCGGCGCGGACACCGAAGCCGCCGCCGTACTGCGCGGCCTGCCGCAGCCGTTCACGCTGAGCGAGGCCCGGCAGGCCCTCGACACCACCCGCCGGGTGGCCGTACCGCTGCTGGAACACCTCGACGCCCAGGGGTACACGGAACGCGTCGACGACCAGCGCCGCCGTTGCCGGCCCGACCGGGGGAGCGGAGGCGGACGGGAATCGAACCCGCCTGCCCGAGATCCTCGGACACCTCGGTTTTGAAGACCGGGAGGGCCACCAGGCACCCACACGCCTCCACCGCTCGACCAGGCTAGTGCCCAGGAGACAGGTATGACACCGACCCGCCAGGACGCCGTACGCCTCACGCAGTTCGCGCACGGCGGCGGCTGCGCCTGCAAGATCCCGCCCGGCGAACTGGAGGAGGTCGTCGGCAGTCTGGGCGCGCCGCTGCCCGCCGGCGCCGCGCCGCTGCTCGTGGGCCTCGCCACCGGCGACGACGCCGCCGTCGTCACGCTGCCCGGTCAGCCCGGCACGGCCGTCGTGTGTACCGCCGACTTCTTCACCCCCGTCGTCGACGACCCCTACGACTGGGGACGCATCGCCGCCGCCAACGCTCTCTCGGACGTGTACGCGATGGGCGGCCGGCCCCTGGTCGCGGTCAACCTGCTCGCCTGGCCCCGCGACCGGCTGCCGTTCGAACTGGCCCGGGAGGTGCTGCGCGGCGGCCTCGACATCGCCACCGAGGCGGGCTGCCACATCGGCGGCGGCCACAGCGTCGACGACCCCGAGCCGAAGTACGGCATGGCCGTCACCGGTGTCGCCGACCCGGAGCGGCTGCTGCGCAACGACACGGGCCGGCCCGGCGTGCCGCTGTCGCTGACCAAGCCGCTCGGCCTCGGCGTGCTGAACAACCGTCACAAGGCCACGGGGGAGCGGTTCGAGCAGGCCGTGGCCACCATGACCGCCCTCAACCGCGACGCCTCGCTGGCCGCGCTGGCGGCCGGGGCCACCTGCGCCACCGACATCACCGGCTTCGGCCTCCTCGGCCATCTGCACAAGCTGGCCCGGGCCTCCGGCGTGACCGCCGTGATCGACACCGCGGCCGTGCCCTACCTCGACGGCGCCCGGGAGGCCGTACGGGACGGCTACGTCAGCGGCGGCACCCGGCGCAACCTCGCATGGGTCGCACCGCACACCGACTTCGGGACCGCGGACGAGGACACCCGGCTGCTGCTCGCCGACGCCCAGACCTCGGGCGGGCTCCTCGTCGCCGGGGAGGTGCCCGGAGCGCCGGTCGTCGGGGAACTGGTGCCGTACGACGGCACCCACTCCCTCGTCCTGCGCTGAGGGACTTCCGGGACGCGCGTGACCGGGGCCGACGCCCCGGTCACGCGCGTCCCGGCCGCTCTCAGGGCTCGGTACCCGTGTGCTCGTCGATGCCCGCCCGCGCCCGGTAGGCCCGCACCAGCTCCAGCGAGGCCGGTCCGCGCGGCCGGCGGCCGGGGCGGATGTCCACGGCGAACGCCTTCGCCTCCTGGATGTGCGTGTTCGGGTCCAGCGACAGGTGCAGCAGCTCGTTGGCCGCGTCCCCGGTGGTGTAGCCGTTGGGACCCCAGTGGTAGGGCAGGCCCACCTGGTGCAGCCTGCGCCCCTGCACGGTCAGCGGTGCCATCCGGTCGGTCACCAGCACCCGCGCCTCGACCACCCCGCGGGCGCTGACGATCGTCGCCCAGCCCGTGTGCTCCAGGCCGCGCTCGGTGGCCAGCTCCGGGGACACCTCGCAGAAGAACTCCGGCTGCAGCTCGGCCAGATACGGCTGCCAGCGCGACATGCCGCCCGCCGTGTGGTGCTCGGTGAGCCGGTAGGTGGTGGCCACGTACGGGTACACCTGGGAGCCGGGCTCGTCACCGCTCGGCTGGTAGCGGTTGTCCGGCATCGCGGGCATCACCTGCCGGACCGGGTTGCGCTGCTGCTCGTACAGCAGGTTCTGGAACGGCGAGTCCTGCGGTTCGTAGTGCACCGGCAGGGGACCGTCGGTGATCCCGGACGGCACGTACAGCCAGGCCTTGCCGTCGGCCTGCATGATGAACGGGTCCTTGCCGGACAGCGCCTCGGGGCCGGTGGCGCCCTCGGGCGGCATACTGTCGGGCGACTTGTCCTTCTTGAAGTCGGGCACGTCGTGCCCGCACCACTCGCCCTTGTCCGGGTCCCACCACACGAGGGCCTTCCGCTCGCTCCACGGCCTGCCCTCGGGGTCGGCCGAGGCCCGGTTGTACAGGATCCGGCGGTTGGCGGGCCAGGCCCACGCCCACTCGGCCGCCACCCAGTCCTGCTCCCGGCCGGGCTTGCGGCGGGCCGCCTGGTTGACCCCGTCCGCGTAGACCCCGCAGTAGATCCAGCAGCCGCAGGCCGTCGAGCCGTCGGGCTTCAACTGCTCGTAGGAGGACAGGGGGTCGCCCTCGGCGTCATGGCCGTTGATCTCGGCCAGCACCGCCTCCGCGTCCGGCTCGGCGAGCGGGCCCTTCGTCGGATAGTCCCAGGTCAGGTCCAGCAGCGGCCGGTCCATCTCGTCGGTCGACCCGGCGAGCTTCTGCCGGATCAGCCGTCCCAGGTGGTAGGTGAACCACAGGTCGCTGCGCGACTCGCCGGGCGGTTCGACCGCCTGGTGGTGCCACTGCAGCAGCCGCTGGGTGTTGGTGAAACTGCCGTCCTTCTCGGTGTGCGCGGCGGCCGGCAAGAAGAACACCTCGGTGCCGATGTCCTCCGTGCGCAGCTCACCGGTCTCGATCTCCGGGCCGTCCTTCCACCAGGTCGCCGACTCGATCAGCGAGAAGTCGCGCACCACCAGCCAGTCGAGGTTCGCCATCCCGAGCCGCATCAGCTTGGAGTTGGCGTTGCCCACCGCCGGGTTCTCGCCCACCAGGAAGTAGCCCTTGCAGACGCCCTCCAGCTGGGCCATCGTCGTCTCGTACGCCGAGTGGGAGCCGGTCAGCCGCGGCAGGTAGTCGAAGCAGTAGTCGTTCTCCTCGGTCGCCGCGTCGCCCCAGTAGGCCTTGAGCAGGCTCACCAGGTACGCGCGCATGTTGCCCCAGTAGCCCTTGTGCGCCGCCTCCGCCTCCACGAAGGCGTCCAGGTCCTCGTTCTTGTGGGCGTGCGGCATCGGGATGTAGCCCGGCAGCAGGTTGAACAGCGTCGGGATGTCGGTCGAGCCCTGGATGGAGGCGTGGCCGCGCAGCGCGAGGATGCCGCCGCCCGGCCGGCCGATGTTGCCGAGCAGGGTCTGGAGCACGGCGGCCGCGCGGATGTACTGCACGCCGACCGTGTGCTGCGTCCAGCCCACCGCGTAGGCGAAGGCCGTGGTCCGGTCCCGGCCGGAGTTCTCGGTGAGCAGCTCGCACACCTGGCGGAACAGGTCCTGCGGCACCCCGCAGACCTGCTCGACCATCTCCGGCGTGTAGCGGGCGTAGTGCCGCTTGAGCACCTGGAAGACGCAGCGCGGATGGGTCAGCGTCTCGTCCCGCTCCGGCTCGCCCTCGCCGATCACCGCGCCACCCGCGCCGTGCGCCTCGCCGCGCGCCGCCTCGGTCACCGAAGCGCTGTCGCCGCCGCCGTCGACGCGCTTGTCGTACTCCTGGTCACGCTGGCCGGAGGCGGCCTGCACCTCGGTGCCCTCGTACTGCCAGCTCGTGTTGTCGTAGGAGCGGCTGTCGGTGTCCAGGCCGGAGAAGACGCCCGCCAGGTCCTCGGTGTCCTGGAAGTCCTCGCGCACGATCACGGGCGCGTTGCTGTACGCCACGATGTAGTCGCGGAAGTACTTCTCCTGCTCCAGGACGTAGTGGATGATCCCGCCGAGGAAGGCGATGTCGGTGCCCGCGCGCAGCGGCACGTGCAGGTCCGCGAGCGCGCTGGTGCGGGTGAACCGCGGGTCGACGTGGATCAGCTTCGCGCCCCGCGCCTTGGCCTCCATCACCCACTGGAACCCGACCGGATGGCACTCGGCCATGTTCGAGCCCTCGATGAGGATGCAGTCCGCGTTCTGCAGGTCCTGCTGGAAGGTGGTCGCGCCGCCGCGTCCGAACGAAGTCCCCAGACTGGGAACGGTGGAGGAGTGTCAAACACGCGCCTGGTTCTCGATCTGGATCGCCCCGAGCGCGGTGAACAACTTCTTGATCAGGTAGTTCTCTTCGTTGTCCAGCGTCGCCCCGCCCAGGCTGGCGAAGCCGAGTGTGCGCCGGGTGCGGGTCTCGTCGACCTCCCACTCCCAGCCCTCGCGGCGCGTCGCGATCACCCGGTCGGCGATCATGTCCATCGCCGTGTCCAGGTCGAGGCGCTCCCACTCGGTGCCGTGCGGGCGCCGGTACAGGACCTCGTGCCGGCGGGCCTCGCCCGTCGTCAGCTGAAGGCTCGCCGCGCCCTTCGGGCACAGCCGGCCGCGGGAGATGGGGGAGTCCGGGTCGCCCTCGATCTGGGTGACCTTGTCGTCCTGGACGTACACGTTCTGACCGCAGCCCACCGCGCAGTACGGACAGACGGACTTCACCACCCGGTCGGCGGAGGCCACCCGCGGCTCGAGGCGCGCGGTGGGGCCGCTCTTGGCGGCCGCGCCCCGGCCCAGCCGGTCGGTGCCCGTGAGCTGCCGGAAGACCGGCCAGGAGTCGATCCAGGTGCGTACGCCCATGGCGCTCACTCCTCCCGTTCCGTGCCGAGCCGTGCCCGCCGCTCCTGGAGCAGATTCTTCCGCAGCCGCAGGAGCGCGGCATCCCCGGACGCCGCGGGCGTACGCGGCCGCTCGCTTCGGCCGGCCACCGGGCCTCGCTGCCTTCGTCCCGCTCCTGACGAGCGGCGGAGTACCCGGGCCCCCGTACGGCAAACGCGGCCCTCCATCCGTGTGAGGTGTGAGTCCGGCCTGCCGGGGGACCCCGCCGCTGCGGTGTGTCGGACAACGAACCGGCCAAGGTGTCCGTAACGGCGGACCTGGCGGCACAGCTCACGGCCTGCGGCCTGACGGCCGCGTCGGCAGGGACTGCGGCCCGGCGCGGCCCAGCCCCGGCCCGTCCCGGCCGGCGGGGCGCCTCGCCGCGGGGCGGGTCAGCGGTCGCGGGCCGCCAGGCGTTCGCGTTGGGGGACGACCGTGTACTTCGGGTCCTCCGCGGAGGCGACCCCGGCGTGGAAGACGCCGAAGCGGAGGGCGGCCGATCCGGAGAGCAGCGCGGCTCCGGCCGCCAGGGCGAGCCGTCGGTCGCGCAGGCGTCCCGACAGGACCGCCAGCGCGGCGCCGCCCGCCGTCAGGGCCTCCGCCGCCCGCAGCAGCCGGTGCGGCTTCCCCTGTTCGAAGGTCTCCGCGGACAGGCCCATGCGGTGCTTCATCGCCTGGAAGGTGCCCAGCTCCAGCGCGGCCCCGAGCGCGGCCATGCGGCGCGCCGGGCCCGCCTGTCCGGGGGGAGTCGCGGCCAGCGCGAGACCGGCCGCCGCGGTGGCACCGGACCCCGCGAAGACGTACGGCAGCTCCCGGTAACCCTCGTGCCACGAGGGCACGGCGGTGTCCGAGAGCAGCACGGCCGTGTAGGTCGCCACCGCAGGGCCGAGGACGGCGGCGCCCGCCGTGGCCAGCGAGCCCACCCGCCGGGCCCGGCCCGTGAGGTCCGCCGCCGCCGCGCCCAGCGCCAGCGGGGCATAGCCGGACAGCACCCACGAGCCCACGCTCATCGGCGAGGTGGGCTTGAAGACCCGCAGCATGTTCAGGAAGCGCGCCGGGCGGCCCAGGTCGTGCACGAGCGCGACCAGCGACAGGCTGATCGCCCCCGCGGCGCCCAGTTTCGCCGGGCGGGCCAGCGCCGGCCGCCCGGTGACGCCCGCACCGGCCGCCAGCAGCGAGGACGCCCCGGCCAGACCGCCCAGGTACAGGTAGCCGGCGATGTCCAGGGGCTTCCAGGTCGGCTTGTTCAGGACCGGCTTGCCGTAGTACGAGGAGAACTCCGCCTCCGGGACCATCGGCTGCTCGCCCCGGCCGCCCCGGCCGCGCCGGTGCCGCCGGCGCCCCGCCTTCGCGCCCGTCAGCGCCTCGCGTCCCGGCCGCTCGCCCCGCAGCCCCTCCCGGGTGACATCGGATTCGCTCATCGCGGCCTCCTCGCGAAACTGGCGACGGCCAGCGCGCCGAGCGAGACGGCGGCCATCGCCGCGTGCCGCCACATGTCGGGCAGGTCCCGGGTGGTGACGACCGGGTCCGGGGGCAGCCCGTACACCTCGGGCTCGTCCAGCAGCAGGAAGAACGCGCCGTCCCCGCCCACCCCGTCCTCGGGGCTCTCGCCGTACAGCCGGGCATCGGTCACCCCGGAGGCCCGCAGCTGCGCCACCCGGCCCGCCGCCCGCTCCCGCAGCTCGTCCAGCGGCCCGAACTGGATGGAGTCCGTCGGGCAGGACTTGGCGCAGGCCGGCTCCATGCCGACGCCGAGCCGGTCGTAGCACAGGGTGCACTTCCACACCCGGCCGTCGTCCTTGCGCTGGTCGATGACGCCGTACGGGCAGGCCGGCACGCAGTAGCCGCAGCCGTTGCAGACGTCCTCCTGGACGACGACGGTGCCGAACTCGGTGCGGAACAGCGCGCCCGTCGGACACACGTCCAGGCAGGCCGCGTGCGTGCAGTGCTTGCACACGTCCGACGCCATCAGCCAGCGCAGCTCCGTGCGGCCGTCGGGTGACACCGGCGAGATCTCGCCGGCCGGGGCGCCCGCAGGGGCCGCGCCCGCCGGGGGAGTGGTGGCCCCCGGGCCCGGAGAGGCCGCGTCGGTGCCGAGCGTCGAGGCCGCGGCGAACACGTCGACGTCGTCGTGCGAGACCCCGGGTTCCTGCCCGCCGAACGGCTTGCGCTGCTCGATGAACGCCACGTGCCGCCACGTGTCGGCGCCGAGGCCCTGCGTGTTGTCGTAGGACATGCCGGTCAGTTCGAGGCCGTCCTCCGGAACGGCGTTCCACTCCTTGCAGGCCACTTCGCAGGCCTTGCAGCCGATGCACACGGAGGTGTCGGTGAAGAAGCCCATCCTGGGCGGGGCGTCCGGGTAACCGGATGCGCCCGCCACGTCCGGCTGCGGTCCGTACCACAGACTGGCCCGGTCCGCCCCGACCTCCTGATCGCCGCTCATGCCGTGTCCACCTCGCTCACGACTCGTTCCCCTCCGCCGGTCCCCCGGGTACCTCGCCGGGCGCCGCTCGTACCCACGCCACGCGACGCCGTTGCCCATCGGTGAGGGGCGGCTCCACGCTCTTGCCGAAGTGCCGGCGGCTCAGCACAGCCACACGCCCGTCACGACCAGGCTGTAGAGGGCCGGCTCGCCAGCGGGAAGGACCAGTGGTCGGGGAACGCCTTGCGCAGGAACGCCTTGCCCGCGGACGCGACCGGCACGCGCCGGTCGAGCGCGGTCACCAACCGCTCGCCACGGCCCTCCGGCCGGGACGACGGATCTTCGTCGGACGCCGCCACCGCGTGCTCGCTTTCCGCCCGGTCCTCAGTCCCTCACTCTCGGTGCTCCCATTCGAGCCTGGCACGGGTGCCCCGGGTCCGCTCGTCCAAAACGGCGCGCACGGACCGCGGACGACGGGCGGCCCGCGGGCCGTTGGCGGCGGGCGGCTCGCGGCCACCCGGCGGCCGGCACGGCTTGCCGGCGGTCGTCGGGGGTGACTCGACGGTGACGGTCCCGCGATGATGACGCCCATGACGACGACAGCGCAGCGCGCAAACCCCCACACGTACCCCGCCGCACGGGTTCCACACCCGTCGGTTTCCTCACCGCGGGAGCGCGACCCACGGCTTTGTCCACAGTCGTGAAGGTGGGTTAGCCTGCCACGTATTTCTCATCGAGCAATTCCGTGAACTGCGGAAATGCAATCACCGAAACCGGGTCGGGCCGTGTGCCCGGTTGTGGTTCCGAGCCCTTGGGGGACAAGGGCTCCTGGGGAGCGGAACGAGGGTGCGCATGGCCGGCAAGGCGACCGGGACGACCGAAGCGGTCCCGGCGGAACAAGAGCTGCGGAGACTCCTCGCGGGTCTGACCGCCGTACGCGACGGCGACTTCGGCACACGTCTGCCCAACGACGCCAGCGGTCTCATGGGCGACATCGCCACCGTCTTCAACGGCATGGTCGACCAGCTCTCGGTGTTCACCTCCGAGGTGACCCGGGTGGCCCGCGAGGTCGGCACCGAGGGCACCCTCGGAGGACAGGCGGAGGTCCCGGGCGTCTCCGGCACCTGGGCGGACCTCACCGACTCCGTCAACGCCATGGCGGGCAACCTCACCACGCAGGTCCGTGACATCGCGCAGGTCGCGACCGCCGTGGCCAAGGGCGACCTGTCGCAGAAGATCGACGTGCCCGCGCGCGGCGAGATCCTGCAGCTGAAGGAGACCGTCAACACGATGGTCGACCAGCTCTCCGCGTTCGCCGACGAGGTGACCCGGGTCGCCAAGGAGGTCGGCACCGAGGGCCGCCTCGGGGGACAGGCACAGGTGCCCGGCGTCGCCGGCGTCTGGCGCGACCTCACGGATTCGGTCAATTTCATGGCCGGAAACCTCACCGCCCAGGTGCGCAACGTCGCCCAGGTGACGACCGCCGTGGCGCAGGGCGACCTGTCGCAGAAGATCACGGTGGACGCGCGGGGCGAGATCCTGGAGCTCAAGAGCACCATCAACACGATGGTGGACCAGCTCTCCGCGTTCGCCGACGAGGTGACCCGGGTGGCCCGCGAGGTCGGCACCGAGGGGCGCCTCGGCGGCCAGGCGGATGTCAAGGGCGTCAAGGGCACCTGGCGCGACCTGACCGACTCCGTGAACTTCATGGCGGGCAACCTCACCGCCCAGGTGCGCAACGTGGCCCAGGTGGCCACGGCGGTGGCGCAGGGCGACCTGTCGCAGAAGATCACGGTGGACGCGCGGGGCGAGATCCTGGAGCTCAAGAACACCATCAACACGATGGTCGACCAGCTCTCCGCCTTCGCCGACGAGGTGACCCGGGTGGCCCGCGAGGTCGGCACCGCGGGCAACCTCGGCGGCCAGGCCACCGTGCGCGGGGTCTCGGGCACCTGGAAGGACCTCACCGACAACGTCAACGTGATGGCCTCCAACCTGACCGGTCAGGTCCGCTCCATCGCGCAGGTCGCCACCGCCGTCGCCCGCGGCGACCTCTCCCAGAAGATCACCGTCGAGGCCAAGGGCGAGGTCGCCGCACTGGCCGACGTCATCAACACCATGGTCGACACGCTCTCGGCGTTCGCCGACGAGGTGACCCGCGTGGCCCGCGAGGTCGGCACCGAGGGACGCCTGGGCGGCCAGGCCCACGTGCCCAACGTGGCCGGCACCTGGAAGGACCTCACCGACAACGTCAACTCCATGGCCAACAACCTCACCGGCCAGGTGCGCAACATCGCGCTGGTGACCACCGCCGTGGCCAAGGGCGACCTGTCCAAGAAGATCGACGTCGACGCCCGCGGCGAGATCCTCGAACTGAAGACCACGATCAACACGATGGTCGACCAGCTCTCCGCGTTCGCCGACGAGGTGACCCGGGTGGCCCGCGAGGTCGGCACCGAGGGGCGCCTCGGCGGCCAGGCCGAGGTCGAGGGCGTCTCCGGCACCTGGAAGCGCCTGACGGAGAACGTCAACGAGCTGGCCGGCAACCTGACCCGGCAGGTGCGTGCCATCGGCGAGGTGGCCAGCGCCGTGGCCGAGGGCGACCTCACCCGGTCCATCACCGTCGACGCCGCCGGCGAGGTCGCGGAACTCAAGGACAACATCAACTCCATGGTGGAGTCCCTGCGCGAGACCACCAGGGCCAACCAGGAACAGGACTGGCTGAAGACCAACCTCGCCCGCATCTCCGCCCTCATGCAGGGCCACCGGGACCTGTCCGTCGTCGCCGAGCTGATCATGGACGAGCTGGCGCCCCTGGTGTCCGCCCAGTACGGCGCCTTCTACCTCGCCGAGGACGGGGCGTCCGGACCTGAACTGCGGCTCGTCGGCTCCTACGGCCGCCCGGAGGACGACACCAGGCCCACGCGGATCGCCTTCGGCCGCTCCCTGGTCGGCCAGGCCGCGCGCAGCCGCCGCATCATCGGCGTGGACCAGCTCCCGCCCGGGTACGTGACCATCTCCTCCGGGCTCGGGCAGATCGAGCCCACCGACCTGCTGCTGCTCCCCGTCGTCTTCGAGGAGCAGGTCCTCGGCGTCATCGAACTCGCCTCGGTCACCGCCTTCACCGCGGTCCAGCGGGACTTCCTGCAGCAGCTCGTGGAGACCATCGGCGTCAACGTCAACACCATCGTCGCCAACGCCCGCACCGACGAACTGCTCCAGGAGTCGCAGCGCCTGACCAGCGAACTGCAGTCGCGTTCCGCCGAGTTGCAGGCGCGTCAGGAGGAACTCCAGCAGTCCAACGCCGAACTGGAGGACAAGGCCTCGCTGCTGGCGGACCAGAACCGGGACATCGAGGCGAAGAACCTCCAGATCGAACAGGCCCGGCAGGAACTGGAGGCGCGCGCCCAGCAGTTGTCGCTGGCCTCGCGCTACAAGTCCGAGTTCCTCGCCAACATGAGCCACGAGCTGCGCACGCCGCTCAACAGCCTGCTCATCCTCGCCCAGCTGCTGGCCCAGAACCCCTCCCGCAACCTCACCCCGAAGCAGGTGGAGTACGCGGGCATCATCCACTCCGCCGGCTCGGACCTGCTGCAGCTCATCAACGACATCCTCGACCTGTCCAAGGTCGAGGCGGGCAAGATGGACATCACCCCCGAGCGGGTCCCCCTCAAGCAGCTCATCGAGTACGTCGAGGCCACCTTCCAGCCGATGACCTCGCAGAAGAGCCTCGACTTCACCATCACCACCGCCCCGGGCGCACCCGCCGACCTGCTCACCGACGACTCCCGGCTGCGGCAGATCCTGCGCAACCTGCTGTCCAACGCGGTGAAGTTCACCGAGCAGGGCTGCGTCGAACTCCGCGTCGAACCGGCGCCGGACGACGAGGTGCCCCAGGGCGTGGTGCGCGGCGGCACCATCGTGGCCTTCCGGGTGAGGGACACCGGCATCGGCATCGCGGAACAGCAGCGGGAGACCATCTTCGGCGCCTTCCAGCAGGCCGACGGCACCACCAGCCGCAAGTACGGCGGCACCGGCCTCGGTCTCTCCATCACCCGGGAGATCGCCCACCTGCTCGGCGGCGCCGTCACCGTCGAGAGCACGCCCGGCAAGGGCAGCACCTTCACCCTCTTCCTGCCCGTGGCCCGCGCGGACTTCGAGGAACTCCTGCGGGGCGGCCGCGGGACACCCCAGCAGCTCACGGCGTCCCCGGTCGACGAACCGGCCGAACGGGAGCCCGTGCCCGAGGCCCGGCCGGGCACCGCCCGCGGGCAGCGCGCCCGCCGCCTGCTCGTCGTGGAGGAACGGCCGCGCGGCCTGCTCACGCTGGTCGCCGAGAGCGTCGTCGGGGACCTCGCGCACGGCCCGGGCGGCACCCCCGTCGACATCATCACCGCCGTCGGCGCGCAGGAGGCGGCCGGCGCGCTGGCCGCGGAACCCTGCCACTGCGTCGTCGTCCAGCTCGGCGCGCCCGACGGCGAGTCCGCCCGCTTCCTGCGGGCCCTGCGCGGCGACTCGGCCCTGGCCAGCGTCCCCGTCCTGGTGCACAGCTCGCACCGCACCGACCAGCAGGCCCAGGACACCGAGGGCGGCTCGCAGGAGTACCTGTACAGCCTGGACGAGCTGCGCGAGCGGATCGCCCTGCACCTGTCGGCCGAGGAGCCCGGCGAGGTGCTCACCCTGGTCCGCGGCGACGAGCCGCAGCCGGCCGAGCCCCACCAGGTCGACGAGCGCGACCGGGGCCGCAGCGTCCTCGTCGTGGACGACGACGCCCGCAACCTGTTCGCGCTCAGCGGCATCCTCGAACTGCACGGCTTCCGGGTGCTGCACGCGGAGAACGGCCGCAAGGGCATCGAGACGCTGATGAACAACCCGGACGTCGAACTCGTCCTGATGGACGTGATGATGCCCGAGATGGACGGCTACACCGCTACGGCCGAGATCCGCCGGATGCCGCGGTACGCCGACCTGCCGGTCATCGCCGTGACCGCCAAGGCCATGCAGGGCGACCGGGAGAAGAGTCTCGCCTCCGGCGCCAGCGACTACGTGACGAAACCGGTGGACACCCATGACCTCATCGCCTGCGTCCGGCGTTGGCTCCCCGCATGAGGACACCCACGACCGCCCCACCGCCCGTCGGCTCAGGAGCACGCACACGGTGAACGCCCACGACCCGTCGGCCGGACCCGAGGCACCCGTCCCGGGTCCCGCCGGCACCGACGCACCGGAGGCCCACGACGCTGCCGACGCGCTGAAGGCGGTCGCGCTCCCCGGCACGCCCGGACCGGCCGACGTGCCGGGCGCGCCGGCCGTCCCTGGTGCGTCCGGGGCGGACGAGACCGGCCTCGACCTGGCGGATCTGGCCGGCCTCGCCGACCTGGACCTGCCCACGGTGCCTGCCAGTTCACCGGCCGGCCGGCTGGCCGCGACGGTGGAGCGACTGCGCACGGAGGTGCGGACGGCACAGGCCGAGGCCGAGGGCCGGGCCCTGATCGAACTGGCCAAGGGCATCCTGGTCGAGCGCCTCGGCTGCGGCCCCGCGCAGGCCGCGCGGCAGCTCGCCGAACTCGCCGAGCAGGCCCGGGTGTCGCCGCTGGAGTTCGCGGTCGAGGTCATCAACCAGGCGGCGCGGGACCGGGTCTCGGAGGTCGCCGAGGCGTTCCTGGCCGCGACCGCGGACCCGGCGGCGCCGGTCGAGGACTCGGCCGCCGTGCGGCTGCGGGCCGCCGAGAGCGGGGTGCTCGCCGCCAACGACACCCAGGCGGTGGCCGACTCGCTGCTCCAGCACGCGCTGCGGCCGCTCGGCGCGGTGGCCGTCGCCGTCTGGGCCGCCGGCCCCGACGGCTCCCTCACCCTCGCGGGCAGCGCCGGTTTCCCGCCCGCCGAGGCGGCCCGCTGGCGCTACGTCCCGCCGGACGTGGCCACCGTCGCCCGGCGCGGACTGACCGAGCCCGACGGGCTCTGGCCGGGGTCCCTCGCCGGGTCCGGGCTGCCCACCATCGGCCGGCGGGACTTCGCCGACGGCGCGCGGGCCGCCGTACCCGCCGGGACGGGCGGCCGGATCCACGGCGTCCTGGAGATCGCCTGGGCCCGCCCGGAGGGCCCCCAGCCGCCGCAGGTGATCCGCCAGATCGAGGCGCTCGCCGAACTGTGCGCGCACACCCTGGAGTCCCACACGCTGCCGCCCGGGGGCGGGCAGGAACCCCGACTGCTGCCCGACGCGGCGGAGCTGATGGACCTGGCGGACGGGCTGCACGACCCCGCCCTCGTGCTGGTGCCGCACCTCGACGACACCGGGCGGCTCGTCGACTTCCGCATCCAGCACGTCAACACGCACTTCCTCGACCCGGCGGGACGGCCGCGCGCCATGATCAACGGCGCGCTGCTGCTGGAGGCCTATCCGATGGCCGCCGCGGCCAGCGAGCTGTTCCAGCGCGTGGAGCGGGTGCACGCCACCGGCGAGCCGTTCCGCGCCCACCGGATGCGGCTGACCGCGCTGGTCGACCAGGTGCCGCTGGCCGCCGTCGCCGACATCAGCATCAGCCGGCACGGCGCCGCCGTCCTGCTCATCTGGCGCATCGAGGACGAGACCGCGCGCCTGGCCAGCCTGCTCCAGCACGCCCAGCGGCTCGGCCGCATCGGCGGCTTCGAGGAGAACGTGCTGACCGGCGAGATCACCTGGAACGGTCAGCTGTTCGACCTCTACGGCCGCCCTCCGACCAGCCCCCCGGTCCCGCTGGAGGACCTGGCCGCGCACGCCCACCCCGACGAGGCCGTCACCATCGGCCGCTTCCTGCGCACCCTGCTGCACCACCGGCGCCCGGCGTCCGCCGCGTTCCGGCTGCTGCGGCCCGACGGGGTCACCCGGCACATGCGCGTGGTGGCCGAACCGGTCCTGGACACCGACGGCCAGCTGTTCGTCGTACGCGGCGCCTACCAGGACATCTCCGCCCAGCACTGGACCGAGGTGGCGCTCGCCGCCACCCGCGACCAGCTCGCCCACACCGAGCAGCAGGCCGACGAGCGCAACCGCCTGGCCCTCCAGCTCCAGCACGCCATCATGCCGCCCGCGCAGACCCCGCTCCAGGTGCCGGAACTCAAGGTCGCGGTGCGCTACCGGCCCGCCGAGACCGAGCAACTGGTCGGCGGCGACTGGTACGACGCCGTCGTACTGCCCTCCGGTCTCGTGCTGCTGTGCGTGGGGGACGTCGCCGGGCACGGCATCGAGGCGGCGACCAGCATGGTCGTGCTGCGCAACGCCCTGCGCGGCCTGGCCGTGACCGGCGCCGGGCCCGCGCAGCTGCTGTCCTGGCTGAACATCGTCGCCCACCATCTGACCGGCGCGGTCACCGCGACCGCCGTCTGCGGCCTGTACGACGGTGAGCGGCGCACCCTGCGCTGGGCGCGAGCGGGTCATCTCCCGCCGGTCCTGGTGCGCGACGCGGAGGCGGTCG
Organism: Streptomyces sp. WI03-4A; assembly: GCF_033792105.1. Lineage (NCBI taxonomy): Bacteria > Bacillati > Actinomycetota > Actinomycetes > Kitasatosporales > Streptomycetaceae > Streptomyces > Streptomyces sp. WI03-4A. The sequence goes on from NZ_JARAUO010000006.1 coordinate 270,889, forward strand.
CCCTGCCCCCGATCAAGGGTCTGCTGCTGGGCGCGGTGCCGGAGGCCGGGTACGAGGAGACGGAGGTGCAGCTCGCGGCGGGTGACACCCTGCTGATGTACACCGACGGCCTCATCGAGCGCCGGGACCGCTCCGTCGAGGAGTCGGTGTCGCATCTGCTGGTCACGGCCAGTACGGCGCCCGTCAGCCTGGACCAGCACCTGGACCGGCTGCTCACCTACAGCAGGTCGGACACCGACGACGACACCTGCATCGTGGGAATCCGCGTGGCCTGAGGGCCTGAGGTCTCTGTGGGGAAGGCGCCGTCCGCGCCGGGCCGGGCGGCCGCCGCGGCCGCGCCCGGCGGGCTCAGCCGCCGTGGGCGCCGGTCAGCGGGACGGTGGCCGCGACGCGCTTGCCCTGCGGCAGGGGAGTGACCTGGAGCCCGTCGCTGAGCAGGTTCACCAGGTTCAGCCCGTGACCGCCGACGCGGCCCGGGTCGGCGGGCCGTGCCCGGAGCGGCTCCACCGAGGTGTCGGTGACGGTGATGCGCAGCTCGTCGCCGTCGGCGGACAGCTCGAGACCCAGCGCGCACGGGCCGGGGGCGTGCTTGACGGCGTTGGTGACGAGTTCGCTGACGACGAGCTGGGCATCCTGGACGGCGCGCCGCTCCGGCGCGAGCTGCGCGCGTGACAGCAGCGCGTCGACGGCGTCTCTCGCCTCGGCGATGCAGGGCACCCCGGCGTCCCAGGTGCGGCTGTGCCGCAGGGACTCGGGGCGGGTCCGCGTCGTCGCGCGGGTGCTCACGGGGATGTCCATGCTTGGCTGCCCTTTTCCTCCGGGGCCGGGGCCCCTCGTGACACGGCTCGAGCCACGGCGGGGCAGGCCCGGGAAACCCGTTCCAGGGGATATCCCGGGCCTGCCCCGGTCCGTTGCTGATCAGTGCCTGGGAGATCAGTGCTTGAAGACGTCCTTCGTCTTCTCCTTGGCCTGGCGGGCGTCACCGCGGGCGGCTTCCATGCGGCCCTCGGCCTCCAGGCGCTCGTTGCCGACGGCGCGTCCGGTGGCCTCCTTGACCTTGCCCCGGACCTGCTCCGTCTTGGCCTTTGCCTTCTTGCTGCCAGCCATCGGGTCTCACATCCCCACGTCTCTCGGTGTGCGGTCCACATTCGGCTTGCCGCTCAGCGGCGGTCCAAACAGCCTCGAATTACTTACGCTTGGTTGAACAGCCCAGACTGATAAACCTATCGTTACTACCTGTGGGGACGACGAACACGAGGAACGAGGACGGCATGGCGCTCGCCGCCGGTCTGCGGCTCGCCCTGGGCCGGATCGTGCGCAGGCTGCGCCAGGCCCACGCGGTGGGCGACCTGACCCTGTCCGGGGTCTCGGTACTGGCCCGGCTGGCCGCCGCCGGACCCGATTCGCCCGGCTCGCTCGCCGAACTGGAGCGTGTCCGGCCGCAGGCGATGGCCACCACGCTCGCCGGTCTCGAGCAGCGCGGACTCGTCAGCCGTACCCCCGACGCGGCCGACGGCCGGCGGGCCATCGTGTCCCTCACCGAAGCGGGGCGCAGCGTGCTGGAGGAGCGCCGCTCGGAGTCCGTGGACCGGCTCGCCCGTGCCCTGGACGAGTTCACCCCCCAGGAACGCGCGGCGCTGCGAGCCGCGATGCCCCTGCTCGACCGGCTGGCGGACCGGCTGTGAGCGGGCGGACGCCACCGCCCGGCGGCCCCGCCCCGCGCGGCCGGCTGCTCGCCCGCTCGGCCCGCCACCGGGACACGCCCCCCGGCCCCGGGTACAAGTGGATCGCCCTGTCCAACACCACGCTCGGGGTCCTGATCGCCACGATGGACGCCTCCATCGTGATCATCTCCCTGCCGGCGATCTTCCGCGGGATCGGCCTCGACCCGCTCGCCGCGGGCAACATCGGCTACCTGCTGTGGATGATCCTCGGCTACCTGCTGGTCTCGGCCGTGCTGGTCGTGGTCCTCGGCCGGCTCGGCGACATGTTCGGCCGCGTCCGCATCTACAACCTCGGCTTCCTGGTCTTCGCGTTCGCCTCCGTCGCCCTGTCCCTCGACCCGTTCCGGGCCGGCGCGGGCGCCCTCTGGCTGATCCTGTGGCGCGTCGTCCAGGCCTTCGGCGGCTCGATGCTCACCGCCAACTCGGCCGCGATCCTCACCGACGCCTTCCCGGCCCGGCAGCGCGGCACCGCACTCGGCATCAACCAGATCACCGCGCTCGCCGGGCAGTTCCTCGGCCTGCTCGCCGGCGGTCTGCTCGCCGAGGTCGACTGGCGGGCGGTGTTCTGGGTGAGCGTCCCGGTCAGCGTGGCCGGCACCGTCTGGTCGTACCTCAGCCTGCGGGAGACCGCGGCCGGCGGGCGCGGCCGGGTCGACTGGCTCGGCAACATCACCTTCGCCACGGGCGCGGGCCTCCTGCTCGCCGGGATCACCTACGGGATCCAGCCCTACGGCGGCCACCCCACCGGGTGGACCAACCCGTGGGTGCTCTCCGGGCTGATCGGCGGAGTCCTGCTGCTGCTGGTGTTCCGCGTGGTGGAGACCCGGGTCGCCGAGCCCATGTTCCGGCTGTCCCTGTTCCGGGTGCGGGCCTTCGCCGCGGGCAACCTGGCCGCCCTGCTCACCGCGATCGCCCGCGGCGGTCTGCAGTTCATGCTCATCATCTGGCTGCAGGGCATCTGGCTGCCGCTGCACGGCTACGACTTCGAGGACACCCCGCTGTGGGCCGGCGTCTTCATGCTGCCGCTGACCCTGGGCTTCCTGATCGCGGGGCCGGTCTCCGGCTACCTCTCCGACCGGTTCGGCGCCCGCCTGTTCTCCACGGCCGGCCTGCTCGTGGTCGCCGCCTCCTTCCTCGGCCTGCTGGCCCTGCCGGTCGACTTCGCCTACGGCCCGTTCGCCGGGCTGCTCTTCCTCAACGGCCTCGGCCAGGGCATGTTCTCCTCGCCGAACACCTCGTCCGTCATGGGCAGCGTCCCGCCCCGCTACCGGGGCGTCGCCTCCGGGATGCGGGCCACCTTCCAGAACTCGGGCACCGCCCTGTCCATCGGCGTCTTCTTCTCGCTGATGGTCTCCGGGCTCGCCGCCACCCTGCCGTCCACGCTCGGCAGCGGTCTGACGGCCCACGGCGTGCCCCCGGCCACCGCCCACGAGGTGGCCTCGCTGCCGCCGGTCAGCACCCTCTTCGCGACCTTCCTCGGCAACAACCCCATCGCCCACCTGCTCGGCACCGGGGGCACCCTCGACCACCTGACCGCGGCCCAGCGCGCCACCCTGACCGGCCACACCTTCTTCCCGCGGCTGGTGTCCGGCCCGTTCCACCACGGGCTGACCATCGTCTTCGGCGTCGCGGCCGGCATGGCCCTGGTCTCTGCCCTCGCCTCCGCCCTGCGCGGCGGCCACGAGCCCGCCGACGGCGACCCCGCGAAGGACGCTCCCCGGACGTACGCGCGCGAGGGATAGGCGTGTGGTCCGCCGCCGGTCAGCGTTCGCGGTGCCGGCGGACGACGTGGCGGGTCACGAAGGCCGCGAACAGGACGCCGAGCGCGACGAGGACGTAGACCTGGTAGCGGCTGATCTCGTCGTAGACGGTCGTGATGTGGCTGCCCACGAGGTAGGACAGGGTGGCCCAGAGGCCGACCCAGAGGGCCGCGCCGAGGGCGTTGAAGAGCAGGAAGCGGCGCCAGGCCATGCCCGACGTGCCCGCGATGATGCCGTTGGCCTGGCGCAGTCCCTCGACGAACCGGGCCACCGTGACGATCTTGCCGCCGTGCCGGCCGAAGAACTCCTCGGCCGCCTGGAAGCGCTTCGGGGTCAGGAAGACGTAGCGCCCCCACCGGTGCACGAAGGCGCGGCCGCCGCTGCGGCCGATGAGGTAGCCGATGTTGTCCCCGAGGACGGCCGCGACGAAGGCGACGGCCGCCACGGCGTAGATGTTGAGCCGGCCCGCCCCGGCGAAGACGCCCGCGGCGAGCAGGATGGTCTCGCCGGGCGCCGGCACGCCGAAGTCCTCCACGAGGATGACGGCGCCCACGGCCCAGTAGCCGTAGTGGTCGAGCAGCGGCGCCAGGTGGGCCAGAGGGCCCGGCAGGGGAGGGGCCATGCCCCCCACCGTACGTCGCACCCGCGCCGCACCCGGCGCCGGGCGGTGACTAGCGCGCCGGGCCCGTGCCGAACCCGTCGTCGCCCCAGGTGTCGGGCTGACAGGTACGGCAGAGCTCGTGCGTCCCGTCGCGGGTGACGACGGTGCCCCAGCCCAGGCAGTGCTCACAGTCGCGGGCGAGGGTCAGATCGGGGTGAGGCGGCAGACAGGGGCTGTGGTGGGCTCCGTAAGCCATGCGGTGAGCGGCTCCTTGAGGGCACGGGGTCGCGGTCCGAATGACTCCATTATGTCTGACTTTTTCTTTATGTCTATAGCCGATGTCACTCCGTGCCAGTGATCACCGTGGTCACCCGAGGTTGCCCAGGCGCGCGTCCCGCCACAGGTCCACCCCGCCGTCGGTGGCGTACTTGTCGATCTCGGCCAGCTCCTCGGCGCTGAAGTCGAGGTTCTCCAGCGCGGCCACGTTCTGCTCCAGCTGCTCGGTGCGGGAGGCGCCGATGACCAGGGAGGTGACCCGCTCGTCCCGCAGCGCCCAGGCCAGTGCCATCTGGGCCAGCGTCTGCCCGCGCCGGGCGGCGACGTCGTTCAGCGCGCGCAGCCGCTGCCGCATGTCCTCGGTCAGCCAGGCCGGGTCGAACGACTTGCCCTGCGCGGCCCGCGAGTCCCGCGGCAGCCCCTCCAGGTAGCGGCCGGTCAGCAGGCCCTGCGCGAGCGCGGTGAACCCGATGACGCCGAAGCCCTCCTCCTGGGCCGCGTCCAGCAGGCCGTCGGTCTCCACCCAGCGGTTGAGCATGCTGTACGACGGCTGGTGGATGAGCAGCGGGGTGCCCAGGTCCCGTAGGATCGCGGCCGCCTGCCGGCTGCGCTCGGCGTCGTAGGAGGAGATCCCGACGTAGAGGGCCTTGCCCTGGCGGACGGCGGTGTCGAGCGCGCCCATCGTCTCCTCCAGGGGCGTGCTCGCGTCGAGCCGGTGGGAGTAGAAGATGTCCACGTGGTCGAGGCCCATGCGGCTCAGGGACTGGTCCAGCGAGGCCAGGACGTACTTGCGGGAGCCGCCGCCCTGGCCGTAGGGCCCGGGCCACATGTCCCAGCCGGCCTTGGTGGAGATCACCAGCTCGTCCCGGTACGGGGCGAGGTCCCGCTTGAGCAGCCGGCCGAAGTTGATCTCGGCGGCGCCGTAGGGCGGCCCGTAGTTGTTGGCCAGGTCGTGGTGGGTGATCCCGAGGTCGAAGGCGCGCAGGGCGATCTCGCGCTGGGTCTCGAAGGGACGGTCGTCGCCGAAGTTGTGCCAGTAGCCCAGGGACAGGAGCGGGAGGTCAAGTCCCGAGCGGCCGGTGCGCCGGTAGCGCATGGCGCCGTCGTAGCGAGCGGGGTCCGCGACGTGGTTCATCGGGTCGTCTCCGGGATGGTGCTGCAGGAAGGGCCCGCCGGGTGCGAAGGGCCCCGTCCACCCTGCGCCCGCGTGATTCGTAAGTCCAACCGATGGCCCTCATGGCATTGATCGGTGCTGTTTCTGAATCGGGCGGCCGGGGCACTCGGGAGGCCCGTGCGATGCGTTGCTGGTGTGACGAATGTGAATCCGGGCAAGCGCAGGGTGCACGCCGCGCGGCGCCCGTCGGACGGACGGTGACGGGGCGGGCGCGCAGGGAACGCGCGGCAACGGCCGCGACGAGAGGAGAGCCCGTGGGTACGGCGACGCCCGGACGAGAAGCCCGCGACGGTGAGCGGCCGAGGGTGCCCGAGGCCGTGGCGGAGCTGCCGCGCCAGGTCCGCGAGGACCTGAGCCGCAGGCTGCGCCGCAACCGGCGGGCCTTCCGCAAGGAGGACGTCCAGGTCGTGGAGCCGCCGCTGCTCAGGCGGGCGGTGGGCGCCTCCGCGCTCGGCAACTGCATGGAATGGTTCGACTTCGGCGTCTACAGCTACCTCGCCGCCACCATCGGCAAGGTGTTCTTCCCCGGCGCCTCCCCGGCCGCCCAGGTGATCTCCTCCTTCGCCACGTTCGCCGCGGCCTTCGTCGTACGGCCGCTCGGCGGACTGGTCTTCGGCCCGCTCGGCGACCGGATCGGCCGGCAGAAGGTGCTCGCGACCACCATGATCATGATGGCCGTCGGGACGTTCGCGATCGGGATTATCCCCGGCTACGCCACCATCGGCATCGCCGCGCCCGTGCTGCTCCTGCTGGCCCGCATGGTCCAGGGCTTCTCCACCGGCGGTGAGTACGGCGGGGCCACCACCTTCGTGGCCGAGTACTCCCCGGACCGCAGGCGCGGCTTCCTCTCCAGTTGGCTCGACTTCGGCACGTTCGTCGGGTACGCCCTCGGCTCGGCGCTGGTCACCGCGCTCAACCTGCTGCTGACGGACGCGCAGATGCTCTCCTGGGGCTGGCGCGTCCCGTTCCTGATCGCCGGGCCGCTCGGCGTGATCGGCCTGTACATGCGGCTCAAGCTGGAGGAGTCGCCCGCCTTCCAGCAGCAACTGGACGAGCACGAGAAGGGGCTGGCGCAGGAGTCGGCCGGCAGCGAGTTCAAGGACATCATCCGCAATCACTGGCCGGCGCTGCTGGTCTGCATGGGCTTGGTGCTGCTCTACAACGTCACCAACTACATGGTCACCGGCTATCTGCCGACCTATCAGACCGAGACGCTCCACCGCTCCAGCGGCTCGGCGGACGTCCTGGTGCTGACCGGCATGGTGTGGATCGTCGTGCTGATCACCTTCCTGGGCCGGCTCAGCGACCGGGTCGGCCGGCGGCCCGTCTACGCGGTCGCCGCGGCGGCGATGATCGTCCTGGCCGTCCCCTCCTTCCTGCTGATCAAGGCGGACGGGACCTGGCTGCCGATCCTCGGGGTACTGGTGCTGTCCACCCTGCTGGCCTGCTTCGCCGCGCCGAGCGCGGCCACCCTGCCGGCCCTGTTCCCGACGGCGGTGCGCTACGCGGCCATGGGCATCGGCTTCAACATCGCCGTGGCCGCGTTCGGCGGCACCACTCCGCTCGTCACCGCCGCGCTGGTCAACGCCACCGGTGACGACCTGATGCCCGCCTACTACCTCATGCTGGCCGGCGCCATCGGCCTGCTGACCGTGCGGTTCCTGCCGGAGAGCGCCCAGGTGCCGCTCAACGGCTCCCAGCCGATGGTCGGTTCGCGGGAGGAGCGGCGGGAGCTGATCACCACGTCGAAGGAGCTGTACGCCTACGCGCGGGAGCGGTCGAAGACGCCCCGCGGGTGACGCTCCGAACGCCCCGACGGGCGGGGTGACATGAGGGCGCGGCCCCCGCCGCGGCGCACGACGCCGCGGCGGGGGCCGCCCTGTTCGATCCTACGAACTTCTCGCGGGACGGGTTACCGCACCGGCTCTACGTTTGGTAGGAAACTTTCCTATCAGTACAACCAGCAAGTGCGGTACGGACCAACTCCCCACGCCCCACCCCTTTTTGGAGCCCCTGTGGTGCACGCAGACCGTGAAACGGCAGCCCCGGCAGCCCCTGGCCGCCTCTCCCGCCGGACCTTCGTCGCCGTGTTCGGCGCCGTCGCCTCCGGCGCCCTGCTCGGCGCCCCGCGCGTGGCGGCGGCACCGTCGGCCGCGCCGGGCCTGGACGACCCGGCGAAGAAGGAGATCGCCATGAAGCTGGTGTCGAGCGCGGAGAACTCCTCGCTCGACTGGAAGGCCCAGTACAAGTACATCGAGGACATCGGCGACGGCCGCGGCTACACCGCCGGCATCATCGGCTTCTGCTCCGGCACCGGCGACATGCTCGACCTCGTCCAGCTCTACGCCGACCGCAAGCCGGGCAACGTGCTCGCCAAGTACCTGCCCGCCCTGCGCCGGGTGAACGGGACGGACTCGCACAGCGGTCTCGACCCCGACTACCCCAAGGACTGGCGCAAGGCGGCCCAGGACGGCGCGTTCCAGCAGGCCCAGAACGACGAGCGGGACCGGGTCTACTTCAACCCCGCGGTCGCCCAGGGCAAGGCGGACGGGCTGCGTGCCCTGGGGCAGTTCGCCTACTACGACGCCATCGTCATGCACGGCGACGGCGACGACCCCACCAGCTTCCGCAACATCCGCAAGCGGGCCCTGCGCACCGCCAAGCCGCCGGCGCAGGGCGGGAACGAGACGACGTACCTCAACGCCTTTCTCGACGCCCGGGTGTGGGCCATGAAGCAGGAGGAGGCGCACAGCGACACCAGCAGGGTCGACACCGAGCAGCGGGTCTTCCTGCGCAAGGGCAACCTCGACCTGAACACGCCCTTGGACTGGAAGGTGTACGGGGACGGCTACCACATCGGCTGAGCCGCCGGGCGGACCCGGCCCCGGTGCCCCTGAGCCGTACCGGGGCCGTTCGCCCGCCGTCGGTGGCGCACTCGCATGCCGGAGCCCTGACGAGGAAAGATGGGTTCCGAGCGATCGACCACACCGATGCGGAGGAGCGGACTCATGCCGCACGAGCGAGCCGGCCGGCCGGCCGGTCCCGAGGACCTTGTCGACGTGGCCCGGCTGGTCACGGCGTACTACACGCTGCACCCCGACCCGGCCGACCCGGGGCAGCGGGTGGCGTTCGGCACGTCGGGACACCGGGGTTCGTCCCTGGCGACCGCCTTCAACGAGGACCACATCGCGGCCACCAGCCAGGCCATCGTCGAGTACCGGACGGCCAACGGGACCGACGGCCCCCTGTTCCTCGGCGCCGACACCCACGCCCTGTCCGAGCCCGCCAGGGCCACCGCCCTGGAGGTGTTCGCCGCCAACGGCGTGACGGTGCTCGTCGACAGCGCGGACGGCTACACGCCGACCCCGGCGCTCTCGCACGCCATCCTCACCCACAACCGGGGCCGCACCTCGGGCCTCGCCGACGGCGTGGTCGTCACTCCGTCGCACAACCCCCCCGCCGACGGCGGCTTCAAGTACAACCCGCCCAGCGGCGGACCCGCGGCGTCCGACGCCACCTCCTGGATCCAGGACCGCGCCAACCAGATCATCGCGGGCGGCCTGAAGGACGTGCGGCGGCTGCCGTACGCCCGCGCGCTCGCCGCCGACTCCACCGGGCGGTACGACTTCCTCGGCGTCTACGTCGGCGACCTGCCGAGCGTCCTGGACCTCGACGCGGTCCGCGCCGCCGGGGTGCGCATCGGCGCAGACCCGCTCGGCGGCGCCTCCGTCGCCTACTGGGGCCGGATCGCCGAGGAGCACGGACTCGACCTGACCGTGGTCAATCCGCACACCGACCCCACCTGGCGGTTCATGACGCTGGACTGGGACGGCAAGATCCGCATGGACTGCTCCTCGCCGTACGCCATGGCCTCGCTGATCGAGCAGCGCGACCGCTTCCGCATCGCCACCGGCAACGACGCCGACGCCGACCGGCACGGCATCGTGACCCCGGACGCCGGGCTGATGAACCCCAACCACTACCTGGCCGTCGCCATCTCCTACCTCTACCGGCACCGCGAGCGGTGGCCGGCCGGGACCGGCATCGGCAAGACGCTCGTGTCCTCCACGATGATCGACCGCGTCGCCGAAGACCTGGACCGCCGGCTGGTCGAGGTCCCGGTCGGGTTCAAGTGGTTCGTGGACGGACTGGCCGGCGGCACCCTCGGGTTCGGCGGCGAGGAGTCGGCCGGCGCCTCCTTCCTGCGCCGCGACGGGTCGGTGTGGACCACCGACAAGGACGGCATCCTGCTGGCCCTGCTCGCCTCCGAGATCACGGCCGTCACCGACCGGACGCCCTCGGAGCACTACGCCGACCTCACCGCCCGCTTCGGCGAACCCGCCTACGCCCGGATCGACGCGCCCGCCTCCCGCGAGCAGAAGGCGCTGCTCGCCAAGCTGTCCCCGGCCCAGGTCACCGCTGACACCCTCGCGGACGAGCCGGTCACCGGTGTGCTCAGTGAGGCGCCGGGCAACGGCGCCGCCATCGGCGGGATCAAGGTCACCACCGCCAACGCCTGGTTCGCGGCCCGCCCCTCGGGCACGGAGGACGTCTACAAGATCTACGCCGAGTCGTTCCACGGCCCCGACCACCTCGCGCGGGTGCAGGAGGAGGCCAAGGCCGTGGTCCAGGCCGCGCTCGGCGGCTGACCGCAGGGTCCCCCGTCCCGTGGGACCACGACGGCCTCCGCCCCGGGCGGGCGGAGGCCGTCGCAAGGCGGACCGAGGATTTCAGTCGCGTCCGCGAGCGTGGCCGAGCCGGTCGAGCACGGCCTCGGCCATGGCCGCCTCGCCCTTGGCGTTCGGGTGGGCGGGGGCCGCGGGCGAGGCCGGCTGCAACGGCTCGATCCAGCGGTCCGCGGGCGCCTTGCACATGTCGTGGCCCACCGTGGGGCCGTAGGTGTCTACGTATTCGGCCCGGTTCCACGAGGCCACCAGACGCAGCATCAGGTTCAGCCGCTTCTCGGTGTCGCGCAGATAGGGGAAGTCGCCCTTGGCGAACGGCACCGACGGGAAGCAGCCGCTGCCGTCGTCCGGCAGCAGGTCCGGGTAGCCGACGAGGAGCACCCGCGCGTGCGGGGCGCGGGCGTGCACGGCCCGCAGCACCCGGTCGATCTTCGGCGCGGTCTGCACCACGGTGAGCGCCAGCCGGTCGTAGCCCGCGGCCCGGTAGGAGCGCTCGCAGGGGTTGCCGGCCGGGTCCTGGACGCCGAGCCGAGCGCAGGTGCTGATGATCGAGCCGAAGCCGACGTCGTTGCCGCCGATCTGTACCGTCACCAGGTCCGTGTTCCGCCCCAGGGCGTCGAGTTGCGGGGCGTTGGTGCCCTGCGCCTTCCACATCTCCTCGGTCGTGGCCCCGGCGCAACTCACGTCCTTGAAGGCGGTCATACCCTGTCTGGCCGCCAGCAGCGAGGGGTAGTCGTGGTCGGAGCGGGCGCAGTTGGCGTCGACCTGGCCCGGGATCGCGGGCCCCGAGGTGTAGGAGTCCCCGAGGGAGACATAGGTGAGGTCGCGGGGGTGGGCGGGGTGCGCGGCGGCGGGTGCCGTCGACGCGGCGACGAGGGCGCAGCCCCCGATCGCCGCCCCCAGCACGGCACTCCGCCGCCGGGATCTCGCTGGTTCCGCCGCAACGCTGTCGTTCGCCATGGGTTCCTCCCCCTGAGGCCGGGACGTCGCACGCGGTCCGCACCGAGGCGGACCGCGCGGTCAACTGGGCCTGTATACCGTCCGGTAGGTCTCCCGGACCAGAAGCGGGAACGAACATTCCCGCCCGCCCAGGGAGATGGGCAATGGGCACGGCCCGCGGTCACCCGTCCTGGCGTCCGGCGCGCTCCGGGGGACCCCGGCCCGTGTGGGAGGCTTCCGGAGTCCGCACCGCACCACGGAAGAGAGCCGCCGGCATGGCCGTGATCCACCACACCACCCTCAAGCCGACCAAGCTCGAACTCCTCACCACGTGGCTGCCCAACCGCCCCTGGTACCGCGGCGGTCAGGGCGCCCCGGTGCTGGTGAAGTCCGGTGGCTTCCGGCTGGACGACCCCGAGGGCGAGGTCGGCATCGAGTGCATGGTGACCACCGACACCTCGGCCCCCGAGCCGACCTCCTACCTGGTCCCGCTCACCTACCGCGGCGCACCCCTGGACGGCATGGAGCACGCGCTCGTCGGCACCATGGAGCACGGCGTGCTGGGCAAGCGCTGGGCCTACGACGGCTGTCACGACCCGGTGCTGGTCACCCAACTGCTGCAGCTGATCGGGGGAACCGTCGAGGCGATGGCCCAGAGCGTCAGCGACACGCCCGACCGCGAGGTGACCCGTTCCCACACCGGCGAGCCGTTCACCGCGCCGGTCCCCGCGCCCGACCCCACCGACGACGAGCACGGCACCCGGCTCGCCGCCCCGCACGGCACGACCCTCCACCTGCACCGCGTCCTGACGCCGGCTTCCGGCGACCCGTCACCCGGGCCGAACACCGTCGGCCAGGTGACCGCGGGCTGGTCGGCCCCGGACGGCACCCGCCCGCGCGCGGTCTTCGCCCACCTGACGGCCGCCGCCGGCTGATCGCCCGGGCCCGGTCCTCCGTCCGCGGGGCCCCGGGGCTGCGCGACCTGAGCCCGGCGCCTGCGCCCGCGCCCCGCGGTTGAGCCCCAGCGCCTGCGCCCGCGGCCCGGGGCCGCCC
>NZ_JARAUO010000007.1:0-6353 GCF_033792105.1 Streptomyces sp. WI03-4A
GCCTCCCGGGGCGAGGTCCGCCGCCGTCGGCGTCTGCGGCGCCGGGCCGTGGGCGGCGCCGTCGTGGCGGCCTGCGTCGCCGGCGGCGGCCTGTGGTACTTCGGCACCGACCCCGGCGCCGGGAACGACGGGCCGGCCGCGGCGCGCGAGGCCGCCGATCCGGTGGTCGACCTCTCCGCGCCCCGCGCCGAGGAGCCCACGCGGTCACCCTCGGCCTCCGCCACTCCGTCCGCGTCGGCGTCCGCGCCCAAGAAGAAGAGCGCCTCGCCCAAGGCTCCCGCGCCCGTGAAGAAGCGCGCCTCGGCACCCGCGCACCCGGTCCGCCCGACGCCGGGCACCGCCGCCACCCCTGACGCGACACCGACGTCCTCGGACGCCGTCGACCAGGTGGTCGCGCTGGTGAACCAGCAGCGGGCGACCGCCGGTTGCGGGCCGGTCACCGAGGACCCGCAACTGGAGAAGGCCGCGCAGGGCCACTCCGACGACATGGCCGCGCGGAACTTCTTCGAGCACACCAACCCGGACGGCGCCGACCCCGGCCAGCGGATCACCGCGGCGGGCTACCGCTGGTCCACGTACGGGGAGAACATCGCCAAGGGCCAGCAGACCCCGCAGTCCGTGATGGACTCCTGGATGAACAGCCCCGGCCACCGTGCCAACATCCTCAACTGCTCGTTCAAGAACATCGGCGTCGGCGTCCACCGGGGCTCGGGCGGCCCCTGGTGGACCCAGGACTTCGGCGCCAAGCTCTGACGGCCGACCGGCCGGAGGAAGAGAGGAATTTCCGATGGAACTCGCATTCTCCGGCCGGGTGGTCGAGTGGCGCGGCCCGGCGCCCTACTTCTTCGTCCCCGTGCCGGACGAGGAGTCCACGGACATCCGCGAGGTGGCCGCGGCGGCCAGCTACGGCTGGGGCGTGATCCCCGTCGAAGCCCGGATCGGCGGCACCGCATTCACGACATCGCTCTTCCCGAAGGACGGCGGGTACCTGCTGCCGCTGAGGAGCGCGGTGCGCACCGGCCTGGGCCTGGGGGAGGGCGACGACGTGACGGTGGAGATGGGCGTGCGCTTCTCGTGACCGGTCACAGATAAGGGCGGGTGATCAGCTCGATCGCGTGGCCGGCCGGGTCCTTGAAGTACACACCCCGGCCGCCGTGCTCGTCGTTGGTCTCGCCCGGGCGGCGCATCTGCGGGTCCGCCCAGTGCTCGATGCCGCGGTCGCACAGCCGCCGGTACGCGCGGTCGAACAACTCGTCGTCGACCAGGAAGGCGTAGTGCTGCATCTGGATCTCCACCGGCGGCTCGGCGAACTGCAGCAGCACGCCGTCGGTGAGCTGGATGTTGGTGAAGGGGCCCCAGGACGGCGCTTCCGGGAGTTCCAGCAACTCCCGGAAGAACCGGGCGGACTCGTTGCGGTCCTTGGCGGCGATGATGGTGTGGTTGAACGTGGCTGTCACTCGGCTGACCTCGTTGGTGTTCGACACGGGAGACGGACTCGCGGTGCGCGAGTGCCGGGAGGTCCGCGTGCCGGACCGAGGGGGTGCGTCCCGCGCACCCACCGTGTGATCAGCCGCCCACCGGGTTGCCGATCCGTGCGTGGCGTGGCGCCGATCCGGTGTTCACGTCAGGTGACCCTACCGCACGCCGCCGTAGCGGTCGCGAGGAAAGCGCGAGCCGTCGTGCCGCAGCGGGTCCGGTGGCTACCAGTAGTGTCGGCGGCCCGCGACCGCGTGACCCATCGAGCCCAGGATCCACAGGACCGCGCCCACCACCGCGAGGATGATGCCGATGGTCCACAGGATCGAAATGCCGGTGATGAAGCCGACTATGAGCAGAATGATGCCGAGGGCGATCATGGTGTGCCTCCTGCCGGGTAGCAGCATTCCTCCCGTTCTAGTGCCCCGAAGTCGCGAATAATCTCACCGTCCGGCCCGAAACCTTCACAGACACTCTCCGTCACCGTGCCGGTCGCCCGACTACCTAGGGTGATCGCCGCTCCCGTCCCCCTTCCGGCCGCGGGACGAGCCGCAGCGCGTGCAGGGCGGCGCCGAGGTCGGCCAGGTCCGCGGGATCGGAGAGCGAACGTCCCGTCAGTTTCTCCACCCTGCGGAGCCGGTAGCGCACCGTGTTCGGGTGGATGAACAGCCCGCTCGCCGTCTCGGCGGCGACGCCCCCGTGCGCGAACCAGTGCCCGAGCGTGTGCAGCAGCCGCGCCCGCTCGGGAGCCGGCAGCTCGAGGACCGGGCCGAGGACGGTCTCGACGAGGCGGGCCGCCTCGGCGGGAGCGGCGGCGACCAGCATGGCGAGCGGGCTGTCGTCGAAGCGGGCCACGCCCGGCCCCTCGCCGGGCAGCCCGGCCAGCGCGAGCCGCGCGAACCGCAGCGCCTGCGGGGTGTCGCGCAGCGAGTCGAACCGGGGACTGACCCCCACCCGAGCCGAACGCCGCCGCAACGCCCTCCCGATCAGCGACTCGGCGTCGGGATGGGTGAGCGAGAGCAGTCCGAGCTGCGCGTCCGGCAGCAGTCGCCAGGCCGACGGCACACCCGCCTGACGCAGGGCCCCCTCGATCCCGGGCAGCGGCTCCCCGCCCGGATCGGGCACCGCGGCGGCCACCACCGCGTACGGACCGCGCTCCGGCAGCCCGAGCTGCCGCGCCGTCTCCCACAGCGTCGTGCGGTCCGCGAGCGCGCCCGTGAACAGGGCCTCGACCAGCGCCGAACGGCGCGCCTCACGCTGCAGGGCCAGCTCGGCGCTGGCCTCGCGGTAGGCCGCGGCGACCGCCTCCGCGTAACGCCCGAACTGCGCCCAGATCTCCGAGGACCCGGCCACCAGATGGGCGTCCGTGACCTCCGGGTGCCGCCGGGCCTCGTCGACCATCCGCTCCCACAGGTACCCGAAGCCGATCCGGTACGCGTGCAGCGTGTCCGCGAGCGGCACCCCCTGCTCGGCCCGCAGTCGGCCGGTCCGCTCCGCGGGCCCGACGTCGGGCTCCGCGTCGAGCGCGAAGCGCCCCAGCAACTGGTCGGCGTTGGCCGTGCACGACTCCCGCAGCGACGCGAACGGGATCAGCGACTCGTCCGCGTAGGCCTCGACCTCCGCGCGGATGCGCACCGCCATCCGCTCGCCCAGTTCCGGCAGCCGTGCCCGCAGTGCGGCGCTCACCTCCGAGAGACTCATCCCCGCAGCGTACGAGGTGCTTGTTGGTGCCCAGGACAATCCTGTCCGCCCCGCGCTGTCCGCCCGGCCATGGATCTTCCTCCGGCCGAAAGACACCATGCCGTGAGCGTCGGCGGGGGAGCCCGGCGCGCGCAGCGGACATGCATGCGAGGAGGCATCATGGCGAATCTGGCGGAGTTCCTGGCCGAGACGGCGGGCAAGCGGCCCGACGCCACGGCGTTGCGGCTGGGGACGCGGATCACCACCTACGCCGAGCTGGACCGGCTGAGCGCGCAGGCCGCCGCCCTGCTGCGCACGGAGGGCCTGCGGACCGGCGACCGGGTCGCCCTGATGCTGCCGAACGTGCCCGAGTTCGTCGTCCTGTACTACGCCGTGCTGCGCGCCGGCGGCATCGTCGTGCCGATGAACCCGCTGCTCAAGGAGCGGGAGACCGAGTACCACCTGCGGGACTCCGGCGCGGTGCTCCTCTTCGAGTGGCACCAGGCGCCCGGCGAGGGCGCCCAGGGCGCGGCGGCGGCCGGTGTGCGGCGCATCGCCGTCGAGCCCGCCGCCTTCGCCGCCGAACTGGCGCGCCTCGAGCCCCGGCCCGAGGTGGCCACGGTCGCCGGTGACGACGTCGCCGTCCTGCTGTACACCTCCGGTACGACCGGCCGGCCCAAGGGCGCCGCGCTCACCCACGCGGGCCTGCGCCACAACACCGAGGTCAACGTCGTCCACGTGCAGCGGCTGACCCCCGACGACGTGATCGTGGGCTGTCTGCCGCTGTTCCACATCTTCGGGCAGACCTGCACCATGAACGTCGCCGTGCGCAGCGGCGCCGCGCTCACCCTCATACCCAGGTTCGATCCGCAGGCCGTGCTGGACGCCGTCGCCCGCGACGGTGCCACCGTCTTCGAGGGCGTGCCCACGATGTACGCGGCCCTGCTCCAGCACCCGGGTGCCGCCGACGCCGACGTGCCCACCCTGCGCATGTGCGTCTCGGGCGGCGCGTCCCTGCCGGTGGAGGTTCTGCACGGGTTCGAGCGGCGGTTCGGCTGCATGGTGCTGGAGGGCTTCGGCATGTCGGAGACCAGCCCGGTCGTCTCCTTCAACCACCCCGACCGCCCCCGCAAGCCGGGGTCCATCGGGACGCCCATCCGCGACGTCGAGGTGCGGCTGCTGGACGACGACGGCCGGGACGTGGCCCCGGGCGAGGTGGGTGAACTCGTGGTGCGCGGGCCCAACTTGATGAAGGGCTACTGGAACCGTCCGGAGGAGACCGCGGCCACCGTGCCCGACGGCTGGCTGCGCACCGGTGACCTGGCCCGGCGGGACGAGGACGGCTACCTGTACATCGTCGACCGCAAGAAGGACCTGATCATCCGCGGCGGCTACAACGTCTATCCGCGGGAGATCGAGGAGGTCCTGCACGAGCACCCCGCGGTCGCCCTCGCGGCGGTCGTCGGCGTGCCCGACGAGCGGCTGGGCGAGGAGGTGGCGGCGGCGGTCGTCCTGCGCCCGGGGGCCGAGGCGAGCACCGGCGAACTCCAGGCGTACGTGCGGGACCGGGTGGCGGCGTACAAGTACCCGCGCCGGCTCTGGCTGGTGGACGCGCTGCCCCTGGGCCCGAGCGGAAAGATCCTGAAGCGCGAGATCTCCGCCCCGGCGCACTGAGTGGTCAGGTGCCCGGAAAACCCACCGGGAAGAAACATTTCAGGACACGTACAGAACTTTAAATAAGGAGGAAGCAACAAATCTTGACGTGACCCACCATGGTCCGTACCTTCCGCAGCGGTCGATGTGATTCCCCGAACCCGACTTTCACGTCCGTCCGTTCAAGCACGTCCCGTCCTTCGAGGAGCAGACGATGCGCGGAAAGAGATCGATCCTTGCCGTCCTGGTGCTCATGCTGGGTGCCCTGCTCGGCCTGGCCGGGCCGGCGCATGCCGCCGGCTCCCTGCCATGCGACATCTACGGGGGTGCCGGCACCCCGTGCGTCGCCGCGCACAGCACGGTACGGGCGCTGTTCGCCACCTACGCCGGCCCTCTGTACCAGGTCACCAGGGCCTCGGACGGGGCGAAGGCCGACATCGGCCTGCTGGCACCCGGCGGCTACGCGGACGCCGGGCGCCAGGACACCTTCTGCGGCGGCACGACCTGCCGGATCACGAGGATCTACGACCAGACAGCACGGCACAACGACCTGACCCCGGGCCCGGCCGGGACCGCCGGCATGGGGGCGGACCGCGGCGCGGACGCCAGCGAGATCGCGGTCACCGCCGGCGGCCACAAGGTCTACGGCGTGTGGATCTCGCCCGGCATCGGCTACCGCTACACGGGCGTCGCCTCGGGTGTCGCCGTCAACGGGCAGCCCGAAGGGGCCTACATGGTGGCCAGCGGCACCCACGTGGGCTCCGCGTGCTGCTTCGACTACGGCAACGCCGAGAGCACGCCGGCCGACACCGGCAACGGTCACATGGACGCGGTCAGCATCGCGACCACCTGCTACTTCGCGCCCTGCACCGGCTCCGGACCCTGGGTCGAGGCGGACCTGGAGAACGGCATGTTCCAGGGCGACAACGGCTCCAACACCGCCAACCGCGGCAACAGCAGCACGTACGTCACGGCCGTGCTCAAGAACAACGGGCAGACGCGGTACGCCCTCAAGGGCGGCGACGCGCGGTCCGGTGGACTGACCACGTGGTGGGACGGCGCCCTGCCGACGCGCGGCGGTTACCAGCCGATGCACCAGGAGGGCGGCATCATCCTCGGCATCGGCGGGGACAACAGCAACTGGAACAGGGGCACGTTCTTCGAGGGCGTGATGGTCTCCGGCTATCCCACCGACGCCGCCGAGAACGCGGTGCAGGCGAACATCGTCTCGGTCGGCTACAACGGTGAGACCGACGTGCCCAACGGACCGCAGGGAACGGTCGGCGGCCCCGGCGGCACGTGCGTCGACGTCGCGGCCGACGACACCGGGGTCAACGGCACCGTCGTGCAGCTGTGGGACTGCCAGACCTACGCCGAGGACCAGCACTGGACCCACAACGCCGACGGTTCCCTGGGCACCCTGGGCCGCTGCCTCGACGTCAACGGCAACGGGACGGCGAACGGCACACAGGTCGAGCTGTGGGACTGCAACGGGGTCGGCGGTCAGAAGTGGGTGCAGCAGGCGGACGGTTCGCTGCTGAACC
>NZ_JARAUO010000007.1:6452-256567 GCF_033792105.1 Streptomyces sp. WI03-4A
CCGCAGTCGGGGCGGTGCCTGGACTCGCCCGGCGGGGCGACGGCCAACGGCACCCGGCTGCGGATCTGGGACTGCAACGGGTCGGCGGCACAGAAGTTCTCGGTGGCCGGCGGTGCCCCGGTCGCGGGTCCCGGCGGCAAGTGCGTCGACGTCGCGGCCGACGACACCGGGGTCAACGGCACCGCCGTGCAGCTGTGGGACTGCCAGTCCTGGGCGGTCGACCAGCACTGGTTCCACCGCCCCGACAACGCGCTCGGCACGCTGGGCCGCTGCCTGGACGTCAACGGCAACGGGACGGCGAACGGCACGCAGGTCGAGCTGTGGGACTGCAACGGGGTCGGCGGTCAGAAGTGGGTGCAGCAGGCGGACGGTTCGCTGCTGAACCCGCAGTCGGGGCGGTGCCTGGACTCGCCCGGCGGGGCGACGGCCAACGGCACCCGGCTGCGGATCTGGGACTGCAACGGGTCGGCGGCACAGAAGTTCAGGCTGGGCTGAGCGGGACCCGGCCGGACCGGGCGGGCAGGGGCGGCGCCGGTCCCGCACGGGCCCCGGGCGGAAAGGGTGCCGCCGTCCCCCTCCCGGGCCTGGCGCCCGAACAGTACGGTCGCGGTTCCCAACCCAATAACCGTCCCGGCCAGTTGGGCGGCGACGAACGGGAGCACGGAGCCGGGGGCGATCCCGGCGGCGGTGTCGGTCAGTGCCCGGCCGACGGTCGTCGCCGGGTTCGCGAAGGCCGTGGAGGAGGTGAACCAGCAGGCGGCCGCGGTGTACGCGGCCGCGGCGGCCGGGACCGACCGGGCCCGGCCGCCGCGCTCCAGGCCGACGACGAGCAGGACGAGCGCGGCCGTGGCGACGGCCTCGCCCAGCCACAGGTGCCCGCCGGACCGCTCATGAGTGGAGAGCCGCAGCAGCGGCCGCGTGAACATGGCGTCCGCCAGCACGGCACCCCCGAGCGCACCGGCCGTCTGCGCCGGTACGTACGCGGCGACCTCGCGCAGCGTCGGCCCCGCACCGCGGCGGCGGCCGGTGTACCAGGCGGACAGGGTGACGGCCGGATTGAGATGGCCACCGGACACCGGCCCGAGCAGGGTGATGAGCACCCCGAGACCGAGGGCGACGGCCAGCGAGCAGGCGAGCAGCCGGACGCCGGCGTCCTGCGAAAGCCGGGTGGCCTGGATCGCGGACCCGGCGGCCACCGCCACCAGCAACCCGGTGCCGACCGCCTCGGCGGCGGCACGGCGGGCGAGCGGTCCGGCCGCGGTGGCACCCGGTCTCCGGGGTGGCGCTTCGTTCGTCATGAGAGGCAGTCTCGGGGCGTCCCGGGGCCGGGAACACTGGACGAACACCCCATCCTGGAGGGGGTCCTCCCGTCGGTCGCACGACGACCGGCCCCCCGCGGACGGGTCCCGCTCCTCACGGACGCGGCGTCAGGATCTCCTGGAACAGCGCGCCGTAGTGGGCGATGAGTTCCTTGCTCTCGGTGCGGAGCAGGCTCTCGTCCCGGGCCACCCACAACGCGTACAGCAGCCCTCCCGCCAGCGACGCCGCCAGCCGGGCCCGCAGGTCGGCGTCGGGCCCGGACAGCCGGCCGCGCAGCGGCTCGACGAACACCTTCTCGTGGGTCTCCCGGAGCCGGTCGTGGATCTGCTCCTCGTTGCTGCCGCGCACGAGGGCCAGGAAGATGCCCCGCACCGATCCGTCGAGGTCCAGGAGGAGTTGGGCGAGGCGCTCGCCCAACTCCTCCAGCGGCACGTCGAGCAGTGGTTCGTCGTCGATGGTCAGGTGCATCGTCTCCAGGAAGAGCAGCTCCTTGCTCTTGAAGTGACGGATCACCAGCGCCGGGTCGGTCCCGGCGTCCGCCGCGATCCGGCGGACGGTGGTCCTGGCGAACCCCTGGTCGCGGAAGAGCCGGGTGGCGGCGGTGTGGATGGCATCGCGGGTGGTGGAACCGGAACCGGTCTGCGGCATGCGGCTCAGCATAGGCGGCACCCCGCCCTCCCCCGGGGGCAGTCAGGATTTCAAGAAGTTCGGTCAACATTGTTGACGCGGCCGTCCGGCGCCCGCACATTACCTATCAGTAGAACCGAGCGGTAATCCCGCCACCGGTCTCCACGGCCTTCGACGTGCGCTCTTTCGCCCGCCCGCGTCCCGTCGGCCGGTACTTCCTGTTGCTCGAGCCGCCGCATTCTCGCGAACCAGCACGGCGGGCGCCCCCGCCCGTCCGCCTCCGCGTACCCGTCCCGAGAAGAGGGAGCATCATGCCCCTGCCTGCCCTGCGTCGTGTCATGGCCGCGTCAATCGCGGCCGCCGGAACGCTGGCCCTCAGCGTCACCGGGAGCCCCGCCCACGCCACCACGCCCCTGAAGTACGCCGCCCTCGGCGACAGTTACAGCGCCGCCTCGGGCGTCCTGCCCGTCGACCTCGGCAACCTGCTGTGTCTGCGCTCCACGGCCAACTACCCGCACGTCATCGCCGCGCGCACCGGCGCCCGGCTGACGGATGTCACCTGCGGCGCCGCGCAGACGAAGGACTTCACCCAGGCGCAGTACCCGGGGGTCGCGCCCCAGGTGAACGCGGTCGCCGCGGACACCGACCTGGTGACGCTGACGATCGGCGGCAACGACAACGGCACCTTCATCAACGCCATGCTCGCCTGCGGGACCGCGGGCGTCCTCAGCGGTGGCAAGGGCAGCCCCTGCAAGGACAAGTACGGCACCTCGTTCGACGACGCGATCGACGCCAACACCTACCCCGCGCTCAAGACCGCCCTGAACAGCGTCCGCGCCAAGGCACCCGGCGCCCGGGTGGCGGTGCTCGGCTACCCCTGGATCACACCGGCGACGGCCGACCCGGCCTGCTTCGCCCAGCTCCCGATCGCCTCCGGCGACGTGCCGTACCTGCACGCCCTGCAGACCCACCTCAACGCCGTCGTCGCGCGGGCCGCCGCGGAGACCGGCTCGACGTACGTCGACTTCGCGCAGGCGTCCGAGGGGCACGACGCGTGCAAGGCCGCCGGGACACGGTGGATCGAACCGCTGCTGTTCGGCCAGAACATCGTCCCGGTCCACCCCAACTCCCTGGGGGAGCGGCGCATGGCCGAACGCACCATGTCCGTCCTCGGCCTGGGCTGACCGGCCACCGCGCCCGCCTCCGAACGCCCGGTCGCCGGCCCCCAGCGGGGCCGGCGACCGGGCGCCCGTGCGGTCAGCGGGCCAGCCGGTGCTTCCTTCCGCCGCCCCGGCGCAGCCGCGTACCGGCGTAGACGAGGTCGACGACCAGGACGGCGGCGCCGATGATCAGCAGCCAGAACAGGCCGTGCGTGGCGAATCCGATGATTCCCAGCACCACGGCGACGAGGATCAGCAGCAGGAACAGAACCATCGGACCTCCCGACGTCCAGGGTGCCGTCAGCGGCGGGCGAGACGTCGCTCGCCGCCACTGCCCGGCGCGTAGTCGAGTTCGTAGTGCGCGAAGACACCCGGTTCGTCCGTGGCGTGCAGCTCGCCGTCGGTGTCGATCGCGGGGGCCTTCTTGACCACGTCCTTGCTGTGGATCACCTTCAGGTAACTCGGACCGACCGTCGCCCCGACGAGCGGTACGAACGCCAGGCGGCGACGGGTGGGCAACCCCACCGTCACGGTGGCGAAGAAGGGCTTGTCGGACGCCGTGTCCACGTAGACCGACTCCAGTACGCCGATCTTGTGGCCGTGTGGGTCCACCACGTCGTGACCCCGCCACTCACGGATATCTCCTGCCTCGAACATCATGGGACCTCCGCCAGTCGCGGGTACCCCCGTTCCCGCCGGTGATGTCACCGCCGGCCCGAACGGCGGTCCACCGGGTGCGGCACCGTCCGCCCCGGGCGAGGGTGACGGCATGCCCCAGGTCGTCCAGGTCGTCGTGTACCCCTCCGCACCGGACGGCGGCCGCCGTGTCCGCGTCGGCGGCTCCTTCGTGGGGATGGCGTACACGGTGATCGACGTCGTCGAGTTCCTGCGCGGCGCCGGTCTGGAGGACGTGGAACCGGAGGACGTGGTGAGCGCCGAGTGGATCGAGTGGCGGGGCGGCGGGCCGGGCGACTGGGTGCACTGAGCACCGGCGGCCCGTGGGTCAGCGGCTGGACCGCTGGGCCGCCACGATCGCGTCCATGCTCCGCTCCGCCCCCGCCAGCCGCTGCACCCGCTCGGAGAAGCCCGGGAACTGTGACGCGACCTTGGTGAGGAACCGCAGTTCCAGCGGGGCGACGTTGATCTCGGCGACGTCCCGCTCGATCGCCCGGGTCACCCCCTTGACGACCCGCTCCGGCGCGACCGTGCGCACGCCCCCGGGCGCCGCCGACCCGGTGTTCGCGAACATGCCCAGCTCGCGGACGAAGCCCGGCTGCACGATCGAGACCCCGACGCCCGTGCCGTGCAGGTCCTGCCGGAAGGCCAGGGAGAAGCCGCGCAGCCCGAACTTCGTCGCGTTGTAGAGGGACGACGACCGGGTGGCCGCGACGCCCGAGAGCGACCCGACGAAGCAGATGTGCCCGCGTCCGGCGGTCACCATGGCGGGGGCGAGCAGCCGGGCCAGCATCGCGGGGGCGCGCAGGTTGACGGCCAGTGCCCGGTCGATCTGCGCGGGCGTGTAGTCGAGCACGTCACCGCTGGAGGGCAGGGCCGCGTTGGCGACGAGGATGTCCGTGCCGGCGGCTTCCTCCGCCAGGCGCTCGACGTCGTCGGCGTCGGCCAGATCGGCCACCACCGTCCGCGCGCCGTAGCGCTCGGCGAGCGGCTTCAGCGCCTCGCGCCGCCGCCCGGTGAGCACGAGTCGGGCGCCGCGGGCCGACAGTTCGGCGGCGAGCGCGCCGCCGATCCCACCCGTGACTCCGGTCAGCAGCACAGTTGCCCCAGCGATCCGCACGGTTACCCTCCGGTTCTGTTCGTTCGAACGAACAATAGGGAGAGCCGGGGGCGCTGTCCACCGCCCGGTCGTGCGGACGCCGGCGGAGTCGGGGCCGACGACGGCTGGTGGAACAATGCGTGGCATGCCGAACGCCGCCCCCTCCGCCACGACGCGCCAGCGCATCATCACCGCCGTACTGCGGATCATCGGCGAGGACGGGGTCGCGGCGGTCACCAACCGGCGGATCGCCAAGGAGGCCGGGGTGTCCCTCGGCTCGGTCACCTACCACTTCGAGACCCAGCACGACCTGCTGCGCGAGAGCCTGCTGCACTTCGTGCGCGAGGAAGCCCGGTACTTCACCGAGCTGGCCGACCAGTGCCGGACCGAAGACCTCGGGATAGAGGACGCCGCCTCCCTGGCCGGCCAGGTCGCCTGCGGCTCGGCGCTCGACAGCGCCCATCTCGCGCCGTTCGAGCTGTACCTGCACGCCGGCCGCGACGAACGGCTGCGCGAGGCGGCGGCGGAGGCGTTCCGGGCCTACGACCGGCTCGCCGCGCGCATCCTCACCGCGCTGGGCGTGCCGGACGCGGAACGCCTGGCGGCCACGACGGTCGCCCTGGTGATGGGCTTGCAACTGCGCCGACTGGCCACCGGCGGCCCCGCGGAGGACCTGGTCGACGCCCTCCTCCTGCTCGCCCCCGGCGCCGTGGGCCGCCCGGCCACGTCGGCAGACCCGGCCTGAGCGACGCGCCCGCCTCGGCCGACCTGGCCTGGACGGCGCGTGTCTCGACGGTCGCCGTCGCCGCCCCGGCTTGGGCGGCGCGTGAGTCGATGGCCGCCTCGGCCGTCCCGGTTTGGGCGGCGCGTGTGTCGATGGTCGCCGTCGCCGTCCCGGTTTGGGCGGCGCGTGTGTCGATGGTCGCCGTCGCCGTCCCGGTTTGGGCGGCGCGTGTGTCGATGGCCGCCTCGGCCGTCCCGGTTTGGGCGGCGCGTGTGTCGATGGTCGCCGTCGCCGCCCCGGCTTGGGCGGCGCGTGTGTCGATGGTCGCCGTCGCCGTCCCGGTTTGGGCGGCGCGTGTGTCGATGGCCGCCTCGGCCGCCCTGGCTTGGGCGGCGCGTGCGTCGATGGTCGCCGTCGCCGCCCCGGCCTGGGCGGCGCGTGTACAGGCGGCCGCCTCAGCCGGTCCGGCCTGAGCTGCGCAACGCTCGTCGGTCACGTCGCCGACCCGGCCTGACCTGCGCATCGGCCGCCGGTCGCCGCTACGGACCCGGCACGAGCCGCGTGTCGCCCCCGGCCACCTCCGCAGCCCCCTTGAGCGGCGCGCCGCCCGCCGGTGGCCTACGTCAATTCCGCCGCGCCACGCACCCGTCGGCGCCGCTCGCCCCGCCGCTCCCCTTCACCCGTCGCCGGCGGCCCGCAGCACCGCCGCCACCTGCGCGTCCACGGCGTCCCACGCGTCCTCCGGCAGGTCCCGCAGCGCTGTTGCGCGCAGGGTGTGCAGCGCGGTGTCGGGGTCGTCGTACGGGGCGCTGCCGTCGATCACCTCGTAGCCGTCCCGTACGGCGACGCGCAGGCGGCGGGGGCCGGGGGTGTCGGCGTGCAGGGCGACGGAGACGGTGAGCGGTGGTCGGCCGCCCGGCTCGGCAGGCAGCTTGCGGTAGGCGCTGGCGACCCGCTCCCGCCAGCGCAGGCCGAGCAGCAGCGGGCGCTTGGCCGTGACCTCGGACAGGTCGGTCTCCCGGACGCCGTCCGGCCCCAGCACCGACGCCCGCGCCTCCAGGACGAGGGCGGCGGGCAGCAGGCAGCGCAACGTGCTGCCCACGAGATTGCCGCCGACCGTCGCCGTCCGGCGTACGGCGCCGGTCCCGACGCTCGCGGCGGCCAGCCGCAGCACGTCCGGCACCCGGCCGTCGATCCGGTGCAGCACCACGGCCGCGCCCAGCGTCCCCCGCCCGAGCGCGTTGGCCTCCGGGACGCCGCGCAGCGACATCGCCAGGGCCGGGAACCCGTCCCGCTGCCACTCGGCCCACAGCAGCGTGGCCCCGCCGATCGGTACCGCGCCCTCGGCCAGACACTCCCGTGCCCCGGACACGGAGGTGGGCAGTCGCAACAGCATGGCAACCGACCTGCCTTCCTGGAGAATCGCCGGTATCGCGCCAGTCTCGCCGGACCCCGAGGGGCGCATGCAGGGCTCACACGGGCATGCCGGGCGGCCCCGCCCCCCCCGCCGGTTGGGCGGTGCGCCCGCGTCCCTCGTCGGCCGTCTCCCGCTCGTCGGCCACGGTGCGGTGGTGCACTGTGGAGACGTGGATGTTCGGCGAGGCCTTGCCGTCGTGCGGCAGCCGTGGCAGTCGAGTCACGCGTTGCTGGTGATCCCGGTCCTGCTCATCGTGGTGATCACGGTCGTGGACCAGCTCGTCCCGGCCGACATCCACCTAGGTCCGCTGCTGGTGATCGCGCCCGCGATCACCGCGTCGTTCGCCGGCCCGTGGGTCACCGGGCTGGTCGGCTTCCTGACCGTGATGGCCCAGGCGTACATCGGCTGGCACTTCGGTGTGCTGTTCACCCGCAACGTGCTCGTCCAGATCCTCGCCCTGGCGGTCCTGTCGGCCTTGACCGTCTTCTACTGCGTCCTGCGCGACCGGCGCCGGCACCAGCTCGCCCAGGTGCGCATGGTCGCCGAGGCCGCGCAGCACGTCCTGCTGTGGCCGCTGCCGGAGCAGATCGGCTCGATGCGGATCGCCTGCCTGTACATGGCCGCGGAGGCCGAGGCCCAGATCGGCGGCGACCTGTACGCGGCCACCCCCACCGACAGCGGCGTGCGGGTGATGATCGGCGACGTACGGGGCAAGGGCCTGTCCGCCATCGGCGAGGCGGCACTCCTCATCGGCGCCTTCCGGGAGGCCGCCCACCACCACACCACGCTGCCCGCCCTGGCCGAGGCGCTGGAGCAGAGCGTGGCCCGCAACCTGCCCGAGCTGGAGACCGAGGGGGAGACGGGGGAGCGGTTCGCGACCGTGATGCTGGTGGAGATCCCGGACACCGACCCGATCACCCGCATCCTGAGCTGCGGGCACCCGCCGCCCCTGCTGCTCAGCGCCGCCAGCGCCGCCCTGGTGCCGGTGCACCCGGCGCCCCCGCTCGGGGTCCACGAGCTCGGCGAGGCGGAGTACACCCTCGACGCGTTCTCCCTCGAGCCCGGCGACACCCTCCTGCTCTACACCGACGGCGTGATCGAGGCCCGTGACGCGGGCGGCGCCTTCTACCCGCTCGCGGCGCGGGCCGCCCAGTGGACCGGGGACAGCCCGGAGCAGCTTCTCCACCACATCCGCCGTGACCTCCTCGCGCACGTCGGAGGGCGGCTCGACGACGACGCGGCGCTCATCGCGCTCTGCCGGGTGCCGGAGACCCAGCGCGGCCACCGGCACCGGCGGCCGCCGTGAACACCGTCACCGCGCCGCCGCCTCCCGGCCGCGCGGCCCCCCGCCCCCCGGACCGCGGCCGCCGGCCGCCTCGACGCCCCGCTCGACCCCGCCCCGTGACGCGCAGCCGTCCCGCACCGGAACGGGGGCGGCGCTCCGGCACCGGGCGGCGGCAACTAAGCTCCGGCGCATGAACGGTGAGGGCAGCGACAACAGCGGCAGACGGGTTGTCGACGGGCGGTTCGAGCTGGAAGCACGGCTCGGCGGTGGCGGTATGGGCATGGTCTGGCGTGCGACGGACCTGGTGCTCCAGCGGAGCGTGGCCGTGAAGGAGGTCCGGCCGCCCGACCCGGACCTCGCCGAGTACGACCCGGAGGCCGCCCGGATGCTCCGGGAGCGCGTCCTGCGCGAGGCGCGCGCCCTGGCCCGGGTCGACCACCCCAACGTCGTGACCATCCACCACATCGTCGACGGCGGCCCGGGAACCTACCCCTGGATCGTCATGGAACTCGTCACCGGCGGCTCCCTCGCCGACCGCCTGGAGCGCGGGCCGATGAGCCCCCAGGAGGCGGCCCGGACCGGACGCGAGGTACTGGCCGCGCTGCGCGCCGCCCACGAGGCCGGCATCCAGCACCGCGACGTGAAGCCGGCCAACGTGCTGCTGCGGCCCGACGGCCGCCCGGTGCTCACGGACTTCGGCATCGCCGCCGTCCGGGAGGCGACCTCCCTCACGGCCACCGGATCGGTCATCGGCACGCCGGACTACATGGCCCCCGAACGCGTCTCGGGACACGACGGCGGCCCCGCCTCGGACCTGTGGTCGCTGGCGATGATGCTGTACGCGGCCGTCGAGGGCCACCACCCGCTGCGCCGCGGCACGACCCTGGCGACGCTCGCCGCCGTGCTGTCCGACGACATCCCCCCACCGGGGAAGGCCGGACCACTGCGGGACGTCCTGATCCGCGTCCTCGTCCGGGACCCCGCGGCCCGGCCCGGCGCCGCGGAGCTGGAACGCATGCTGGACACCGCCGCCCGCCAGGCCGAGGCGCCCACCTCCTACCCGCTGCCCGCCCCGCCCGCCCCGCCGGGCCCCGGCCCGGCGGACACCGTGCCCACCGGCTTCGGCCCCGCGCCCGCCATGACCTCCGGGCCGTACGCCGCACCCGGCACCCCGACGGCGTACCCGGGCCCGCACGACGCGCGCCCCGGCTCCCGCACCGTCGCCGTGCGCCCGGACCGCCCACGCCGATGGGCGCTGGTCGGCCTGCCGGTCGCGGGCGTGGCACTCGCCGGGGTGCTCGTCTGGACCCAGCTCCCCGACGGCGGCACCCACGGTTCCGGGTCCTCCGCCTCCGGTTCCTCCGCGTCCGGCGGTTCGGCCACCACCCGCCCGCTCGCCAGCGGCTCGACCGGTAAGGACGCCACGCCCTCCGCGGACGACCGGACCGGCACGACGACGAAGAACCTGCTCACGCCGGACGGCATCCGCAGCGTGATCCGCGCGTTCAGGAAGGAGACCGGCCGGGACCGGTACGGGTCCTTCACGGTGTATCCGGGGTTCATCTCCGCCGAGCTGATGGTGAAGGGCAGCGACACCGCGTACGACTCGTACACCTACTACGTGGGCCGGGGCGTCGAGAAGGGCATCATCAGCGGCTCGCTGACGAGCGGGAAGAAGCCCGTCACGCTCGACGGATTCGACTGGGACAAGGTGCCGGGCCTGCTGGCCGAGGCCAAGCGCAGGCTGAAGGTCCCGAACGTCGACACCCGCTATCTGGTGGTCAACCTGCCGGACGACACCTTCGACGACCCCGCCGGCATGTCCGTCTACCTCAGCAATGCCCACAGCCAGGTCGGGTACATCGCGGCCACGCCGAAGGGCAAGATCCTCAGGGTCATGCCCTACGACGGCTGATCCGCACCACCGGTCAGTCGAGCAGCAGGGGATCGGGCAGACGAGCCGCCGGGTGCATGCGCAGCAGGGTGTGCACCACGCCCGCGAGGCCGGACATGAGGCTCGGGGAGAACGCCTCCCGCGCCAACCCGCCGACCGGCCCCCGCTGTTCGAGGCTGGTGAGGATCTCGCCGTCCAGTTCGGCGCGCTCGCCCCACTCCATGGCGGTGAGGAACTGCCACAGCCCCAGGTCGCCGTGGCACAGCGTATGGCTCCAGCCGAAGCCCTCCGCGGCGCAGGCGGCCGCGGCACGCCGGGCCATGTCCAGGCGGGCCGGATCGCCGGTGCGCCGGTGCAGGTCGAGCATGCCGGTCCCGACCCCCGCGCTGCCGTGGCACCAACTCGTGAAGAAGTCCTCCTCGGCGCCGACCCGGACGTCCTGCCAGTTGCCGGCTCCGGGCCGCCACAGGGACTCCTGGTAGGCGAAGGCCCGTTCGGCCAGCCGGCTCCAGTCGCGCCGCTCGCTCTCGGACCCCGCTTCGCTCAGGGCGAGCCGGGCCAGCGCCCAGCCGATACCGGTCGCGCCGTGCGCGAAGCCCCCGATGCCCTCGGGGTTCAGCCGGGTCGTCCAGCGCGCGCCGCTCGCGTCGACGGTGGCCAGCCCGGCCAGCCTGCGCCCGATGTGCGCGGCGGCGGCCAGCCAGCGGTCCTGCCCGGTCGCCGCGGCCAGGTCGAGCAGCGGCACGATGCCGCCGGCCGCCCCGTTGAGGAGGTCCACCTCGACGTCGTCGTCCACCAGCGGGCCCTCCAGCAGCACGGCCCGGCCGGCCGCCCGCTCCAGCAGCCGGTCCTCGCCCAGCACCCGGTGCAGCGCCAGCCAGGTCCACACCTGCGACGCCGCGCCGCTGAACGCCCCGGCCGAGGGGGTCGGCGTCCGCTCCTCGGTGCCGGCCAGCACCCGCAGCGCGCCCTCGTACGTATCGGCGACACCCGGCACCTCGTCGGCCCGGCCGGCCCGCGCCTCGGCCAGGTACTCGGCGAGGGTCAGCGCCACCCCGCCCTGCCCGGTGTACAGGTCGGCGGGCAGCACCCTGATGGACCATCCCGCGGGTGTGAAGACGGGACTGATCCAGGTGGCCGTGCCGTCCTCGCCGCGCACCGCGCCGTCGCACAGCCGCCGCACCATCCGCGCGGCCAGTTTCCGGCGGCGGCGCTCCGCGTCCCGTGCGTGCGGGTCTCGCGCGGCCTCCTGCACCCGCGCGGGCAGCGAGCGCTCGTTGAGGTAGGCGCCCACCAGCGCGTCCTGGATCACGGACTCCTCCAGCGCCAGGTCCGCCGTGCGCCAGTCCTCGACCGTGGCCCGGACGGCCGCCCGGTCCACGGTGAAGGTGAACATGGGGACGTCGCCGGCCAGGAGTTCCGCGATCTCGCCGTCGATCGTCTCCCGGTCCTTCGGCGCGCCGGGCAGCACCTCGGCGTTGCGCCGCAGGATGTCCCGGGCCCGCTCGACGGCCGCCGGCTCGTCGTGCAGCGACGCCGGGTGCCACAGCATCCGGCCGATGTCGACGTACGCCTGCGTCGGTCGCAGGATCCGGCGCGCCCGGGCGCCCTCGAAACGGCGCAGCAGCCGGTACGGGTCGGTCCCGGGCCGGCGCAGGTGCGCGGTCATCTCCTTGAAGCCCGCCAGGACCCGGTCCCAGTACGCGCTCAGCACGGGGGTGGGACCGGGGTGGTTGCCCGCGCCGGGCATGGCCACCAGGTCCACCTGGAAGCGGGCCGCCGCGGTGCCGCCGTCCGCGATCACCGGGTTCGGGATCAGCGGCTGCTGCCCGGGCAGCGCCCCGACCCCGGAGATGTCCACCCCGCCGAGCGCGAAGCCGGTGCCGCGCACGGGCAGCAGCCCGGTGCGCAGCACCGTGCGGCGGATCGCCGCGGCCGCCACGTCCACCGCGTCGCCCCGGCCGCTGGGCGGGAAGGGGGCGGGCGCGTCGAAGAGCGTCTCGGCGTCCACGATCACCGGCACCGGGCCCGCGGCGATCATGTTCTCGGCGTGCATGTCGGTGCCGCCGGTGAAGCGCAGCACGGCCAGCCAGTGGCCGATGTTGCGGTAGAACGCGGCGAGTTCGGCGTCGTCGGCGCAGTAGCGGTGGCCGACGAACTCGGCCCAGCCATAGCCGCCGCGCCCCAGCATCCGCGGCACCCGGATGCGCTCCCCGGGCGCCGGGGCGTCGGGGAAGTCCGCGTAGATCTCGTCCAGCAGGCCGCCGAGCGCCACGTCGGTCTCCGGCGGACGCGGCTTGTACATCACGCTCCCGCCGGCGAGGTCGACCCGGCTGACCGTGAGACCGCCCCGGTGGCTGTCACCCGCGCCGAACGTGACGGCGCGCAACCGGCCCGCCGGCGCCCCCAGGATCCGGCTCAACAACACCCGGTCCTCGGCGAGCCGTTGGGCGAAACCGGTCGTCGCCGCCACCGACAGGCGGGCCACCGAGGCGACGCGCGCGGCGGCGGTCGGGTAGCGGTCGGCCAAGCGGTCGAGGTAGCCCTCCTCGCCGGCCCGCTCGATGAACTCGGTCCAGGTCCGGGTGTCGGTGCCCGCCGCCGCGTCTTTGGGCGCTGGTCCGTCCCCGGCCGTCATGCGCAGCGCGTGCAGTTCGATCAGGAACAGGCGGGACAGTTTGGCGTGCAGGGACCGCAGCAGCGCGGTGTGTCCGGCCTCGAGCACCGCGGCGCGCTCCGCGCGGTCCAGGTCGTCGACGGCGGCCAGCCGCCGGGCCAGCTCGTCCCGCCACGGTCGCGCGATGCTCCGTACGGGCCCGGCGAACCACTCGGTCTCGCCCGTGTCCCGCTCGCCCGTCTCCTGCCGCTGTGCCACCGGTCCGCTCACCGTTCGCCGTCTCCCTCTCCACGCCGTGCACGCCATGTCCCCGGTCCGCCGGGGTCGCCGCCGGGACGGGGAGCCGCGCCGCCGAGGGCGCGGCTCCCCCTCACACGATCAGCAGCACCAACTGCCGTGCGACCCGCTCGGGCTGGAACAGAAGCCGTACAGGGAGTCGCTGGGGTCGGTCAGCGCGGCCTCCGCGGCGGCGCCGCCGACGTACAGCGGCCCGGCGGGGTTGAGCTGGCCCTGGGCGCTCTCGGCGCCCGACAGCCAGGCTTCGAGCACGGCGGCGGTGTGAACACTGGACTGCGGCATCTGCGGCCTCCGGAGGGTGAGTTCGGGCGGATTGCCCGGCCTCCCGAGTATCGCCACATCCGAACATCCGTCAGATGCCTGATCCAGCCACAGTCCGGTGGGAATACTGATGCCCCCTACAGGAAACCGGGGCGGTGCGGCTGGCCCGCCCTCCCCTCACAGCATCACGTGCTTGACCTGCGTGTAGTCCAGCAGGCCGGTGAGGGAGAGGTCGCTGCCGTAGCCGGAGTGACGCACTCCGCCGTGGGGCATCTCCGAGACGGTCGTGCCGTGGGTGTTCACCCAGACGATGCCCGTCTGCAACGCCCGGCTCGCCCGCATGGCCCGGTCGTGGTCGCGGGTCCAGACACTCGCGGCCAGACCCTGTGGAACGGCGTTCGCCATCCGGAACGCCTCGGCCTCCTCCGTGAACGGCTGGATCGTGACGACGGGACCGAACACCTCACTGCGGACGATCTCGTCCTCCTGCCGGACCCCGGCCACCACCGTGGCCTGGTGGAAGTAGCCGGGGACGGGCAGCGCCAGGCCTCCGGCGACCACTTCGGCATGGTCCGGGAGCCGGTCGAGCAGGCCCCGCACGCCGGCGAGCTGGGCGGCGCCGGCGAGCGGGCCGAAGTCGGCGTGCGCGTCGTCCGGGCCGCCCGGCGTCCGCCGCGCGGCCCGGTCGGCGAAGGCGTCCACAAACACCTCGTGGATCCGGTGGTGCACGAGGATCCGGGTGGCCGCCGTGCAGTCCTGGCCCGCGTTGTAGAAGGCCAGCGACGACAACTGCTCCACCGCGTCGTCGAGATCGGCGTCCTCGTGGATCAGCACCGGCGCGTTGCCGCCGAGTTCCAGGTGCAGGCGCTTGAGGTCGGCGGCCGCCGCGGCGGCGATCTGCTGTCCGGCCCGGACGCTTCCGGTGACGGCCACGAGCCGGACGCACGGGTGGGCGACGAGCAGCCGGCCGGTGTCGCGGTCGCCGCACACCACGTTGAGGACACCGGGCGGCAGGTGCCCGGCGGCCAGCCGGGCCAGCAGCACGGCCGTGGAGGGCGTGCCGTCGGACGGTTTGAGGACGACCGTGTTCCCGGCGGCCAGCGCGGGGGCGATCTTCCACACCGCCATCATCAGCGGGTAGTTCCACGGGGTGATCTGGGCGCAGACGCCGACCGGTTCGCGGCGCAGCAGGGAGGTGCGGCCCGGGGTGTACTCGGCCGCCGCGGCGCCCGGCAGGTTCCGGGCGGCCCCGGCGAAGTACCGCAGCACGTCGACGATCGCGGGCATCTCGTCGGCCAGGAACAGCGCGCGCGGCTTGCCGGTGTCGGCCACCTCGGCGTCCGCCAGCTCGTCCGCCGCCGCCTCCACGGCGTCCGCGATGCGCAGCAGCGCGGTCTGCCGCTGCGCCGGCGTCGTCGTGGCCCAGCCGTCGAAGGCGTCCTCGGCCGCCCGGCAGGCCGCCTCGACGTCCTCGGGGCCCGAGCGCGGGGCCGTGCCGTGCTGCCGCCCGGTCGCCGGGCCGATCAGCCGCACGGTGGCCCCCGAGGCGGCCGGCGTCTCCTTGCCGCCGATGTGGTTCAGGACGGTGGTCCCACGGGCGGGGTCAGCCACGGCGCAGCGCCTCCTCGGCGGCGGCGCGGCCGGTACGGACCGCGCCCTCCATGTATCCGGCGACCCACTGGTCGGAGCCGCAGACGTAGAACGGCGGTTCGTGGGTGCCGTGCAGTGGGCCCACCGCCATGACCTCGCCCGGCGGCCACTGGGTGACGTAGCCCTGGGTCCACGGGTCGGTGCCCCACAGGCGCAGGTGGCAGGAGGCGGGGCGGAGCGCCTCCGCGCCGAACATGGCGGCGGCCTCGGCCAGCAGTTCGGAGGCGCGCAGCTCGGGCGGAGTGCCCAGCAGGACGCCGTAGCGCTCGGGAGGTATCAGCGCCGACAGGACGCCTTCGCCCTGCGGCCAGGTGCTGCCGAGGACGCCCTCGGTCTCGGACAGGGCGTTCAGACCGGCCTCGCGCCAGAACGGCCGGTCGTAGACGGCGGCGAACTTGGCGGCGACCGCCTGGCGCTGGCGGTGCAGGGAGGCGAGCCGGGCCTCGCTCACCCCGCTGACGGCGACGGACCTGAGGGGGCCCACCGGCAGCGCGCTCACCACGGCCGAGGCGGTGAGCAGTTCGCCGGTGGCCAGCCGCACGGCGCAGCGGCCGGGACGTACCGCCACGGCGGCCACGGGTGAGCCGAGCCGGACGCGCGGGCCCAGTTCGCGGCCCAGGACCTCGGCGAGCGTCGCCGACCCCTCGGCCAGGCGCAGCCCCTCCCAGTCGTCGTAGTCGTAGTCGCCCGTGCCGGGACCGGGCACCGCCGCGCTCTTGCGCAGCGCGGCCAGCAGCGAGATCCGCTCGTAGGAGCCGCCGGCCAGGGCGAGCTGGCCGATCTCCCACAGGCGTACCACGGCGGGCGTGGCGTGCCGGGAGCGCAGCCAGCCGGCCACCGACAGCCGGTCCAGGGCGTCGGCCTCCGGGTGCGACCAGGGGTCCTCGGGATCCACGCCGGCGGCCAGCGCGCCGAACTCGGCGCCGAGCCGTTCGTGCAGGAACGCGTCCCCGGGCCCGAACCAGTGCGGCGGATCGCCGGCCGAGCGGCCCTCCGGGGTGGCGCGGGTGATGCGGCCGGGCTCGGCGACATAGCTGGGGACGAGTTCGAGGCCGAGTTCCTTCACGAGCCCGAGATAGGCGGTGTGGCCGCGGCCGACCACCTCACCGCCGAGCTGGACGATGCGGCCGTCGGGTGCGCGGGTCTGCTCGACCCGGCCGCCGACCCGGTCCCGGGCCTCCAGGACGAGCACGTCGGTGCCGGCGGCGGTCAGGTCCCGGGCGGCGGCGAGCCCGGCGAGACCGGCACCGAGCACGATCACGTCATGATGCATGGTTTCGCTTTCGTGTCAGGGGCGGTCGGGTCCGTCAGGCCAGCACCAGGCAGTGCTCGGGCCGCCAGCCGAACTCCACCGTCTCGCCCCCGCTCCAGCGGTCCTCCATGCGGGCCCGGGCGGTGTTCTGCTCCAGCACCGACAGCGTCACGCCCGGGGCGAGCTCGATCAGGTAGGTGGTGGTCGGGCCGCTGTAGACGGTCTCGCGGATCACCCCGCGCAGCTTCGACATGCCCGGCTCGAAGTCCGACAGCCAGATCTTCTCGGGCCGTACGGACACACTGACGGCGGAGCCGTCCGCGATGTCCTCGCGGGCGCCGACGGGGAGGGCGGGGCCCTGTTCCAGGGCGACCTCGCCGCCCCGGTAGGTGCCGGTCATCAGGTTGGAGGTGCCGAGGAAGGAGGCCACGAACCGGCTGGCGGGATGCTCGTACACGTCCTCGGGGGTGCCGCACTGCTCGATGCGGCCCTCGTTCATCACGGCGATCCGGTCCGACATGGTCAGCGCCTCGTCCTGGTCGTGGGTGACGAAGACGAAGGTGATGCCGACCTCGCGCTGGATCTGCTTCAGCTCCACCTGCATCTGCCGGCGCAGCTTCAGGTCCAGGGCGGCCAGCGGCTCGTCGAGGAGCAGTACGGCCGGACGGTTGACCAGCGCGCGGGCCAGGGCGACCCGCTGCCGCTGACCGCCCGAGAGGGTACGCGGCACCCGGTCGGCGAGGCCGCCGAGCTGGACCAGGTCCAGCATCTCGCCCACGCGGCGGCGCAGTTCGGCCTTGGCGACGCCCTTGCGCTTCAGTCCGAACGCGACGTTGTCGGCGACGCTGAGATGGTCGAACAGGGCGTAGCTCTGGAAGACCGTGTTGACGTTGCGCCGGTTGGGGGGCTGCGCGGTCACGTCCTCACCGGCGAGCAGCACCGAGCCCTCGGTGGGGTCGCTGAACCCGCCGATCATGCGCAGCGTGCTGGTCTTGCCGCAGCCGGAGGGGCCGAGGAGGGAGAAGAATTGGCCGGCCTCGATGTCGAGGTCGAGACGGTGGACGGCGTAGGAGTCGCCGAACTGCTTGGAGACGCCGTCGAGCCGGACGGCCGGGGTCGCTTCGGTCGCGTCCATGGGTCACTCTCCGGAGAGGATGTCGAGGCCGCCGCGGCGGCCGAAGAGGCGCGGGATGAACAGGGCCAGGGCGATCAGCGCGACGGATCCCGCGAGCATCAGCGTGCCGACGGCGTTGATGGTGGGCTGTACGCCGAAGCGGATCGCCGAGTAGATCCGCACCGACAGCGGCTGGGGATCGACGCCTGTGGTGAAGTAGGCGAGGACGAAGTCGTCGAAGACGAGCGCGAAGATCAGGACGGCGGAGGCGAGCACGGCGGGCAGCAGGGCCGGCAGGGTCACCAGCCGGACCGCCTGCCAGCGGGTGGCGCCGAGGTCCATCGCGGCCTCCTCCACCTCGGGATTGAGCGCGGCCACCCGGGAGCGGAGGATCACGGTGACGTACGAGATGGAGAAGGTGATCTCGGCGAGCATCACCGTGCCGGTCGACAGGGCCACGCCGAGGCCCTTGAACAGCAGCATGGACGCCACGCCGGTGACGATCTCCGGGGTGATCAGCGGCACCAGCATGACGAGGCCGGCCAGCGAGCCCAGCCGGGTACGGCAGCGCACCAGGCCGAGCGCGAGCGCCACGCCGAGGACGACCGAACCGGCCATCGCCACCAGGGAGATGCGCAGGCTGGTGCCGAGGGACGCCAGCAGCACGTCGTCGTGGACGAAGGCGCGGTACCAGCGCAGGCTGAACCCGCCGAAGACGGTCAGGGACTTCTTGGAGTTGAAGGAGAACAGCGCCACGACGCCGATGGGCAGGTAGAGCAGGGCGAAGAAGACCGCGGTGACGGCGACGAGGAGCCGGGGCTTGCGGTCGGCGCGGCCGCGGCGGGCACGGGCCCGGGGGGCCGGGCGGGCGGGCGCGGTGGCGGTGGGCAGGCGCAGCAGGGTCATCGGGCCGCCTCCGCCTCGTCCTTGCGGGTGCGCCGCAGGTAGCCGAACATCCCGATCAGCAGGACGAGCATCAGCAGCATGGTCAGCGCGGAGCCCAGCGGCCAGTTCTGGCCCTGGAAGAACTTGTCCTGGATGAGATTGCCGATCATGATCTGGTCCGGTCCTCCCATGAGCTGTGCGCTGACGAAGTCGCCCATGGCGGGCAGGAAGACCAGGACGAGCCCGGCCGCCGCGCCCTGCCGGGTGGCGGGCAGGGTGACGAAGAGGAAGGTGCGGACCGGGCCGCCGTAGAGGTCGCGGCCGGCCTCGATGAGGGAGACGTCCAGCCGTTCCAGGGCCGCGTACAGCGGGATGATCATGAAGACCACGAAGCCGTAGACGAGTCCCGCGACCACACCGACCCCGGTGTTGAGGATCTTCGTGTTCCCGTCGGCCAGTCCGACGGCGCGCAGCGCGCGCAGCACGGGACCGTCGTCGGACAGCACCACCGACCAGCCGTACATGCGGACCAGGTAGTTGGCGAAGAACGGCACCACGATCGCGGCGATCAGCGCGTGTTTGTAGCGGCCGCCGTGCAGGGCGACGGTGTACGCCACCGGGTAGGCGACCAGCAGGCAGATCAGGCAGGTGAGCAGGGCGTAGCCGAGGGAGCGGGCCATGACCTCGGTGTAGGCGGGGTCGGCGAGGGCCCGGACGCCGGACAGGTCGAAGCCGAAGCGGGGATTGCCGAGCTCGTCGGTGGTGCCGACCGCGAGGATCGCGACGAGGACGAGTGAGGCGATCAGGAAGCCGGTCATCCACAGGGTGCCCGGCAGCATGAACCAGGTCCACATGCGGCTGCCGGAGGCGTCCCCGCGGCGGCGGGAGCGCGAGGAGGAGCGGAGCGGTGCCATGGGTCAGCCCGCCTTCACATGGGTCCAGGCGGTGTCGCGGGCGTCCTCCGCCGCGCGGCCGCCGTTGCGGAAGAACAGGTCCGCCTTCAGGTCGGCCTCGGTGACCAGGCACTCGGGGAAGGGTCCGACCAGGTCGGCGTAGGTCTTCTCGGAGCCGGCCACCGGCATCGGGTAGCCGATGTACTCGATGTTCTTCTTCACGTTCTCCGGCCGCAGCATGTAGTCGATGAACAGCATCGCCGTGCCCGGATGCGGCGCGTTCCAGGGGATGGCGTAGCAGTCGGAGTTGATCGGCGTGCCCTCCTTCGGTGCCTGGAAGCCGAACACGGAGGGGTCCTTGGCCTGGTTGAGCATGGCCGCCATGTCGCCGCTCCAGGCCTGCGTCATGACCGCGTTGCCGTTGAGGAGGTTGTTGTAGCTGTCGCTGGAGAAGCCGCGCAGCCGCGGCCGCAGGGTGCCCAGCAGGGTGGTGATCCGGTCGAGGTCCGCGGTGTCGCCGGTGCTGACGTCGAGGCCGAGTTCGAGGGCGCCCATGCCGAGCACCTCGTCCCGGTCGTCCAGCAGGAACACCTTGCCCCGGGCCCGGTCGCTCCACAGGTCCTTCCAGGAGCCGGTCAGCTCGCCGATCCGGTCACGGCGCCAGCCGATGCCGGTCTTGTAGGCGGTGAACGGGACGGTGTGCGCGGAGCCGGGGTCGTACCACGGGTCCGCGTAGTAGGTGTACGTGCCGAAGACTGCGTGCGCGTTGGTGAGCTGGCCGTGGTCGATGCGGCGCAGCCGGCCGCCGCGGACCAGGCGCTGGGCCCATTTGGCGGTGGGGAAGACGATGTCGTAGCGGTTGCCCGCGTTGAGCTTGGCGACCATGCCCTCCATCGAGTCGAAGTTCGACTGGACGACCTTGACGCCGTACTCCTTCTCGAAGCCCTTGAAGACGGACGGGTCGACGTAGTCGGCCCAGTTGAAGTAGACGAGGTCGCCGTCGACGCGGGCCCGGACGGGGGCGAGGGCCTTCGCGTCGGGTCGCGCGGCGGGCATGAAACCGCAGCCCGCGGCCGCGGCGCCCAGCAGCCCGCCGGCACCCGCGCGCAGGAGGGCGCGGCGGGTCGGTGGGGTGGGTGGAAGGGGGGACATGAAGCGTCCTCTCCGTCGAGGAACGGCACAAGTCCAGGGCGGACCGGCTGGTCGGCTCGCTGCGGGCCCTGACTCCGCAGTGAAGACCGGTCTGGGGTGGTGCGGCGCGTGTCAGCGGGGGAGGGGTAAGCCCGGCGGGAGCGGCACGGGGCGGGGGCGCGGTGCGGCGGGTGTCACGGAGTGGCCCCCTCCAGGTCGTCCCGGACCCGGCGGGCGAACCATCCCACCGCGGCCTCGCGCCGCGAGAGCGGCCCCGGCTCGAAACCGGGCGTGGTCAGCCCGGCCTGGACGCGCTCCACCAGCTCGGCGTCCTCGTCGTTGGTCACCCAGCCGATGTGGATGTTGAGCCGGCGGGCCATCCGGGTGCGGACGCTCTCGCCGTGCCGGGTGTAGAAGGCGCCGGGGATCGCCGCCCGGTCCTGGGCGGTGGGCAGGGCGGTCCACGCGAGCACGTGGTCAGGGTAGAAGTCGATGAGCGTGTTCGGGTAGATCACGGCGTACCGCCAGACCCGCCGGTCGGCCTCGGTCAGACCGGGCATCGGTGTGGCGAGGCGCTGGTAGAGCCGCTCGGTCCAGTTCGAGGAGGGCTTGTCGCGCAGCGGGGACTCGAACAGGACGTAGTTCTCCCGCACGTCCACCGTGTACGCCTGGTAGTCGAGCAGCCGCATCAGCGCGGGGTGGGCCACGGGGACGTGGTAGCCCTCCAGGTAGTTGTCGACGATCACCTTCCAGTTGGCGTTCTGCTCCTCGCCGCCCGCCAGGTCGTGGATGCGGTGCTTGCCGACCGGGACCAGGCCGGGTCCGGCGTAGTGGCCCACGGCCTCGGCGAGCCCGGCGCACGTCTTGGCCAGCGGGGCCGCCTCCAGGTCGAGGTTGACGAAGACGAAGCCGAGGAAGGACTCGACGTTGACCGGGTGCAGCCCCAGCTTCGGCTTGTCGAGGCAGGGGATCCGGCGCGCCTCCGGGGCGCCGACGAGCCGCCC
This sequence comes from Streptomyces sp. WI03-4A, assembly GCF_033792105.1. Taxonomy (NCBI): domain Bacteria; kingdom Bacillati; phylum Actinomycetota; class Actinomycetes; order Kitasatosporales; family Streptomycetaceae; genus Streptomyces; species Streptomyces sp. WI03-4A. Next base: position 27,758 of record NZ_JARAUO010000007.1, read on the forward strand.
GTCGAGCTTGTACGTCCAGCCGTGGTACGGGCACCGGATCGCCTTGCCCGACGGTTCGGGCCCGGCGACCAGCCGGGTGCCGCGGTGCCGGCAGACGTTGAGGTGGGCGGCGAGTCCGCCGTCCTCGGTCCGTACGACCAGGACCTCACGGCCGGCGACCGTGACGGTCAGGCGTGCGCCGGGTTCCGGCAGGTCGGACTCGTGGCAGGCGAGCTGCCAGGACCGCGCGAAGATGCGTTCGGTCTCGGCCTCGGCGACCGCGGGGTCGGTGTAGTAGCGGGCGGGCAGCGCCTCCCCGGGATGCTCCGGTCCGGGGGGCGGCCCGGGCGAGGCAGCGGAGACGGCGTCGGCTGCCCGGGTGGTCGAGGGGTGCATGGGGTCCTCCTCCGCGCCGCTGAGGCGGCGATGGGCGGTGAGGCTGTGCCCGGAACGGGCGGCGGGCGCGGCGTTCCGGAGGCCGACCGGGCCTGGGAGGTCCGGCTGACTAATTGGTTAGTCAGACTGGGGCGGGGGTAGGAGCAAGTCAAGACTTGTGGGCTGACTAATTAGTTAGTTAGTGTCGTCGGCAGGTGGCCGGCCAGGCACGCTGACAGCGGCCCGGCACCGGCCGCGAGCCCGCGGACGCCGCTCGGCCCTCGTCCGGCCCCGTCCGCGCCACGACCCGCCGTCCGGCACCGGACGCCACGGTCCCCGGGACACGCACGGCCCCGACCGCGCGCCCCGCACCCACCCACCTGACGCCCCGGCCCCGCGCCGGGCACCGAGACCCCGGCTCCTCCCCCCCCGCGCGCCTCTTGTCGCGGCGCCGGAGCCACCCGTCCCCGCCCTCGCCGCGCCACCCCGTCCCCGGAGCATCCGGGACGGGGCCACCCCGGAGGCACGCATGAGCGCTCGCCGAAGTCTCGTCTGGCTCGGCCTCACACCGGAGCCCGAACAGGAGCTGCCCGCAGCGGTGGCCGCCCTGCGCGCACCGGCGGCCGGCCGCCCCTCCCCGGCCCTGGTCGCCGCCGAGCGCCGGCGCGTCGAGCGGCTGGTGCTGCGCGGCACGCAGCGCGGCTGGCTGCGCTACCTGGGCGAGGTCACCGAGCTGGTCGTCGCGGCCGCCGGTGCCGAGCCCCCCGACCCGCGCCCGGCCCTGGTGGCCGGCGAGGTCGTCCTCGACCACCACCACATGCTGATCGGCCTGCCCGGGGCGGCCTACGCCCGCACCGCCGGCCAGCGGCGGGACCTCGAACACGCACTGGCCCGCCTGCGCGGCCACCGGGGCACCGCCCCGCTTGGCCGTCCCGATCCGCCCGGTGGTCTCGATCCGTCCGGTCGTCTCGATCCGTCGGGCTGTCCCGACGCGTCTGGCCTTCCCGCGCCGTCCGGCCGTCCTGCGCCGTCTGGCCTTCCTGCGCCGTCGGGCCGTCCCGCGCCGTCCGGCCGTCCCGTGCCGTCCGGCACTCCCAATCCGCTCGGCCCTCCCGACCCGTCCGGCCCCTCCCAGCCCAGGAGCACCGCATGACCGGCGTCTTCTCCCTCCTCCCCGAAGGACGGCCCGGCCTTCTCCTCCCGTACACCGAACCCGCGCCCGCCATCGGTACCTCCGGCACGGGCTCGGGCGAGGACCTCGCCCGGTATCTCGCCCGGGGCGGTTACGCGCCGCTGCCCGCCCCCGGGCGCCTGCTCGACCGTGTCGCCGGAGCCGGGTTGCGCGGCCGGGGTGGGGCCGGCTTCCCCGCCGCCGTCAAGCTCCGAGCCGTCCGCGACGCGCCGGGCCGCTCCGTCGTCGTCGCCAACGGCGAGGAGGGCGAACCGGGTTCGGTGAAGGACCGCTGGCTGCTGCGCCACCGGCCGCACCTGGTCCTCGACGGCCTCCGGCTGGCCGCGGCCATGACCGGCGCCGCGCGCGGCTGGGTGTACCTCTCCGACAGCCACGCCGAACAGGCCGTCCGCCGGGCGCTCGCCGAACGTCCCGCCGAGCCGGCCGTCGAGGTCGTGTGCACGGAGCACACCTACGTCGCGGGGGAGGAGTCGGCGGTCGTCCGGCGCGTCGACGGCGGCCCGGCGCTGCCCACGGCGAAACCGCCACGCCCGTTCGAAAGCGGTGTCGGCGGTGCGCCCACCCTGGTCGCCAACGTGGAGACCCTGGCCCGGATCGCCCTGATCCACTCCCGGCCCGACGCGGCGGCCGCCGTCGCCGCCGGTCATCTGGTGACCCTCTCCGGGCGGGGCGGCGCCGACGGGGCGACGGCGCTGGTCGAGGTGTCCGCCGGCACCCGCCTGAAGGTCCTCGCCGACCTGGCGGGGCACGGCGCGGCCGAGGCCGTCCTGCTGGGCGGGATGTTCGGCGGCCTCCACGGCGACGGCTGGCCGGACCTGCCGCTCGACCACGACGGGCTGCACGCGGCCGGCACCGCCCTCGGCTGTGGTGCCCTGCACTTCCTGCACCCCGGGGACTGCCCGGTCGCCGTGGCCACGGAGGCCGCCGCCTACCTCAAGGCGCAGAGCGCCCGGCAGTGCGGTGTCTGCGTCTCCGGCACCGGAGCCCTGGCCACCACCCTCGCGGCCGCCGCACGCGGCGCGACCGACGACGATCCGACCGGCAAACTGCGGCGCTGGTCGCGGCAGTTGCCGGGCCGAGGAGCCTGCGGGCTGCTCGACGCCGCGGCCCGGGTCGTCGCCACCCTGCTCGACCGGTTCCCCGACCGCGTCGACGCCCACCGCGACGGCGCCTGTCCGGCGTGCGCGCACCCGGCGCCCGAGGACGGCCGCCGGTTCCGGGTGCCGGTGCCCTGACCGCGCCGCTCCGGCCCGGTCCGCATCCGCTCAACCCTCCGAGGCCCACGTGTCCCGGCCCGCCGGGACGCCCGCCCCGGCTCGCCCCGCTCGAAGCTCGCCCCACCCGCGCCTTCGGATGCCCACCCACTCCCGCTCCTACCGAGACGCCCGCCCCACCGTGCGCCACCCGATGCCCGCCCACCGCGCCGGGCGTACCCACATAGCCGGCCGTACCCGCCGCACCGAAAGGACAGCCCCATGAAACTCCTGCTCGACTCCACCCGCTGCCAGGGCTACGGCCTGTGCCAGGAACCCGCGCCCGAGCTGATCGACCTCGACGAGTGGGGCTACGCGAGCACCCGCACCGCCGAGGTCCCGCCAGCTGACGAGGAAGCCGCCGCTGCCGCCGTCGCCACCTGCCCCAACTCCGCCCTGCGGCTGGTGAAGTGACATGGGACGCGACCTGTCGGCCCTCTTCGACCCGGTCTCCGTCGCCGTCGTCGGTGCCAGCGACGACCCGGCCAAGTACGGCCACGCCATCGCCGCCCAGGCCGTCCGCGCCGACGGCCGCCGCCCCGTCCACCTGGTCAACCGCCGCGGCGGCACCGTGCTCGGCCGCACCGCCGCCCCCAGCCTGAGCGCGCTCGGCGAGCCCGTCGACCTGGCCGTGATCTCGGTGCCCGCCGCCGGTTTCGAGGACGCCGTAGACGAGGCCCTGCGGTGCGGGGCACGGGCGATCGTCGCCATCACCGCCGGCTTCGCCGAGACAGGAGCCGCCGGCCGCGCCCGCCAGCAGGCCGTGGCCGAACGGGTACGGGCGGCGGGCGCGGTGATGGTCGGCCCCAACTGCCTGGGCATCGCCGACAACACCACCGAACTCTTCCTCGCCTCCGACACCTTCACCCCCGGCGGCGTCGCACTGCTCAGCCAGAGCGGCAACCTCGCCCTCGAACTCCAGCTCCGCTTCGGTGCGCACGGACTCGGCTTCTCGCGCTTCGTGTCGCTCGGCAACCAGGCCGACGTCACCCTCGTCGACCTGCTCGCGGACTGCGCCCGGCACGAGGGGACCCAGGCCGTCGCCGTCTACGCGGAGGACTTCGCCGACGGACGGGCCTTCGCCGAGGCCGCCGCCGACGCCGGCAAGCCCGTGGTGCTGCTCACCGCCGGGCGCGGCGACGCCTCCGCCCGCAGCGCCCAGTCCCACACCGGTGCGCTGACCACCTCCGCCGACGTGGTCACCGCCGCCTGCCGCGACGCCGGCGTGGAACTGGTCGCCACCCCGCGCGAACTCACGGTCGCCCTGGCCGCGTTGCACGGCGGACGCCGGGCGGCCGGCCGCCGGGTCGCCGTGCTCACCGACGGCGGCGGCCACGGCGTCATCGCCGCGGACGCCGTGGAGACGTCCGGCCTGACCGTGCCCGAACTCCACGAACCCACCCGGGACCGGCTGCGGGCGGCCCTGTGGGAGCAGTCGGCCGTCGCCAACCCGGTGGACCTCGCCGGGATGGGCGAGCAGGACCCCGGATCCTACGCGGCGACCGTCGCCGCGCTGCTCGCCGCCGAGGAGGTCGACGCCGTCCTGATGACCGGCTACTTCGGCGGCTACGCGGCCGCCGAAGGCGGACTCGGGGGAGGCGGCACGGTCCTGGCGGACGGCGAGCAGGAGGCCGCGCGCCTGATCGCCGCCCGCCACTGCGCCACCGCCAAGCCCCTCGTGGTCCAGTCGATGTACCCGGCGTCGCCGAGCTGCCGCACCCTCGCGGCGGCCGGCGTACCGGTCTTCGCCGCCACCGAGGACGCCGCCCGGGCCCTCGCCGCCACCGCGCCCCGCCCACCGCACACCGCCGTCGTCCCCCTACCGCGCCCCGCGCCGCCCCTGCGGGAGAGCGGCTACCTGGAGACCCGCAGGGCCCTCGAGGCAGCCGGACTTCCCTTCCCCGCCGCCCGGGAGATCCACGACGAGTCCGAACTGCTCGCCGCGACCGCGGAGTTCACCGGGCCCTACGTGCTCAAGGCGCTGCACCTGCTGCACAAGTCCGACGCGGGCGGTGTGGCCCTGCGTCTGGCCGGACCCGACGAACTGCTCGCCGCCTTCCGCGAGATGCACGCCCGCCTCGGTGCCCCCGCCTACTCCGTGGAGGCCATGGCCGACCTGACCGACGGCGTCGAACTGATCGTCGGCGTCAACCGGGACCCGCGTTTCGGCCCGGTCGCCATGGTGGGCCTCGGCGGTGTCCTGGCCGAGACGCTGCGCGACGTCGCCTTCACCCTGGCCCCCGCGCCCGTCGACCGCGCCGAGCGCCTGCTGCGCGGACTGCGCGCCGCGGCCCTGCTCGACGGCGTCCGGGGCCGCCCGCCCGTCGACGTCGCCGCGGCGGCGGCGGCCGTCGAGACCATCACCGCGTTCGCCGCCGCGCACCCCGAGATCGCCGAGCTGGAGGTCAACCCCCTGCTCGTGCGCCCCGACGGGGTCCTCGCCCTGGACTCCCGAGCCGTACTCGCCTGACCCGACCGTGTGACCGACCGAAGAGGCCCCCATGGACATGCGCTACACCCCCGAGCAGGCCGACCTCAAACGCCGCGCCGCCGACTACGCCCGACTGCTGATGCGCTACGAGGACCAGTCCGAGCAGGCCGGCGGCCCTCTGCCCCAGCAGCTCGTCACCGAACTGACCCGGGCCGCGATGGACGCCGGCGTCTACGCCATCAACATGCCCGCCGAGTGGGGCGGCGCCGGCCTCGGTCTCCTCGACCAGGTCATCGTGGAGGAGGAGTTCGGGAAGGTCACCAACTGCCTGTGGGACATCCCCTGGCGGCCCGCCAACGTCCTCGCCTACGGCGACGAGCGGCAGCGCGAGAAGTACCTGCTGCCCGTCATCCGGGCCGAGAGGTTCGACGCGTTCGCGGTCACCGAGCCGGGTGCCGGCTCCGACCCCTCCTCCGGCACCTCCACCGCCACCCGCGCCGACGGCGGCTGGCTGCTCAACGGGGAGAAGTGGTTCGTCACCTGTGGTGACATCGCCGACTTCCTGCTGGTGCAGGCGGACGCCGGCCCGGACCGGCTGCCCACCCTCTTCTTCGTCGACAAGGCGGCGCCCGGCGTCGAGATGACCCGCGTCCCGCACTTCATGCACTCCGCGGTCAACGGGCACCCCGAGTTCACCTTCACCGACGTCTTCGTGGCCGACGAGGACGTGCTCGGCGGTGTCGGCAACGGCTACGAGCTGACCAAGGAGTGGTTCACCGACGAGCGGCTGATGATCGCGGCCCGCACCGTGGGCGCCGCCGAGCGCGCCCTGCGACTGGCCCGGGACTGGGCGGTGGAGCGCGAGCAGTTCGGCGCGCCGATCGCCTCGTACCAGCTGATCCAGGGGATGCTCGCGGACTGCGCGGTGGACATCGCCGTCAACCGTGCCTACACCCACCAGGTCGCCTGGGAGGCCGACCAGCCGGGCACCGACCGCAAGACCCTGCACGCCAAGGCCTCCACCGCCAAGCTCGCCGCCAGCGAGGCCGCCGGCCGCGTCGCCGACCGGTGCCTGCAGATCTTCGGCGGCCGCGGCTACGACCGCACCTACCCCGTCGAGCGCATGTACCGCGAGCTGCGCGTCGACCGGATCTGGGAGGGCACCTCCGAGATCCAGCGGCTGATCATCGCCAACGAGCTGATCAAGCGCGGCACCCGCGCCCTGGCCCTGCCCACGCACTGACCCCGCCCCGCCCCACACGCCCCAGCACTGCGAGGACACCCATGGACTTCCGTCTCACCCCGCGCCAGGCACAGCTCAAGGCCGACGCGCGCGCCCTCACCGACTTCATCGCCGCCTACGAGGAGCGGTGCGAGGAGGACAACGGCCTGCCCGCCGACGCCCACGCCAAGATCCGCGACGCGGTGCTCGACGCCGGGCTCCAGGCCGTCAACATGCCGGCCGAATGGGGCGGCGCCGGCCTCACCATCGCCGAACAGGTCACCGTGCAGGAGGAGCTGGGCCGGCTCACCGGCGCCCTGTGGGACATGGTGTGGCGGCCCGCCAACGCGCTCAGGTTCTGCACCCCCGAGCAGCGCGAACGCTTCCTCGTCCCGGTGATCAAGGGGGAGCGGCGCGACTGCTACGCCGTCACCGAGCGCGGCGCCGGCTCGGACCCGCAGAACATCTCCACCACGGCGACGAAGAACGACCGGGGCTGGGTGCTGAACGGCGAGAAGTGGTTCGTGACCGTCGGCGACCACGCCGACTTCATGATCGTGCTCGCCGCCGCGGGCCCCGAGCGCGCGCCGACGCTGTTCCTCGTCGACAAGGACACCCCCGGCATCGAGATGACGCGCGTCCCGCGCTTCATGCACACCTTCGTCTACGAGCACCCCGAGTTCACCTTCACCGACGTGCAGGTCGGCCCGGACGCCGTCCTCGGCGGCATCGGCGAGGGCTACGACATCACCCGCTCCTGGTTCACCGAGGAGCGCCTGATGATCGCGGCCCGCACCACCGGCGCCGCCGAGCGGGCTCTGGAACTGGCCCGGGACTGGGCGGTGGAGCGGGAGCAGTTCGGCGCGCCGATCGCCTCGTACCAGCTGATCCAGGGGATGCTCGCGGACTGCGCGGTGGACATCGCCGTCAACCGTGCCTACACCCACCAGGTCGCCTGGGAGGTCGACCGGGCGTCCGCGGAGGACCGCAAGACGCTGCACGCCAAGGCCGCCATCGCCAAGCTCGCGGCCAGCGAGGCCTCGGGCCGGGTGATCGACCGGTGCCTGCAGATCCACGGCGGCCGCGGCTACGACCGTGCCTACGCCGTCGAGCGGCTCTACCGCGAGCTGCGCGTCGACCGGATCTGGGAGGGCACCTCCGAGATCCAGCGGCTGATCATCGCCAACGAACTCGTCAAGCGCGGTACGGGCGTGCTGGACCTGCCCACCGCCTGACACCCCTGCCCACAGATCGAAGGGAAGCTCGGATGACCGGCATCGAACGCGTCGGAGTCGTCGGCTGCGGACTGATGGGCGCGGGCATCGCCGAGGTCTGTGCGCGGGCCGGCCTGCCGGTGACCGTGGTGGAGCGCGACGCGCAGGCGGCCCGCGAGGGCCGCCTGCGCGTCACCCGGTCGCTCGACCGGGCCACCGCACACGGCAGGCTCACCGCCGACCAGCGCGAGGCCGCCTGCGCCCTGGTCACGGTGACCGACCGGATGGAGGCACTGCACGACCGCGACCTGGTGATCGAGGCCGTGGCCGAGGACGAGCGCCTCAAACGCGACGTCTTCACCCGCCTCGACTCCGTGGTCACCGGAGCCGACACCATCCTCGCCACCAACACCTCCGCCATCCCCGTCATCCGGCTCGCCGCCGCGACCACCCGCCCCGACCGTGTCGTAGGCGTGCACTTCTTCAACCCGGTACCGGTCCTGCGGCTGGTCGAACTCGTCCCGTCCCTGCTCACCTCGCCGGGTACCGCGGACCGGGCCGAGACCTTCGTGACGGGCAGACTCGGCAAGGAGGTCGTCCGCGCCCGGGACAAGGCCGGATTCGTCGTCAACGCGCTGCTCGTGCCGTACCTGCTGGCCGCCGTCCGCATGGTGGAGTCGGGCAGCGCGAGCGTCGAGGACGTGGACCGCGGTATGGTCCTCGGCTGCGCCCACCCCCTCGGCCCGCTGGCCCTCGCCGACCTCATCGGCCTGGACACCACCCGCGCCATCGCCGAATCGCTGTACGCCGAGTTCCGCGAGCCGCAGTACTCGCCGCCGCCGTTGCTGTCCCGGATGGTCGAGGCCGGCCTGCTCGGGCGGAAGTCCGGGCGGGGCTTCCACACCTACGACGCGGTCCCGCGACCCGAGGCGGCCGCACCGGCGGGCCCGAGGTGAGTAAAAATGGTCACGGCCTACGAGCACCGGACGAGGGGAGCGGCAGGGTGTCGACCAAAGTGCGCACGGCGGACACGCGTGAGCGCATCCTGACGGCGGCGTGCGAGGTCATCGCGGAGATCGGCTTCGAGAAGATCCGTATGCGCATGGTCGCCGAGCGGGCCGGCGTGTCCACGGCCCTGCTGCACTACCACTTCGACACGCGCGAGAAGCTGTTCACCGAGGCGATGACCCACTCCTTCGCCAACACCGCCCTCGACGCCGAACGCGACGCGGAGACGGCACCGGCGGCGGTCGTGCTGGCCCGGATCCTGCGCAGCCTGCTGCCCACCGATCCCGAACTGCGTCAGGACTGGCGGCTGTGGCAGGAGCTGTGGGCCAGGTCCCTGCGCGACGAGACCACCCGGGCCTTCGCCGTGGACCTGTACGCGCAGCTGCACGCCTGGGTGGCCGGCGCGGTCCGACGCGGCATCGCCTCCGGCGAGTTCGCACCGGTCGACGTGGACGGCCTCAGCACCCTGGTGCTGTCCCTCAGTGACGGCTACGGCATCCGCCTCATGCTGCGCGACCCGGCCGTCACCCTCGACACGGCGCTCACCGCCATCTGGCGCCAGGTGTCCGCCGCGCTGGGCCTGCCGGACGCGCTGCCCGAGGGGTGAGTGGACCGCCCATATCGCGGTACGGACGAGTAACCCGCAGGTGAGACGTGTAATCCATAACGATCTCGGTGGAAGCCTTGTGCGAATCCTGAGCCCCTCTAGCCTCCCGGCATGGCATTTCTTTCAAGTCGCCGCAGACGGGCGCGTCTCGCCCCGGAACTCGACGACCAGGACCTGGGCAAGCTGCTGAAGAGTCTCCTGGCGACCACGAGGACCGGAACGATCGCGACGACGGACCTGTGCGTGGCGCAGATCTCCCGGATCCTGGACCAGGACCCGGGGGACTGGGACCGGCGGACGCACCGCATCGGTGTACTCGCCGACTTCCTCGCCGACTCGCATCTGCCCCGCTCCTGGGCGGCGCGCGAGCCGCGCAACCCGAGCGCGCTCGTGCTGCACGCCTGGACCCAGGTGGTGAGCGCCCGCTCGCGAGGACACCTGGAGGACCGGACCGACGTCATCGAAAGCTGTTTCCGGGCCGCGGAACTCGCCCCCGAGGACCCCACGCCCTGGATCGCCCTGCTCGGCGTGGCCCGGCTGGAACGCTGGCAGCAGCCCCAGGTGTTCGGGGTGTGGAACGAGGTGCTCGGACGCGACCGCTGGAACCGCGAGGCCTACCTGAGCATGCTCACCTATCTCACCCCGGAGGAGTCCGGCTCGCGCATGCAGGTCCTGGAGTTCGTGGACGGCCTCAGCGCCCGGATGCCGGCCAACGCCCCCTGCGCGGCTACGGAGTTGACCGCCCAGGTCTTCCAGTACCAGACCGTCCTCGGCCGGGGCGGCTTCGAGGCGCTGGTCGCGCGCAACCACTGGTCCCAGGCGATGGCGGCCCAGGCCCTCGACCGGGTGGCCCACACCTGGGCGCAGCCGGGCTTCCTGCGCCACGCCAGGGCGCTCGCCGACCTCAACCTCCTCGCCTACGCGCTGATGGCCGCCGACCGGCGCCGCGAGGCCCACCCGGTCTTCGAGGCCCTCGGCGGCGTCGTCACCGCCTGGCCGTGGCACACCGGCGTGGACGCGCTGACCGAGTTCGACCAGGCACACCGGCGGGCCTCCGCGGGCATGTGAACGGGACCGCGGAGGGTGCCCGCACCGGTGGCGCGGGCGCCCCAGCCCCACCGGTGGCGCGGGCACCCCGGGCCCGCCGTCGGCTTCCTCAGGCGCTCCGGCCCCACGCGAGGGCACGCGACCGCAGCGCCGGGGGCCCTCCGGCGAGCTCTCGGTACCACTTGACGAGGAAGGCGGGCAGCAGCGCCGCGTGGGCGGCCAGCAGGGTGGCGTACAGCGTGAAGAAGACCTGCCGGTGGCCCAGGAACGCGAACGTCAGGCACAGCAGGCCGTAGTCCAGGGGGAGCAGTGCCATGCCGCGGACGGCGGAGAGGGGGCGGGGCCCGGGCTCCGGCCCGGCCTGCCGTCTGCGCAGCTGCTCCGTCAGGATCCCGCCGAAGAACAGCAGCACGGCCGAGAACTGGAAGACCAGCGGGGCGAGCAGCAGGGCCGGATGCGGCAGGCCGAAGAAGCGGTAGAAGGAGATCAGGACGGCCGCGTGGACGCCCAGCAGCTTCCCGCAGTCCACCACGTGGTCCGTCCACTCGCCGGTCGGGCTCGCGGTGCGGTGCAGCCGGGCGAGCTGCCCGTCCGCGGAGTCGAGGGCGAAGCCGAGCACCAGGGCGAGGGCGACCCAGGGCCCGAGCGCCGGCACGGGCCGGCAGCAGGCGATCGCGACGAGGGCCGTGGAGGTGACGGCGGCGCTGGCGGCGGTCACCTGGTTGGGCGTCAGCCCGGCGCGGTGCGCGGCCGCCGCGAGCAGCCGGCCGACGGGCCGGTTGACGAACCGGGTGTAGAGGGACACCCCTCTACCGGGTTTCTGCGCCTCGGAGAGATGCCTCAGCGCACTGGAGAAGTCCATTCTTCAACCTCGCACAGGAGCCAGTGGGTCGATCGCCGCCCGAGATGTCTCAGAGGCGCCCGCGCGCGGCAGTGTCCGGTGCGGCTGAGGGTGTTGCCGGGGAACTCATGGCCCCAAAGTAGGTTTCGGGGCGCCGTCCACCCGATGGGACGAGCGGACTGGTCACAAGATCCATCCGTTCGGCCGCGAGCGGCGCCCCGCCGCCCGGTCACCCCGCCCGCCGCACCGAAGTCACAAACGGCGGGGCTGTGCCGTCCCGTGTCCGGGAGACGATTTCCGGAACCTGGAGGACGACGATCATGCGGGTGTTCGTGGCGGGTGGCAGCGGGGTGCTGGGGCGGCGGCTGGTGCCGCGGCTGGTGGCGCGGGGGCACCAGGTGACGGCCACGACGACGAGCGCCGCCAAGCTGGGCCTGGTGCAGCGGCTGGGTGCGACGGGCGTCGTGATGGACGGGCTGGACGCGGAGTCGGTGGGTGAGGCCGTGGCCGCGGCCCGGCCGGACGCGGTCGTGCACCAGATGACCGCGATCTCCATGGCGCACGCCGGCAAGCCCGACATCAAGCATCCGGACCGCTGGTTCGCCCAGACCAACCGGCTGCGCGGAGAGGGCACGGACCACCTGCTGGCGGCGGCCGCGGCGACCGGCGTGCCGCACGTCGTCGCGCAGGGGTACGCGAGCTGGAACGGGATCCGCGAGGGCGGCCCGGTGAAGACCGAGGAGGACCCGCTGGACCTGCTGGAGGGCACGGCGGCGCAGGCCGGCCTGGAGACGCTGCGCTACGCAGAGGACGCCGTCCTCCGGGCCGGCGGCGCCGTCCTGCGCTACGGCGCGTTCTACGGCCCCGGCGCCATCGACGACCAGGTCGAGCTGGTCCGCAAGCGGCAGTACCCGCTCGTCGGCCGGGGGACCGGCTACAGCTCGTGGGTGCACCTCGACGACGCCGCGAGCGCCACCGTCCTGGCCGTGGAGCAGAAGGCCCGGGGCGTGTTCAACGTCGTCGACGACGAACCCGCCCCGGCGAGCGAGTGGCTGCCGTGGCTGGCCGCCTGCGCGGGAGCGAAACGGCCGCGGCGGGTCCCGGCGTGGCTGGCCCGGCTGCTCGCCGGTGACCAGGCGGTCGTGATGATGACCGAGGGGCGTGGCTTCTCCAACGCGAAGGCCAAGCGGGAACTCGGCTGGGAACTGCGCCACCCGTCGTGGCGCCAGGGCTTCGCGGAGGAGCTGGCATGACCGCGCCCGAGGAGAGCGGCACCACGCGCGCGACGGAGTTCGAGGAGCTGCGGCCGCTGCTGTTCTCGATCGCCTACCGGATCCTCGGCAGCGTGAGCGAGGCCGAGGACGCGGTCCAGGAGACCTGGCTCCGCTACGAGACCACCACCACGCGCCCCGTCTCGGTCAAGGCGTTCCTGTCCTCCGTGGTGACCCGCCTCTCGATCGACGTGCTGCGCTCCGCGCGGGTCCGCCGTGAGGAGTACGTGGGGCCCTGGTTCCCCGAGCCGCTGCTCGCCGACCCCTACGAGGACCCGGCCCGCTCCGCCGAGCTGGCCGATTCGGTGTCGATGGCGGCCCTGCTCCTGCTCGAACGGCTCACTCCGCTCGAACGGGCCGTCTTCGTGCTGCGGGAGGTGTTCGGCTTCGGCTTCGCCGAGATCGCGTCGGCGGTGGGACGCGGCGAGCCGGCGTGCCGCCAGCTCGCGGTGCGGGCCCGTCGGCACATGGACGCCGGCCGGCCGCGCTTCGCGGCCGACCGCAAGGAACGCGAGGAGCTCGCCGAACGGTTCTTCGACGCCTTCAGGGAGGGCGACGTCGACGGACTGCGGGAACTGCTCGCCGCCGACGTCCACCTGATCGGCGACAGCGGGGGCAAGGCACCGCGCTGGGGCAAGGGCGTGTTCGGCGCCGACAAGGTGGCCCGGGCGCTCTCCGTCCTCCTCTCGCCCTTCATGCGGGTGGGTGGCGTCGTGGAACCCCGCCAGGTGAACGGCCAGCCGGGCGCCGTCTTCCGCGACCGGGACGGCAAGGTCGTCAACACCTGGTCGCTGGAGATCCTCGACGGCCGGATCCAGGCGATCCGCACCGTCCTCAACCCTGACAAGCTCGGACACGTGGGCCCGGTGGCGGACGCCTGGGCGATCGTCGAGGAGGTGCGCCGGGCCCGCCGCCCCGGCGAACCCGAGCTGGATCCGGCCACTCCCTTGTTAGCTCCTTAGCCAACATGCTAAATACTGGGTGTGGCAGATGCGCAGGACGAGACAGGGGTCTTCCGGGCCCTCGCGGACCCGACGAGGCGTCAGATCCTCGAGCACCTCAGGGAGGGTGAACTCGCGGCCGGCGAGATCGCGGGCAGGTTCCCGATCAGCGCGCCCTCCGTCTCGCGGCACCTCGGGGTGCTCAAGGGAGCCGGCCTGGTCACCGAGCGCCGCGACGGCAACCGGATCCTCTACACCCTGGCCGAGGACCGCCTGGCGACCGGCGTCGGCCGGTTCCTCAGCGCCGTCTGCCCCGAGCAGATCGTGCTCCGCCACACCAGATGGCGCCCTGGGGCGCGCAACGGGAAGTCCGGAGAACCGGGGGAAGCATGAGACAGCCGCACCTGTCCAGCAGCATCGAACGACGGCTCCTGGTGAACTACCGCGTCGCCCCGGAGGCCGCGGCCCGGCTGCTGCCCGAGCCGCTGCGCCCGCAGGTGGTGCGGGGGTACGCGGTCGCGGGCATCTGCCTGCTGCGCCTCGGGGACGTACGGCCGGTGTGGGCCCCCAGGGCACTGGGGCTGCGCAGCGAGAACGCGGCCCACCGGATCGCCGTCGAGTGGGACGGCCCGGACGGCGTCGAGACCGGCGTGTACATCCCGCGCCGGGACACCGCCTCGCGCGTCAACGCCTGGGCCGGCGGCCGCGTGTTCCCCGGCGCACACGGCCGCGCCGACTTCGAGGTCCACGAGACGCCCCGCCGGATCCGCGTGGCGCTGGCGACCCGGGACGGCGACACGCGAGTGGACGTCACCGTCGACGTGGCCGACGCACTGCGTGACAGCCTGCTCTTCGCCGACCTCGCCGAGGCGTCCCGCTTCTTCCGGCGCGGCACAAAAGGTCTCTCGCCCACCCGTTCGGGTCACCTGGAGGGCATGGAACTGCGCACCGATGCCTGGCATGTGGAGGCCGGACGGGTCCGGGCCGCCGCGTCCTCCTTCTTCGACGCCCCGGACCGCTTCCCGCCCGGGACCGCGACCCTGGACTGCGCGCTGGTCATGCGGAACGTACCGGTCGGCTGGCGGCCGCTGCCGAGTCCGCCGGGCGTGTCTCACGCCGCCGCGCCGGCGAACAGCGGCAGGTAGCCGAGCGCCTGGCCGGGCGCCGTGGGGTGGTACGACTCGGTGAGGTCCGTCCAGGTGACGCTGCGCAGCCACGGGCCGGCGGAGCAGATCTCGTGCCCGGCGAAGGTGGTCCGGGGGTCGGCGTAGACGAAGCCGTGGTCGAGGGCGTGCCTGGCGATCACGTTGTCGAGGTGGTCCACCGCGGCGTTGAGCGCCGACCGCTCGACGTCCTGGAGGCCGCCCGCACAGGTGCCGTGGAGCCGGTAGAAGTGCGGGTAGCCCAGCACCACCACACGGGCGGCGGGCGCCTTGACCCGGACGGCCGTGTAGAGCCGGTCGAGGTCGCCCGCGAGCGTCCCGTCCACGTACGACAGTGCACCCGTGATCGCGGACAGGCAGGCGGTGCGGCCGGGGAGCACGCAGGTCGCCATGACCCGGCCGAAGCCCGCGTCACTGCCGCCCACCGTGATGCTGACCAGGCCGGTACGGGGGCCGAGCGGACCGAGCTGCCCGGCCAGCACGTCCTTGGCGCGGGCGCCGTTGCACGCGGTGAAGGCGAACGAGGACGGCCGGTGCGCCGCGGCCCACAGGGCGGGGAACGCCCGGCCGCTGCGCAGACAGCCGGCGTCGGAGCCGAGGTAGTCGCCTGCGCCGACGCCGGCCGAGTAGGAGTCACCCAGGGCCACATAGCCGGTGGCCCTGGTGCGGGGTGCCGGTTCCGCGGTCGCCGGGCCCGCGAGGGCGCAGGCGGCGGCGAGGAGCAGGGAGGCCGCGAAGGACGCGGTCCGGGAGTGTCGCATACCTCTCGTGTACCGTCGCCCGGCGCGCTCCGCCCGGCGCGCCCGCGACTTCGGCCCGCCCGCCTTGACAGACGTTCCGCGCGGTGCGGCCGGGCGGACGGACCCGCGCCGACCAGGGGCGCGGGCCCGGTCCGGCCCCGCCCCGGCCCGCCGTCCCCCCGTCCGGCTTCACCCGATGGGCCGTCACCCGTCCGGCGGAGCCGCGTACGGAACTACTGCATTGGCATGGACCTGACGCTGATAGGTGGCTAGGCTCTGCCTCGCCACATGAGAGCGCTCTCAGAAATCGGCTGTTCCACCCCACCACTGGAACGACGAAGGGCAACTCCCATGCACCGCAGAAGACTTGTGCACCCCTTCCTGGCCGCGTGCCTCATCGTCGGTGGCCTGAGCGCGGCGGGCGGCTTCCCCGCCTCGGCCGTCGGCTCCGCCGGCCGGACCGTGCCCTCGGCCACCTCGGCCGCACCCGCGGGCGACGGGATCCTGACCGCCATGCGACGGGACCTCGGCCTCACCCGCGAGCAGGCCGAGGCCCGGCTGCGGGCCGAACGGACCGCCTCGGCGCTCGGCCCCAGGGCACGCCGCGCGGCCGGCAACGCCTACGCGGGCTCCTGGTTCGACCCCGCGCGCGGACGCCTGACGGTCGCGCTCACCCCGCGGGCCACACCGGCCGCCCGCCGGACGATCGAGGCGGCCGGCGCCGACGTCCGTACGGTCGCGCACAGCGCCCGGCTGCTGGACGGCGTCAAAGCCCGCATCGACCGGATGTCCGCCCCGGCCGGGGTGAGCGGCTGGCACGTCGACCCCAAGGCGAACAAGGTCGTCGTTGACATCGCCCGCTCCGCGCGCTCCGACAACGATGTCCGACGGTTCCTGTCCCGGGCCCGCGCGAAAGGGCCGGTCACCGTCCACACCCTCCGCTCCGCCCCGCGCACGCTGGCCGCCGGCACGGTCGGCGGAGACCCCTACTACACAGGCAACGTCCGCTGCTCCATAGGCTTCTCCGTGTACGGCGGCTTCGTCACCGCCGGGCACTGCGCTCAGCCCGGAGCCGGGGTCAGCGGCTGGGACGGCTCCTACATCGGCACCTTCCAGGGCTCCTCGTTCCCGGACAACGACTACGCCTGGGTGAGCGTCGGCAGCGGCTGGTGGACGGTCCCGGTCGTGCTCGGCTGGGGCACGGTGCCCGACCAGCTCGTGCGCGGCTCGGCCGTGGCGCCCGTCGGCTCCTCGGTCTGCCGGTCCGGATCGACCTCGCACTGGCACTGCGGCACGGCCCTGGCACTGAACGAGACCGTCAACTACAGCCAGGGCGCGGTGCACCAGCTGACCAAGACGAGCGCCTGCGCCGAACCGGGCGACTCCGGCGGCTCCTTCATCACCGGGGACCAGGCGCAGGGCGTCACCTCCGGCGGCTGGGGCAACTGCGGCAGCGGCGGCGAGACCTGGTTCCAGCCCGTCAACGAGATCCTCAACCGCTACGGCCTGACCCTGCACACGTACTGACCGCCCCGCGGTCACCCGAGGGCCCTCCGCCTCGCGCGCAGGGCCCTCGGGCCGTTGCGGGCGCCCGCCCGGACCACCGTCGCGCCATCCGTCACACGCCGTCCGGGAATCCCCGGGTCCGGATGCGTGCCCGTCCTGTGCAGAAAGAGTCACGAAGGCTCCTCCGGTGTTGCTTCGGGCTTTCAATCAAGGCCGCGACCTGGGGTTCGAGCGGCGGGTTCCCTCACGGTTGAGGGGATCCGGTGGAGGTGTGGGCTGGAGCGGCCGGCCGGCTCCCCGTCCGGGGTTGATCTGCCCGCGACAACTCGGCACGCTCCCCTGACGCACCGGCGTCCGCCGTCGGGGCATCCCCCCACCCACCCCCCACAACCCCTGAGGAGACCCCTCTTGACGTCGCATCACAAGCGCAGCGGCAAGGCGAAGCTCGCGACCGCGACAGCCTCGGCCGCCGCCGTCGTGGGCCTCGCCGTGGTCGTCTCGCCCGTCGCCCACGCGGAACGCCCCGCCGAGGGAACCGTCTACGGCCTGAACGCGCACGGCGCGGTGGCCGGCAGCTACATCGTCCTGCTCGACCACGACACGTCCCGGACGCGCGAGTCGGAGCTGGCGGCCCAGTACGGCGGCAAGCTCGCCCGCACCTACGGCTCGGCCGTCGACGGCTTCTCCGCGACGAGCCTGACCGCGACCGAGGCCAAGCGGCTGGCCGCGGACCCGGCGGTCGCCACGGTGGTGCAGAACAAGAAGTTCCACATCGACACCACCCAGGACAGCCCGCCCTCCTGGGGCCTCGACCGCGTCGACCAGACCGAGAAGACCGGCGACCACAAGTACACCTACCCGGACAAGGCCGGCGAGGGAGTGACGGCGTACGTCATCGACACCGGCGTACGCATCAGCCACAAGGACTTCGGCGGCCGCGCGAGCTACGGCTTCGACGCGGTCGACAACGACGACACCGCCGACGACGGCAACGGCCACGGCACCCACGTCGCCGGCACCATCGCCGGAACGGCGCACGGGGTCGCCAAAAAGGCCAAGGTCGTCGCCGTGAGAGTCCTCGACGACAAGGGCTCCGGCACCACCGAGCAGGTCGTCGCCGGCATCGACTGGGTGACCAAGAACCACAAGGGCCCCTCCGTCGCGAACATGAGCCTCGGCGGCGGCACCGACCCCGCCCTCGACGCGGCGGTCGGCAAGGCCATCGCCTCCGGCGTCACCTTCGCGGTCGCCGCCGGCAACGAGTCGGCCGACGCCAAGAACAGCTCACCCGCCCGGGTGCCCGAGGCCATCACCGTCGCCTCCAGCACCGACGGCGACGCCCAGTCCGACTTCTCCAACTTCGGCTCTCTGGTCGACCTGTACGCGCCGGGTTCGGACATCACCTCGGACTGGAACGACAGCGACGAGGCGACCAAGACGATATCCGGCACCTCCATGGCCACCCCGCACGTCACCGGTGCCGCCGCCGTCTACCTCGCCGCGCACCCGGACGCCGCACCGGCCCAGGTCTCCTCGGCGCTCACCGGCGCCGCGACCGCCGACAAGCTCACCGGTGTCGGCGCCGGCACGCCCAACAAACTGCTGAAGGTCACCGACCAGTAGCGGTCCCACCGTCCCCCCACGGGAAACACGGCGACCCGGCGGTACCCGCGCCACCTCCCCGTGGCGCGGGCCCCCGCCGGGCCGCCGTCCGCCGCCGCACTCCGTCCTGCGCGCGGTGGACGGTGACACCGCCGAGCAGGCCCCCAGGCGTCGATCCGGACCGTCGGACCGCCCGGCTCGCTCGGGCCGTGGTCGTTCACGCCACCCAGACGCAGCCCGTGGACCTCCACCCGGACGTCGTGCCGGACCCGCAGCTTGACGCCGCCGATCAGGCTCGGCTTGGTGATGCGCAGCTCCGCGCCGTCGGGAATGTCGATGTCGGTCAGGTCGACATCGGCACCGCCGGTGAGGGGCGCTGTCACGGTCCGCTGGTAGAGCGGAGCCGAGCAGGTTCCGGCGTTTGCCGGTGGCGGCGGCCGCGTCCCGCGGTCGACAGTCGACAGTCGACGGCGGACCGCCGACGGCCGCCCTGCCTCAGGCGTCGGCGAACAGCGGGTCGTAGGGCGTGGACCGCCGTCGGCCCGCCATGAAGGTCAGGAAGTCCTGCACGAAGGCGCCGCGTGTGTACGCGGCGGTGTCGGCGGTGGTGTCGCGGTGGAAGCCGGTGCGGAACAGGGCGCGGTACTCGGCCGCGTCGATGCGCTGGTCGCCGTCCCTGTCGGTGACGTCGAAGAGGACTTCGGCGGCTCTGATCAGCGCGGGACCGGCCAGGGTCGGTGCGGCCGCCGCGTACTCCCGGGCGCTGACACGGCCGTCGCCGTCGGTGTCGAGGGCCGTCTGCAGCTCGCGCCACCAGGCGGCGAAGGCGTCGTAGAGCCGGGTCTCCTCGGGCTCGTCCAGGTCGAGGCGGCTGGACAGCTCCCGGGCCATCGCGGCGAGGTCCGGCCAGGTGAGGTATCCGTCGCCCGTCTGGTCGAGCACCTCGCGGAAGAACTCCTCCGTGCCGCGCTGTCCGGCCGACGGCGGCGCCGCCGGCTCCGGTTCGGGCGCCGGCGGAGTGATGAGTCGGAGCAGGGCCCCGGCGCGCTGCATCTGTTCGCGCAGGGCCTCGACCGTCCTGGCCCGCGGGTCGTCGCTGCCGGGGGAGAGGGCCAGCAGATCGGCGATGTTCTGGGCCCTGATCCAGCCGTCGGGCAGGAATCGTGCCAGGCCGACGGCCAGGTAGGCGCCCTGCATCAAAGTCTGCGCGCCGGGCAGTTCCGGCAGTTGGGCACGGCGGCGGAACGGCTCGGGCAGGGAGGCCACCGTGATCGCCCCGATGGCCGGGCCCGCGACAGCCCGCCCCGCCGCCCACAGCGTGGGCAGGCCTTGCAGCAGCGGGGGAGCGGGGAGGTGGTCGAAGAGCTTGTACAGGATGACGCGCATCGCCTCGGTGTTCTCCAGTTCCTCCTCGACCATGCGGTCGTAGTAGGACCAGAACTCGCTCAGCGTGGGCGGCAGATGACCGGCCTCGTCCCCCAGGGCGGCGAGATAGGCCCGGAACTCGCCGTACAGCCTCTCCACCGCGTCGGGCGGCATGGGCCGGCCGCTCAGCCGGAACATGGTGACGGCGCTCTCGAACAGCGTCGCGACCACCCAGGCCCGCACACCCGGGTCCATCGCGTCGTACGGCCGGTTCCGCGCGTCGCGTCCGTTCAACCGTGCGTGCAGGCGGTTGAGCCGCGCCGCCTCCCGTGCGCGCACGTGGTCGTCGGCGCCGAACATGCGCTGCAGGCTCACGAGCGTGTTGCGCAACCGTCGCCAAGGGTGGGCGACGAAGGTGGAGTTGTCGATCAGCGCCCCGCCGATCTGCGGGTGCGCCGCCTCCAGCACGGTGGCCCGCACCATGGCGAGCGCCCACCGCGGGTCGTTGAACAACTGGTCGAACTGCGAGCCCGGGCCGAACGACGGGTGCTGCTCCGCGCCGCTTCCCGTCTCCGAGAGGCGTTCGTCGCGGGCGTCGTGGCCGCTGGGACGGCGGCCGTCTGGGTTGCTCAAGGTCACGAATCTCCGTTCTGCTTCGGGAGCACGCCGCCGAAGCGGCGCTGGCGTTGCCGGTAGGTGTGGAGGCACTCCAGGAAGTGCGGGGCGCGGAAGTCGGGCCACAGCACGCGCGGGAAGACCCACTCGGCGTAGGCGACCTGCCAGAGCATGAAGTTGGAGATGCGCTGTTCGCCCGAGGTGCGGATGACCAGGTCGACGTCCGGCGTGTCGGGGAAGGGCAGATGGGCGGCGAAGCTCTGCTCGGTCACGGCGTCGGCCGGCACTCCGCTGCGGATCAGCGACCGCGCCGCGGCGACGATGTCACCGCGGCCGCCGTGGTCGAACGCGACGGTCAGCGTCATGCCCCGGTTCCTGCCGGTCAGGGTCGACAGATCGGTGAAGTCCCGGCTCAGGGCCGGGGGGATCCGCGGGTCCGACACACCGAGGAAGCGGCAGCGGATGCCCCGCGCGTGCAGCAGCGGGGCGTGCTTGCGCACCACACGGCGCACCAGCCGCATCAGATAGTCGACTTCTCCGTCGGGCCTGCGCCAGTTCTCCGTCGAGAACGCGTACAGGCTCAGCCACTCCACGCCGGCCGACCGTGCCGCTTCGATCACGTCGATGACCGTGCTCTCCGCGGCACGGTGGCCCTCGGTGCGCGGCAGCGACCGGGCCGCCGCCCACCGGCCGTTCCCGTCCATCACGCACGCCACGTGCCGGGGCGTCGGACGCTCCCCGGGGCCTGTGTTCCGCCCGGGCACGGAACCCGTACCCGGGGTGGCCCGACCGTCGACGGCCGACGCCCACGTCATGCCCTCACCCCCCTGCGAGACGACTCCCCACCCGCAGCGTGCCAGTCCGTCGCCGCGCACGCCGGGCGGGCGGCGCGGTTTCACCTTTGGTACGGGCGTCCGAGCCGGGGCGCCGCCGTCATTGACATGTACATGGCTCAGGACTACGTTGCGGCAGTACTCCAGCCTGGCGCGGCTCCCAACGCCCTCATGGAGAACGTAAATCCTGAGACAACGTTGTCAACCCCCCCGTGACCGAACCTCAGGAGGCCAGACCGCCATGTTCCCGATCTCAGCCGGCGAGCACCCGCCCGGTGCGCGCAGACGTTCGTCCCGCACCCATTACGTCCGGATGGCCCTGGGAAGCGCCGCCGGCGCCCTCCTGCTGGGCGCCTACGCCCTGCCCGCGCCCGCCGCCTGGGCGGCGGCACCCACGAGGGCGCCCCAACTCGTCTCCTCACCGGCCGACTTGGTCAACCCTTTCATCGGCACCTCCAACGACGCGAACGACTTCCCCGGCGCCGACGTGCCCTTCGGCATGGTGCAGTGGAGCCCCGACACCTCGTCCCGGCCGCCCGGCGGCGGCTACGAGTACAAGGACTCCTCGATCACGGGTTTCAGTCTCACCCACCTCGCGGGACCCGGCTGCGGCGCGGCCGGTGACATACCTGTGCTGCCCACGGTGGGCGCCGTCGACAACGCGGCCACGGCAACCTTCTCGCACGCCGGTGAGTCCGCGACGGCCGGGTCCTACAAGGTCGCCCTCGACAACAAGGTGACCACCGAGCTCACCGCGACCACCCGCAGCGGCATGGCACGCTTCACGTTCCCGTCGACGTCCCAGGCCAACCTGCTGCTCAAACTGTCGCGCAGCCAGAACGGCGCCTCCTCCACGCAGTTCGACGTCGTCTCCGACACCGAGGTCCGCGGCCAGGTGACCAGCGGTCGGTTCTGCGGGGCCGGGAACACCTACACGGTCTACTTCGACATGGTCTTCGACCGGCCCTTCGCCTCCAGCGGGAGCACGCTCGCGGGCGCGACACCCCTGCGCCCGCCGACGACCGACCGGGCCGGCAGGCACGACGCCGACAAGCCGAACAAGCCCCGGCTGCACGGCGTGATGCCCGAGCGCGCCTCCCATGCGGCGGCGCGCGGGTCGGCCGCCCCGCAGGCCGCCGCGCCGAACGCGCACGTCACCTTCGACACCCGCAGCAACCCCGTCGTGCAGGCCAAGGTCGGCATCTCCTACGTCTCCGCGGCCAACGCGGCGGCCAACCGCACCGCCGAGAACCCCGGATGGAACTTCGCCGACGTGCGCGCCGCGGCCCACACGGCCTGGGACACCACACTCGGCAAGGTGCGGATCGCCGGTGGCACGGGGGACCAGCAGACCATCTTCTACACGGCGCTCTACCACTCGCTGCTGCACCCGAACGTCATCAGCGACACCAACGGCCAGTACTACGGCTTCGACGGGAAGACGCACACGGTCGCCGCCGGGCACAGCGCCGCCTACGCGAACTACTCCGGGTGGGACATCTACCGCTCCCAGGCCCAGCTCGAGGCGCTGGTCAGTCCCCAAGTCGCCTCCGACACCGCCCAGTCGATGACCGACGACTACGTCCAGACCGGCATCTTCCCCAAGTGGTCCGAGTACAACGGCGAGTCCTACGTCATGGTCGGCGACCCGGCGGCGGTGATCCTCGCCGACTACCACGCCTTCGGCGCACGGAACTTCGACACCTCCACGGCACTCGCCGGCCTGCTGAAACAGGCGAGCACCGCCAACAACGACCGGCCGGGGCTCAACTACCTGGACAGCCCGGGCTACGAGCCGCACGACGGCAGCTACGGCTGCTGCAACTTCTACGGCCCCGTCGCCACGACACTGGAGTACGACACCGCGGACTTCGCGCTCTCCGCCTTCGCCGGCGCCCTCGGCGACACCCGCAGCCGGCAGACGTACGCCCACCGCGCGCAGGACTGGCGCAACGTGCTCAACCCGGCCTCCGGCTTCGTCCAGCCGCGCAACGCCGACGGCTCCTGGACCGGCGGATTCGACCCCGCCTCGGGCACGGACATGGTGGAGGCGGACTCCTGGATCTACTCGGGCATGGTGCCGTTCAACGTGGCAGGACTCGCCACCGCAAAGGGCGGGAACCAGGCGATGAACGACTACCTCGACACCGTGCTGCGCAGCTACACCGGAGCCAACGGCTACGCCTGGGTCGGCAACGAGCCGAGCGTCGAACTGCCCTGGGAGTACGACTACATCGGCAAGCCCTACAAGACCCAGGCGGCCGTGCGCTCGGTCCAGGACCAGATCTGGTCGAACACCCCGGCAGGACTCGCCGACGGCAACGACGACCTGGGCGAGATGAGCGCCTGGTACGTGTGGTCGGCCCTCGGCATGTACCCCATGACGCCCGGCACCTCGGACCTCGCCCTCGGCTCACCGCTGTTCTCCCAGGCCGTGATCACCTTGCCGTCGGGCAAGACGCTGACGATCAACGGCGACGGAGCCGCGGACAACGCGCCCTACGTCCAGTCCGCGACCTTCGACGGGTCCGCGTGGAACAACGCCTACGCGCCCACGACCGCTATCACCTCCGGCGGGACGCTGAACTTCACGCTCGGCACGAGCGCGAACACCGGCTGGGCCTCTGCCGCCTCCGCCGCCCCGCCCTCCTACCCCGGTGACACGTCCGCCCCGGCGAAGCCCCGGGTGGGTCCCGTCACGGCGGGCGTGAGCTCCGCCCTGTGCGTCGACGACGCCGGCTCCGGCACCGCCGACCACACCGCGATCAGGCTGTGGAGCTGCAACGGCACCTACGCCCAGGACTGGACGATCGCCGCCGACGGCACGCTGCGCACCCTCGGCAAGTGCCTCGACGTGTCGAACAGCGGCACGACCGACGGCACCCTCGTCCAGCTCTACGCCTGCAACGGCACCGGCGCCCAGAAGTGGACGGCGGGTTCCGACGGCTCCCTGAAGAACCCCAACTCCGGCAAATGCCTGGACGATCCGAACTCGTCCACGACGCAGGGCACCCAGCTGCAGATCTACACCTGCAACGGGACGGCCGCGCAGAGGTGGACGCTGCCGCCCGCCTGACGTTCCCCCCAGACACCCCTGACGCTGAGTGTTCGTGGCCCCGCCCGCCGGCGGGGCCACGAACACGTGGGGCGCCTGCCGAGGCGCCGGTGACTCGCCGGCCGGCATCCGCCCGGCTCGCCACCGCCGCCTACACGGCCATGGCTTCCTGCAGCCAGCGGGTGACGCGGTACGGCAGCCACCACGTCAAGTCGTCCGCGCGCAGTACGAGGTGCTCGGAGGCGAGTTCCTCCAGGATGTCGGCGGGGACGTCCGCCCTGTGGGCGCCGCGGTCGAGCCGGGCGATGGCGGCCGGGTAGCGGGGGTCGTCGGCGGTGAACCGGCGCAGGTCACCCCAGCGGCGGTCGCGGATCTGCAGGAAGCCCGGGCCCCGGCGCCAGATGAGTTTGCAGAGGTAGTGGCGGGTCCGCCAGGCGTGCAGGGCGGTGTCGGCGTCGGCGGGCCCGGTCAGGGTGCGGGGCGGCTGCAGATGGGACAGCACCTTCCACAGCTGGTCTGCCCGGTCCGCGGGCAGGTCGAGGTCCCAGTCGACCAGGACGGCCTGGGCCGTGAGGTCGCGGACCAGGCTGAGCCGTTCGATCGCCGCGCGGGCGGCGGCCGGCCCCGGCGTGGCGAGGTCGACGGCGGCGTCGAGCTCGGCGCGCCGGGCGCCCATGGCCCAGAGTCGATCGGCGTCGCCGGGGTCCGCGCCGAGCGGGACCCGGCCCAGGGACATGCCCGGCAGCTCCCGGGCCGTCGTGTCGTGGTCGCGCCAGGCCTGGACGGCCGGGCTCGGTGTGGTCGCTGGCATGGTCGGTCCTTGTCGGTGGCCGGAGTCGGGCGGAGGGGCGGGCGGACCCGGGGCGGCGCGGGCTCAGGAGAGCGCGGGCGCCGGGGTGGCGGGGACCGCGGCGACCGGTTCCGCGGCCGGTTCGGCCGCGGGGCGGGCGTGCACGTGGCGCATGTAGTCCAGTCGCAGGAAGTCCTGGTTGACCGAGGCCGGGGCGATGTGGACGTACTGGCCCGCGTCGGTGAAGGTGACGCCCAGCGCCGTCCACTCGTCCAGCAGGGCCCGCACGTCCTCGGCGGTGCGGTCGGCGAACGCGGGCGCGGAGGTCGCCTTGCGGTGCAGGGCCGCGGGGGCGTGCGGCTGGTCCAGCAGCCGGAACACCGCGACGGCGAACGGGTCGGTCAGCCGCAGCGTCTCCCAGTCGAACGCACGCCTGCGGCTGACCAGGACGATCTCGTCGCCCAGGTCGGTGTGGGTGAGGCGGGCGTCGGTGTGGTGCTTCTTCCACGCGGCGATGCCGTCGTTGAGCCGGGTCACCGTGTCCGCGCCGATGCCGCGCTCGGGTGCCTGGAACACGTAGGCCAGGTCGTGCAGTTCTTCCTCGGGCAGGTCGTAGGTGAACAGGTAGTGCTCCTCGGGGCGCAGCCCGGTGAAGCCCAGTTCCGGCCGGTTGAAGTAGGGGCTGAAGCGCTCGATGGCGATCCGGGCGGACAGGTCGACCGGCGGGTTCAGGTGCTCGAGGGCGGGCAGCTGGCCGATCACCGGGTCGTAGTCCTCGGCGGTCTCGCCGGGGAAACCGTGCAGGTAGTTCCAGGACACGGACAGTCCCGTCTCGGCCGCGTCGCGCAGCATGCGCACGTTCTGGCAGCCGGCGACGCCCTTGTCCATGAGGTCCAGGACCCGGCTGTTGAGGCTCTCGATGCCCGGCTGGACGTAGATGAGCCCTGCGTCGGCGAGGACCTGCAACTGCGGGCGGCGCATGTTCGCCTTGATCTCGATGTGCATGCGCAGGTCGTAGCCGCTGTCGATGATCCGGGGCAGCACGGTCGACAGGTAGCGCATGTCGAGGATGTTGTCGACGACGTACATGTCGAGGACCCGGTGCCGCTCCGCCAGGTCCATGATCTCCTGGTAGAAGGTGTCCGGGCTCTTGCTGCGGAACTGCATGAACGAGCCGTTCAGGCCGCAGAACGTGCAGTGGTGCTTCTCGCCCCACCAGCAGCCGCGGGCCCCCTCCACCACCAGCTTCGGCTCCACCCAGTTGCGGGCCACCGAGCCGGCGAGCCGCTCGAAGTAGCCGCTGTAGTCCGGGGGCAGGATGGCCGCCGGGGGGATCGGCCCGGTGGGCATCGGGTTGGCGGTCGAGGCGTCCTCGCCGGCGCGGTGGCACAGCCCGGGTATGCCGGCGAACACCGAGGCGTCCGCGCCGTCCCGCACGGCTTCCAGCAGTCGGGGGAAGGCCTCCTCGCCCTCACCGCGCACCACGTAGTCGACGAAGGGGAAGTTGCGGTGGACGGCCGCGCCCTGCTCGGCGTCGCAGTTGGCGCCGCCCATGACCGTCACGGTCTGCGGGGCCAGCCGCTTGATGTGCCGGGCCGCGGCCAGCGCGGCGGTGTTCTGCTGGAAGGTCGACGTCAGACCCACCACGTCGGGCGCCAGTTCGGCCACCCGTTGTGCGATCTGCTCCACGAACTCCGGTACCACCGCGTGCAGTTCATGGGTCATCCGCATTCGCTTGGCGCGCAGCCTGCCGGTCATCGCCTCGGTGAACTCGGCTTCCTTCCACGCCGGGTCGTCGTACAGGGCGCTGGAGAACACCCAGTCGCCGCAGCCCAGGAAGTAGGACGACAGTGCGTAGTACTCGTAGTCCTCCGCCGAGAACTCGGTGCGCCCGGTGATCCAGTCGGTGAACTCCAGGTTGGCGTGCAGCACTTCGCACGTCGCGCCTTCAACGCGCTCGTCGACACTGCGTTTGAGGATGCCGAGGGCCAGCGAGGGCAGGTCGATGGGCGACCAGGGCATGTTGAGCAGGAGAACGCGCACGGTCGGCTCCTTGGAGGACGGCGTGGAGAAAGGGTGTGGCGGGAGGCGCAAGGAGGGTGCCCGGCCGGCCCGCCCGCTGGGCGGGCCGGCCGGGCCGGTGGTCACTCCTCGTCGTCGCCGCCCTCGTCGGCGTTGCGGAACGGGATGGTGATGGTGATGCCGATGCCCGGCTTGCGGTTCTCCTCGTCGCCCGCGAGCGGGTCGTTGTGGATGATGTCCTTCTGCACGGTGTTCCTCCTTCGGTGAGTGGGGTGCTGCTGTGCACACCCGGTCCCGCTGTTGCCTCAGCGGGACCGGGGTCCTCCCGCGGGAGCGGGTGGACGTCCTGGGGCGCCTTGCGCCGGTGCGGGCATCCGGTCGCGCAGGAAGCGCAGGGACCGGCGCAGGACGGCGACATGGGTCGCGCCGTCGTAGCCGTCGTGCCCGGTGTCCAGCCACATGGCCTCGTGCGGTACGTCCGCGGCGGCCAGTGCGGCGAGATAGGTGCGGATCTGCCCGGGCGGGCACTTGCTGTCGTGGGCCGCGCCGACCACCAGCAGGGGGGCCGTGACGGCGGCCGCGCAACTGAGGGGCGAGCTTCTGGCGTAACGTTCCGGCACCTCGTCCGGGGTGCCGCCGAACAGCCGGACGTCCAGGGCCCGCAGCGCCGGTGTCGTGCTCCGGTGCGCGGCGACCCAGTCGGCCACCGGCTTGACGGCGACGCCCGCCCGCCACAGCCCGGGGCGGGTACCGAGTGCGAGCAGCACCAGGTAGGCGCCCCAGGACACTCCCCACAGGGCACTCGCGTCCCCGGCGACCAGCCCACGGGAGACGAGGTCGGCGCGGACCGCGGCCAGGTCCGCCACCTGGGTGTGGCCGACCCCGGCGGGGAAGGCGCGCCGCCAGAGCGGCCCGTACCCGGTGGAGCCGCGGTAGTTGACCCGGACGACTGCGTAACCGGAGGCCACCAGCGAGTGCACCGTGGCGTCGTAGGCGTCGCGGTCGTGGTCGGCCGGGCCGCCGTGGACCAGGAAGACGGCCGGCGGCGGCGTGGTCCTCCCGGCCGGCTCCGGCAGGCTCAGCAGGGTGTGCACCCGGCCCCCGCGGGTGGGCGTCCACAGGTCGGTGTGCCGGCCGGGCACCACGACCGAGGGGCCGGGCGGCGGCAGGGCGATGCCGTCCGTGGCGTGCGGGACGGGCGGATGTGCGGTGTCGGTCCACAAATAGTCCACCGCCCCGTCGTCGCGGGGCGCCGCGTCCAGCACGCTGCCGGGAGGCGTCGGCACCACCGTGTGCCGCCCGCCGTCGAGGTCCACACGGTGCAGCAGGGAGCGGCCGTGACGGTCCTGACGCACCAGCACCTCGCGGCTGTCCGGGTACCAGCGCGCGCTGATCTCCGTGTCGCAGGTGAACCACCGGTGGGTGCGCAGCCCCCCGGCCGGGGTCCAGGTGGCCAGGGCGTAGCGGTCCCCGAGGTCCCGCACCAGCAGCAGTTCGCGGTGCCCGGTCCGGGGCGAGAAGCCCTGGCACCACAGCCGTGTGCCGGGCCGGCCGGGTCCGGGCAGGGTGGCGACGACCCGCCCGCCGGGCTCGACCACCATGACGGCCGCCGCGTCCTCCGCCGACGAGGCGAGGGCGATCAGCGTGCCGTCAGGGGTGACGCCGCCGAGCCGGCAGGGCCCGGTGGTGCTCAGCACCTCGCGCGGGACGCGGCCGCGCCGGCCCCTCAGCACGACGGTGCGCCGTCCGGTGGTGACGGCCGCGGCGACCGTCCCGCCCGCGGTCACCGCCAGCCCGCTCGGCCGTCCGGCCGGGGCACCGGGCAGTCCGGGCAGGCGCGGGCCGCCGTCGAAGTGCCGGAACCACCAGCGGCCGCGTCCGGTGGCGTCCTCCTCGAACCACCACACATGGCCGTCGGCGTCGATCGCCCGGTGGGCCGTGCCCGCGGGGCTGTCGGTGACCTGACGGGCCCGGCGGGCCCGCGCGTCCCAGGTGAACACCTCGCAGCGGCCCCCGGCGTCCGCGGTGAACACCATGCGGTGCGGGTCCGCCGGGCACACGTCGGGGAGGGCGGCGACGAACACCTGATAGGGACTGGTCATGGCCGGCTCCCGGGGTGCGGACCGGCCGGGCGGGTCCCCTCGGTGACCGTCTCCTCGGCCGCGGTCGCCTCCGCTGCCACCCGTTCGGCCGCGGTCCCGTCGGCAGCGGGTTCCTTGGGCGCGATCTCCTCGGCCCCGGCCTCGGCCCCGGCCCCGGCCTCGGCCCCGGCCCCGGCCTCGGCCCCGGCCCCGGCCCCGGCCCCGGCCTCGGCCCCGGCGTCGGCCGCCGGTGCGGCCGGGCGCAACGCGGTGGGCGCGGTGCGCTGGGTGTGCAGCGCGAGCACGAACAACGCGACGGTGCAGAGCAGCGCCGGGACCCTGGGGCCGCCCCACGTCACGAGGGCGGCCGCGGCGGCCGGCGCCACGGCGGCCGTCACCGCGGTGGCGGACCCGAGGACGGCCCCGGTCCTGGACTGCAGGTCCTCGGGCACTGCGAGGACGGCCGCACCGCCCAGGACGACGGTGACCACCGGCAGCACCAGGCACAGCGCGGAGAAGCACAGACCCCACAGCCAGGGGCCGCCGGCCCACGACAGCGCGACGCCCGGCGGCAGGAGCAGCCAGGTGGCCGCCGTCAGCGACCGGCGTGCGCCGAGCCGTCGTACCACCGGGGCGGCCACCAGTGAACCGGCGAGCCCCGCCGCGCCGGAGACCGCGAGCACCCCACCGGTCGCGGCGCCGCCGGCATCGGGACCCAGCACGAACACCGCGGTGTAGAACAGCAGCGTCAGCACCCCGCTCGCCACCGACGACCACAGCAGCACCAGGCGCAGCACGGGGGAGTGGACCACCGCGGCGAACCCCGCCCCCAGGCTGCCGTTCGAACTCCGCCGTCCGGTACGTGAGCCGGCCTCGGGGGCGTCCGCCGTACCGCCGGGCGAGGCCGGCGGGATGTCCCGAAGCGCGACGGGAGCGGCGGGAACGGCGGGAGTGTCCAGCGGGGCGCGGATGGCCCGTACACCCAGAGCCGCCGCGGCATAGGACACCGCGTCGACCGCGAACGGCAGCACACGGCTCAGGCCGAACAGGAGGCCGCCCAGGGCTGGTCCCACCACCAGCACCGCTTGGTCCCCCGCCTGGACGCCGGCCACGGCACGCGGCAGGTCCTCCGGTGCCGCGACCCGGTACAGGGCCCCGCGCGCCGCCGCCTCGTAGGCGGTGGCGCACAGGCGCTCGGTGAAGGCCAGGCCCAGCAGGACCCACAGCGGCGGGTGCCGCAGACAGGCGACGGCCAGACCCGCCATCGCCATGGCCGCCAGCGTCGCCGTCCCGGTCATGAGGCGCCGCCGGTGCCCCAGGTCGGCGGGGACGGCGACGACCGGACCGAGGAGCACCCCGGTCAGCGCGGCGGCGCTGGCGAACACGCCGGCCGTGCCGGGGCCGTGGCCCAGGTCCAGGAGCAGCAGCGGGAAGACCAGCCCGGAGGCCTGACTGCCCAGCCCGTCCACGGCGTTGACGCACCACAGGATGGCGAGGTCCCGGCGGCTGTCCGCGCGTGGTCCGGCGGGCGCCGCGGCAGGGGCGGCGGGCGTGGCCGACTCGCCGTCGGCACGCCGCGGCGACCGAGCTGCGTCGATGGCCCCCACCCCCCTGTAGGTGCTGACGGTCCTCGCGGAGGCACCGGAAGTACGCATGCGTGAGCGACCGCCGGACCGAGCATTCCGGCCGTCATGTGTGGAAAATGTGTACGACGTGCGAAAGCGAGCCGGAGCCTAATCACCGCGAAGCGGCGGGAACAAGGGCCCTGAAGGCGCCGTACGCCCGTCCGCCGCGCCGGATATGGCCGACAGTCGACTGGCCCGGGGTGGTAGCCGCGATCTGCGCACCGCGCCCCAACCGGCGTGCCGACGAGGCACGGAGTGCCCCGGGTGGTGGTTCGCGATCGTGTACCGGACAGGTGACCGTGGCCTGCGCCGTGCCGTCCGCCGAGGGGTGCTCCGGGCCAGGGTGCGCCCCCGTCACCGGCCCGGACGTACGGCCGCCCGGCCCCGTCGTCCCGTCGTGTGCGGGGGCGTTGCGCCGCCAAAGGGGGGCGTTCCCTGCCGGTGGCACGTGCCCCCGCCCGCCCCGCGCGTCGCGGCACCGGCCGGCGGGCCGCCCTCGCCCCGTGGAGGTCGCACGGGGGCGCGTCACATTGGCTGACAACGTCCCCCATCGGAACACAAACAGCAATCAAGCATTCCGCCACCGGGCCGCAGGTGGCACCCCGGGACGGGCGCGAAGCCGGCGGACCCGGTGGCCCAAGGAGAGGCCGCCGCTGTTGCTCACTTTCGGGTGGCGGACCGGTCGGGGCGACGCGCCGAACGGCTTGACGAGGCGTCAAGTGAACGTTTCCGCGGATGGATGGAGCGTGCAGGCTAGTGTCACCGAAATATGCGCAACGTGTAACACGCGACGTGTATGCCCTGTTTACACGCATTCCGGATGGAAGGTGTGCGTGTGCGGCCGCCGGGCCGCTCACCACCACCGCACCCCGGTCCACGGCCCGTCGCCGTGGCCCCCGGAGGTGCCCGCACCCGCAAGGGGGACCTCGTGTCCGCTTCCGTTCGTGTGACCCCGCTCCGCCTGTCCGCGGCGGCCGCCGTGGCCGTCGTCGCCGTGGGCGCGGTCGCGCTGCCCGCCGCCGCGGCGGACCGTCCCGGCCCGCACTGGGACCGCGCCCAGGTGGTCATCGGCGACGTGCAGTACGGCCCGAGCCGCTTCGAGCGGTCCAACCACTCCCTGAACCGGGAATGGGTGGAGATCACCAACAACGGCCGTCGCGACGTGAACCTGCGGGGCTGGACCCTGTCCGACCGGGACGGCAACACCTACACCTTCCGCACCTACCGGCTGGAAGGCCGGTCGAGCGTCCGCGTCCACACGGGCTTCGGCCGGGACGGCGGAGCCGACGTCTACCAGGACCGCCGGCGCTCTGTGTGGGACCGCGCCGCCGACACCGCCAGCCTGCGCGACGACCGCGGCCGCCTCGTCGACGCCACCTCCTGGGGCGGCGACCGGCGCGACCACCGCCACTTCGGCGACGACGACCGCGAGTTCCGCGGCGACGCCCGCGGCGACCAGGACGAGCGCCACTTCCGCGGCCAGGACCACGACGGCCGGGGCCGGCAGCACGACGGCCGGGACCAGGACCACGACGGCCGGGGCCGGCAGCACGACGGCCGGGACCAGGACCACGACCGCCGCGGCCAGGACCACGACCGCCGCGGTGACCACCGCCACTGACCGGACAGGGGTGCCGTCGGCCCGGCCACGGCACCCCGCCGCGTACGACCGCGGCGCGCCGCTTCCGGGGGTGCGGCGCGCCGCACCAGGCCCTAGACGGCCGGTCCCGAGCCGGCCGTCGGCAGCGGTGGCAGGCGTGTCTCGTGCAGCCAGGCCGTGAACAGGCCGTCCAGCGGTTCCTGCGCGTACCGCGCCACGTGCGACGTGAACGACGCCGTCGTCACGGCCGCCCCCCGGTGCTGCTCGGCCCAGCCGCGCAGCATGCGGAAGAACGCCGGGTCACCCAGGGCGACCCGCACCGCGTGCACCGCGAGCCCGCCCCGCTGGTAGAGCCGGTCGTCGAACATCAGCTTGCGGCCCGGGTCGGACAGCCGCAGGTCCTGCGGCAGCGCCGACAGCGACCGGTGCGCGGAGGCGGCCAGTTGCCCGGCGTCGCGGCCCCCCGAACGCTCCGACCACAGCCACTCCGCGTACTTGGCGAGGCCCTCGTTGAGCCAGATGTGCCGCCAGTCGGCCAGGGACACGCTGTTGCCGAACCACTGGTGCGCCAGCTCGTGCGCCACCAGCCGCTCCGAACCCCGCACGCCGTCCACGTGGTTGGCGCCGAACAACGACAAACCCTGCGCCTCCACCGGGACGTCGAGCTCGTCCTCCGTCACCACCACGGCGTACTCGTCGAACGGGTATGGCCCGAACAGCTCCTGGAACAGCTCCATCATCGCGGGCTGCCGGGCGAAGTCCCGCGAGAACCGCGGCAGCAGGTGCGCCGGGATGTGACCGTGCTGCGGCACACCGCCCGGCCCCGGGTCCCCCAGCAGCACGGTCTGGTACTTGCCGACCGCGAGACCGACCAGATAGCTGGAGGTGGGCGCCGCCTGCTCGTAGACCCAGGTGGTCGTCGAGGCCTTCGTCGTACGGGTCAGCAGCCGTCCGCCCGCTACCACCGCGTACGCCGACGGCGTGGTGACCGACAGCAGGTACGACGCCTTGTCGGCCGGCCGGTCGTTGCACGGGTACCAGGACGGCGCCCCGACCGGCTGGCTGGCCACCAGCGCCCCGTCCTCCGTCTCCTCCCAGCCGAGCCCGCCCCACGGACTGGCCACCGGGCGGGGGTTGCCCGACCAGTGCACCTCGATCGTGAAGGCGGCCCCGGGGCGCGGCGGCTTCGCCGGGCGGATCCGCAGCCGGCCGCCCCGGTGCGTGTACTGCGGCTGCTTGCCGTCCACCCGGACCCGGCCGATCCTGAAGTCGGCCAGGTTGAGCTGGAACTCGGTCAACTGCGCCAGGCCCGCGATGGCGTTGATCCGGGCCGTGCCGGACAGCCGGTTCGGGCCCGGCCGGTAGTCCAGCGTGAGCTCGTAGCGGTGCACCCGGTACCGGGGATCGCCGTTGGCCGGGAAGTACGGGTCCGGCCCCATGGACCTGGTGGACTGCATGGACTGATCGACTGCCACTGCCGCGTCTGCTCCCTGCCCTGTGCCGGTCCTCCGTGCCACCGGTGCGCCGCCCCTCGGTGCCGGACGGCCCGCGCTCAGGGACACCATGCCTCGATCGGGTTGCCGAGCCAGCGGGTGTCGTCCGGGACGGACTCCGCGGCCATGACGAGCGACGCGGGACCCAGCGTCGTACGGGCCCCGATCGTGCTGCCGGGCAGCACGATCCCGCCAGGGCCCAGGGTGGCGCCCTCACGGAGGACCACAGTATCCGTCCGCAAGATCCGGTCGTGGAAGAGGTGTGTCTGGAGCACGCAGCCCCGGTTCACGGTCGACGCGTCCGCCAGGGTCACCAGATCCGCCTCCGGCAGCCAGTAGCTCTCCACCCACACGCCCCGGCCGACCCGCGCGCCCAAGCCCCGCAGCCACGCCGTCAGCACCGGCGTGCCCGGCACGGCACCGGCCAGCCACGGCACCGCCAGCACCTCGACGAAGGTGTCGGCCAGCTCGTTGCGCCACACGAAGGAACTCCACAGCGGGTGCTCGCCCGCGCGGTGCCGCCCCACCAGCAGCCACTTGGCGGCGACCGACACCACCGCCGCCAGCGCACCCGCCGCGAGCAGCACAGCGCCCGACAGCAGCGGCGCCCACACCCCCAGCGCGCACAGCGCGGCCACCGTCAGGCCGGCCAGCGCCGCCGAGCACAGCACCGGCACGATCCGGCACGCCTCCACCAGTCCGCGCGCCCATTGCAGCCGGGCGGGCGGGGCGTAGGTACGGCTGTGGTCCCTGTCGCTCGCACTGCGCGGCAGCTTCACCGGCGGCAGACCGAGGTACGAGGTGCCCTTCTTCGCCTTCTTCGGCGTCGCGGACAGCACCCCGACCAGACCGCCGTCCGGCACGCTGCGGCCCGGCCCGGTCATGCCGGAGTTGCCGAGGAAGGCCCGCCGCCCGATCTCCGCGCGCCCGATCCGCATCCAGCCACCACCGAGTTCGTACGGCGCGGTCAGCGTGTCGTCCGCCAGGAACGCGCCGTCCCCGACCGTGGTCAGGCTGGGCAGGGCGAGGACGGTGGACACCTCGGCGCCCCGCCCCACACGCATGCCCAGCAGCCGCAGCCACACCGGTGTCACCAGACCGGCGTACAGCGGGAACAGCGTCTCCCGGGAACGGTCCATCAGCTGAGTGACGGTCCACGCCTGCCAGCCGGTCCGGCCGTGCGTCGGATGGGTGCCAGCGCGCAGGCCCACGGAGAGCAGCCGTACGGCGACGAGGATCAGCAGCGCGTACGCCGACCCGAAGGCGAGCGTGGCCGGCACCAGCGCGAGCGCCGCGTGGCCCAGCGCCTCGGCGAGCCCGTCGCCGGGCGCCACGAACAGCCCCGCGACCAGCAGCGCGGGCACGCCCGCGAGCAGCGGCAGGGCACTGAGCGCGAGACCGCTCGCGCCGTACATGACCCGCCAGCGCCCGGCCCGCGGCGGACGCTCCTTGGGCCAGTTGCGCTTGGCCTTGCCCAGCTTGGCCGCGGGCGCCCCGGCCCAGCGCTGACCGGTCGGGACCCGGCCGGTGACCGCCGACCCCGGCGCCACCTCGGCCCGCTTGCCCACCCGGGCGCCCGGGAAGAGCATGCTGCGCGTCCCCACCACCGCGTGTGCGCCCACCCTGACCGGCCCGATCTCCAGCCGGTCGCCGTCCAGCCAGTGGCCCGACAGGTCGACCTCCGACTCCACGGCGGCCCCGCGCCCCAGCTTCAGCATGCCGGTCACCGGCGGCAGCGAGTGCAGGTCCACGTCGGCGGCCACCCTGGCGCCCAGCGCCCGTGCGTACCGCTCCAGCCACGCCCCGGTCAGCGAGGTCGCGCCACTGAACTCGGCGAGCCGCTCCGCGGTCCACAGCCGCAGGTGGACGCTCCCGCCACGCGGGTACCGTCCGGGCGCGACGCCCCGCAGCAGCAGCCGCGCACCGCCCGCCGCCACCGCGATCCGTCCGGGCGGGCTGAACAGCGCCGCCGCGCCCGCGGCGACCAGCCACCAGGGCGCGGTCGGCAGCACGGTGTACCCCGGCAGCAGGTCGCCCAGCGCGGTCAGGACGACGGTCCAGCGCAGGCCGAGCAGGGTGAACAGCGGTACCAGGAGCAGGGTCTGGAGGACCCGGGCGCGCGCCGGGACCGGCACGACCGTCCTGGCTCCGCCGTCGTCCTGCGCCGCCGCCTCCAGATGCCGGGCCAGCTTGCGCAGCACCGGCCGCTGGTAGACGTCGAGGACGGCCGCACTCGGGTAGCGGGTGCGCAGCCGGGTGGTCAGCCGGGCGGCGGCCAGGCTGCTGCCGCCGATCGCGAAGAAGTCGTCACCGGCGCCCCGCACCGGGATGCCGAGGACCTCCGTCCACTGTTCGGCGAGCCACGCCTCGGTGCCGTAGAGCCATTCGCCCTGCCCGTCGTCCGCAAGGCCCTCGAGCGGCCAGGGCAGCGCGGCCCGGTCGACCTTTCCCGAGGTGCGGGTGGGCAGTTCGCCGACGGGGGCGAGCAACGGCACGAGAGCGGCGGGCAGTTCGGCGCGCAGCTTCGCCACAGCCGCCGTCCGGTCCCAGCCGTCCTGGGTGACGACGTAGCCGACGAGGAGCTGGTTGCCACCACGGGCGGTGCGCACCGCGGCGGCCGCGCCCGCGACCCCGGGCAGCGCGCACAACGCGGCGTCCACCTCGCCCAGTTCGATCCGCCGCCCGCCGAGCTTGATCTGCTCGTCGGCCCGTCCCAGGAAGACCAGGCCCTCCGGCTCGGCCCGGACCAGGTCGCCGCTGCGGTAGGCGCGCGGCCAGCCGAGGGAGTCGAGGGGCGCGTACTTCTCCGCGTCCTTGCCGGCGTCGAGGTAGCGGGCGAGCCCGACCCCGCCGATCACGAGCTGCCCGCTGCCGCCCATGGCCACCGGCTCGCCGGCCTCGTCCACGACGGCGAGCTCCCAGCCGTCGAGCGGAAGCCCGATGCGCACGGGTCCGTCGCCGGTCATCAGCGCGGCACAGGCCACGACGGTCGTCTCGGTGGGCCCGTAGGTGTTCCACACCTCGCGCCCCTCCGTCACCAGCCGCTGGGCCAGTTCGGGCGGGCATGCCTCGCCGCCGAAGATCAGCAGGCGTACGTCGTCCAGGGTCTCCGGCTCCCACAGCGCGGCCAGCGTCGGCACCGTCGACACCACCGTGATCTCCTGCTCGACCAGCCAGGGACCGAGGTCGGCGCCGCTCCTGACCTGCGACCGGGGCACGGGCACCAGGCACGCGCCGTACCGCCAGGCCAGCCACATCTCCTCGCAGGAGGCGTCGAAGGCGACGGAGAGCCCGGCCATCACCCGGTCCCCGGGCCCGATCGGCTCGTCGGTGAGGAACAGGGCCGCCTCGGCGTCGACGAAGGCGGCGGCGCTGCGGTGGGTGACCGCGACGCCCTTGGGTCTTCCGGTGGAACCGGAGGTGAAGATGATCCAGGCGTCGTCCCCGGCACCCGGCCGCCCCGCCGGCCCACCGGGCGAGCCGGTCACGTCGATCCGGTGACCGGCTCCGACGACCGCCCGCACCCCGGCTTCGCCGAACACCAGTTCGGCCCGCTCGTCCGGGTCCTCGGCGTCGACGGGGACGTAGGCGGCACCGGTCGCGAGCACGGCCAGCACGGCGACGTACAGGTCGTTGGTCCCCGACGGGACCCGCACGCCGACCCGGTCGCCGAGTCCGACCCCGGCCGCGGCGAGCCGCCGACGCAGCCCTTCGACCTCGGCCGCGAGCTCCCGGTAGGTGAGGCGCGTGCCGCCGTCGTCCAGGGCCGGCTCGTCCGGGTGGGAGCGCACGGAGGCGTCGAGGACGTCGATCAGCGTGCGCGGCGGGGCGGCGGCCCCCGCGGTGAAACGTGCCGTGTCGCCGAACCGCTCGCGGAACTCCTCGTCGAGCAGGCCGAGAGCGCTGCCCTCGTGTATGGCTGCCATCCGGTCCTCGCGTCTCGTTCCCGGAAGACTCCGGGGCGCCGGCGGGCCCGCAGGTCTGCCTGGGGTTGTCCGGCTCCGGCTTCGTGACAAGCCGGGAATATTAGTACGACGCTAGCCGCGGCCCCCGGCCCGGACCACTCGGTACGGCCGTTCGGGGCCCGCCGGGCCACCGCCCGGACCGCGCCGACCTGCCGGAACGCGCAGGGCGAGACATACCCCAGACATGCGGCCAAGCAAGGGCGTTTCGCGGCCAGTTCGGGTGTGCGGGGCCGCGGGGACCTGTAGCCTGGGCGCGGTTCGTGTCAGAACGTCGGAGCAGAGAACAGGAACGAGGGGAGGTGAGGTTGATGACCGCGCGCGAGGCCACCATCCGTGCTGCCCGGGTCTCCCTCACGTCCCGGACCGTGGCCTGACCCGTTCTCCGCCCACTTCCCGCCTTCGCCGAGAGCGTGAGCTCGCGGGGCTCTCCCACACGAACACCGATCCGAAACGGACCCGCATCCGCGATGAACACCACCTGGATCACCCGCGCCGAGACCGGCGCCGACCGTCACGCCGTCCACGACCTCGTGCGCGCCGCCTTCGGCCGCCCGGCGGAGGCCGACCTCGTCGACGCCCTGCGCGACGACCCGGCCTGGCTCGACGGCCTGTCCCTCCTCGCCACCGACGCGCAGGGCACCCCGGTCGGACACGCCCTGCTGACCCGGGCCCACATCGACGACGTCCCGGCACTGTGCCTGGGCCCCGTCGCCGTACTGCCCGGGCACCAGCGCACCGGCGCCGGCTCCGCCGCCGTCCGGGCCGCGCTCCGGGCGGCCGGGGCGCGGCGCGAGCACCATGTCGTGGTGCTCGGACACCCCGAGTACTACCCGCGCTTCGGCTTCACCCGCGCCTCCGCCCACGGGATCCGGCTGACCGTCGACGTCCCCGACGAGGCCCTGATGGCCCTGGCACTCGACCGGGCTCACCCGCTGCCCGCCGGAACCGTCCGGTACGCCGCGCCGTTCGGCATCTGACCGTTCGTTCTCCGACCGTCGGGCATCCGGTCCGGCGGCACGTTGGGCCGGCGCCGGAGACCTCGGCCTCCGGCGCCGCTGGGGTCGGGTGTGCCGCTCGGACCGGTCGCGTCGACGTGTCGCCTCGCCGCCGCTCCGGTGCCTGGCTGCGCACCGACGGCTACCGCGAGGCCCTGGCCGCCGCCGGGCTGCCCTTCGACGAGGACCTCGTGGTGCCGGTCGAGACGTTCCACTGGCAGGACGGCACGCCCCACCCCCACACACACAGCCCACCCGCACCGAACGGCCGTCCCCTGGCGGCACGTCGGTGCGGGTGGTGTCCGTGCTGGGAGCGCCGAGCCGTCGCCGCTCCGGCTCCCGGTCCGCTCAGAGCACCCGCTGCCTGCGCCCCAGCCATGTCTGGGCGACGACCACGACCGCCAGGAACGCGCCACTGACCACCTGCTGGTAGGCCGAGTCCAGCGAGCCGATCTGGTTGATGACGTTCTGGATCACCTTCAGCAGCGCCACCCCGACCAGCGTTCCGCTGATGAAGCCGAAGCCGCCGGTGAGCAGGCTGCCGCCGATCACCACCGCCGAGATCGCCTCCAGCTCCATGCCGGAGCCCAGGATCGTCACGCCGGACAGCAGCCACGCCGCGTTCAGCGCTCCGGCGAGGCCCGCGCACAGCCCGGACAGGGTGTAGACGGCGATCTTGGTGCGGGCCACGGGCGCGCCCATCAGCGCCGCCGCGTCCTCGTTGCCGCCCACCGCGTACACGTACTGCCCGAAGCGGGTGCGCCGCAGCACCACCGCGCCCAGCACGAACAGCGCCAGCGTGATCCACACCGGCACGCCGACGCCGAACAGTGAGCTCTGGCCCAGCTCGGCGAAGAACGACCCCTTGTCCACGAGGTACGTCCGCGAACCCTCGTCGGTGAGCGCGAGCAGGACACCGCGCGCCCCGAGCATGGCGGCCAGCGTGACGATGAACGGGGCGAGACCCGAGCGGGCGATCAGCAGGCCGTTGACCAGACCGACCAGGCCGCACACCACGAGCGGCAGCAGCAGCGCCACGGCCGTCCCGTACTGCGACCCCCAGGCCGCGAGCACCCCGCCCAGGGCGAACAGCGAGCCGACCGAGAGGTCGATGCCGCCGGTGACGATCACGAACGTCATCCCGAGGGCGACGACGGCGAGGAACGCCGACGACAGCGCCATGTTCTCCAGATTGTCGCCGGTCAGGAAGGTGTCGAAGCTCAGCGACGCCGCGACCATGGCGATGACGAGCGTGACCAGCGCGCCGTGCTGCTGGGCGAGCGCGCTCAGCCGCTCCTGGCGGCCGGCACCCGGCGGCTCCCCGTCGGTGACGGCGGCCGACGCCCGGGCGGCGGCTGTGGACTCGGCCGGCATGACGGCCTCCCCGGTGTCCGTGGTCATCGCTTCCCCCGTTCGCGTGCCGCGTAGACGGCACCGACGATCACCACGGCCTGCGCGATCTGCGTCCACGACGGGGGCAGGTCGTGCTTGATGAGCGTGGTGGTGAGCAGTTGGATCAGTACGGCGCCCGCGACCGTCCCGCCGATCCGGACCCGTCCGCCGCTGAGCGGGGTGCCGCCGACGACCACCGCCGTGATGGCGGACAGCTCCATGAGCGTGCCCAGCGAGGTCGGGTCGCTCGCCGTCAGCCGGGCGGTCGCCAGGACGCCCGCGGTCGCGGCGAGCACGCCGGAGCAGACGTACACCACGATCAGCACCCGGCGCACCGGCAGACCCGCCAGGCGCGCCGCCGGCCGGCTGTCGCCGATGGCCAGCAGTTGCCGGCCGAACGTGGAGCGCCGTACGGCGAACGCCACCAGCAGGGCGAGCGCGACCGCGATGAGGACCAGGTACGGGACACCCAGCACGGCACCGGAGCCGAGGGCCGCCATGCCGGAGTCGTGGACGTCCTTCAACTGGGGCAGCAGCACCAGCGCGAGGCCCCGGGCGGCCACCATCAGGGCGAGCGTGGCGACGATGGGCTGCACACCGACGAACGCGATCAGCGCCCCGTTGGCGAGGCCGACCACGATCCCGCCGACGACCGCGCTCAGGACGGCGATCCAGGGGCCGTAGCCGAGATACAGGGACAGCAGGGAGGTGGACAGCGCCATCACCGAGCCGACCGACAGGTCGACGCCCTCGGTGCCGATGGCCAGGGCCATGCCGAGGGCCACGATCAGTACCGGCGCGACCTGGACGGCCTGGGTGCGGAAGTTCTCCGCGGAGGCGAAGTGCGGGGTGAAGGCGAGGTTGAACAGCAGCAGGACCACGACGCCCGCGTACACGCCGTACGCCTGCAGCAGGCGCAGCACCCGGTCGCGGTCCATCGTGCCGCGGGCCAGGGAGAGATCAGTCATCGTGCCCTCCGGGCGGTTCGTGTGCCGCCGGCACCTGGCCCCCACCGGCCGGCCGGTGCCCGTCGCCGGCCTCGGGCGGGCCGGCGGGCACGGCGGCGATCGCCCGCAGCAACTCGTCCTCGGTGACGGCGTCGCCGGTCAGCTCCCGCACCACCACGCCGTCCTTGAGGACCACCACGCGGTCGCTGCCCTCGATCAGTTCCTCGGTGTCGGAGGAGATCAGCAGGACGGCGAGCCCGCCCTCGGCCAGTTCGTCCACCAGCGCCTGCACCTCCGCCTTGGCACCCACGTCGATGCCGCGCGTCGGCTCGTCCAGCAGCAGCACCTTGGGGTGCAGGGCGAGCCACCTGGCCAGCAGCACCTTCTGCTGGTTGCCGCCGGAGAGCTCCCCGACCTTCTGGTGCGGTCCGGCGGCCTTGATCCGCAGCCGCTCGACGAAGGTGTCCACGATCCGGTCGATCTTGGCGTCGTCGACCAGACCGAAGCGGGACAGCCCGGGCAGTGCGGCGAGCGCGATGTTCTCCCGCACCGACAGACCGGGCACGATCCCCTCGGTCTTGCGGTCCTCCGGCAGCAGGCTGATGCCGGCCCGGATCGCCGCCGCCGTGGAGCCGCCGCGCACCGGCTGCCCGGCCATCACGACCCGGCCGCCGTCGAGCGGCAGCGCCCCCGCGATGGCCTTGGCGGTCTCACTGCGCCCCGAACCGAGCAGGCCCCCGAGACCGACCACCTCGCCGGGCCGCAGGGTGAGCGACACATCGTCCAGCCGGTGACGGACACTCAGGCCCTCGGCCTCCAGGACCGGTTCGGCGGCCGCGTCGTGAGAGCCGCTGAACTTCGTCAGGCCCTCCCGGCGCACCTCGCCGATCTCACGGCCGAGCATCAGCGCCACCAGCCGCAGCCGGTCGAGGCCGGCGAGTCGTCCGGTGTGCACGACACGGCCGTCGCGCAGCACCGTGACCGCGTCGCAGATCTCGTACAGCTCGTCCATGCGGTGGCTGACGTAGATCACCGCGATGCCCCGGTCGCGCAGCGTGCGGATCACCCCGAAGAGCGTCCGCACCTCACGGGGCTCCAGCGAGGAGGTGGGTTCGTCCATGACGACGACCCGGGCGTCGATCGCGACGGCTCGCGCCAGCGCCACCATCTGCTGGGCGCCCACGCCCAGTTCGCGCAGCGGGCGGCGGACGTCCACCTGGATGCCGAGGCTCCGCAGGGTCTCGCCGGCCTCCCGGTGCATCCGGCGGAAGTCTATGAGCCCGAGCCGGCCGCGTGGCTCGCGGCCGAGGAAGAGGTTGCGGGCCACGCTCATCAGCGGGACGAGGTTGACCTCCTGGTAGATGGTGGAGATGCCCGCCTGCTGGGCCTGGAGCGGGGTGGCGAAGCGGACGGGGGCGCCGCCGTGGGTCATCTCGCCCGCGTCCGGCCGGTACACACCGGTCAGCACCTTGATCAGCGTCGACTTGCCCGCGCCGTTCTCGCCCACCAAGGCGTGCACCTCCCCGGCGCGCGCGGTGAAGTCCACCTTGGACAGCGCCCGCACGCCGGGGAAGGTCTTGCACAGTCCGGTGACCGTGAGCATCTCAGAAGGCCTTGCCCAGGTCGGACTTGGCGTTGTCCTTGGTGTAGGAGCTGTCCTGGATGACGATGTCCTGCGGCACCGCCTGGCCCTGGGTGAAGGTGTCCAGGGTCTGGAAGGCCAGCGGCCCGAAGCGCGGGTTCGACTCGATGACGCCGTCGATCCAGCCGTCGACGATGCCCTGTACGGCGTTGCGGGTGCCGTCGATCGTCACGATCTTCACGTCCCCGGGCTTCTTGCCCGCGCCCTTGAGGGCGTTGACGGCGCCGAGGCCCATCTCGTCGTTCTCGGCGTAGATGCCCTTGATCCCCGGCTTGGACTGGATCAGGTTCTCGGTGACCGACTGGCCCTTCTCGCGGGCGAAGTCACCGGTCTGCCGGAAGACGATCTTCAGGTCGGGTGCCTTCTCCTTGACGCGGTCCTCGAAGCCCTTGGTGCGCTCGGTGGTGACGTTGTTGCCGGCCGCGCCGAGGAGGATGGCGATCTCGCCCTTGCCGCCGGTGGCGGCGATCATCCGGTCCGCGGCCCGCTTGCCCTGTTCGACGAAGTCGGAGCCGATGAAGCTCACGTAGTCCTTGCAGGGCGCCGCGTTGATCTTGCGGTCGACGGTGACGATGGGGATGTGCTTGGCGGCGGCGGTGCGCAGTACCGGCTCCCAGCCGTCGGAGTTCAGTGGCGCGATGACCAGCAGGTCGGCGCCCTTGGCGATGAGGTCCTGGACGTCGCTGATCTGCTTGGAGAACTGCGACTGGGCGTTGGCGGCGAGCAGTTTGACGCCCCGCTTCCGGGCCTCCGCCTTGATGGAGGCGGTCTCCGCGATCCGGAAGGGGTTGGCCTCCTTCTCGGACTGGGAGAACCCGACGGTGGCGGACTTCAGGTCCAGCTTCTTCCCACCGTAGCTGCCGATGGTGCAGGTCGGTCCGGACCCGCCGCTCGGTGAGGCGACGACCTGGCCGGAGTCCTTGCCCTGCGAGGCGGACTTGTCGTTGCCGGAGTCGTCCTCGGACTTGGTGCATCCGGTCATGAGCGCCAGGCTCGTGACGAGGCCGGTGGTGAGGAGGGTGTGCACCAGGGTGCGGCGCGGTGTGGCGACGGTCTTCATGGGAGTTCCCCAAACGGCGTGGCCCCGGGGCGATGGGAGCGCTCTCGGGGTGGGACGGCTCTTGTGGTCAACTCGGCGTGCACGTCGTTCAGGGGAGGTTTTTACATCGTTGCAAGAGTGCTGTAAACCCCTCCCGTTCGGAATCCCGGCCGGCCGGCACCCG
Source organism: Streptomyces sp. WI03-4A (assembly GCF_033792105.1). Lineage (NCBI taxonomy): Bacteria > Bacillati > Actinomycetota > Actinomycetes > Kitasatosporales > Streptomycetaceae > Streptomyces > Streptomyces sp. WI03-4A. The sequence goes on from NZ_JARAUO010000007.1 coordinate 71,793, forward strand.
CCACGATCAACGCCGCCCGAGGGTGCTCTCCCGCTCCACCAGCACGAATTCCGCGGTGAGTTCACGTCCGCCGGGCTCACCGCGGCCCGACAGACTGCGCAGCAGCGAGGCCACCGCCATCCGCGCGATGGCCTGCTTGTCCGGCGAGATCGTGGTCAGCGTGACGGCACCGAAGCGGCCTTCGGCGATGTCGTCGAACCCGACCACGGCGACGTCCCACGGCACCCGCAGCCCCCGCTCGTGCAGCACCCGCATCGCACCGATCGCGATCAGGTCGTTCAGCGCGAACACCGCGTCGGGCCGCACCCCCGAGTCGAGTAGCTGGGCCATCGCCCGCGCGCCGTCGTCCCGGTCCCAGCCGCCGACCGGCACCACCAGGTCGTCCGGCGCGGGGACTCCCGCGGCGGCCAACTCCGCGCGCCAGCCGACGAGTCGCAAGTGGGCGGGTTGGTTGGCGGCGTCGGTGCGGGCGCCCAGGTAGGCGATGCGGGTACGGCCGCGGCCGAGCAGATGGCGTACCGCGGCCCGCGCGGCGGCCACGTTGTCGATGGCGATGTGGTCGTGCGGCGCCTCGTACTCGCGCTCGCCGAGCAGCACCAGCGGCACGTCGTCGGACCGGCCCTGGAGGTCGGCGGCCTCCAGTTCCAGCGGGCTCAGGATGAGCCCGTCGATCACCCGGGCCCGGAACCCCTGGCTGACCAGCACCTCCTGCTCGCGCCTGCCCCGGGTGTGGTCCAGCAGCACCGTGTACTCGTGCTCCGCCGCCGCGTCGATCACCGCGCTCGCCAATTCGGCGAAGTACGGGTTTCCCAACTCGGGGACGGCCAGCGCGATGATGCCGGTCCGGCCCTTGCGCAGGTGCCGGGCCGTCAGGTTCGGCCGGTAGCCCAGCTCGTCGATGGCCGCCTGCACCCTGGCCCGCATACCCGGTGTGACGTGCGGATAGTTGTTCACGACGTTGGACACCGTCTTGATCGAGACGCCGGCCCGTTCGGCCACGTCCTTCAGGCTGACCCGCAAGGGGATCTCCTCGGCATCGATGGGAGCTCCGGGGACCGGAGCCATGTCATGACCCTGGACAGCGGCCGGGAGGCGTGCTCTCATGCCAACTGCCGTTGCTTCCAACGTTGTACAGACTGAAGCAGTGAGCCGCCACCCTTCCTCAGCCAAGGGAGATCCGTGCGCACCAAGCAACTCAGAAACCGCCTGTCCCTCCTGCTCGCGGCCGCGCTGGGCCTGGCCGGCCTGACCGCGGCCCCGACCGCCACCGCCGCCGAGGACCCCGTCGCGGTCCACGGCCTGAAGGGCGAGTACTACACCCAGTCCGCCCCCGGCGCCTTCGACTTCGCCCACCTCAAGGCCACCGGATTCGACCCCCGGCTGGACTTCGACTCCCTGGAGTCCCGGCTGAACTCGGCCACCGGGCAGTCCGACGACGTCAGCGTCCGCTGGACCGGCCGCGTCGTGCCGGAGAAGACCGGCGCCACCACCTTTTCGATCATCGGCGACAACGGATTCCGCCTGTGGGTCGACGGCAAGCTGGTCATCGACCACTGGGTCGACGACTGGGACCGCGAACAGAGCGGCACCCCGGTCGAGTTGACCGCCGGCAAGGCCTACGACATCAAGGTCGAGTACTTCGAGCACTACGGGGGCTCCAACCTCCACCTGCGCTGGACGCCGCCCGGCGGCACCAAGACCGCCGTGCCGCAGTCGGCGTTCCTGCTGCCCGAGGGCTACGCCTACGACGGCGCCATCGACACCACCGTCCTCAAGGACGGCCGCACCCTGCGACTGGACTTCGCCCAGTCCCTGGCCACCCCGGCCGCCGGCCTCACCGACCACCTGCACGCCGTCATCGGCGGCGCGGCCTGGCCGCTGGGCACCGCCCGCCCGGACCCGGCCGACCCCAGATCCGTGCTCGTCTCCCTGAAGCAGCCCGTGGTCGGCAACAAGTCCGGGACCGCGCCCGGCCTCGCCGACGTCCGCTACGACGGCCAGGGCGGTCTGTCCGGCACGGACGGCAACGTTGTCAGCGCCTTCTGGAGCAGCGGCGCCAACCACTCCACCTACGAGCTGCGCACCAAGTGGGCCGACGACGTCACCCCGGCCAACGCCCACCGCGAGTACCCGAGGCCCCAACTCACCCGCGCCTCCTGGCAGAACCTCGACGGCAGCTGGCAGTTCGCCGCGGCCAAGGCCGGCGAGGGGCCGCCGGTGGGCCGCACCCTCGGTGAGCGGATCCTCGTCCCGTACCCCGTCGAGTCCCAGCTCTCAGGGATCGAACGGCACGAGGACCGCATGTGGTACCGCCGCACCTTCACCGTCCCCGCCGGCTGGAAGATCGGCGACCACCGGCGGCTCCGGCTGAACTTCGGCGCCGTCGACTGGCAGGCCGAGGTCTACGTCAACGGCACCAGGGTCGCCGAACACAAGGGCGGCTACGACAAGTTCAGCGCCGACATCACCCACGCCCTCAAGCCCGGCCGCACCCAGGAGCTGATCGTCGGCGTCTACGACCCGACCGACGCCGCGAACGGGGAGAACCCGCCGCTCGGCAAGCAGCGCCTGGACCCCAGCGGCATCTGGTACACCCCGTCCTCCGGCATCTGGCAGACGGTGTGGCTGGAACCCGTCGCGTCCGACCACGTCGACCAGCTCAAGCTGACCCCGGACGTCGACGCCGGCACGCTCACCGTCGAGCCGCAGGGCGTGCGCGACGGGGTGCGGGTCACGGCGACCGCGTACGCCGGGAAGCGCAAGGTGGCCGCGGCGAGCGGCCGCACCGGTGAGCCCCTCACCCTGCGCATCCCGCACGCACGCCTGTGGTCGCCGGACGACCCCTTTCTGTACGACCTGAAGGTGAGCGTCGGTGACGACCGTGTCGGCAGCTACTTCGGCATGCGGTCCATCGCCGTCCAGAAGATCGACGGCGTCCCGCGCACGGTCCTCAACGGCAAGCCGGTCTTCATGATGGCCACCCTGGACCAGGGCTTCTGGCCGGACGGCCTGCACACCGCGCCGAGCGACGCGGCACTGGCCTACGACCTGAAGATGCACAAGAAGATGGGCTTCAACGCCGTCCGCAAGCACATCAAGGTGGAACCCGACCGCTGGTTCTACTGGGCCGACCGGCTCGGCCTGATGGTGTGGCAGGACATGCCGGCCATGACGGCGGGCGTGAACCCCTCGACCGCCGCTCGCGCCGAGTACGAACGCGAGATGAAGCAGATGATCGACGAGCACATCAGCAGCCCGGCGGTCGTCATGTGGGTGGTCTTCAACGAGGGCTGGGGCCAGTACGACGTCGGCCGCGTCGCCACCCAGGCCAAGTCCTGGGACCCGACCCGCCTGGTCGACAACATGTCCGGCCTGAACCTGGGCGCGGACGGCGGAGCCGGCGACATCATGGACGAGCACGGCTATCCGAGTCCGGCCCTGCCGCCGCACCCGGACGGCGAACGTGCCCTGGTGGCGGGCGAGTACGGCGGTCTCGGCCTCGCCGTGCCCGGTCACGCCTGGTCGGTGCAGCAGTCGTACGTCGACGTCGACCCGAGCACCTACACCGACGACTACCTGCAGAAGCTGGGCGAGGTGCACGCGCTGGCCTGCCGTGGCGGCAACGGCGCGGTGTACACGCAGATCACGGACGTCGAGGGCGAGCTGAACGGCCTGATGACGTACGACCGCAAGGTGGTCAAGCCCGACGTGCGCCGTCTGAAGGCGGCGCAGGACGCGCTGATCGACGACGCGTCGCGGCCGCAGCCGGCGGGCTGCGCCTGACATGCGGGCAGGGGTACGGGACCCCGCCTCCCCGCGAAGTCCCGCACCCCTGACCGGTCTGCACTCCGCGCGCCGGGGCAGACGGGGCAGGGAAGGAAGTTCTCACGAGAGGAATCCACCCATGCTCGGCATAGGCGCGGCCGTACTGTTCTTCATCGCGTTCCTCATCAACGCGGCGGACATCAGCACCAACCAGACGTTCTCCTCGGTCAACGTCATGCTGCTGGGGCTGACCGCACTGGCTCTGCACGTCGCGGGAATCGGCTCCACCTGGTCCCGCAGACGGTGAACTCGTCCCTTCGCCCCGGCCGGTGACCTTCCGTCACCGGCCGGGGCGTGGCGTGTCCGGGGCCCGCCCCCACGCCATCACCATGCCGGGGCCGAGTTCGGCGAGGTCCGGCGAGGAGAGGTAGGCCAGCGCCTCGTCGACGACGGAGGCGTCCACCAGCCCGGTCGCCTCCAGTTCGGGCCGCATCCGGCGCCACGTCTCCGCCCAGAACCGCGCGAGGGGGCCGCCCGCGACCAGCGGCGGGCAGCGCAGTTCGGCGGCGACGTCGCGCAGGCCCTCCTCCCGTAGGAAGCGCGGGTAGGCGGGGACGGACGACGTGTCGGTGCCGATCGTCGACCGCAGGGCTCGCCACATGGCGTCCATGGTCCGCCGGTAGGCGGAGGCGGGCTCCGCGGTGTCCGGCACCTCCACCGCGTCCCCGAGCACCAGCAGGCCGCCCGGGTTCAGCCATCCCGCGAGCCGCGAGACGAGCCGGCGCCGCTCGGGCAGGTGCATGAGGACGAACCGGGCGTGGATCAGGTCGAAGCCGCCCAGTCCCAGGCCCTCGTCGGTGAGGTCGGCGGTGACCACGCGCAGCCGCGGGTCCGTCAGGGCCTCCAGGCCGCTCGTGTCCCGGTCCAGGGCGACCACCTGCGCGACGTCCGCCTCCTGGAGCAGCCAGCGCGCCACGGTCCCGGTCCCGGCCCCCACTTCGAGGCACCGGCTGCCCGGCCCCACGCCGAGCGCCCGCAGCCGACTCGTCGTGAACGGGTCGAAGACCAGCGCGGCGGCGTCGATCCGCCCCGCCTCGGCGGGGTCCTCCGGTTCGAAGAGATCCTCTCCGTAGTGGCCCTCGCGGGCGGCGGCTCCGCCCGGCTCGGCACCGCTCGACGCCATGAGCGCTCCCTGCTCGTCGAAGCCCGGCCGCCGACTCCCGGCGACCCAGTCCAGACTGCACGGTGCGCGCCCGTTCCACGCGCCGTCACGGCCGTTCGACGGATCCCATCCCGCGCAGCAGGGCGAACGCCCGCCGCAGCGGCGCCGGTCCGGTGTCCTCGATGCCGGCCGCCCGGCGTGCCCGGCGGGTCCGCAGCACCGCGCGCACCGCGGACAGGGCGGCGCACGCGATCACGGCCGCCTGGAGGTCGGCGTCGGGCGTGTCGGGGGGCAGTCTGCGCCGCACCAGGACGGTGAGCCGTTCCTCGAAGTCGGAGAACGCCTGCACCAGGCGGGCGGTGACGACGTTCTCCAGGTCCTCCACCGGGTGGCCGAGGGCGGTCAGGGTGGAGGCGGAGAAGGGCTCGGCCGCCGCCAGCAGCGCGTTGCACACCGCGTCCAGGGGTTCCTCGTCCGCGGGCCGCTCGGACAGGGCGTTCTCGACGTAGGCGAAGATCTGCACGCCGTCCGGCAGCAGCAGCGCCTCCTTGCCGTCGAAGTAGCGGAAGAACGTGCGCACGGAGACGTTCGCCTGCGCGGCGATGTCCGCGACCGTCGTGCCCTCGAACCCCCGTTCCCGGAACAGCCGCGCCGCCCCCTCCAGCAGAAGGCGCCGGGTCTCCTCCTTCTTGCGTTCGCGCAGTCCAGCGGGGGTGATCTCACTCGGCATGGGGCGAGCCTCCCGCCCCGGTGTCGCCACTGTCAATCGACGCGCGTGCCACTCCGCCACAGGGAATGTCACCCATGCCAATTGTCATGCATGACACTTCGCCCTAGCATTCGTGTCACCCGTGACACTTTTCTTGGAGGCGAACGTGCCCCGACCCATCCGGCTCCTCCCCGTGCCGCCGGAAGGACGCGCCGAGACGCGCCCGTGCCCCCGGCCCGCCGAGGGGCAGGGCGCACTCGGCCGTCTCGGCGGCTTCTGCGCCCGGCATCCGGCCGCGGTCGTGGCCGCCTGGCTGCTGGTCCTCGTCGCCGCCCTGGCCGGACGGCACCTCGCCGCACCCACCTTCAGCGACCAGGTCAGCCTGCCCGGCACCGCCTCCCACACCGGCGCCGACCTCCTCGCCCGCTCCCTGCCCGAAGCCGGCCGGCCCAGCGGCCTCGTCGTGCTCCACACCGGCACCGGCACCGTCGCCGACCACGGGTCCGCGGTCGACCGCACCCTCGCGGACCTGCGCGGCCTGCCCCACGTCACCGATGCCTCCGCGCTCGTGACCAGCGCCGACGGCCGCACCGCCTACACCACCGTCTCCTTCGACGAACAGCTGAAGGACCTCGGCCACGCCTACACCGCGCGCCTCGACACGGCGACCGAGCCCGCCCGGGCCGCGGGCCTCGGCGTCGCCTACGGCGGCGACCTGGAACAGGTGGTCAGGGAACCCGCCGACGACAAACTGAGCGAGGGCGTCGGCGTCGTCACCGCCCTCGCCATCCTGCTCCTGGCCTTCGGCAGCGTTTTCGCCGCCCTGCTGCCCCTGGGCACCGCGCTGATCAGCGTCGGAGCCGGCCTGGGCATCGTCGGGATCGTCGCCGGCACGATCTCCTTCGCGACCTCCGCCACGACCCTCGCCGGCATGATCGGCCTCGGCGTCGGCATCGACTACGCCCTCTTCCTGACCACCCGGTTCCGCCAGGACCTCATCGACGGACACGAACCGGTCGAGGCCGCCGCCCGCACCGCCCGCACCAGCGGACGCGCCGTCCTCGTCGCCGCCCTGACCGTCGCCGTCGCCATGCTGAGCCTGTACGCGTGCGGACTCAGCTTCATCGGCAAGATCGGCCTCGCGGCCACCCTCGCCGTCGTCGTCACCGCCGCGGCCGCCCTCACCCTGGTGCCGGCCGCCCTCGGCCTGGTCGGCAGGCGCGTCGACACGCTCCGGTTGCGCCGCCTCGTCGCCGAGAGCACGGGGGAGCGGGACGGCTGGCACCGCTACGCCGCCCTCGTCGCCCGCCGCCCCTGGACCTTCCTCGCCGTCGGAGTCGCCGTCCTCGGACTGTGCTCCGCACCGGTGCTGTCCATGCGGCTCGGCCACGTCGACGCGGGCGCGGACCGGCCCGGCAGCAGCACCCGTACCGCCTACGACTGGATCGCGGACGCCGACGGGCCTGGCTTCGGCAAGGGCGCGAACGGCCGGGTCGTCGCCGTGGTCGACGTGAGCCGCGCGCACACGCCGGCCGACCGGATCTCCGCCGCCGTCACCACCGCGCTGAAGGACGCCGACGGCGTGGCGTCCGTCGCCCCCGTCCGGCCGAGCGACGACGGCCGGATCCTCGTCACCACCCTCACCCCGACCACAGGACCCCAGGACGCCGCCACCGCCGACCTGCTCCACACCCTCTCCGGGCACACGCTGCCCAAGGCGCTCACCGGCACGGGCGCCGAGGCCTACCTCACCGGCAGCGTGGCCGGACAGGCCGACTTCCGGACCACGGTCGGTGACCGGCTGCCGATCGTCGTCGGCATCGTCCTGGTGCTCGCCTTCCTGCTGCTCATGACCGTCTTCCGCAGCGTGGTGATCCCCCTGAAAGCCGTCGTCCTGAACCTGTTCACCACGGCCGCGTCCTACGGCGTGCTCGTCGCGGTCTTCCAGTGGGGCTGGGGCGACGCGCTGCTCGGCCTGTCGGAGCCGGTGCCCATCGAGTCGTACGTGCCCATGATGATGTTCGCCATCGTCTTCGGACTCTCCATGGACTACGAGATCTTCCTGCTGTCCCGGATCGCCGAGGCGTGGCACCGCACGGGCGACAACCGGCTCGCCGTGGGGGAGGGCCTGTCCGCGACCGCGCGCGTCATCTCCGCCGCCGCCTTCATCATGACCGCGGTGTTCCTCTCCTTCACCGCCTCGCCGACCGGCGTCGTGAAGATGCTCGCCCTCGGACTGGCGATCAGCGTGATCGTCGACGCCACCGTGGTGCGCCTCGTCCTCGTGCCCTCCGCCATGTTCCTCATGGGCAGGGCCAACTGGTGGCTGCCCCGCCGGCTCGACCGGATCCTGCCGGACCTGCACGCCTGACCTCGGCGGTCCCGGCGTTCGCCTCCCGAACGCCGAGACCGCCGTGACGCCCGGCCCCTGACGGCCGAGGCCGCCGTGCCGACCGGCCTCCGACGGCCAGGACCGCCGTGCCCTCGGCCTCGAACCCGACCGACCGATCCGGAGTGAGTGACCACGTGACATCGAACCACCGGCGAACGATCCGCCTCCTGGCCGCCGCGGCCGCCGCCCTGACCGCCCTGACCTGCGCGACCGACCTCCTCGTCGAGCACAGGACCGAGGAGCGGGTCGCCGCCCGGGCCGCGAGCCGGCTCAAGCCGCACGGACCCGTGCACGCCTCCCTCAGCACGCCGCTCGCGGGGCTGCGCACCCTCGGCGGCGAGGTGGGCGACGTCGAGGTGAGCGCCGCGGACGTGCACCGTCAGCACACCGTGATGGACGTGGCCGTGCGCCTGAAGGACGTCACGACGGACGGGGACACCGCCGGTGGCAGCGCGACCGCGACCGTCGGATACGACCAGGTGACCCGGCGCCTGGGCGCGCTGGGTGACGGTCTGACAGCCGGCGGGCAGGACGGGGACCTGGTCCTCGGCGGAACCGTCGGCCGCCTCGGTCTGCCGGTCACCGTGCGGGCCGGGCTGTCCACCACGTCCGGCGCGTTCACCGTCACGCCCACGACGGTGAACGTCCTCGGCCGCAGCGTCGCGGTGGCGGACCTCGACGCCCTTCCCGCCGCCTCGGGACTGCGGGACCGGCTGAAGCCCCGGACCGTGGCCGTCACCGGCCTCCCGCGCGGGGTGGCGCTGACCGCGGCGCACGCGACCGGGGACGGCCTCGCGCTCGACTTCTCGATCGCCGCGGGCCCGGTACCGGACGGAGCCGGGAAGACCGCCTGACCTCCGGAAAGAGGGGGGCGGCGGGAGGGGCGGCGCCGGGAATCATCCGAGCGGGTCACCGGTTGGACAGTACGGCGTGAGCGGCCGGTCGACCGGCCGCTCACCGACAGACAAGAGGCCGAACGACCGAGCGGCCGGCGCGTAGACGAACACGCCGGACCGAGGGTCCAGCACGAGGGAGCGACCGATGACAGTGGGAACCGAGCGAGCCGTACTCGCGGGCGGTTGTTTCTGGGGCATGCAGGACCTGATCCGCAAGCAGCCGGGCGTGGTGGCGACGCGTGTGGGCTACAGCGGCGGCGACACGCCGAACGCCACCTACCGCAACCACGGCGACCACGCCGAGGCCATCGAGATCCTCTTCGACCCCACGGCGACGAGCTACCGCGACGTCCTGGAGTTCTTCTTCCAGATCCACGACCCGACCACCCGGGACCGGCAGGGTAACGACATCGGGCGCAGCTACCGGTCCGCCATCTACTACGCGGACGAGGAGCAGCACCGCGTCGCCGTCGACACCATCGCGGACGTCGAGGCGAGCGGGCTGTGGCCGGGCAAGGTGGTCACGGAGGTCGAGCCCGTGGGCGACTTCTGGGAGGCCGAACCGGAGCACCAGGACTACATGGAGCGCTACCCGAACGGCTACACCTGCCACTTCCCCCGGCCGAACTGGAAGCTGCCCCGCCGGGCCTCCTCCGAGACGGTCTGACGGCGGTGAACGTCTGCCGACGCCGCTGAACGCCGGCTGACCCCGCGCCCGCCTCGCCCCTCACCGGCTGGGGCGGGCCCCCGGGACGGCCGCGGCGGCGACGGCCGGTTCGCGCACCATGAACACGTCGACGGCGTCCTCCGTCTCGACCGCGAACCCGTGCCGCTCGTACAGCCGTCGCGCCGGACTGCCCTGGAGCACGTTCAGCCGGACGAGGGTGCCGTCACGGTCGCACCGCTCCAGCAGCCCCCGCAGCACGGCGCCGCCGACACCGCGGCCCTGCGCGTGCGGCGCCAGATAGAAGTGCTCGAGCCGGTGCGCGTCCCCGGCCGGCCGCAGGGACACGCAGCCGGCGAACGCGCCGCCCGTCTCGATCACCCAGGTGTGCGCGGGCGCGAACCCGTCCCGCAGCCGTTGCCGCACCCGGTGCGCGTCGTACCGCCCGAGCCGCTCCAGATCCGCTCGCAGCACCACGGCCCGCAGTTCGGCCACGGCCTCGACGTCCGCCTCCGACGCCGGCCGGAACTCCCAGTCCACCATGATCGACAGGCTATCTCCCGGGCTCGGGCCGCTCGAACGCGTCCGCCGCCCCGATCCGTCGAACGATGGAGAAACGGGAACGTGTGCCCGCGTATTCGGTGAAGAAACAGATCGAATAGCGTGCGTGTTCGCCTGATCGCCGGGCACCAGGAGCAGCGGAGGTTGATAACTATGGTTCCCCTGCTTCTCGTTCTTCTGCTGGCCCTGATCCTCTTCGGCGCGGGCTTCGCGCTCAAGGCGCTGTGGTGGATCGCCGTGATCGTACTGATCGTCTGGGTGCTCGGCTTCGTGATCCGCTCCGCGGACAGCGGTGGCCGTCGGGGCCGTTGGTACCGGTGGTGACGTCGGCGGCGTTAGCCGGCCGACGGCCAGGGGTGCGCCGTGGCCCGGGGATCGACCCGGGCCACGGCGCACCCCCATGTACGCCCTCGTCCGCGCGCCCCCTGTCCGCCATGTACGCCCTCGTCCGCGCGCCCCCTGTCCGGCGCGTTGTCAGAGGGGTATGTCAGAGTCTGCGCATGCTCGATATCGCGGTGCGGACGGAGAACGGGGAGCGGCGCGTACGCGTGACCGCCGAGGAACTGGCCGGACTGGTCCGGCGTATAGGCGCTGAAGGCGACCACTTCCTGGTGGTCCAGCGCGTACCCGACCTGCCCGACGTCTTCGCCCAGGTCTGGCACGAGACCGGCGGTGACTACCAGTTGGAGTACCGCGCGGGTGCCGCCGACCGGCACTTCCAGGCGATGGTCGGCGCGGCCGAGGACGTGATCACCGTACTGACCGGCTGGGCGCGCCGAGAACCGGGGTGGGAGACCGGGCCGGACTGGGCGCCGCTGGACATGGGCCCCGTCCACGAGGTACCGCCGCTGGACCTCGACGACGCCGAGCGCGCGGAACTGGAGCAGCGCGTACGCCTGGAGCTCGCCGGTGGCTACGCCTCCCGAGACGAACTGGCCGAACTCGCTGAGGAGTACCTCGTGACGGCGGACCGCCGGCCCGTGTCGCGTGAGCAGGCGAGGGTGCTGGCCGACGGGCTGTGGCTCGAGCGTGTCGCGGAGCAGGCCGGATGGCAGGGCGAGACGGACCCGGAGCGCCTCACCCGCGCCTTCACCGCCCTCGATGAGGCCGGTGTCACCGCCCGCGAGAACTTCACCTGCTGCCGCAACTGCGGCCAGTCGGAGATCGGCGGCGAGGCCGAGCCCGGCGCCCGCGGCTTCGTCTACTTCCACTCCCAGTGCACGGAATCCGCGGCGGAGGGCCACGGGCTGGCGCTCCTGTACGGCGGCTTCGACAGCTCCGCCGAGACCACCGCGGCCATCGGCCACGAGGTGGTGGCCGCCCTCGAGGCCGCCGGCCTGCACACCGAGTGGGACCGCGACCCGTCCCGGGCCATCACCGTCACACCGCTGGACTGGCGCCGCCGCCTGGTCGGTTAGGGCCGCCGCCCTCGTCGGGGCCGTGCAGTCGGGCACGCCGTCGAGCGGTTCGGGACAGCTGCCGCTCGCCCGGGGCGCCCGGTACGTGACACGGCCCGTCGGCTCGAGTCACGGCCGGCTCAGGACGCGGCCGACCGGTTCAGGGCGCGGCCCTCCGGCTCAGAACACCGCCCGTACCTCTCCCACCTCCCGACCGCCGCCCAGCAGCGGCACATGGCCGACGCGCTCCGTCACCGGTGCCGTCACACCGGCCAGGCGCAGTGCGCGGGCCAGTGCCGGGCGCAGCGCGCGGACGGCGCCGTCGTCGATCTTCAAGGCCAGTGCCCGGCCGTCGGGCAGCGCGAGGCCCTGCACCGCCTCCGCGCCCACCTTGGACAGGGCGCCGGGTATCTCCCGCATCAGCCAGGTGTCGTGGCGCCGGGTGCCCGCGACGTACTCGGGATGGGCCCGCATGGCGTCGGCGACCCGCCGCTCCGGGGTGCCCGGCTCGGCCAGGACGAAGGACCGGAAGGCGCGGGCGAGGCCGGTCAGGCTGAGTGACATCAGCGGGGCCCCGCAGCCGTCGGTGCCGACGGCGGCCACCGGCTCGCCGGCCGCTTCCTCGACCACCGTCCGGATGAGCTGCTGGAGCGGGTGGGCGGGATCTAGGTAGGAGTCCAGCGGCCAGCCCCGCAGCGCGGCGGCGGCGAGCATCGCCGTGTGCTTGCCCGAGCAGTTCATGGTCACGCGGTCGGGCCCCTGGCCCGCGGCGAGGCGGGACTCCAGTTCCTCCTGGTCCAGGGGAAGGGACGGCGGGCACTGGAGGTGTTCGGGACCCAGCCCGTGTTCGTCGAGCATCCTGCGCACCAGGTCGCGGTGGAAGGCCTCACCGGAGTGGCTCGCGGCCGCCAGGGCCAGCCGCTCGCCCGCGAGGTCCAGACCGGCCCGCAGCATGCCCGCGGCCTGCATCGGCTTGTTGGACGAGCGCGGGAAGACCGGTGAGGTCACGTCGCCGAGGGCCAGTTCCACCGAGCCGTCGGCGGCGAGCAGCACGAGGCTGCCCCGGTGCCGCCCCTCGACGAATCCGGAGCGGACGACCTCGGCGAGGACCGGGTGGGTGACGGGGGCGTCGGCCATGGCGGGCTGGGGCATCGGCGGTGACCTTCCGTGCGCGGGTCGGGCCGACCTGTCGGGCCGGCCGCCCGGGATCGCCGAAGCCACCGGTCAGGTGGGCAGGTCGGCCACCTGGACTTCGGCGCCACGCTACCGGCGGTGGTTCGCGCGCCGCAGCCGCCCGGCCGGGAATGACCGCGGGGCCCCCGCGGTTGCAAGGGCTGTCGTGAGGGGCGGCCGGAGGTCCGGCCGGGACCCCGGACGGCAAGCGGGAATACCGGGGCACCCCGCACGGTTGAGAGCAATAGATGACATGCCCAGGTCAATCACGAGGGCATGTGAAGGGAGGACCTCATGGCACGCAGCACCGCGCGTCCCGTCGTCAAGCTGAAGTCCACGGCCGGGACCGGCGTCACCTACGTGACGCGAAAGAACCGCCTCAGCGACCCCGACCGGCTCGTCCTGCGCAAGTACGACCCGGTCGCTGGCCGGCACGTCACCTTCCGCGAGGAACGCTGAACCACGCCGTCCGCCCACCCGGCGGACGGCACCGAGGAGAGAAGCACCATGAGGTCTGGCATCCACCCCGAAACCCGGCCCGTCGTCTTCCGCGACCGCGCCGCCGACGCGCTCTTCCTGACCCGTTCGACCGCCACGGCGTCCAAGACGATCGTGTGGGAGGACGGCGTCACCTACCCGCTGATCGACGTGGAGGTCTCGTCGGCCAGTCACCCCTTCTACACCGGCACCGCGCGCGTCATGGACAGCGCCGGCCGCGTCGAACGCTTCGAGCGCCGCTACGGCCGCCGGGCCACGCCGCGCCGCTGACCGCGGCACATCCCCGCACGAGGAGCACCCCGCCATGAAGGTACGCAGGTCACTGCGCTCACTGAAGTCGAAGCCCGGCGCCCAGGTGGTGCGCCGCCGCGGCACGGTCTTCGTCATCAACAGGAAGAACCCCCGCTTCAAGGCGCGCCAGGCCTGACACCGCGCGCCGAGAAGGCGACCGGCCCGGTCCCCCTGCCCTGGGGACCGGGCCGGTCCCGCGTGCACGGAACCGGGCGAAGCCGTCACGGAACCCTCCCGGGCCGCCCCGGCCACCCGTCGGCGGGCGCACCGGTCGCAGGACGCCGAGCGCCAGTGTTACAACAGGGGCATGAGCGGACGCTCCCGCCGGCCCCGGAGGCGAGCGGCGGCGCAGCCCGGCACGCGGAGATCGTCCGAGCCGTCCCGTCGCCCGGGCCCGTGGCCGCCGACGGGCCGCCGCCGCATCATGTCGTCCCTCAGCGTCCGCACGCTCGCCGCCCAGGTCTTCCTGCTCCAGGCCGTCATCGTGCTGGTGGTGGTCGCGGTCTCGGCGACGGCCGTCGTCCTCCAGGGCCGGTACGACGCCCAGCAGAACGCCGCCGACCGGTCACTGGCTGCGGCGGAATCCTTCGCCCACGCGCCCGGAACGGCACTCGCCCTGCGGGCGCACGCCACGGCACGGCTCCAGGCGGCGACGGAGCAGGCGCAAAAGGGATCCGGCGTCGACTTCATGAGTGTCCTGGACAGGGGCGGCGTCCGTATCGCCGACACCGACTCCTCGCTGATCGGCACCAAGGCCTCGGACCTCGGCCGCGCCACCGCGGGGGAGGCCTTCACGGAACCCTTCCACGGACGGCCGAACGACGCCGTACGCGCGGTCGTCCCCGTGATGGACGCCGGCAGACGCGTGATCGGCATGATCGCCGCCGGGATCCAGTACGAGACCCTCGGCCATGTGCTGGACCAGCAGCTGCCGATGCTGCTCGGCGCCGGCGCCGTGGCCGTCGTCCTCGCCACCGCCGGCACGGCCCTGGTCAGCCGGCGGTTGCTCCGCCAGACCCACGGACTCGGCCCGGCCGAGATGACCCAGATGTACGAGCACCACGACGCCGTGCTGCACGCGGTGCGCGAAGGGGTCCTGATCATCGGCGACGACGGACGGCTGCTGCTCGCCAACGACGAGGCCCGCCGGCTGCTCGGTCTCCCCGGCGGCACCGGCCGGCGGCAGGTGACCGACCTCGGCCTCGGGCCCGGCCTGACCCGGATGCTGGTGGCGGGGGAGGCCGCCTCCGACGAGGTGATCCGGGTCGGGGACCGGCTGCTCGCCGTGAACATCCGGCCCACCGCGCCGTACGGCGGCGCACCGGGCCTGGTGGCCACCTTCCGGGACACCACCGAACTGGCCGCGCTGTCCGGCCAGGCCGAGGTGGCGCGGGGCCGGCTCGCGTTCCTCTACGAGGCCGGCACCCGGATCGGCACCACCCTCGACGTGGAGCGCACCGCCGAGGAACTCGCCGAGGTGGCGGTCCCGCGCATGGCGGACGTCGTCACCGTGGAACTCCTCGACTCCGTGCTGCGCGGCGAGGAACCCACCGGCGCCGTCCACCGGATGCGGCGCACCGCGCTGCGCGAGTCGCGGACCGGGCACCCGCTGCAGCCCGTGGGCGACCTGATCCGGTTCGTGGTGGCCGACACCCCGATGGTGGCCGCCCTGCAACGCGGCAAGGCCGTCCTGGTGCCCGACCTGCACACCGCGCAGGACTGGCGGGCGCAGGACCCGGAGGGGGCGCGGCAGGCGCTGGAGTACGGCATCCACTCGCTGATCACGGTGCCGCTGCGGGCGCGCGGCGTCGTCCTCGGCATCGTGAACTTCTGGCGGGGCACGGGCAGCCCGCGGTTCGAGGAGGAGGACGTCGCGGTGGCCGAGGAACTGGTCGCCCGGGCGGCCGTGGCGATCGACAACGCGCGCCGCTTCTCCCGCGAGCACGCCCTCGCCGTCACCCTCCAGCGCAGCCTGCTGCCCCTGGACCTGCCCGACCAGGACGTCCTGGAGATCGCCTCCCGCTACCTGCCGGCACGGTCCGGCGTGGGCGGGGACTGGTTCGACGTCATCCCGCTGCCCGGCTTCCGGGTGGCACTGGTCGTCGGCGACATCGTGGGCCACGGGCTGCACGCCGCGGTGACCATGGGGCGGCTGCGCACCGCCGTGCTGAACTTCTCCTCGCTCGACCTGGCCCCCGACGAACTCCTGGGACACCTCGACGAGATGGTGACCCGGCTCGACAGCCAGACGGCCACCGTCGGTGACGACCACGCGCCCCTCACCGGCGCCACCTGCCTCTACGCGGTCTACGACCCGGTCGCCGGCACCTGCGCCCTCTCCCGGGCCGGACACATCGCGCCCGCCGTGGTGGACGCCCAGGGCACGGTGACCTTCCCCGACGTCCCCCTCTCGCCGCCCCTGGGTGTGGGCGGCCACCCCTTCGAGGCCGGTGAACTGCGCCTGCCGGAGGGCAGCCGACTCGTCCTGTTCACCGACGGCCTGATCGAGAACCACGGGCGGGACATCGACGAGGGCCTGGCCGTCCTCCGCTCGACCATCGGCCACGCAGGGCAGACACCGGAGGAGACGTGCCGCGCCCTCATGGAGGCGATGCTGCCCGAGCACCCCAACGACGACGTGGCGCTGCTGGTCGCCCGGACCCGGCTCCTCGACCCGTCCCGGGTCGCGACCTGGGACGTGCCGTCCGAGGTGCGCGCGGTCTCCGAGGTGCGGGCGGACGTCAGCCGCCGCCTGGACGACTGGGGACTCCAGGACACGGTGTTCAGCACGGAGCTGATCCTCAGCGAACTCCTCACCAACGCCATCCGCTACGGCGCCCCACCGGTGCGAGTCAGGATACTGCTGGGCGCCACCCTGGTCTGCGAGGTGTCGGACGGCAGCAACACCTCACCCCGGCTGCGGCGCGCGGCCACCACCGACGAGGGAGGCCGCGGCCTGTTCCTGGTCTCCCAGTTCGCTCACCGATGGGGCACCCGCTACGCGCCGCAGGGCAAGGTCATCTGGGCCGAGCAGACACTGGACCAGAGCCGGGAACCGGACCCGACCGCGCTCTTCGACGCCATGGCCTGGTGAGCGCCTGGTCCGCACCGGCCCACGAACCGGACGAGACCGCAAAGGGGGCGGGAAGAACGTACCGGCGTCTGCCACACCTGCCTCACCCCGCTGGTGTCGGGCGCTGGACCTTCCCGAGCCCGGCACCACCCTGGTCTGCTGCAGCCGCCCGGCCACCGAAGTGGTCCTCGACCTCTGAGGCCTTTTCCGAGACCTTCTCACGACCCTTCTCGGTGGCGGTGGACAGTGCGACGAGCGCCGCCACGAGCAGCCCGGCGACCACGGCCGACACGGGAGTCCGGGCGGCCGCCTGCACTCCGACCGCGACCACCGGGAACGCGGCCTCGGCGAGCCCACGTCGCCGGTGCGGCCGTACCTGGAGGGCCCACACGGTGAATTGGGCGATCGGCTGCCCTCAAAAGGGCCACCGTGGCACCATGCTGACCTTGCGTATGTGACTGCTCACGGGGGGTACGAGGTGTCGCGCAGGCTGCTTTCGTTCGGGGACGCCCTGGCGCTTCTGGGGCAGGATTCCCCCGCGATGGCGACCGTGGACCGTGCGGTCGGCGGGGCACTCAACCTGGCCACGGGCGGCCTGAGCGGCGAGGTGCTCGGCATGCTCGGGGAGCGTGGACGCATCCTCGGCCTGGGGCGTGCAGCGGCCCGGGGCCTGGGGGACCGTCTGCGCGGGGCGGACGGGAGGGCGGCGCGCACCCGACTGCTGGACGCGGCCCACACGGTCATCGTCGTCCTGGCCTTCTTCGAAGTCCTCCAGGAGACGGAACTCCCGTTCGCCTGGGACGACGTTCGCCTCACCCGCCGGGAACAGGTGCGGCTCGTGGCCGACCGGCCGCCGGCACTGGAAGGGCTGGTGCCGACCCTCGCCCAGGTCGACGCGCCCCGTCCCGCCCCACACCTTCCGTACGAGGAC
The DNA here is from genome assembly GCF_033792105.1 of Streptomyces sp. WI03-4A. NCBI lineage: Bacteria > Bacillati > Actinomycetota > Actinomycetes > Kitasatosporales > Streptomycetaceae > Streptomyces > Streptomyces sp. WI03-4A. Next base: position 89,305 of record NZ_JARAUO010000007.1, read on the forward strand.
ACCCTCGGAGCGCTCGGGCACTGGTACGAGTCCCTGGGCGCTCGCATCGTGCGCTTCCTCGAAGGACTCGATCTGTGGGCCCGGCTGCCGAGCGGTGAACGGCAGGCGGCCGCTGACACGGTGCGCCGCACCCTGCCACGCCACGCGGTTGAGCGGTACGAGGAGCTGTACCGCCGTCTCGTCCAGGAGGCCCCCGAATTTCTCTACTGGACGGGGCAGTTGGAGCACCAGGCGACCAGGGCCGAGCTGCGTCGGGCGCTCGCCCGGCTGGAGGAGGTCCTGTCGTCGTCCGCATTGCTGAGCCACCCGCCGGTTCACGCGGCGCAGGCCCTGGCGCGCGCCGCCCGGGCGGCGCTCGGCCGCCACATCCTCGCTGCCGACTCGCCTCCCGAAGGCCTGCGCATGCCCACACTGGATGAGGTCTACCTGGACCCCGATTTCAAGGTTCGCGCCGTCGGCGACCACGACAACCCCGCTGACGAGGAATGGTGGGCCGAGGTACCTGTGCGCCGTGACCTGACGGACTACCTCGCCGGCGCCCTCACCTCGCCCGGGCTGTGGGACGTTCCCCTGCTCGTGCTCGGACAGCCCGGCGCGGGCAAGTCCGTCCTCACCATGATCCTCGCGGCCCGGTTGCCGGCCACGGGCTTCCTGCCCGTTCGTGTCGCGCTGCGTGACGTGCGGGCCGACCACGACCTCCAGGATCAACTGGAGCAGGCCGTGCGCGACGCCACAGGAGAGCGGGTCGGCTGGCCGGAACTCGTGCGTTCAGCCGGTACGGCAGTCCCTGTCCTGCTGCTGGACGGCTTCGACGAACTCCTGCAGACCACGGGCGTCCAGCAGAGCGACTTCCTCAAGCGTGTCGCCCGCTTTCAGGAGAGGGAACGCGAACAGGGCCGCCCCGTGGTGGCGTTGGTGACGAGCCGTACCGCGGTCGCCGACCGCGCCCAGCACCCGTCCGGAACGGTCGCCCTGCGGCTCGAACCCTTCCAGCCGGACCAGATCAAGGTGTGGATCCGCCAGTGGAACAACTGCAACGCCCGCGGTCTCGTCGCCCGCGGACTGTCCACCCTCAGCTGGGAGTTGATCGCACCGCACCGCAGACTGGCCGAGCAGCCGCTGCTGCTGACCATGCTCGCGCTCTTCCACGGCGCCGGGAACGACTTCCAGGGTGAGGACGGACGCCCTCTCGACGAGGCGGAACTCTACGAAGCCCTGCTGACATCGTTCGCGCGGCGCGAGGTGCAGAAGGACACCGTGGACGCGCTGTGGAACGGTCAGGTCGACGAACGCGTCGAGAGCGAGCTGCAGCGGCTGTCGATCGTCGCCTTCTCCATGCTCAATCGCAGGCGTCAATGGGTGTCCAGCAAAGAGCTGGAGGACGACCTCGGAGCCGTCTACGGCAAGTCCGAGGAACGCGCGAACACTTTCCGCGAGCCACTGGACCAGGCCGAGGTCGCGCTCGGCCGGTTCTTCTTCGTCCAGCGGGCCCAGTCCATCCGAGGCGGCGAGCGACTGTCGAGCTACGAGTTCCTGCACGCCACGTTCGGTGAGTACCTCGCTGTGCGCCTCGCGGTGCAGCAGCTCGTACGGCTGCTCGGCCACCGCCCCGCCCTGTCACTGAGCGGCGAGCCCCTGGACGACGACCTCCTCTACACCCTGCTGTCCTTCGCGCCGCTGTTCTCACGGCAGATGCTGCGGTTCGCCCGCGCGTGCGTCGGCAGGCTCTCCCCGGAGGAACGGCACCGGCTCGCCGACCTGGTCGTCCGGGTGCACTGGGAACGAGGACGGCAACGCCGGGACAAGCAGCCGTACCCGGCGTACTGCCCGCGCCTGATACGCGTCTCCGCACGCCACGGCATCTACAGCGCGAACCTGGTCATGCTGGTCGTCCTGCTGACCGGCGCGACGACGGCCGGAACGCTGTTCCCCACCGAGGACGACCCCGGTGACGCCTGGCACGCCCACACGCTGCTGTGGCGTGCCTCCCTGCCGGAGGTCGAGTGGGCGGACTTCGCGCTGGCGCTGAACGTGAGTCACGTCCGGGACGCGGCGGGGCGGGACCTGCACATCCGCCTGCGGCAGGAGGACGACACCACGCGTCCCGAAGTGGTCGACGCCCACTGGTTGTACCAAGTGTCGCCCCGGGAGGCGGGGCATGTGACCTGGCACGTGGCCTACTGGGACGACATGTGGCACAAGGCCCACCTCGCCGCCGGGACGAACGAGGGCGTACTGCTGCAGGTCGCCCAGCCGCTGCTGGCTGCCCTGGGGCCGCTGGTGACCACCTTCAACGGTGGCGAAGGCGACCCCGGCACCTCCGTGGTCCACGATTTGCTGTGCCTGTGGCTCGACGCGGGATCGGCGCTGCCGGTCGGGGAAGTCGTCAAGTTGTACGCGCGCATCGCCGCCGGACTCGACACGGCCGGCCTGGACGGCGAGGTGGGACGACGTCTGCTGCCGCTGCTGTGCGACCTGCTCGACCGGGACCGCGTCCGACTGGGCCCGCAGGCGCGCCCGACGGTGGAAGCCCTGGTCTCCGGCCTCCCCAGGGAACTGAGGGAGTACCTGAACGCGCGCTACGCGAATCTGTTCGGCCTCCTTCCCGGGTGACCCGCGGTCGGGGGACGGTGGCGATCCGGCAGTGGCCGGCCCCGGTGTGTCACCCGTCAGGCCCGGGTCGGCTCGCACGTGGCGGGGGCGGCGCGGACGATGACTGCAAGCCCCCCGTTCTGGAGGAACGCATGCATGCCCCTTCCCGCGTCCGGACCCGCAGGCCGAGCCGATACGGCGTGCCCTCCGTCCTCTTGGTGTGCTTCCTGGCGTCCGCCACGCTGGCCGGCTGCGGTGGCGGCGGTGGTTCCGGCTCGGCGGTGAGCAGGACGCCGAGCACGCCGAACACGGCGTCGTTCTCCGGGACGATGCCCCCGGCCCTGGCCTCCTCGGCCTCCGCGGCCATCTCCTCCGCGCGCGCCTCGGTCTCCGCGGCCGCCTCCTCCGCGGCCGCGCGCGCCTCGGAGTTCGAGGCGTCGGTGTCGGCGGAGAGCGCCCGGCGGACGCAGGCCGCCCAGAAGGCACTCCAGGGCGTGAGCGGCCAGGGCAACGCGCTGTCCGACGTCGGCATGACCGGCATGCCCACGGCACAGACCGGGGGAGTCCTCGCCGTCCTGGTCACCATCACCAACAAGACCAGCCAGAAGGCGTCGTACGCGGTCCAGATCGACTTCGAGGACAGCGACCACCACGTCGTGGAGACCAGGTACACGGGGGCGGAGAACCTCGAACCCGGCCAGAAGAACCAGCCCATCGTGTTCAGCCACAAGTCGGGCGAGCCGCCGCTGACCCCCCGCCTGGCCAAGGCACAGCGTTACTGAGCCCCGTGCCCCACCCCGTCTCGGCCGGCCCACGGGCATGGTGGATCATGAGGCCGTGACCGGGCCGACGCCCGGCGCGACGGCACCGTGGTGGTGCGGTCCACGAGGGCGGGGCGGGTCCCGCGAGCGAGAGGGCGGACGCGAAGTGGCTAGCGACCGATCGGCGGCGCACCCGTTGCCGTACACGACGTACCGGCAGGCGATCGAGCGGGAGACGGCACGGCTGGCCGAGGTGGTCCGGGGCGTGGACCCGGCCACACCGGTGCCCTCCTGCCCGGGCTGGACCGTCGCCGACCTCACCCGCCACGTGGGGAGCCTGCAGCGCTGGTTCAGCGCCCTGCTGTCCCGGCTGGTGCAGGAGCCGCCGCGCAGCCGTGAAGTGGAGCTCGGGCTGCCGGACAGCGCGGGGGAGTACCCCGGCTGGGTGGAGGCGGGCATCCCGCGGGTGGCCGCCGTGCTGGGGGCCACGGACCCGATGGCCCCCATGTGGGCCTGGGGCGCGGACCAGCATGCCCGGTTCTGGGCCCGCAGGATGCTGTTCGAGACGCTGGTGCACCGGGTCGACGCGGAGCTGTCCACCGGCCACGCGTCCCCCCTCGATCCGGAGCTGGCGGCCGACGGAGTCGACGAGTTCCTCGTCAACCTGCCCCACGCCCACCTCTTCGCCCCTGCCGTGGCAGAACTCAAGGGCGACGGCGAGACCATCGTGTTCCAGTGCGCCGGGGCCGCCACCGGCGGCGATGGTGCCGACGCGACCGGTGCTGACGGGGGTGCGGAGTGGTGGGTCCGGCTGGACGGCGACGGTTTCCGGCTGCTGGACCGGGCCGCCGCCGACGCGGCGTCGCCGGACGCGCGGACGACCGTGCGGGCCGAGGCCGCCGACCTCCTGCTCCTGCTCTACGGGCGCCGCTCCTACCAGGACAGCGCCTTCGAGGTGACCGGGCCGTCCGAGACGCTGGACCGCTGGTTCGCCCACACCGCCTTCTGACCCACCCGCTGCGCCCTTCCGATCGCCCACGCCGCCCGGCCGCGCACCGGACCGGCCTGACGAGTCGACATATGCCACGGCGTGAGGTTTCGTTCGCGGACCTCCGGTGATGTGTGAGTGGTCAGAGGCAGGTTCAGGAGGAGAGACTCGGGGAGGACATCGTGGCGATGAAGGTCCTGCTGGTCGACGATTCCGACGGAGTGCGCCGTGCCGTCGGGGACGTCCTGCGACGCAACGGCTTCGAGGTGACCGAGGCGGTCGACGGCGGGGCCGCGCTGGACCTCGTCGCCGCGCAGGGGACCTACGACGTGATCATCACCGACATCGGGGTTCCGGAGGTGGACGGCGTCTCGCTGATCCGCGAGACGCGCAAGGACGAGCGTTACGCCTCCACGCCCATCATCGTGCTGACCGACAAGCCGGAGCCGTCCCAGGTGGACGAGAGCGAGGCGGCCGGCGCCACCGGACTGCTGGCCAAGCCGTTCGGCGACGCCCAGCTGCTCGCCGAACTGGGCAGGGTGCTGCGCTAGGGCCTGGGCGCCCCCGCGGTCACCGGGTGCGCAGGCCCGCCGTGGTGGCGCCGGTACGGGCGCGCAGCAGCGCGCGCAGGGTGGCGGCGTGCTCGTACCCCACCTTGCGCGCGATGGTCTCCAGGGACAGGTCGGTGGTCCGCAGCAGATGCGTGGCCTGTTCGACCCGCAGGTCCTGGACGAACCGTACGGGCGTGGTGTTCAGCACCCGGCGGACCGTGCGCTGGAGCGTGCGCTCGCTGACGCCGAGGGCACGCGCGGCCTCGGCCAGGCTGTTCGGCGTGTCCAGGTGCCGGCGCGCCCAGTGTTCGAACGCGGCGATCAGCGGGTCGCTCTGCGCGAGGGCGCTCGGAATGGTGTACGCGGACTGCGAGGGACGCTCGTCCACGACCAGGTATCGGGCGACCAGGTCGGCGAGGGCGGGGCTCGCCATCCGCACGACGGCGAGCGCCAGATCGACGTGGCCGAAGGCGGCACCCGCCGTGGTCACCCCCTGCGCGGCGGTCACCATGCTGCTCTCGTCGAGCACGACCTTCGGGTAGCGGCGGCGGAAGACGGGCGCCAGCCACCAGGTGGTCGTCGCGCGGCGGCCGTCGAGCACGCCCGACTCGGCGAGCAGGAAGGTGCCCGTGCAGGCCGAGGCCACGGGCGCGTCCCGGCCCCGGTGCTCGGCGAGCAGATCCCGCACCTCGGCCAGACCGGCGCCGCCGACCCGCTCCAGCAGCGCCTCCGGCCTGCGCTCGGCCAGTGCGGGCACGAGGAGCAGTTCCGTGCCTTTCGCGGTCTCCGCGGGCTCCGCCGTGACGAGGTGGCCGGCGCCGGTGCGCACCTGCGGGGTGAAGGCGATCGTCCGGACGTTCCAGGCGGGCGGCGGCTGGGGCAGTTCGCCGCGCATGGCGTTGGCCGCCTCCAGCACGTCCAGAGCCGCGCAGAGCCCCGAGTCGAACACGCCGTCGTACACGAGCACGGAGACATCCATGTCGGGAACGGTATCAGAGCTGTCGTTTCCGACACTGGGGGCCGAGCCCTTCGGCGACCTAGCGTGAGTGGTGTCGCCGGTGCCGCAGGGCACCGCACCGAGCCGAAGGAATCCCGTCATGAACAACATCGGTCTGCTGGCCCGCATCGAGGCCAAGCCCGAGTACGCCGACGACATCGCCCGGATGCTGACCGAGGCCGTGCGCCTCGCCGAGGAGGAGAAGCGGACCGTGACCTGGTTCGCCTTCCGGGAGGACGCCACCACCTTCGGTGTCTTCGACACCTTCGAGAACGACGAGGACCGCACGGAACACCTGCGCGGGCGGATCGCCGCCGCGCTCATGGGCGCCGCGGACACCATGCTCGCCTCGGCCCCCGACATCCGGCCGGTCGACCTGCTCGCGGTCAAGCTGCCCTGAGCGGCCCCGCACGCCACGCGCCGCACGCCCCGAGAACCCCCTGAGTACGTGAACGACGAGAAGAACACGGAGATCCACCGACCATGACAGCAACGCCCTCCGCCGCGGCGTCGGACACCGGAGCCCCGCGCGAGGCGGGACCCGGCGTCCGCTCCCGGACCCACACGTGGGAGCCGCCCACCAGCTACGCCGACGGCGCCGGCCGCTCGGGTCTCGAGGTGCTCCGGATGTGCGTCGAGGGCCGGTTCCCGCAGGCACCGATCTGCGGGACGCTCGGCTTCCGTCTGGTGGCGGCCGAGCACGGCCGGGCCGTCTTCGTGGGCGAACCCGCCGAGCACCTGCTCAACCCCATGGGCACCGTGCACGGCGGGTTCCTCGCCACGCTCCTCGACTCGGCCCTCGGCAGCGCCGTGATGTCCACGCTCCCCGCGGGGCGCTCCTACACCACGATCCAGCTCGGCGTGAACATGGTGCGTCCCGTCTTCCCCGACACCCCGAGCCTGCGGTGCGAGGGAACCGTGATCCACGCGGGCCGGACCACCGCGACGGCCGAGGCCAGGGTCACCGGCTCCACGGACGGGAAGCTGTACGCCCACGCGACCACCACGTGCGCCGTCTTTCCGCTGCCGTAGCGGAGTCGCCCGTCGGCCGGTGCTCGCGTGAGATGCCGGCCGACGGCAATCCTCCGCCGGCTGTCCGCCGTCAGCTGTCCGCCGTGAACGTGTAGCTCCCGGCGGGCAGGTGGTAGCTCGCGGGCCCGGCCGGGACGGCCTGGGCAGGGGCGACGACGGACCCCGGCCGTGAGGTGGGCACGGTGACGGTCGCGAAGGTGCTGACCGGCACCGTGACGTCCAGCCGCAGTTGCCCGCCGGCGATCGACCAACTGCTGGCCGCGGTGCCGTAGGCGGTGTCGTAGGTGGTGCGCGCGGAGGTCAGGCCGCCCCCGGGGCGCGGTGCGACGCGAAGGGAGGCGTAGCCGGGGGCGGCCGGGGCGAGCCCGCCGACGCGGCGGTAGAGGAAGTCGCCGACCGAACCGAGACCGTAGTGGTTGAACGAGTTCATGCCCGGGTCGTTGAACGAGCCGTCGGTACGGATGCCGTCCCAGCGCTCCCAGATCGTGGTCGCCCCGTGCTCGATCATGTAGCCCCAGCCGGGGAAGCCGCGCTGGAGCAGGATCCGGTACGCGGTGTCGGCGTGCCCGTGGTCCGCCAGGACGGGCAGCAGGTTCTCGACGCCGAGGAAGCCGACGCTGAGGTGCCCGTTCGTGGCGGCGACCTTCGCTGCCAGCTTGTCCGCGGCCGGCTGGACCAGGGACGCCGGCAGCAACTCGAAGGCCAGGGCCAGCACATAGCCGGTCTGGGTGTTGCCGCGGACGGTACCGTCGTCCGCCACGAACCGCGCGGTGAAGGCCGCCGCCACCTGGTCGGCCAGCCGCCCGTACGAAGTGGCCTCGGACGTACGGCCGGTGGCCGCCGCCATGCGCGCGACGAGCCGCGCCGACCACGCGAAGTACGCGGTGCAGATGAGGTTCTGGGCGGTGTTGTCGTTGACGTTGAGCCAGTCGCCGAAGGTCTGCCGGTCGCGGATCAGATCGCTGCCGGCGGTGCCGCGCAGGTAGTCGACCCAGCGTGCCATGGCCGTGAAGTGCCGGTCGACGACGCCGACATCGCCGAACCGCTGCCAGACCGTGTACGGGACGATCACTCCCGCGTCACCCCAGCCGGCCGTTCCGGAACCGCTGATGACGGCCGGTGCGACGTCGGTGAAGGCGCCGTCGGCCTGCTGGGCGTCCGTCAGGTCGTCGGCGAACTTGGCGAGGAAGGCGTGGGTGTCCAGGTTGAAGGTGGACGTCGCGCAGAAGGCGGCGATGTCGCCCGTCCAGCCCAGCCGTTCGTCGCGCTGGGGACAGTCGGTCGGGATCGACAGCATGTTGCCGCGCTCGCCCCACACGATGTTGTGCTGGAGCTGGTTGACCAGCGCGTCCGAGGTGTCGAACGTGCCCGGCCGCGCGGCGTCCGTCCACATCGCGCGCCCGGTGACGGTGTCGGCGTCGGGCCGGAACCCCGCCGGAAGACCGGTGAGTTCGACGTAGCGGTAGCCGTGGACGGTGAAGCGCGGCTCGTACGTCTCGGTGTGCCCGGTGCCCTTGAGGGTGAAGCGATCGGTGGCCTGCGCCGCGCGCAGGTTGGTGGTGTACAGCGTGCCGTCCGGGTTCAGGACCTCGCCGTGCCGGACCGTCACCGTGGTGCCCGCGTCGCCTTCGAGCGCGATGCGGTTGCGGCCGGTGAAGTTCTGTCCCATGTCGAAGATCCACACCCCTGGCTGCGGCTGGGTGATCGCCACGGGACGGAACTCGTGCTGGACGGTGACGCCGTTGTCCACCTGGGCGACGAGGTGCGGTGCGGTTCCGTCGCGGACGGCCGCCGCCGCCCAGCCGCCGTCGTCGAAGTCGGCCTCGTCCCAGCCGTCGACGTCCAGACGGGCGTCGTACGTCTCGCCGTTGTACAGGTCGTCCGCCCGGATGGCGCCGGTGCCGACCTTCCAGTCGCCGTCCGTGGCGACCACCTGGGTGGTGCCGTCGGTGAAGGTGAGGTGCAGTTGCGCCGCGTACCAGGGCTGGGTGCCGTAGTGCTGACTGCCGGCGAAGCCGAGACCGCCGGAGTACCAGCCGTTGCCCAGCCAGGCGGCGAGCGCGTTCGTACCCTGCCGGATCTGCGCGGTGACGTCGAGGACCCGGTACTGCACGCGCTTGGCGTAGTCGGTCCAGCCGGGAGCCAGGACGTCGTCGACGACCCTCGTACCGTTGAGCCTCGTCTCGTGGAGTCCCAGGGCCGTGGTCAGCAGCCGCGCCGAGGCCACCGGCTTGGCCACGGTGAACCGTCTGCGCAGGAGCGGCGCCGGGCGCACGATCCGCACGTTCGACCCCCACGGCCCGTCGCCGTACGGCGCGGCCGCGCGCGCCGCGGGCCACTGGCCGTCGTCGAACCCGGGGGCCTGCCAGCCGGACGGCGCGTCCTGGGACGCCTTCCACGCCGTGTCGGTGACGACGGTCGGGCCGCCCGCCACCGTCAGTTTCGCCAGCAGTCCCGCCGGGGACTGGCTGGTGTTCCGGCAGGCCACGGCGATCGTGTTCGTCCCGGCCGTGAGGTGCGCGGTGACGTCGACCAGGGCGGCGCTCCTCCACGAGTCGGTCACCCGTGGCGACGTGCTCACCAGCGTGCCGTTCACCCAGACGTCCGCGGTGTCGTCCCCGGTGACGACGAGGCTCGCGCCCGTGGGCGCGCCGGTCAGGGAGAAGGAACGGCGGAAGCAGCGGGTACCGGCGGGTACACCGGCCGCCGGATCGCCCTCGGGATACCAGATCCACCCGGCGCCCGACAGATCGGGCCCCGCGGCCAGGCCGATGAACGCGGCCCGCCACTCGTCGGCCGCCGCGAGCAGCCCGGTCTCGAACCACTGCGGCTCGCTCCACGAGCTCACCCGCCCCTGGGTGTCCCAGACGCGCACCCGCCAGTGACAGAGGGTCAGGCTCGTCAGCCGCCTGCCCGCGTAGGCGACGTCGAGCTGCCGGTCGGACGCCACCTGGCCGCTGTCCCACAGGTCACCGGTTGCGTCGGCCGTGGACGACACCTGGAGCTGGTAGGCGGCCTGCCGCTGCTGCCGCGCCGTCGAGTCGAGCCGCCAGCCGAACCGGGGCCGCGCCGAGTCGATCCCGAGCGGCCTGGTGCGGTGCTCGACGGTGCCGGCGGCCACGCTCAGCGGCGACGGCGCCGTCACGTCGGGTGGGGCGACCTGGGTGTACCAGGGGGCGGTCCCGTAGGCGCCGAGGTCCCGCGCGCCGGGCCAGGCGCCGTCCCCGAAGCCGGGCTGCTCCCAGCCCTGGGGCACGTCCTTGCCCGCCGTCCAGCCGGCGCCGGTGACGACGTCCGTCGTGCCGCCGGCGGCCACGACGCGCACGCGCCCGATGACACCGGCGGGGCCGCCCTGGTTGCGGCAGGCCAGCGCGAGGGTGTTGGTGCCCGGCGTCAGAGCGGATCTCAGGTCCACGTACAGGGCGTTCCGCCAGGAGTCGGCGACTCTGGGGGAACCGGCCAGGGGCGTGCCGTTGAGCCACACGTCGACCGTGTCGTCACCGGTGACGACGAGCTGGGCGTCGGTCACCGCGCCGTCGGCGACGGTGAACCGTGTGCGGAAGTAGCGGTGCCCGGCGGGGGCATCGGTGCGCGGATCGCCTTCCGGATACCAGATCCAGTGCGCGGTCGACAGGCCGACAGGCTCCGCGTGCGGCGCGCGTGCGGCGGCCTGGGCCCGGCCGGAGAGCGCGCCCACGGTGCCCGCGGCGAGGGCGGCGCCCGCCGCCAGCGCCGACGCCGTGCCGAGGAAGTGGCGCCGGGTGACCGGGGGTTGGGCGGCGGGGGAGGCCGGAGCGGCGGCTGTGGGGGGCTTGGGCGGCGTGGGGGGTGTGGTCGGGCTGGCCAACGGAGCTCTCCTTCACACAGGGCGGGCGAAGCAGGACGGGGCGGCTGAACAGGGGAGGGCGGCATGAGTGGCGTGCTCATGACATTCGAAGGGAACTGAAACGATTCAATTCATCAATGCGATGGCAACGTACGGGAGTTGGTGGCGGGGGTCAAGGGTCCTGTCGTTGGGTCAGTTAACCGTAAAGAGTCTTGACAGTGGGATTGGTCTAGTCCAAATATGAGCCCCTGGTCGAGCAGCCCTCTTCGCCACGGGAGCTTCAATGAGACGATCTCGCCCCTTGCACGCCCTGCTCTCCGGTGTGACCGCGACCGCCCTGTCGGCCGGGCTGGTCGCCCTCGCCGGGACGGGCGCGCACGCCTCGCCGGAGACGTCCTCGCACGCCGGCAGGCCCATGCCGGCCCATGTGACGGCGCCGTACGTCGAGACGTGGACCGGTGAGAGCCCGGCGGCGCTCGCCGCTCAGTCCGGCAACACGTACCTGACGATGGCCTTCCTCCAGACATCCGCGGCGGGTTCGTGCACCGCGTACTGGAACGGCAGCATGACCCAGCCGATCGCCAAGGCGACCTTCGGTGACGACATCGCCGCGCTCCAGGCGCGGGGCGGCAACGCCATCCCGTCGTTCGGCGGCTACAGCGCCGACACCACGGGCACCGAACTCGCCGACAGCTGCACCAGCGTCGACGCCATCGCCGCGGTCTACGAGAACCTCGCCGAGACCTACGGCGTCACCCGGATCGACCTCGACATCGAGGCCGACTCCATCACCAACACCGCCGGGATCGACCGCCGCAACAAGGCCGTCGCCAAGGCGGAGCGCTGGGCCGAGCGCACCGGCCGCGAGCTGCAGTTCTCGTACACCCTGCCGACGACGAACACCGGACTCGCGCCCAGCGGCGTGGCGCTGCTGCAGAACGCCGTCGACAACCACACCCGCGTGGACGTCGTCAACATCATGGCCTTCGACTACTGGGACGGCGCCCGGCACGACATGGCGGCCGACACCAGGAGCGCCGCCGCCGGGCTGCACGACCAGCTCGCCGCCCTCTACCCGAAGCGGCACCCGGGCAAGCTGTGGGGGATGATCGGCGTGACCGAGATGCCCGGCATCGACGACTTCGGTCCCCAGGAGACCTTCACCACCGACGACGCGGTGAAGGTGGAGAAGTGGGCCGAGGAGAAGGGCATCGACACGCTGTCCTTCTGGGCGCTCCAGCGGGACAACGGCGGCTGCGTCGGCACCGCCGGCGCCAACTCCTGCTCCGGGATCGCCCAGGACACCTGGTACTTCAGCCATACCTTCGAGCCCTTCACGCTGGGCCACCACCACCGGTGACGACCGGCTCCCGGTGACGACCGGGCGGTGGGCCGGTGCGGGAGCCGATCTTGTTCCCGCGCCGTTCCGCGCCGTCGTGCCCGTGTGCGTCCCCGTGCCCGGCCGGTGGACCGGCGCGCCGACATCACTCCCGTGACGGGACATGGGCCCGGCGATGAGTTTTCCTGGTCCCGGCGGTCTGCATTTCATGGAACACGCAGGAGGAGCCAGGTGAAGCAGCTACTGAGAGTCCAGAACTTCAACGTCTCCAGCGACGGATACGGCGCCGGCGAGAACCAGAGCCTGGAGCGGCCCTTCGGGCACGCCGACCCCGGGGAGATGTTCGCCTGGGCGGGCGCCACGGCGAGCTGGCCCAATCGCACCGAACCCGGCGGCAGCCGCGGTCTCGACGACTACCTGACGCGGGACTTCTCCCACCACATCGGCGCCGAGATCATGGGACGCAACAAGTTCGGTCCGCAGCGCGGCCCGTGGCAGGACCACGAGTGGCTCGGCTGGTGGGGCGACGAGCCACCGTTCCACACTCCGGTGTTCGTCATGACCCACCACAAGCGCCCCTCGTTCACCCTCTCCGACACCACGTTCCACTTCGTCGACGACGACCCGGCCACGGTCCTCGCCATGGCGCGGGAGGCGGCGCAGGGCAAGGACATCCGGCTGGGGGGCGGGGCCACCACCATCCGGGAGTTCCTCGACGCCGACCTCGTCGACACCCTGCACGTGGCGGTCTCGCCGATGAAGCTCGGCTCCGGGGCGCGGCTGTGGGAGTCGCCCGAGGAACTGCTCGACCGCTTCCACCGCGACGTCGTGCCCAGCCCGAGCGGCAAGGTCACGCACCACCTGTTCTGGCACAAGTGACCGAGTGACCAAGTGACCGAGTGACCACTGCCGACGCGACGGCCGCCCACGGGGTGGGAGCCCGGGGGCGGGGCCGATGGCCGCGTGGCGTACAGGGTGGGGCCGGCCCCGGGCTCAGGCGACCCAGCCGCCGGTGAGGCCGAGGATCGCCGAGCCGTCCACGTCGGAGAGCTTGGTGCCGACGAAGCCGCGGGCCCACTCGGAGGTCTGGAGGCGGAAGGCGGGCCGCTGCGCGGTCAGCGCCTCGAGGACCGACTCGGCGGCGCCCTCGGCTGTCTGCGCGCCGTCGAGGAACTGCCCCACCGTACGGTTCAGGTAGGCGCCGAGCTGCGGCGCGTAGATCCCGGCCGCCGCCACGGCACCCTCCAGGTCGACGCCCACGTTGGCCACGAACTCGGTGGCCACGGCGCCGGGTTCGATCACGGTGACGGAGACGCCGTGCGCCGCCGCCACCGGGGCGAGGGACTCCATGTACCCCTCGACGGCGAACTTGGCGGCGCAGTAGGCCTCGTTGAAGGGCTGCCCGATCACGCCGCCGACGCTGGTGACGGTGATCAGCCGGCCGCCGGAGGCACGCAGGTGGGGCATCGCGGCCTTCGAGACGTTCAGCACGCCGAAGAAGTTGACCTCCATGACCCCCCGGACCTCGGCCACGGACTCGTTCTCCAGGGTGCCGAGGTGTCCGGCGCCCGCGTTGTTGACGACGGCGTCCAGGTGGCCGTAGTCGGCCAGCACCCCGTCGACCGCGGCCGTGATCGAGGCCTCGTCGGTGACGTCGAGCCGGCGGATGTCGAGTTCCACGCCCGCGTCGTCGGCGGCCTTGCGCAGGGCGTCGGAGCGGCTGGGGTCGCGCAGCGTGGCGACGGTCGTCCAGCCGGCGCGTGCGGCGGCGACCGCCGCGGCCAGGCCGATGCCGGAGGAGGTGCCGGTGATGAGGACGACCTTGGGGGACTGGGAGGACATGGGAAGCCTGCTTTCACATTTAAGTGCGTGTACACACACCATCATGCACTTACGTGCGTGTACACGCAACCGCTAGGCTGGGGGCATGCCGAAGAAGAAGCTCCCGCCGGCCGAGATGCCCGTGGCCGACCATGCCTTCTACGGGCTGGTCTGGGCCGGAACCGTCCTCACGGACCGCGTGGACCGCGCCCTGTCCAAGGCGCACGACCTGCCGGTCTCCTGGTTCGAGGTGCTGCTCTGGCTGGCCTCGAGCCCCGACCCCGTCCCGGCCTCGGTGCTGGGCAACAGCACCATGCTCAGCCGCAGCCAGGTCTCGCGCGTCATCGACGCCCTCCAGATACGCGGTCTCGTCACCCGCACCCCCTCGACCCGCGACGCCCGCTCCGTCGAGGTCGCGCTCACCCCCGAGGGACGCCGGCTCTTCGAGGCGGCCGACGCCACCCGCCGCGCGTGCCTCGCCCCGGTGTTCACGGACCTCCTCGACGAGGACGACCTGCGCGCGCTCAGCACGGTCTGGCAGAAGCTGAAGGCCAACAAGGACGCCTAGAGCGTGTCTCTTTGATGAGTTGGTCAGTTGATCGGATGTGTCTGTCCGATTAGTGATCACTACGGTGCAGCCGATGTCGTCGACGGCATCCGCTGCGGCGAGGACGGCGGCGAAGATCTTCTCCCACGTGCCGTCGACGGCCCGCCTGATCACCGCTTATGGGCCGTCTGGAACGAGCCGAGCTCCTCGGGGAGGTCCCGCCAGGGCGAGTTGGTGCGGTACTTCCACGCGATGGCCTCGAGCGTGCCGCGGTGATCGGCCGAGTGCCGTCCCCGGACCGGATCGGCCGGTATGAGTGGCTCGATCCGGGGGTTTTTGCCCATTTTTCCGGCGCAGGCGGTGGTGTTCGGGGATCCTGTCGAGGTACCTCTGAAAACCACGGTAAGGAGACCCCCCAGTGCGCCGCCCGACCCGGAAAGCCTTCGCCGCCCTCATCGCCGCAGCCGGCCTCGCCCTCCCCCTCCTCACCCCCACAGCCGCCTCGGCTGCCACCGCCACCAGCCGCTTCGCGAACTACCGCTACGGTGACTGCCTGCGCGAGACCTCCGATACCGGCCTCAAGGGCGACCGCTGCAACACCGGACGCGGCAGCCTCCTGTGGCAGTGGAACGGCCGCCTCAACACCAGCACCACTCTCAAGAACAACTTCTGGGGCCGCTGCCTCGACAGCAATGACCGGGGCGACGTCTACCCCCTGCGCTGCAACGGCGGCTCATACCAGAAGTGGCGCACCGTCCAGCCCGCCGCCCGCAGCGCCATCATGCTCCAAAGCGTCGGCACGGGCCGCTGCCTCTACCAGCAGGACAACGGCTACTACCGCACTGCCCGCTGCGACCGAGGCGCCCAGAACCAGCGCTTCACCATCGGCTGAACGGATCTCTCGACCGCTTCAAGATGCCGCGGGGCGAGCAGCTCTTCTCTTACGCGAGGCCGGAAGGCGTTCCGTTGGCAGCGGATCGCGCGGGATGAGTACGCGCGGTCCGCCAAGACCATTGGGGGGCGAGTCCGGGGCCGGCCGGGGCCCGTCCTGGGCACCCGGATGCGGGCCATGACCGTCTCGAAAACGGGCGCGTCACCGGCCTGCCCCGCGGTGACGGCCAGAGCCAGGGGCCGTGCATGGCTGTCTGCGGCCGAAGACACACGCTCCAGGGCCGGACACCACCCGACTGCGCCGGGCGGACGACGATCAGACCGTTCCGGTTCTCCTCCGGACGTCTCTTTCCGTGTCCGTCCGGAGTCGTAGCAGGACCGCCCCGCAGAAGGATTCGCACGCCGCCGCCGCACGACAAGGTCGTGGAGACCTGGAAGTCGAACGGAAGGAACGGCCATCGTGCGGACAGGACGCATGGCGCCCTTACTCGCTGTGGGCATCACGGCGACGCTGGTCCCCGCCCTCGCCCCGGCGCAGGCATCCGCGGCGCCACGGCAACAGGTGTCCGCGGCACCGTCGTTGCAGAGATTCGCTCACCAGCGGCCGGCTTGGCACAGATGCGACGTGTCGCAGTCCGCCGCCTTCCAGTGCGCCACGGTCGAAGTCCCGCTGGACTACGGCCGGCCCGGCGCCAGGACGATCAAGCTGGCCGTCTCCCGCGTCAAGACCGCCGTTCCCGGCAAGCGGCGCGGTGTGCTCCTGTTCAATCCCGGCGGCCCGGGCGGTGAGGGCCTGGACATGCCGACCATGATGAAGGACGCCCTGCCCGAAAAGGTCCGGGAGCAGTACGACCTCATCGGGTTCGACCCGCGTGGCGTGGGCCGCAGCAACCCGGTGACCTGTGGCCTCAGCGCCGCCGAGGAGAACATCGAACACCCCTACCGCCAGGCGACGTTCCACCACGACGTCAAGTGGGCCCGGACCGTCGCCGAGAAGTGCCGGGCGCGGAACGGCGACAGGCTTCGCCACATCACCACGCGCAACACCGCCCGCGACATGGACGTCATACGCACGGTCCTGGGCGAGCGGAAGCTCTCCTATCTGGGCTACTCGTACGGCACGTACCTGGGCGCCGTCTACGCGCAGATGTTCCCCGGGCGGACCGACCGCTTCGTGCTGGACAGCTCGGTCGACCCCGCTCGGGCCTGGCGCGGGATGATCCAGGTGTGGGCCGAGGGTGCCGAGCCGGCCTTCGCCCGCTGGACGAAGTGGACCGCCCGGCACCACCGGACCTACGGCCTGGGCGACACCCCGGCCGCGGTGCGGAAGACGTTCTGGGACCTCGTCGCCCGGGCCGATCGCACCCCCGTCGACTACGACGGGCAGAAACTCACCGGGGACGGCATCCGGGCCTCCCTGCGTGCCCAGTTCTTCAGCCCCGAGTATGCCGCCCAGGTCGTCGCGGACCTGAAGAGGTCGGCCGCCGGACACGTGGCCCACCCCCGTCGAACCGCGCCCGACGCCCAGCGGGGTCCGCACCCGCTCGCGGCCGCCGCCGGGCGGCCTCCGGCGGACAACGAGACCGCCGTCTTCTGGACCGTGGTCTGCGGGGACACCGCGGCCTGGCCGCGTGACCCGGAGCAGTACCGGCGCGACGCCGTCCGGGACCGGGCCAAGTACCCCCTCTACGGCGACTTCGGCTCCACCATCACCCCCTGCGCGTTCTGGGGCAGGCCGGCCGAGCCCGTCACCGAAGTCGACACCGGCGTCGGCCTGCTCACCGTCCAGAACCAGTGGGATCCCCAGACACCGCTGGTCAGCGGCCTCGGCATGCACCACGCCCTCAAGGGCTCGCGCATGGTCTACGTCAAGGGCGGCGAGGGCCACGGCGTGTACGCCGGTGACCCGCGGGCCTGCGCCGACCGCGCCGTCAACGCCTACCTGAGCGACGGACGGCTGCCGGCGAAGGACGTCACCTGCGAGGTGTCGGGTCACCAGCGGCCGGGACTGAACCAGCGCGTCGTGCCCGCCCCGGGGCGCACCCCGCAGGCGCCCCGCTTCTGACGCACGTCCCCGCGCCCGGCGGCAGGCCGGTGCCCGGGGCCTGGTGGCCGAGATCCATGATCCACATGGCAGGATTCACGGGCCGGACAGGAAACACGCTGTCCAGCGCGGTCGAAGACCGGCACAGGCGAGGCCCCGCCGGCGCCCGGACGACCGCTAGTCGGCCCACCAGGCCCTGGAACGAAGAGCAGGCACCGACCATGACTGCTGAGTGGTACGTCCTCATCGAGGAGGACACCCGGCTCACCGAGCGCGCCGACGGTGTGGAGCTCAAGCTGCACCGCTGGATGCTGGTGGGCACCCACCCCGTCGAGGGGGACGAGGCGCAGGCCCTCGCGGCGGCCGAGGACGCGGCGCTGAACTACGTGCCCCAGGTGATCGCCCGGCACGCGAAGCCCGGCGACGTGCCCGCGCGACACGCCCTGGTCACCCGGGACGGCGAGTGGCTGGTGATCGTCAGGCAGCGGCACCGCGAGTGCCACATACGGGTGACGACGGCGCGGCTCGTGCATTCGACGGAGGAGAAGGAGGCTCCGCCCAAGAGCCTCAAGGAGATGTTCCGCAGCGCCCTGGAGGCCCCGCAGCCTCCCGAGAAGCCGTGGGCCCCGGCCGGCGGTTCCTGACCCGGCATCCGGGCCCTCTCAGGTGCAGGACCGGAGGAAGGCGATGAGGGCCGCGTTCACCTCGTCCGGACGCTCCTGCTGGGTCCAGTGCCCGCAGCCGGCCAGCTTCACCGGCTCGCGCCGCAGGCCGGGCATCAACCGGGGCAGGCGCGCGATGAGTTCGGGCGTGCCCGGGAAGGCGGGGACCAGGTCGCGGTCGCCGTAGACGTACAAGGAAGGCGGGGTGACGACCGCGCCGTGCCAGGGAGCGGTCAGCTCCCAGTTGCGGTCCAGGTTGCGGTACCAGTTCAGGGCGCCGGTGAAGCCCTCGGAGAAGCCCTCGGTCAACGCGTCCAGATCCTCCTCGGTGAACCACTCCGGCTGTGCCTCCGGTTCCGGCATGGTCGCGAGCCAGCCGCGCTCGGGGTCGACCAGCGGCTGCCTGTCCTCGCCGGAGCCGGGAGCGTCGCCGGAGGCCCAGTGGAAGAACTTCCGCAACGCGGTCCGCGGGTCCCGTCCGAACTCCGCGTCGGCGACACCGGGCCGGGCGAAATAGTTCCAGTAGAAGCGACCGCCGAACCTCTTCTCCATGGCGGCCAGCGGCGGCTGCGTCCCCCGGAACGGTGGCGGGACGCTCAGACCCGCCACCCCGAGCACCAGGTCCGGGCGCAGCAGCGCGGTGTGCCAGGCGACCGGCGCGCCCCAGTCGTGCCCGACCACGTACGCCCTCTCCTCGCCCAGCGCCCGGATCAGCCCGACCACGTCGCCGACCAGGTGCAGGATGGTGTACGACCCGACGTCCGCGGGACGGTCGCTGCGCCCGTAGCCCCGCTGGTCGGGGGCGACCACACGGAACCCGGCCTCGGCCAGCGGGCCGAACTGGCGGTGCCAGGAGTGCCACGACTCGGGGAAGCCGTGCAGGAGCACCACCAGCGGGCCGTCGCCCTGCTCGGCGATGTGCAGCCGGACGCCGTTCACCTCGACCATGCGATGCTCGACCATGGTCACGAGCGTACGCGCGTGATCTTCGGGGCGATGTGCGACGCGGCGCGGGGACCTGCGCGTCGTGGACGCGGGGCTGGGGCTGGGGCTGGGGCGGGGCGTGGCCAGGACGGCCGCGGCCGTGCCCGTCGCCGACCGAGGGTCAGTACACGTCGCGGACGTAGCGCTTGTCCGCGGCCAGACGCCGCACGTGCAGCGCGGCCTCGTCGGCCTCCATCCCGCCGTGCGCGGCGACGACGTCCCTGAGCGCCCGGTCCACGTCCTTGGCCATGCGGCCCGCGTCGCCGCAGACGTAGAAGTGCGCGCCCTCCTGGAGCCACTGCCACAGGCGGGCGCCGTTCTCCCGCATCCGGTCCTGCACGTAGACCTTGTTGCGCTGGTCCCGGGAGAAGGCGAGGTCGAGCCGGTCGAGGTGACCGGACGCCTGGTACGCCTCCAGGTCCGCGCGGTGGTAGAAGTCGGTCGCCTGGCGCTGTTCGCCGAAGAAGAGCCAGTTGGGACCGGTGTGGCCGCGGGCGCGGCGGTCCTCCAGGAAGCCGATGAAGGGCGCGACCCCGGTGCCGGGCCCCACCATGATCATGGGGGTGGCGGGGTCGGCGGGCGGCCGGAAGTGCGGGGAGCGCCGCACGAACACCTGCACGGGGCCGTCGTCCGCGCTGTCCGCGAGATAGGCCGAGCACACGCCCTTGCGCTCCCGTCCCAGGTCGTTGGTGTAGCGGACGACGGAGACCGTGAGCCGCACCTCGCCGGGATGGGCGAGCGGGCTCGACGAGATGGAGTACAGGCGGGGCTGGAGACGCTTGAGCACCGAGGCCCAGTCAGCGGCGGAGGCCCGGACCGGGAACCCGGCGATGACGTCGGCGGCCTGACGGCCCCAGCTCCACCGCGCGAGCGCGTCCTTGTTGTCGGGCCGCAGCAGCCGCTTCAGGTCGTGGCTGCCCGTCCGCTCGGTGACGAACCTCAGCAGGTCGGTGGTGATGCGGGAGATGTCCAGACGGGTGCGCAGCGCCTCTTCGAGGGGGAGGGGCGTGCCGTCGCCGAGGCTCACGGGCTCGTCGGGGTCGAGTCCGGTGAGGGCGAGCCATTCGGTGACGAGTCCCGCGCTGTTGACCGGCCACACGCCCAGGGCGTCCCCGGCGTCGTAGGCGAGTTCACCGTCGCGGGTGTCGAAGGCGAACTGCCGTACCTCCTTGGCGGAACCGGGCAGGCTCAGCAGCCGGTTGCCGACGAGCAGGGTGGCGAACGGTGACGCCTTGCTGAAGCCGGACGGTGCCGCGGCGTGGGTGCGGCCGGATCCGGCGGACCCTGGCGCGGTGGGGCGGGGCGGATGCGGGGCAGCGCCCGTGTGGTCGGCGTGCGCGTCCGTCTCCGTGCCCGTGTCCGCGTTGGCGTCCGTACTCGCGTTCGCGTTCGCGTTCGCGCTCACGTTCTCGCCCTCGGCCGGGGCGAGAGAAGTGAGGACCTGGCTCAGCCACCGTTCCGCGGTGTCCTCGAAGTCGGTTTCGCAGTCGGCGCGGGGGGTGAGGCGGGTGGCGCCCAGCGCCGCGAGGCGTTCGTCGAGGCGGCGGCCGTGACCGCAGAAGTCGTCGTAGGAGGAGTCGCCGAAGGCCAGGACCGCGTACCGGACGCCGTCCAGGCGCGGGGCGCCGGGAGCGGCCAGGGCCGCCCAGAAGTCGGCGCCGTTGTCCGGGGATTCGCCGTCGCCGAAGGTGCTCGTGACGAGGAGGACGTCCGCGTCGGCCGTGAGCAGCGTCGGGGTGGCGTCGGCCATGGGAAGCAGTTCGGGGGTGAGACCCGCCCGGTCGAGCTGGTCGGCGGCGCCGGTGGCGAACTCCTCGGCGTTGCCGGTCTGCGAGGCCCACAGGATCACCAGACGGCGCGTCGGCACGGCGGTCGCGCGGGTCGGCGCCGCGGCCGGGGCTCCGGTCGGCGCGGGTGCCGGAGCGGCCCCGGGGCGAGGCGCCGGGACGGGCGGGACGGTGGCCGTGCGGGAGAACATGCCGGCCAAGACCCCGTCCACCCACAGCGCGTGTTCTGGAGCGAAGGGTGCGCCCGGTGGCAGGACGGGGACGTGCCCGTCGGGTGGGGTCAGGGCCAGGCCGGACAGGTAGCCGGAGAGGTAGCGGCGCTCGGATTCGTCCAGAGGGGCGGGCACGAGGTCGGTGATGCCGAGGACGGTGGCGAGCGCGTGGACGGGGGAGTCCGCCGGGACCGCTCCCGCGACGGCGGGGACGGGCACCATGGCGGGACTCACGGGCGTGGGATGCGCGGAGGCGTCCTCCCGCTCGGTGCGCGCACCCGTGCCCGTGCTCCCGCCCGCCGCGGGGAGGGGGGCGGCCGTCCTGGCCAGGGCGACGGCGCACGCCTTGAACGCGGGCTGGAAGGAGATCGGGTCGACGGCGTCGCTGGTGAGAGCGTTGATGCTGAGGTACTCGCCGAACAGGTCGTTCCAGTGGAAGGGCGCGAAGCAGGTGCCCGGCCGTACGCGGTCGGTGACGACGGCGGGCAGCACGGCACGTCCGCGGCGGGAGGCGACCTCGACGTGGTCGCCCTCGGCCACGCCCAGCGCCCGGGCGTCCTCGGGGTGGACCTCCACGAAGGGCCCGGGGTCGAGGCGGGTGAGTTTGGCGACCTTGCCGGTCTTGGTCATCGTGTGCCACTGGTGCTGCAGACGGCCGGTGTTCAGGATGAACGGGTAGTCGTCGTCGGGGAGTTCGGCCGGCGGCAGGTGCGGGCGGGCGTAGAACCGTGCGCGTCCGCTCGCCGTCGGGAAGGCCAGTCGGGGACGGGTGCCGTCCGCGCGTTCCAGGAGGGTCTGGCTGACGCCGTCGTTGAGGTAGCGGATCGGGTTGCGGTCCGGGCCGTCGACGGTGGGGGCCGGCCACTGGACGGGTGTGGTGCGCAGCCGGTCGTAGGTGACTCCGCGCAGGTCCCAGCCGGTCGCGGGATTCCACGCCTGCTTCAGCTCCTCGAAGACCTCTTCCGCGGAGGCGTAGTCGAACGCCTCCGCGAAGCCCATCTCGCGGGCCACCCGGGCGATCAACTGCCAGTCGGGCAGGGCCTGTCCGGGCGGGTCGACGACGCCCTGGACGAGGGTGAGGTTGCGCTCCGAGTTGATCATCACGCCGTCCGACTCCGCCCACAGGGTCGCGGGCAGGACGACGTCGGCGTAGGCGTTGGTCTCCGTCTCGGTGAACACGTCCTGGGTGATGACGAGTTCGGCGGCCTCAAGACCGGCGATGACGGTCCTGCGGTTGGCGACCGAGGCGACCGGGTTGGTGCAGATGATCCAGCACGCCTTGATGTCGCCGGCGGCCATCCGTTCGAACAGCTCGATGGTTCCGTGTCCCACGTCCGTCCGCAGTGAGCCCTCGGGGATGCCCCACAGGTCCTCGACGAAGGCGCGCTCCTCGTCGACCAGGACCGAGCGCTGCCCGGGCAGGCCGGGGCCCATGTAGCCCATCTCGCGGCCGCCCATGGCGTTGGGCTGGCCCGTCAGGGAGAAGGGCCCGGCCCCGGGCCGGCAGATGGCGCCGGTGGCCAGATGCAGATCGACCAGGGCGTTGGTGTTCCAGGTGCCGTGCGTGGACTGGTTCAGCCCCATGGTCCAGCAGCTCATCCACGCGCCGGCCGCACCGATCCACCGCGCGGCCCGGCGGATGTCGTCCTCGGGCACGCCGGTGATCTCGGCGACCTTCCCGGGCGGATAGTCCGCGAGGAACGCGGGCATCTCCTCCCAGCCCTCGGTGAACTCGGCCACGAACTCCTCGTCGACGTGCCCGTCGGCGACCAGCAGGTGCAGCAGGCCGTTCAGCAGGGCGAGGTCCGTGCCGGGCCTGATCTGCAGGAACAGGTCGGCCTTGGCGGCCGTGGCGGTGCGCCGCGGGTCCACCACGATCAGCTTGGCACCGGCCGACTTCACCCGGTCCATCATGCGCAGGAAGAGGATCGGGTGGCAGTCGGCCATGTTGGCACCGATCACGAAGAACACGTCCGCGTGATCGAAGTCCTGGTAGGAGCCGGGCGGCCCGTCCGCGCCGAGGGACAACTTGTAGCCCGAGCCCGCCGAGGCCATGCACAGCCGGGAGTTCGACTCGATCCGGCTCGTCCGGACGAACCCCTTGGCCAGCTTGTTCGCCAGGTACTGGGCCTCCAGGGACATCTGCCCGGAGACGTAGAAGGACAGGGCGTCCGGCCCGTGCTCGTCCAGGATCGCCCGCAGTCGGCCGGCGACCTGCGAAACGGCCTCCCGCACATCCGTCTCGACCGGCTCGGCACCGCGTTCGGCACGCACCAGGGCCTTGGCCGCCCGCCCGGGTGCGGCCATCATGTCGGCGCTCGTCGCGCCCTTGGTGCACAGGCGACCGGAGTTGGTGGGGTGCGTCTTGTCCCCGGAGGCCTTCACGGCACGGCGGCGGCCGTCGGCGGGGTCGCGTGCCACGTCCAGGACGATCCCGCAGCCGACGCCGCAGTACGAGCAGACCGTGCGGACGCCGCCGTCCTTCGAGCCAGATGCCACCGAACCCCCGCCTCGCGGTGTGTGCCGTCCCGGGCGCCGCCGACCTGCGCGGCCTCCCCGGGCTCGGGGCCCTGCCGCCCGTCGCGGCGCCCCATGTCCAGCACCGTAGGAAGATCGAATTACCGGCCCGTCACGCCGTGGGCGCGCGCGGGGTTACGCCCCCCGCACACACCGCGGCCGGACCGTGTGAGGCGAGCGGGAACGGACGCCGCCCGCACCGGCGCCGGGGCCGGGAGCGGGCGGGCATCGTCTGAGGGGTCTGAGGGAACTGAGGGCAGCCGGTCGATGGCGGCCGGCGAGGGGCGTCTCAGGTGCGGGGTGGGCGCAGGGTCGCGGGGGTGGGGCCGGCGGGGCGCACGGTGATGCCGTACTCAGCCTTCGCGGGGACGGATTCGAAGGCCGGAGTGTACGCAAGCAGGTGTTCGAGGAGCACGGTCGCCTCGCGGAGCGCGAACTGCATGCCGAGGCAGGCGCGCGGGCCGACGCCGAACGGGAAGTAGGCGCCCGGGTGGGTGGGCCGTCCGCCCGGCGTCAGGAAACGCCGGGGGTCGAAGCGTTCCGGGTCGGGCCACAGTTCGGGATCGCGGTGGGTCAGGTACGGGCAGACCAGGATGTCGGTGCCCGCCTCGACGGTGTGGCCCGCGAGGACGTCGTACTCGGCGGCGTGGCGGGGGAGGATCCAGGCGGACGGGTAGAGCCGCAGCGTCTCGTGGATCAGGGCCTGAACGGCCTGACGGCGTCGCTCGGAGCCTTCGCCTCCGGCGGCGAGCGTGTCGGCGCGGGCGCCCGGGTGCCGGCCGAGGAGCAGGTGGAGCCAGGTCAGGGTGGTGGCGGTGGTCTCGTGCCCGGCCACCAGCAGGGTGACCAGTTCGTCGCGGATCAGACGGTCGGTGTACTCGGGACGCTCGGCGGCGGCGTCGGTCAGCACGTGCAGCAGGCCCGGGCCGTCCGGGCCCGCCGATCCGTCGCGGGCGCGCTCGATCGCCTGCCGGGCGACCGCGTCGATCCGGGCCAGATCGGCGGCGACGGCGTCCCGGGCGTCGGATGCGTCCGCCGGCAGCGTCGGAAGGGCGGCCGCCACGGCTTCCACGGCGGTGAGTTCGCGTTCCGTGCCGTCGTCGAGGGCGTGGCCGGTGAGGGAGCGCCAGATGGCGTCCAGGGCGAAGCGGCGCATCTCCTGCGTGACGTCCAGCGTCCGCCCGGTGCGGGCGTACTCGCGCCAGCGGTCGGCGGTGGTGCGCGCTGCCGCGTCGATCCGCCGCTCGTAGCGGCGCATTCCCGTACCGGTGAACTGGGCCTGCAGCAGGCGCCGTTGCGCCTTCCACGCCGCGCCCGTGGCGGACAGGACGCCGTCGCCGACCAGCAGACGGGCGCGGTGGGAGCGCTTGACGTACCGCTCCGGCCGGCGGGCGAGCACGTGCTGGACCGCCTGCGGGTCGGTCACCAGCACGGTGGGCGCCGGCCCTAGGCGGAACGCGGCGACGCCACCGACCCGTGCGCGCACCTCGGACAGCAGATCGACCAGCTCGCCGCCCTGTGCCCGCCAGCGCTCCACGACTTCCGGCTCGGCCTCGGGGACGGGGGTCGGCCGTCCCGCGTCGGGGAGCTGCGGGAGGGAGCCGAGACCGGCTTCGGTGTCCATGTTCCGTCTCCTGGTCGACCGTAGATGCCCGGCCGTGAACCCTGCGGGGCACGGGCACCACGTACGGGCGACTGGCCGCGCGGACTCGCACCGGACAGCGCTGACAGCACGTGCAGCACGGACTGTACGGGAGCGGACGCGGTCAGCCACAGCCCGCCCGGCCAGGGGCCACCCGGTTCAGGCCGCCAGGCGGTCAGGCCGTCGGGCCCTCAGGTCGTCGGGCCGTCAGTGACGACAACGCGGCGGCGACCCGCTCCGACGCCTCCGGCGGGGTCGAGGCGTGCGGGGAGAGCCTGAGCGAGTCGGCGCGTACGGTCGGGGTGACACCCTCGGCGTGCAGCGCCTTCGCGACGAGCGCGGGATCGTGGTCCGGCAGCGAGAAGGAGAGCACGCCGGCGCGCCGGGCCGGGTCGGCGGGGGAGAGCACGCGACCGCCGAAGCGCTCGACGACGTCGGTGAGTTCGGCGACGCGCGTGGCGATCGCACCCTCGATCGCCGCGACGGTGTACCGCTCGACGAGGCCCAGCGCCGCCGCGAAAGCGGCGGCTGTCACCGGGCTGAGATGGGTGATCGACCACCGTCGCGCGTCCGGGGCGGGCGGGTGCTCCGCCCCGTCGAAGACACCGACGTCCTCCACGCCCGTCCAGCCGGTGAGGACCGGCTCAAGGGCGTCCAGCGCTCGGTCGGACAGCGTGGCGAAGCCGGTGGCCCAGCCCGCGCGGAGCCACTTCTGGCCGCCCGCGACCACGACGTCGGCCGCGTCCCACGCCAGTTCGGCCACGCCGAACGCCTGGATGGCGTCGACGATCAGCAGCCGGTCCGGGCCGATCGCCTCGCGCAGCGCCGCCAGGTCTACGCGGAAACCGGTGCGGAAGTCGACCGCGCTGACGGACACGGCGACCACCTCGTCGGTCAGCGCGGCGCTGACCAGGTCGGCGGTCACCCCGCCGCCGGGCGCCGGGTCGATCCAGCGCGGCGTGGCCCGGCCCAGCTCCGCGGTGCGGCGCCACGGGTAGTGGTTGGCCGGGAAGTCGGTGCGCGGCGCGAGGACCACACCCTCCCGGACGCCGAGCGCGGCGTGGAACAGGCCGGTGGACGCGTTGGGCAGCAGCACGGTGTGCTCGGCGTCGGTGCCCGCGAGCCGCGCGGCCCTGTCCCGGGCGACGCCTTCCGCGCGCATCAGGCCGTCCACGGTGGTGTGATCGGCGCGTGCGGACTCCTCCATCGCCCGCGCGGTGGCTGCCACGACGTCACGCGACGGCGGGCCGAACCGAGCGAAGTCGAGATACCCGGCGGGCGTGTCGAAGTGGGCTGCGTACGGCGTGAGCACGGGGCTCGTCCTTTCGCGACGACGGACAGTGGGCGGTGGACGTACGTCCCCACCCGCACGCACGGTACGCGCAGGTCATCGGGGACGGGACGACCGGGCACCCCTTCCCGAGAAGGGAGGTGCCCGGTCGTCCCGTTCGCCGGCGCGGCCCGCGGGCCGCACCGGTGTCAGTGTCCGCCGGACTCCTCGGGGCGTGCCTGGCGCGGCAGGAGGAAGGACAGGAGGAACGTCAGGGCGAGCATGCCGTCGACGATCCACAGCACCGTCTTCATGACCGAGCCGAAACCGCCCTCGAAGGCGGAGGCGGCGGTGGCCTGCAGGGCCGCGGGTATGCGGGCACCGGCCTCGGGCGAGGTCACCGCCGACCGCGTGTCCTTCTCCAGGCGCGCGCAGGAGACCGGGGTCGCGGCGGGGTCCTTGGCCACGGCGCGGTCCGACGCGCACTTGCGCAGGTCCGCGACGACGCGATCCTGTGCGGCGGGTGCCACGTGGGCGGCGGCCAGCTGTCCGCGCAGACCGTCCGAGCGGTGGTCGACGGCGGTGGCGATCCCGCCGCCCAGCAGGCCGAAGAACACGGTGCCGAGGATGGCCACGCCGAAGGCGCCACCGAGCTGCTGCATGGCGGTCATCGTGCCGGACGCCGAACCCGTCTCGTGCTGCTCGACGCTGGCCAGCACGATGTCGAAGAACGGTGCCATGAGCAGACCCATGCCGATGCCGGTGACGAGCAGGGACGGCAGCAGCTGCCAGGGTCCGACGCCGCTTCCGACCGTGTCGAGGGTCAGCCACACACCGAACACGCCGGCCGCCATGACGACGGTGCCCGCCTGGAGGACGGCACGCCCGAACCGGGCGACACCCTGCGCGATCCCGAATCCTACGATCATGCCGCCCGACCAGGGCACCATGACCAGACCCGCCTTGAGCGGCGAATAACCGAGGCCTATCTGGGTGTAGAGGTTGAAGACCAGCATGAAGCCCTGCATGGTCGAGAAGAAGACCAGCCCGAGGATCATGCCGCCGCTGAACCCGCGCTTGCGGAAGAGGCTCGGGACGACCAGCGGGTCCTGACCGGCGCCGCTGCGGCGCGACTCGTACTTGGCGAAGACCGCGAAGACGACGACGGAGGCGCCCATCATCACGAACGCCCACACGGGCCAGTCGTACTCACGGCCCTGGACGAGCGGGAAGATGAGGAGCAGCGCGGCCAGCGAGACCAGCACCATGCCAGGGATGTCGAGGCGCGGCTTGCTCTCGGAGCGGCCCCTGGGCAGGTAGCGCAGCGCACCGAGGAAGGCCGCGGCACCCAGCGGCAGGTTGATCAGGAAGATCATCCGCCAGCCGGTGCCGAAGTAGTCGGCGTCCACGAGCCAGCCCGCCAGGATCGGCCCGCACACCGCGGACAGTCCCATGACCGGGCCGAACGTGCCGAACGCCTTCTGCGACTCCTTGGGCGGGAACATCTCCTTGATCATGCCGAGGCCCTGCGGCAGCATCACCGCGCCGAACAGGCCCTGTACGACGCGCGCGCCTATGAGCATCTCGGGCGACACGGACACGGCGCACAGCAGCGAGCCCGCGGTGAAGCCGGCGGCGCCGACCAGGAACATCCTGCGACGTCCGTGGATGTCCCCGAGCCGGCCTCCGGTGACGAGCCCGACGGCCATCGACAGCGTGTACGCGGCGGCGAGCCACTGCAGGGTGGAGGCCCCGCCGCCCAGGTCGGCCCGCATGGAGGGACCGGCGATGTTCGTGACGACGGCGTCGAGGAGGTCCATCACCTCGGCCGCGAGGATCACGAAGAGCGCAGCCCAGCGCCACCGGTAGGGCGCGGGCGAGTCGGTGGGCGCCTCCGTGGACGCGACACCGGTGGTGGACATCGGGACTCCTCGCAGAGCGGGGCACACCTCGGAGACGGTCCGTGAGGCGCGCAGGGATGGATGACGGATCAGGTGAACGGTGTTCACCGTAGCAGAACAGCGCTCATCAGGAGAACGCTGTTCATTAAGATATAGCGCAACCCGGTCGCGTGGCACAAGATATATCGTGTCTTGAGCGAAGCTGGGCTGGGCTGAAGTGAAACCGAGCTGAGCGGCTCGGCGGACGAGCGAGTGCGGCTCGAACGTCGCTCACCGGCGGAGAACACTGTTCTCCGTGTGCCTAGACTGGTCGCATGACAGACGCGGCCGCCGACAGTCCAGCCACCCCACCGCCGTCTCCGTGGGAGCGCGAGCGCCCCGCCCGCGCCCACGCGGCCCCCGCGCGCACACCGCTGTCCCGCGAGCGCGTCGTCGAGGCGGCCTTCACGGTGCTCGACCGTCAGGGCCTCGACGGGATGTCGATGCGTCAGGTGGCCGCCGAACTGGGCGTGACCGTCTCCGCCCTCTACGCCCACGTCAGCTCGAAGGACGACCTCCTGGAGCTGATGTACACCCGCCTCTTCGACGACTTCGAGATGCCCGAAGCCGATCCGGAGCGGTGGCAGGAGCAGCTACTGGAGTTCGCGCGGGCCGGCAGGCAGCGTCTGCTGTCCCACCGCGACATGGCCCGGATCTCCATGGCCCACGTCCCCTTCACCGCCGAACTGCTGCCGCACGTGGAGGGGCTGCTCGCCATATTCCGCACCGCGGGACTGCCCGACCGCATCGCGGCGGAGGCGGGCGACCTCATCTCCACGTACATCGACGGGTTCGTCCTGGAGGAGGGCATGTGGCAGGACCGCGCCGCCCAGCAGGGCGGTGCGGGGTCCTCCCTGGCCCGCCCCGACTGGCGCGAGATGGCCGACGACATGCAGAACTACTTCGCGTCCCTGCCCGAGGCGGACTTCCCCCACCTGCGCGCCCTGTCCGGACTCATGGTGACGGACTCCTCCGACGAGAGGTTCGACATCGGCCTGCAGATCATCCTGCGCGGCCTGGCGAGCTACCTGCCGGACCGGGAGGACCGCGCGAGCCCCGACGACTGACTGGCGCCGCGCCGCGGGTGATGTCGATGCCCGAGCCGATCGGGGGCCGTGGATCTCATGATTTCACTCGCCCGGAACGTCGGACGTCAGACCGGTCAGGTCGGCCGCCTCGTGGGCGGGCTCCAGCGCGGGGCCGATCCATTCGGACATGAGGACCGTGGCGTCGTCCTGGAGACGGCCGTCGTGGTACTCGAGCACGGCGTGGACGAGGCGGCGCAGCGTCTCGGGGACCGGCAGGCCGTCGGCATGGTGTCGGATGAGGAAGTCGGTGAAGCGCGCCACGCCGAACTCCCGGCCGCCGCGGCGCCGGGCCTCGGTGATCCCGTCGGTGTACAGGACGATGCGGTCACCGGGCTGCAGGTGCTCGTGGCACACGGTGCTGGGCAGTCCCAGGTCCGTGCCCATGGGGTGCACGGGCGTGCAGGTGAGATGGGTGACCCAGCGGTTGTCGCGGATGACGATGGGCGGATGGTGACCCCGGTTCACCCAGCGCAGGATGCCGGTGCGGGTGTCGAGCCTGGCCAGGATGCCGGTGACGTAGCGCTGGTGGTCGTACTGCTCCAGCAGCGCGCCCTCCACGGCCTCGCCCTCTCCGATGAGGTCGGCGCCCCGGCGCCGGGCGTTGCGGCAGGCGCCGAGCGCCAGCGCCCCGGACAGGCCGGCGGCGGTGTCGTGGCCCATCGCGTCGAAGATCGCCAGGTGCACGGAGGGCCCGTCGATGGCGTAGTCGAAGACGTCCCCGCTGATGTCGTACGCCGGTTCCAGGGCCGCGGAGATCGCCACCCGCCCGTCGGCGTAGGTGCGCGGCGGCAGCAGGTTCCACTGCATCTCCGCCGCCAGGCTCATCGGCCGCGCGCGCACCAGCATGGCCAGCGCGTCGCTGGTCACGCGCTTGCTGACGATGACGAGCGCGACGAGCGAGGCCAGTGCCTCCATGTCCGACCGGACGGCGGGGTCGTCGTGGTGGGCGCTGACCCGCAGCAGTCCGAGGCGCTCGGTCCCGTCGAGCAGCGGCACCCACCACTCGAACTCACCGGTTCCCGCCGGGGAGGCGGGCATCAGGCCGCCGTACTGGTAGGCGCGTCCGGCCACGGTGCCCTCGATGGGCAGCTCCGCCTCGTGCAGCCGGGCCGCCTCCTCGCTCTCGGCCAGCAGGCACAGCTTGGCGCGCTGCAGGTCGGCCAGGTAGATCAGCACCCGGTGGAAGCCGGCGGCCGCCGCGCACAAGGACGCCTGTGCGGGCAGCGCTTCGACCGGCATGAGGTGGCTGGCGCGCAGCAGGTCGGCGAGCATCGCCCTGCGGCGCTCGCTGTTCCTTTCCATGGCGGTCCACCTCCGGTCGCCGGGGCCGGGGCACGAGATGGGCGGTACCCCGGAAATCCCGTCTGTCGCTTTTCGCCCCGCGACGGCCGCCGGCGGCGTTACAGGCCGCCCCGTTCGCAGATCTGCCGGGCGACCTCGCGGAGTTTGACGTTGTGCTCCTGTGAGTAGCGGCGCAGGACGTCGAAGGCCTGGTCCTCGGTGAGGCGGCGGCTGCCCATGAGGATGCCCATGGCCTCCCCGATGGTGTGGCGGGTGGAGACGGCCTGTTCCAGCTGGGCGTGGGAACGGGCGCTGGAGAAGGCGACCGCGGCGTGCGAGGCCAGCAGCCAGCCGGCCGTCTCGCTGCTCTCGGTGAAGGCGCCGGCGTCACGGGAGTACAGGTTCAGCGCGCCGAGGTCCTCGTCCTCGGTGAACAGCAGGAAGCCCATCATGCTGCCGAGCCCCAGCTTCCGGCCCTGGGGTACGTAGGCGGGCCAGCGCGACGAGGGCGCCTCGAAGTCGGCGATCCGGAACACCCGCTCACCCTCCTGCGTGCGTGCCACGTCGAAGCACGGGCCCTCCTGGAGCCGCTCCTGCAAGCGGTCGCTGTCGACGACGACCTGATGGGTCGGGGCGAGGGACTCCACCCGTTTGCCGCGCAGGATCAGGACGCCGGCCGCATCGCAGCCCTCGACGAGCTCGGTGGCACTGCTGGTGATCCGTTCCAGCGTGGCCCGCACCGAGTCCTGCGCGAGCAGGTCCCGGGCCATGGTCGCCATCTGCTGGGCGAACATACGCCAGTCCATGCGGTCCTCCGTCCTGCCGCCTGACAGTGTGTGCCCGTCCCTTCCACCCTGCCACCGCAAGCGTGAGGGCCGGGCCACACGCACCGGTGCGAGCCACGCCCCGCGTCCCGGTGAGCCCGCGCCACATCGGCGGACGCCCGTCAGCGCTCCTGTGACAGTTCCCGGTTCAGCAGCCGCAGGAACTCCGCGATCGTCGACAGTTGCTCCGGGCCGAAGTGCGCCATGGCCGCCTCGGTGCTGCGGGCCAGCGGGCTGAAGTAGCGCCGGGCGAGTGTGCGGGCCGGGGGGTTGTAGTGCAGGTGCACCACCCTGCGGTCCGCGCTGTCCCGGCTGCGGCTGATGTGCCCCGCGCGTTCCAGCCGGTCCAGGCACGCGGTGACCGCGCCGGAGGTCAGGTTGAGCCGTTCGCGCAGTCGGGAGGGGGTCATCGGCTCGCCGTCGGTGGCCGAGGCGTCCAGGATGGCGGCCAGGGCGTGCACGTCCGTGGCATGCAGGTCGTGCGCCTGGGCAAACGCATGGGCGATGCGGTTGAACTCGCCGTTGAGCGCGCGCAGCAGAACGGCGTAGGCCTGAAGGTCGCTCGCGGAGCCCTCGAGGCTCTCCTTGCTGTCGTACTGCATGCCTCAAGGATAAGATCTCTCAATCGTTGAGATACTTTATGCTTGAGTTATATGGGCGACCGTTCGTCCGCGCGTCCGCCCGCGCACGTTGGAGACCACATGCACACAGCGCGCCGACCGGTCCGATGGCTGGTCCCTGTCGTCCTCGTGATCGTCTGGCTGGGCCTCGGGGGAGCGTTCGGCTCCTACGCGGGCAAGCTCGGCGAGGTGTCCACGAACGACCAGGCCGCCTTCCTGCCGCGGAACGCGGAGTCCACCGAGGTCATCGACCGGCAGAAGGCGTTCGACCAGCGGGAGAGCCTGCCGGCCATCGTCGTGTGGACCGCCGACGGGGGAGGCGGCGTCACCGGGGCCCAGCAGGGTGCGGCGACCCGGGCGCTGCGGTCGCTCGCCGGGAGCGAAGGGGTCGAGGGGGCGCCGTCGCCCGCGCTCCGCTCACGGGACGGCCGCGCCCTGGAGGGCGTGGTACCGCTCCGGGTCGATCTGGGGAAGCGGCTTCCCGACGTGCTCGACGACGTGCGGGACGCCGCCCGGCAGGTGGACGGCGCGCGCGTTCGGATCGCGGGTCCCGCGGCCACGCAGGGCGACCTCGCCGACGCGTTCTCCGGCATCGACGGCATCCTGCTCGGCGTCGCGCTGGCCGCCGTCCTGGTCATCCTGCTGGCGGTCTACCGCAGCGTGGTGCTGCCGTTCACCATCATCGTCAGCGCCGTGTTCGCGCTCGGCGTGGCCAGCGCCCTCGTCTACGTGCTGGCGGACCACGACGTCGTGCGGGTGGACGGGCAGGTCCAGGGCATCCTGTCGATCCTGGTGATCGGCGCGGCCACCGACTACGCCCTGCTGCTGACGGCGCGCTTCCGGGAGGAGCTCGCCCACGGCGGCGACAAGGCCTCGGCCGCCTGGAAGGCGCTGCGCGGCTCCCTCGGCGCGATCACCGCGAGCGCCGCGACCGTCGCGCTCGGTCTGCTCGCCCTGCTGGTCAGCGACCTCACCAACAACCGCGCACTGGGACCCGTCGGCGCCATCGGCATCGTCTGCGCCCTGGTCACGACGCTCACCTTCCTGCCCGCCGTGCTGGCGCTGCTGGGCAGGGCCGCCTTCTGGCCGGCCAGGCCCCGGTCCACCGACGCGGAGACGGGCGGTCACGGCATCTGGCGACGCGTCGCCCACCTGGTCGACACCCGCCCCCGGCAGCTCTGGCTGGCGACGCTCGCCCTCCTGGTGGCGGCTGCCGCGTTCAGCCCGCTGCTTCCGTCGAAGGGCGTGCCGCTGGACGAGCTGTTCATCAACGACGCGCCGTCCGTCGCGGCCCAGCAGACCCTCGGCAGGCACTTCCCCGGCGGCTCCGGGCAGCCGGTCGTCATCATCGCGGACGCGGACCGGCTGGCCCGGGTGACCCGGACGGCCACCGCGACCACGGGAGTGGCGGGCGCGCAGGCGGTCAGCGCGTCGGGGCGGCCGGGCGGCGAACCGCTCGTGGTGGGCGGCCGGGTGCGGGTGGACGCCACCCTGGCCGACGCACCGGACAGCGACGCGGCCAAGCGGACGGTTCAGCGGCTGCGCGACCGGCTCCCCGGGGCCGACCCGCACGCGCTGGTGGGCGGCTACACCGCCCAGCGGTACGACACCCAGCGCACCGCCGAGCACGACCGCGCCGTCATCATCCCCGTCGTCCTCGCCATCATTTTGTTGATCCTGGTCGTGCTCCTGCGTTCCCTGCTCCTGCCCGTCCTGCTGGTGGCGACCGTCGCCCTGAACTACCTGGCGACACTGGGCATCGCGGGTCTGGTCTTCCGGCACGGTTTCGGCTTCTCGGGGACGGACGCCTCGGTCCCGCTGTACGGGTTCGTGTTCCTGGTCGCGCTGGGAGTCGACTACAACATCTTCCTCATGTCCCGGGTGCGTGAGGAGACGATCCGCGTCGGCGCGCGGCAGGGCATCCTGCGGGGTCTGGTCACCACCGGCGGCGTCATCACCTCCGCCGGCGTGGTGCTGGCCGCCACCTTCGCGGCGCTGATCGTCATCCCGCTCGCCTTCCTGGCGCAGATCGCCTTCATCGTCGCGTTCGGCGTGCTGCTCGACACCATCGTCGTACGGTCGCTGCTGGTGCCGGCGCTGGCCCGCGACATCGGACCGGCGGTCTGGTGGCCCAGCCGCCTGGCCCGGCCCAGGACCGAGGCACGGGACCAGGAGCCCCTGACGGCCGCCGCTGAGGACACGGCGGGGGCCCCGCCGGGCACCTGACGGCGTCAGGGCGCGTTCTCCGGGCCAGGGCCCCGCGGTTTCCATGACCGCGGGGCCCCTCCTGGTGTCCGGGGGCTCCGCATCTCCTATGATCGAACATGTGAACGAATCCCGTCCGCTGTCCCGTCTCGACATGCTGCGCTTCGCCCGGCGTGTCGTCGAGCAGCAGACCGCCCGGCAACTGGCCCTGATCGACCGGTGGATCGCGGACGAGGAGCGACGGGAGGCGGGACGCCGGACCGCCGAGGCGCGCAGGGAGCAGACGGCGGACTGGCTGATCCAGCACGGCCTCAACCGGACCAACGTGGACGCCGTGCATGTCGGTGACTGCTGGTCGGCGAAGAAGAGCGGACGGTGCCGGCCGGTCAGCCGCGAGCAGGCGGTCGAGGCGCTGCGGCAGCAGGTGCCCGCCTGTCCGCACTGCCGCCCGGACACCGCGCTGGGCGTCCTGGACTGACCCGCCCGGCCGGGACCACGGCCACGCCGCACCCCCCCGCAGCCCGATTTCTGCGCGCACACCCCCCGCAGCTCGATTTCTTCGCCCGCACGGCCCGCAGCCCGACCTTGTGTGCCGGGCACCGCCCGGAGCCCGACCTTGCGCGCCGCGCACCGCCCGGAGCCCGGCTCTGCGTGCCGCCGGGCCCGCCCGCCCGCAACGACGCATAGTCGAGGCGCGGGGTGAAGTCGCGTACGGGGGCCGGAGGGCCGAATGGTGCGAGTGACCACCACAGCGGGGATCGACTACCGAGCGCTGTTCGCCGTGACGCCCAGCCCCTACCTGGTGCTGGACCCCGACCTGACGATCGTCGAGGTCAACGAAGCCTACCTCCGGGCGACGGGCCGGACCCGTGAGGAACTGATCGGCCGCTACCTCTTCAAGGTCCACCCCGACAATCCGGCGGACCCCGACGCCGACGGGGAACGGAACCTGCGCGCCTCCCTGCGGCGGGTCCTGTGCTCGAAGGAGCCGGACACGATGGCGGTGCAGAAGTACGACGTCCCCGTGACGGGGCGCCCGGGGGTCTTCCGGGAGAAGTGGTGGTCCCCGCTCAACACGCCCGTCCTCGGGCCGCACGGCGACGTCGAGTGGATCATCCACCGGGTCGAGGACATGACCGAGTTCGTGCGGACCCTTCCGCGGCGCGTGGGGCCGGACGGCCCGGGCGGACAGCAGGCCGCCATGGAGGCGGAGCTGTACGCGCGGGCCCAGGAACTCCAGCGCCTGAACGAACGGTTGCGCGAGTCCCACGACCGGGAACGCCGGACCGCCCTCACCCTCCAGCAGGCCATGCTGCACACGCCGGACCTGGACGGGCACAGCGACATCGCCGTCCGCTACATGCCGGCGGCCCGGTCGCTCAACGTCTGCGGCGACTGGTACGACGTCGTGGACCTCTCCGACGAGAGCTTCACCGTCGCGGTCGGCGACGTGGTCGGCCACGGCCTGGACGCCGCCGCGGTCATGGGCATGCTCCGCAGCACGCTCTCCGCCGCCGTCCGCGCCAGCCGCGAACCCGGCACGGCGATGGACGTGCTGAGCCGCTACGCGCGCACCTGCGAGGGGGCGCTGGCCGCGACCGCGGTCAAGGCCGTCATCGACACCCGCCCCCGGCGCATCACCTACACGAGCGCCGGCCACCTGCCGCCCGCCCTGGCCCGGGGCGACGGCACGGTCGTCCTGCTCGACCAGGCCACCGACCCGCCGCTCGGGGTTCCCTTCGACCAGGCCCCGCGCCCGCAGGCCACGGTGACCTACGATCCGGGGGACACGCTGGTCCTCTACACCGACGGTCTCGTGGAGCGCCGGGGCGAGGACATCGACGCGGGGATCGACCGCCTCACCGAAGCCCTCGGCCGGCACGCCGGTCTGGCCCCCGGTCACCTGGCCGACACCCTGCTCGCCCGCCTGGACGTGGCCGGCGGGGGGCCGGACGACATCGCCCTGGTCGTCGTCCGGCTGTAAAGCCCGCGCCTGCCAGAACCCGCGCGCATCCGACGGGCCTGACCTTCACCGACGGGAGCCGCCTCGCGGCCGGCACGGCAGGCCTTCGCGAGCCTGTCCTACGACACCACCGGGTCCACTCCGGCGATCGGGGTGGCCAACGGCACGGTCCAGGTGTGGTCCGCCGGCGGGGGAGCGGGCGACGAGACCTCGTGAGGGGCGTGGCCGTGCCGGGCGGCCTCGGCCGCGGTGTACGCGGAGGCGAACGTGAACGCGCGCGGCGACGGCCCGTGCGCCCTGAGATCGGCGAGCCGCTCCAACGCCTCGCCGACGGTGGGGAGATGGCCGGCGGGGACCCACCAGAGCACCATGTGCGCCTCGACGTGCCGTTCGAACCACTCGCGGCGCCGTCGCATCACCTCCAGGTGCCCGCTGCGGTAGGTGAACTCCCACAGAGCCTCCTGGGTCTGCCACACCGACAGGTTGACGATGACGTTCTCGCCCATCGGGCGCAGGGCGGTGGCGTCGGCCGCTCCCTCCTCCACGAGCCGCCACACGAAGCCGGGCGCCGCGTCCGCGGCGGCGTTGACCGGGTCGAGCAGCTCGACGAACGGGGCGGTGCGCGGGTCGTCCAGGGGGTGGGTGAGGGCGGCGACGTTGAGCTGGGCGAGGTGGAGGGCATGCGTGGCTGCGGTCATGGCCACATCCCAGCACGGCGCGGATTTCTATGTCAACGAGATTTGTTTTTAGAAGACTCGACCACCACGCAGCATTCCCCCGGCCGGGCGTCCATGCGGGCGCGGAGGGCGCCGTCCGCACCGAGCAGCCCTTCCAGCAGCGCGAGGTTCATGCCGCAGACGAGCGGCGGGAAGCGCTCGGCGACCGCGTGGAAGGGGCAGTTGCGCATCCGGACGACGGGCGTGCCCTCCTCGGCCGCATTCTTGGTGCCTTCGGTGCCCGGGGAGCCCTCGCCGCTCTCCAGGTGAGGTTCGTAACCGCGGGCCGCCAGCACCTCCATGGCCTGGTCGAGGCTCGTGCAGGGCCCCTCCGGGCCGCGCAGCGCCTCACCCCGGCGGCGCGCGGCCGTGGTGAGTTCGGCGTCGAGGCCTGCCTGCTCGGCGGCCTCGGCCAGGAGTTCGGCCGCGGTGCGGTAGTCGCGCGCGGGCAACGACACCGCCCGCTCGGCCCGCGCCCGTGTGTACACCTTGGCGGGCCGGCCGGCCCCGGGGCCCGAACGGCCCGTCAGGCGGCGGCTGCCGCTCTCCAGCAGTCCCGCCTCGGTCAGCCGGTCCAGATGGTGCGCGGCCAGCGTGCGCGCCACCCCGGTCGCCTCGGCGGCCTCGTTGCGGCCGACCTCGCGGCCCCGCGCCACCACGTACTCGTACAAGCGGCGCCGCACCGGGTCCTGCAAGGCGGCGATCGCGTCGATGTCTTCCACCCGGCCATTCTAGGAACAACGCAGGTTGGAGTTAGAAACGGCGCCGTGGGCGAGGGAGCGGCTGAGCCGCGGGCGGTGCCTGCTCAGCGCACGGTGGGCCGGTCGCCGCCCGCCACCACCTCGGCGTGACCGCCACGGGGACAGTGCACGATCCGCTCAGCGAGTCCGAGGCTGGCCGCCGCGGTCAGGAACTCCTGCAGCGGGGAGCGGAAGACGGTGTAGTCGTCGTAGTGCACCGGCAGGACACGGCGGTAGTCGAGGCGCCGGGCCAGCTCGGCTCCCTGGAGGCCGTCCATGGTGACCACGAAGCCCCCGGGCAACTGCGTGCCGCCCAGGTGGAGCATGGCCAGGTCGGCGTCAGGGAAGCGCCGCGCGATCTCGTCCAGGCCGTCGTACAGGAGGGTGTCGCCCGAGACGTACATCCGGACCCGCACCGGCCCGCCCGCGGGGCCGAACTCCAGCATGCTGCCCATGACCGGCGGCAGCAGCCCGCGCAGCGGCGGACGCAGGGCGTGCCGTCCGGGCAGGGCGGTGATCCGTACCTGCGCGTCGTTCCGCCGCAGAACGCAGCTCTCCCAGGTGCGCAGCCCGCCCGCCCGGCCGAACCCCTGGAGGGTGCGCAGACGGCGTGCGGCGTGCGGTGTGGTGACGACGGGCACCGACCGGGGCAGGCCGGTCCTGGCCCGGCGGTCCCAGTGGTCACCGTGCAGATGGGACAGGACGACGCCGTCCAGGCGCGGCAGGTCCGCCACGTCCAGGGCCGGCTCGGTGAGCCGGCGGCTGACCAGCCCGTACCCCAGATGCGCCCGCTCACCGCGGTGGAGGAAGTTGGGGTCCGTCAGCAGCGTCAGCGCGCCGTAGCGCAGCAGCACCGTCGCGTTGCCGACGAAGTGAATTCCGACCGCGTCCTGGAAGGCTGCCATGAGAGTCCTTGCCCGGCGGGACGAGCCCGCCTGTACCGCTACGGCCCTGTCGCCTCTGCCCCTCCCCGGCCCGAGTTCCCCCGCCCGCCGTGCCCATACGCCGCGCCGAACCGCCGCGCCGCCCACCGCAGGCCCGCGGAGCGGCCCCGGCCGGGCACCGTCCACAGGTCGTGGCCGCGCAGCCCCCACCGGCCGAGCAGCGTGTTGGCGGCGAGGAAGCCGCTGGTGGCCGCCCGTTCCATCAGCGCCACCGGCAGGCCGGTGCGGACCGTGTCGCCCGCGACGACCAGGCCGGGCACGGACGTGCCCACCGCCGGCCGGTCCGCGTGGCCGCCGACCGGGAACAGCGGGCAGTCGGCCCGCCACTCGTGGCGGGCGTCGACCACCCGGGCCTGCCGGGTCTCCGGATACAGCCGGTGCAGTTCGCCGAGCAGTTCCTTGCCCACGGTCTCCCGGTCCGCGTCCTGAGGCAGGGCGTACGCGTGCAGTTCGAGCACCGAACCGCCCGAGCGGGCGGCCCAGCGGGCGGCCTCGCCCTCCCAGCCGCTGAGCACGCTCACGTTGTCCAGGGCCCCGTACCCGCTGGTGCCCAGGAACCCCGGGCGGTCCGCGCGCACCGGCCGGTCCAGCCACAGGCGCGAGACCAGGAAGGGCGGCGCGTTGCGCAGCCGCGCCACCCGCTCACGCCACCGCGCGTCGCCCAGCCCGGGCGAACGGGTCACCAGCGAGCGCAGCCCCGCCGGGTCCAGGGCGAGGACCACCGCGTCGTACGGCTCGGCACCGCTCGCGGCGGTCACGGTGAAATTCCCCGCGGGTGTCA
Organism: Streptomyces sp. WI03-4A; assembly: GCF_033792105.1. Taxonomy (NCBI): domain Bacteria; kingdom Bacillati; phylum Actinomycetota; class Actinomycetes; order Kitasatosporales; family Streptomycetaceae; genus Streptomyces; species Streptomyces sp. WI03-4A. The sequence goes on from NZ_JARAUO010000007.1 coordinate 128,870, forward strand.
CGGAGACCTCGTCCACGGCCGTGTCGGTGCGCACCCCCGCGCCGAGCCGGTCGAGCCGCGCGGCCAGCGGGTCCCACAGGGCCTGCGGGAAGGGCTCCCGGGGCACGTCGAACAGCAGGCCCTCGGACGAGCCGAGGAAGTAGACGTGGAACATCAGCGCCATCTCCGCGGCCGACAGCCCGCGCGGATCGGCGAAGAAGCTGCGCGAGAACACCTCGAACGCCAGGTGCCGGGCCGCCGCGGGGAACCGGATCGCCTCCAGCAGGTCGTACGCGCTGACGTGGTCGAGCCGCTCGTACACGTCCGGAACCCGCACGTCCAGCAGCGGCAGGGCCGCGCGCGGCCGGATCCGGGGCAGGTCGCGCACGGAGAACGACTCGCTCAGCGCCACGAACCCGAGCGCGCTCCACGGGGGTGTGCGCGGCACGTGCCGGAAGCTGTCCCGGCGGCCGCTGCCGTGCCGCAGCGGGTAGTCGGGCAGCGCCGTCAGACCGGTCAGGGCGGGGTCGGTGCGGCGTAGCAGGGACCGCAGGTTGTAGTACTGGCGGAAGAAGGCGTGGAAGCCTCGGCTCATCGTGGCCGGGGACCCGTCCGCCAGCCGCGTCCGCCACCCGGCCAGCCGCCCGCCCAGTTGCGCGTCCCGTTCGTACAGCGTGACCCGGACGCCGCGTTCGGCCAGGGCGGTGGCCGCCGTCAGGCCGGCGATGCCGCCGCCGACGACGGCCGCACGCGGTGCGCCGGACCCCTCGGCCCGTGCGACGCCGGGCGCTGCGGGCAGTAGCCTCGCCAGCCGGTCCCGGCCGGGGAGGGCCGTGCGGGTGTGGCGCCCGACCTCGCGGCGCGGGCCGGTCATCGTCCCGCCCCGTCCTGCCCGGCCGACGGGCGGCGGGCGACCACGGTGTGGGTGATGCCGGTCTGCCAGCCCGGCAGCGGCAGCACCCGCACCCGCTCGAAACCCGCCCGCCGCACCCGGTGGGCGAGCTGCCCCGCCGTGTCGAAGGTGACGACGCTGCGCCACAGATGCCGGTAGAGCGGACCGTCACCGAGCAGGGTGGCGACCGGCAGCACCAGTCCACCGCACACCGCGTTCCACACCGCACGGTGGGCCGCCCGCCCGCTCAGCGCGTACTCGTGCACCGCCAGCCGGCCGCCCGGGGCGAGCATCCGGTACGCGCCGGCCAGAACCGCGTCCGGGTCGGCGGTGTTGCGCAGCAGGTAGGCGGCGAAGACCGCGTCGAACGGGCCCCGCACCCCCGCATCGGCCAGCTCTTCCACCGGCGCGTGCACGAACCGCACCGGCCGCGGCCACGGCCGCCCGGCCGCGCGCCGCAGCATGCCGGCCGACGCGTCGACGGCGGTGATGTCCGCGCCCGGCAGCACGGCGGCCAGCGCCGCCGTCGAGGCACCCGTGCCGCACCCGAGATCCAGCACGCGCGGGGCCGGACCGCCACGGGGCAGGCCGAGCCGCCGGGCGGAGCGGCGCAGCTGGGCGTGGTAGCCGGGGTTGGCCGCCACCAGCGTGTCGTAACTGCGGGCGGCGTGGTTGAACGCGCTGGCCAGGTCGGCGTCACGCAGCACGGGCATGCCATCTCCGTAAATGGTCGTCGGGGCGTGGGTCAGGCGGTCGGGGCACGTCGGGGCGGGGTTCATGCGGCTGGGGCACGTCGGCGCGGGGCGAACGGCAGGGCGAGGACCGAGCCGAGCATCGCGGTGACGGGCACGTGCAGGCCGATGGACAGGTCCTCCGGCAGGCTGGTGCGACCGTCCAGGAAACGCAGCAGCCGAGGCGCGGAGACCCGGGTGAACAGGCGGGTGAAGAAGGCCGGCCCGTCGACCCGGCCGTGGTCGAGGGCGTACAGCAGTGCGGCGTCCATCAGCCGGGAGCGGCCCGAGTGCGGGCGCGGCGGAAGCGGATGGCGCCCGGCGTGCAGCGCGGCCGCGACGGCGCCCGCCTGGCGCTGCACCGCGCTGAACGTGTAGCCCGTCGCGGGCCGGGTGGCCCCGGCCGCGGCCCCGATCCGGAACACGGACGCCCCGGCCCGCCGGGGGAAACACGCGTCCGTCATCGGGATCACGCCCTGCTCGCACGCGGTGACCTCGTGCTCGCCGATCCGCAGGACCCGGCCGGTGTAGTCCCGCAGCGCACGGTCGTACGCGTCCGTGTCCAGCACGCGCCGGGAGAACTCCGTGTACTCCACCAGCGCCTCGTGCGGGCCGGTCGGCAGGACGTACCCGAACGACAGCCCGTGCGCAGGCTGCGGGGTACGGAAGTCCATCAACTCCACGGTCGCGGGGTCGAAGACGGGCCGCCGGGTGCGCACGAACCAGCCGCGGAAGTGCTGCAGCAGCGTCGTGCGGGCCGGCGGCAGCCGGGCCGGCGGACGCGAGTCGAACACCCAGCGGGCGCGCACGGTCACCTCGCCGCCGTCCGCCCGGCGGCCCCGCACCAGGGCACCGCCCGGCACGGCCGCCACGCCCTCGACGACCGCCTCGACCGTCGTCACCCACGGGCTCACCCGCAGCGCCCGGCCGGCCAGTTCCTCGAACGCGTCCGAGCCCAGCATCTTGTACCGCCAGGGCTCGATCGCGGCGGTCACCGGCCGCCCGTCGCCCGCACGCACCCGCAGCCGCTGCCAGGAAGCCGTCAGCGCCCCGTCGTACGGCCCTTCGCCCGCCTCCCAGTAGCACCAGGTGCGGCGCGGCGCGCGAAACGGACCCGGCGGTGCCGCCAGCACCACCGCCGTCACCGGGCGCGCTCCCGCGGGCGGCCGGGCCAGCAGCAGGGCGAGCGACAGGCCGGCGGCGCCCGCGCCGACCACCGCGACGTCCGACTCCACCTCCACGGCGGCTCCCTTCCCCGGCCCGTTGATCCGACCAGTCTTCCCGCCGCACCGCCCCGGCGGATGCAGCCGCGAGCGTGTCGTGCCGCCGCCCGCCCCCGGCATCGGCATGTCCACCGAATGGCGCATCCGGCGCGGTGATCCGCGCGGAATGTGTGACGACGAGAGACGAGACACGAGTGACACGAGACAGGACAGGCGAGCCCGGGGCGCGCAGCCCGGCTCTCCGGACGGCGAGAGGATCAACGATGCGTTCCACCCAGGTGCTCGGCCGCCTCACGGCAGCGGCACCCCGTACGCCGCCCGCCCCCGCCGAACCCGGCGCACCCGGGAAACCCGGCGGCGTGGACGACGCGCGCACCGTCGACGCCGACGTGCCGGGCGCCGTCGGCAGGGAGCTGCGGGACCTGCTCACCGCCCGCCTCGCCGACTGCCGCGCACTCGACCCGGTGTTCGCCGACGACATCGCCGAGCGCGTCGCCCGCTTCACCCGACGCGGCGGCCGCCGGTTCCGCTCCCGGCTCGTGTGGTGGTCGCTGCGCGCCTGCGGCGGCCACGACGCCGTCCAGGTCCGCGCGGCGCTGCGCACGGCCGCCGCGCTCGAACTCATCCAGACCTGCGCCCTGGTCCACGACGACCTGATGGACCAGGCGCCCACCCGCCGCGGCGCACCGGCGCTGCACGCCGACGTGACCGCCCAGTACACCGGCACGGCGCCACGGCCCGCGGCCCACCGGCTCGGCGCGTCCGCCGCGCTGCTCGCCGGCGACCTCGCGCTCGCCTGGGCGGACGACGAACTGGCCCGGCTGATGCTGGACCCCGGACTCTCGCGGGACACCGCGCGCCGGCTGAACGAGGTCTGGCGCACCCTGCGCACCGAGATGGTCGCCGGCCAGTACCTCGACGTCCAGGGCCAGGCCACCTCGGCCCTCTCCCTGGGCCGCGCGCTGCGCGCCGCCTGTCTCAAGAGCGCCCTCTACACCGTCGAACGGCCGCTGGAGCTCGGCGCGGTGCTCGCCGGCGCCGACACCGCCACCACCTGGACGCTGTGCCTCGCCGGACGCTCGGCCGGACTGGCCTTCCAGCTCAGAGACGATCTCGACGACGTCTTCGCCGACCCCGCCACCACCGGCAAGCTGAGCGGCGGCGACGTGCGCGAGGGCAAGCCCACCTACCTGCTGGCGGTGGCCCGGGCCCGGGCCACCGCCGCCGGCGACCAGGCCGCGCTCGGCGTGCTCGAACACGCGGTCGGCCGGGCGGACCTGACGCCCCGTGAACTGGCCGACGTCCGCGACGTGCTCGAAACCACCGGCGCCCGTGACCTGGTGGAGACGAAGATCGGGCGGCTGGCCCGGCAGTCCCTGCGCCATCTCGCCGAGGCCACCCTCGAACCCGGTCCCGCGGACCGGCTGCGCGCCCTGCTGGCCGAGATCACCGGCACCCCCCGGCCGGGACCCGGACCCGACGGCCCCCCGCTCACCACCACCCCCGCCGCGGCGGCGGGATCGGAGGCGGCCAGGTGACCAGGACGGTCAAGGGACCCACCGACCACGTCGTGGTCGTCGGCGCCGGACTGGCCGGCCTCTCCGCCACCCTGCACCTGCTCGGCGCGGGCCGCCGCGTGACCGTCGTCGAACGCGACCCGCGGCCGGGCGGCCGGGCCGGGCGCCTGGAACTGGGCGGCTACCTCATCGACACCGGCCCCACCGTGCTCACCATGCCCGACATCGCCGACGAGGCGTTCGCCGCCGTCGGCACTTCCCTGCGCGACCGCGTCGACCTCATCCCGCTCCACCCCGCCTACCGGGCGCGCTTCGCCGACGGCAGCACCCTCGACGTGCACACCGACGCGGCGGCCATGGAGGCCGAGATCGAACGGTTCGCCGGAGGCGCCGAAGCGGCCCGCTACCACCGGCTGCGGCACTGGCTGGGCGAGCTGTACCGCACCGAGCGCGGCCGCTTCCTCGACGCCGACTTCGACTCCCCGTTCCAGCTCCTCACCCCCGACCTGCTGCGGCTCGCCGCCCTCGGCGGCTTCGGCCGCTGGGAGGCGCGCATCGCCCGCCACCTGCGCGACGAACGGCTGCGCCGCGTCTTCTCCTTCCAGGCCCTCTACGCCGGCGTCCCGCCCGAACGGGCCCTGGCCGCCTACGCCGTTATCGCGTTCATGGACACCATCGCCGGGGTGTACTTCCCGCGCGGCGGCATGTACGCGCTGCCCCGGGCGATGGCCGACGCCGCCGCCGAGGCGGGGGCGGAGTTCCGGTACGGGCAGCGGGTGACCGGCCTCGAACGGACCGGCGACCGGGTCTCCGCCGTCGTCACCGCCGACGCACGCATCCCCTGCGACGCCGTCGTCCTCACCCCCGACCTGCCGGTGACGTACCGCCTGCTGGGCCGCGCCCCGCGCCGCCCCACCCGCCTGCGGCACGCCCCGTCCGCCGTCGTCCTGCACGCCGGCTGCGACCGTACCTGGCCCGAGCTGGCCCACCACACCCTGTCCTTCGGCCACGCCTGGCGCGGCACCTTCCGCCAGCTGACCCGCACCGGCGAGCTCATGAGCGACCCCTCACTCCTGATCACCCGGCCCACCGCCACCGACCCCGGCCTCGCCCCGCCCGGCCGCCACCTGCACTACGTCCTCGCCCCCTGCCCCAACACCGACATCGGGCCCGGCGCCGTCGACTGGCCCGACCTGGCCCCCCGCTACCGCGACAGCCTGCTGCGCGAACTGGACCGCAGGGGCCTGACCGGCATCGCCTCGGCCATCGACACCGAATGCCTGGTCACTCCCGCCGACTGGAGCGGGCTCGGACACGCGGCGGGAACCCCGTTCTCCGCCGCGCACACCTTCGGCCAGACCGGGCCGTTCCGCCCGCGCAACCTGGTGCGCGGCACCGCCAACGCCGTCCTCGCCGGGTGCGGTACCACCCCCGGCGTCGGCGTGCCCCCCGTCCTGCTCTCGGGAAAGCTGGCGGCCGCCCGCATCACCGGGCCGCGCACGCGGGCCGCCACCACCGGCCGGACCATCCCGACGACGCGAGGAGCCCGACGATGACGGCCCGCGAACTGGACGCCGCCGGCATCACGGAGCCGCGGCTGCGTGACGCCTACACCCACTGCCGCCGGCTCAACGCACGCCACGGCCGAACGTACTTCCTCGCCACCCGGCTGCTCCCGCCCGGGCGGCGCCCCGCCGTGCACGCCCTGTACGGCTTCGCCCGCCACGCGGACGACATCGTCGACGTCTGCGACGGCGACCTGCGCCGGCTCGCCGACGGCGGGACGGAACGGCGGGCCGCCGCCCTCGACCGGCTGGCCGACGACCTCGCCCACGGCCTCGCCGGCGGCACCGGCGCCGCGCCGGTCACCGTCGCCCTCGCCGACACCAGCCGCCGCTACGGCATCGAACACCGCCACTTCACCGACTTCCTCGGCTCCATGCGCAGCGACCTGACCGTCACCGAGTACGCCGACTACGACGCCCTGCGCGCCTACATGCACGGCTCGGCGGCCGTGATCGGCCTCCAGATGGTCCCCGTCCTCGGCACCGTCGTCCCTAGGGAGGAGGCCGCACCGTACGCGGCCGAGCTCGGCGTCGCCTTCCAGCTGACCAACTTCCTGCGGGACGTCGGGGAGGACCTCGACCGCGGCCGGATCTACGTCCCCCAGGACCTGCTCGCCGCGCACGGCGTCGACCGCGACCTGCTGCGCCACTGCCGGGACACCGGCCGCACCGACACCCGCGTCGTCGCCGCGCTCCGCGCGTTCGAGGCCCTCACCCGCGCCGCCTACGACCGCGCGGCTCCCGGCGTGCCCATGCTCGACCCCGTCACCCGGCCGTGCATCCGCACGGCCCTCGTCCTCTACCGCGGCATCCTGGACGCCGTCGCCGCCGACGGCTGGGCGGCGCTGCACCGCCGCGCGGTCGTGCCCCGCCGTCGCCGCGCCCTCACCGCCGCCGACGGTCTGCTCCGCGTCACGGCGGCCCGCCTCGCCACCCGCCGACGGCCACCGGGCACCCCCGGTACCACCGCTCCGGCGTCCACCCGAGCCAAGGAGGCCATGTGACACCCGCCGGTCCCCCCAGGCGCGGCCGGCTGCCCCTGCGCCTGCGCCGCGCCCCGGTGGCCTGGGAACGCCAGCGCCCCACCTGGCGCGAGGCACGGCCCGCGCTGATCGCCGACGCCCTCAAGCGGGCGCAGGCCCGGCCGAGCGGCAACTGGTACGTCGTAGGCGCCTCCCGCGACCTGCGCGCCGACCGGCCCGTGGCCCGTACCGTCGCAGGACACGAGGTGGTGCTCTGGCGCGACCAGCGCGGCGACCTGGTCGCCGGACCCGGCGTCTGCCCTCACCTGGGCGCGCCGCTGCGCGACAGCCCGGTGCGCTGCGGCACCCTGGTGTGCCACTGGCACGGACTTGCTCTGGACGGCGCCCCGTTCGCCGGCTGGGAACCCTGGCCCGCGCACGACGACGGAGTGCTGCTCTGGGTACGCCTGGACGACGTGGGCGGCGAGGAACCCACCGCCCTGCCACCGGTGCCGGTCCGCCCCGACCCCGGCCGCGCGCTGGTCGCCGTCTACACGGGGAGCGGGCGCTGCGAGCCGGAGGACGTGGTGGCCAACCGCCTCGACCCCTGGCACGGCGCCTGGTTCCACCCGTACTCATTCGTCGACCTCACCGTCGTCGACATCCCCCGCGCGCCGGACGGGCGGGCGGTGCCGGACGGCTTCACGGTCGACGTCTCCTTCAAGGTCGCCGGCCGGCTCGTCGTGCCCGTCCGCGCGGAGTTCACCGCACCCGGACCGCGCACCGTCGTCATGCGGATCACCGACGGCGAGGGCGAGGGCTCCGTCGTGGAGACCCACGCGACACCCCTGGGCACCGACGCGACGGGCACCCCGCGCACCGCCGTGGTCGAAGCCGTCGTGGCCGCCTCCGGACGCCCGGGATTCGCCCTCGCGCGCCGCGCCGGCCCGCTGCTGGCTCCGCTGGTCCGGCAGGCCGCGGGCCGCCTCTGGCGCGACGACCTGGCCTACGCCGAACGACGCTGGTCCCTGCGCTCCACCGGCCGCTTCCCGGGCTGAGCCGGCGTCACACCACGATGTCGAGCAGCAGCAGACACCCGAGGGAGGTGAGGGAGAGCAGGGTGTGGGACACCGTCCAGGTCCGCAGCGTGCCGCCGATCGAGGTGCCGAAGTACTCCTTGGCCATCCAGAAGGCCGCGTCGTTGACGTGCCCCGCGAAGGCGGCGCCCGAGCCCAGGGCCAGCGCGAGCAGGGACGCCTCGGCGGGCGCCAGACCGTGCGAGAGCGGGCCGACGATGCCGGCCGCGGTGATGGTGGCGATGGTGCCGGAACCCACGATGGTCCGCATCAGGGCCGCGATCAGCCAGGCGAGCAGCAGCAGCGAGATGTGGAGGTGGCCGGCCGCCAGCGTGACGGCCCGGTCGACACCGGTGTCCTGGAGGGCCTGGGAGTAGCCCCCGCCGGCCCCGACGATCACGATGACCCCCGCCACGGGCGCGAAACTCCTCGCCAGGGACGCCTGGACGTGGAGGCGGCTGAAGCCGAGCGAGTACCCGAACGTGAACAGCGAGACGAACACCGTGACCAGCAGGGCGATCATCGGCGTGCCCAGGAACTCGACCACGGTGTACAGCGTCCCCTGGGACTTCGGCATGCTGTCGTAGACGGCCTTCAGCGTCATCAGCACGATCGGCAGCAGGATGGTGCCGACGGTGACGGCGAGGCTCGGCAGGCTGCGCGGAACGGCCGGCCCGGCGTCGTCCGCACCGGAGGCGGAGGCGGGTCCGGATGCGGAGCCGCGGCCGGTGCCGTGGCCCGCCGCGCCGTCGCCGTGCGGCCCGGTGGTGAAGGCGGCGGTGGCGGAGTCGGGCACGTGCGCCGGTACCCGGGGCCAGATGTACGCGGTGAACAGGGGACCGGACACGATGGCGCACGGCACGGCCACCAGCAGGCCGTACAGCATGGTGAGCCCGACCGGCGCGTGCACCGCCTGGATGGCGATGAGCGGTCCCGGGTGCGGGGGGACCAGCGCGTGCACCGTGGCCAGTCCGGCCACCACCGGCATGCCCGCCCGCAGCACCGGGTAGTTCGTCTGCCGCGCCAGTTGCAGCACGAGCGGCATCAGCATCACGAAGCCGACCTCGAAGAACATCGGCAGACCGATGAGCGCCGCGACCAGGGTGAGCGCCCACGGCAGCCGCTCCGGCCGGACCACGCGGGTCAGGGTGCCGACGACCTGCTCGATGCCGCCCGAGTCGGCCAGCATCCGCCCCAGCACGGCGCCCAGGATGATCAGCACGCCCACCGAACCGGTGATGCGGCCCAGGCCGGTCGTGAAGGACACGATGGCCTTCTGCGCGGACTCCCCGGCCAGCAGCGAGACGGTCAGCGCGCTGACCGTCAGGGCGAGGAAGGGGTGGATCCTCGCCCAGCTGATGAGCAGGACGACGACGGCGATGGACACACCGACCACCACCAGGAGCCACGTGTCCTCGGCGGTCCAGGACTGATCCGCCGCCAACAGCCCGGCCGCTGAACACACCATCCACTGGTCTCCGTTTCCGTTCCCCGGCACGCCCGTCGCACGGGCTCCGGGGCGGGCCGGCGGACCGCCCGGGCGCGGAGGGGCAAGCGGAAGAACGACACCACACACAGCGGTACGCCGAGCCGACGCAACGAGGACACCGCGGACGTGATCACCGGAACGGGCCTGCGGGCCCTCGCGCACCGGCGCCCGGGGCCGCTCGCCGCCGGACGCCGGGCCCCGGCGTTCCACCGGCGCGTCAGCCACCTGGTGGATGCCCGTCACCGGTACACGCGGACGACTCTGGAACCCCCCGGCAGGGGGCCGCACGACAGGAGAGACCCGTGGCCGAAGTACGCCGCATACGCACACCCCGCATCCCCGGCCGGTTCGGGCAGGCTCTGCGCGGCACCCCGCTGCCGCTGCTCGCGCTGACCGCCGCCGCCGTGCTGGACGCCTGGGCGCCGTTCCGCACCCGGTTCGGCCCCGTGCTCGCGGCCGTACCCGCCCTGGCCGCGGCCACCTGCACCCTGACCGGCATCGTCTGCACCGGCCTGCTCACCGGTCTCGTCGCCACCTTCATCGCCTGGGGCAACGGCTGGCTGATCGACTCCCCGTTCCGGGTGACGATCCTCTGCGTGGCCGCCGTGTCGGTCGCGGCCCTGGAGGCGGGCGCCGTACGACTGCGCCGGGAACACGAACTGGTCAACGTCCGGCTGATCGCCGAGACGGCTCAGCGCGTGGTGCTGCGCCCCGTGCCCGAGCGGCTCGGACCGGTACGCCTGAACGGCGTCTACCTCGCCGCGCACCACCAGGCGCGCATCGGGGGAGACGCCTACGAGTGCCTGGACACCGCCTACGGGGTGCGGGTGCTCGTCGCCGACATCCGGGGCAAGGGGCTGCCCGCCGTCGAGGCCGCGGCCGCGCTGCTGACCTGCTTCCGGGAGGCCGCGCACACCGAGACGTCGCTGCACCGCCTGGCCCAGCGCCTGGAGGCCGGCACGCAACGCCATGTGCGCGCGGCCAACGCCTTCTCCGAGTGCTTCGCCACCGCCGTCGTCGTGGAGATCCCCGACGAGGAAGTGGTCCGCGTCGTCCGCTTCGGCCATCCCCGGCCGCTCCTGCTGCGAGGCTCGGGCCGCACGGTCCCGCTCACGCCGCCGACGAGCAGCCTGCCGCTGGGCCTCGGCGACCTCGTGCAGAAGGGGCACCAGGTGCTGACCGCGCGCTTCCGGCCGGGCGACCGGATCCTCCTGTACACCGACGGCGTCACCGAATGCCGCGCGGGCGACGGCACCTTCTACCCGCTGGCGCAGCGGCTGCGGCACTGGACGAGTCTGACCGGCCCCGCCATGCTCGACACGCTGCGCGCGGACCTCGTCCGCCACGGGCGCGGCCGGCAGCAGGACGACGCGGCCCTCGTGCTGATCGAGCGCGTCGACGGCGACCGCCGGCACGGTTAGGGGGATCCGGGGCGCGCATAGGGGGCGATGGCGGTGCACCGCGTCAGCGGGGCTGGTTTGACTGGGGCTCGCCTGCCCTGTCATCGCGGGGACGTGATCACCAGACCCCAGGAGAGCCTCTCTCATGACACTCACAATCAAGGCCAACCAGTCGATCACCCTGGAACAACTGGACGCCGCCGTGGCCGGGAACGTCCCGGTCGAGCTCGACACCGAGGTGTGGCAGCGCGTCCGCACCTCGCGCGAGACCCTCGAGAAGTTCGTCGAGAACGACCGGGTCATCTACGGCGTGAACACGAGCATGGGTGGCTTCGTCGACTGGCTGGTGCCCGTGTCGATGGCCCGGGAGCTCCAGGAGAACCTGATCAACGCGGTGGCCACCAACGTCGGCCAGCACCTCGACGACCGCACGGTCCGCGCCATCATGCTGTCCCGGATCGTCTCGCTGTCCCGGGGTAACTCGGCCATCTCCCCGGCGAACCTGGAGAAGCTGATCCAGGTATACAACTCGGGTGTCGTCCCCTGTGTGCCGGAGAAGGGCTCGCTGGGCACCAGCGGCGACCTCGGCCCGCTCGCCGCCATCGCCCTGGTGGGGGTCGGGCAGTGGAAGGCCCGGCTGGACGGGGAGGTCCTGCCGGGGGCGGACGCGCTGGCCAAGGCGGGCATCGAGCCGATGACCCTCAGCTTCAAGGAGGGGCTGGCCCTGATCAACGGCACGTCGGGCATGGTCGGCCTCGGCAGCCTCGTCTTCTCCCGGGCCCGCAGGCTGCTCGACACCTACCTCACGGTGTCGGCGCTGTCCGTGGAGGGCCTGCGGGGCATGACCAAGCCGTTCGACCCCCGGGTGCACGAACTCAAGCCGCACCTCGGCCAGCGGGAGATCGCCAAGCGGCTCTGGGACGTCCTCCAGGACTCGTCGATGGCGGTCAACGAACTCGACACCGAGACCGCGCTCGCCGGTGAGATGGAGGAGGACGCGGCCAAGCACGCCTCGCAGCCCATCGAGGACGCCTACTCGATCCGCTGCACCCCGCAGATCCTCGGCCCGGTCCTGGACAGCATGAAGCAGGTCGGCGCCACCCTGGAGGGCGAGCTGAACTCCTCCAACGACAACCCGCTGGTGGTGCCGGAGGAGAACGACGTCTTCCACAACGGCCACTTCCACGGCCAGTACGTCTCCATGGCCATGGACCACCTGGTCATCTCGCTCGCCACGCTGACCAACCTGGCCAACCGCCGGATCGACCGCTTCCTGGACAAGAGCAACAGCAACGGCCTGCCGGCCTTCCTGTGCCGGGAGAACCCGGGCCTGCGACTGGGGCTCATGGGCGGGCAGTTCATGACGGCGTCGCTCACCGCCGAGACCAGGGCCATGGCGATGCCCATGTCCATCCAGTCGCTCACCAGCACCGGCGACTTCCAGGACATCGTCTCGTTCGGCTTCGTGGCGGCCCGCAAGGCCCGCGAGGCCCTGGACAACGCCACCTACGTCGTCGCGTTCGAGCTGCTGTGCGCGTGCCAGGCGGTCGACATCCGGGGCGGCGCGGACGCGCTGTCCAGTGACACACGGCGGCTGTACGAGCGGACCCGTGAGCTGGTGCCCTACCTCGACCACGACGTCACCATCACCGACTACGTCGAGGCCATCGCCCGCGAGATCCTGAGCGAACGGCCCGCCGCCGAAGCATCGGCGCTGCGGTGAGCGCCGGCCCGGCGACCGCGATCGCCTTCCCCGGCATACGGCAGAGCCCCTTCGCCGACCTCGGCAAGTTCCTGCTGATCAACCCGGTCGCGCGACGTCTCACCGAGATCGCCGACGACACGCTCGGCTACTCGACCCTCGACCGCTACCGCCAGGCCGACAGCGCGTACTCCGCGGGTGAACGGGTGTCCTTCCTCGTCACCTGCCTGGCGCTGGCCCACTGGGCGGAGGACACGCTGGACCTCAGGCCCGCCCTGTGCGTCGGCGCGAGTTTCGGCGACACCGCCGCCGCCGTGTACGCCGGAGCGCTGGACTTCGCCGAGGCGGTCTGGCTGACGGCCCGGTGGAACGACTGCGTCGAGGAGTACTTCGCCGAGAACCACGCCGACGTGGTGACCCAGTCGTTCGCGCGCACCCCCGAACCCAGGTTCGCGGAGATCCTGCGGGAGCTGGACGACGCGGGGGAGTGGTACGAGATCGCCTGCCACGTCGACGACGACTTCTGGATGCTGTCGGTACGCGAGCACCGCCTGGACTGGCTGCACACCGCGGTGCGCGCCCGGGGCGGCCTGCCGATGTACACGATGCGGCCGCCGATGCACGCTTCGGTGTTCGCCCCGCTGCGCGACACCATCGAGCGGGAACTCGTGAGCCGGCTCGACCTGCGAGACCCGCACCTGCCGATCGTCGGCGACCACGACGGAACCGTCGTGGAGACGGCGGCGGGCGTACGCGGGCTGCTGCTGGACGGCGTGGTGCGCACCGTGCGGTGGCCGGCGGCGATGGCCACCCTCGCCGGTCACGGCGTCGAACGCCTGGTGGTGTCGGGGCCGGACGGGCTGTGGGGCCGGGTGGACTGCGCCCGCGGCCGGTTCGACGTGGTGCCGCTGACGCCCGCCGTCGCGCTGCGGCCGCGGCCCCGCCGGGCAGCGGTGGCATAGCAACGGGGGTGATGGTGGCGGTCCGGGAACCCCGGACCGCCACCATCACCCCCGGCGGGGTTCAGCTCGCGATGTCCTCACGGTCGGTGGGCAGCAGCCCGTCCCCGGCGAGGTCCGTGCGCTCGTGCTCGCCGCCGTGCCCGCGCAGCTCGTACACCGAGAGCAGATCCGTGCGCCGGGTGATGCCGAGCTTGCGGTAGACCCGCGTGAGGTGCTGCTCGACCGTGCTCACCGTGATGTACAGCATCTGGCTGATCTCCCGGTTGGTGTGCCCGAGCGCCGCCAGCTCCGCCACCCGGCGCTCCGCCTCGCTGAGGACCTGGCGCGACTGCTGGTCCTGCTGACTCCAGCCGGCCTGTGGGGCCCGCCGCTGCTCGGCACCGCCGTCGTCCTCCGCGGGCAGCCCCGGCGCGAGACAGGCCCGGGTGACCTGGGTGGCGCGCCGGGCCAGCAGCCTGGCCTGGTCGAACTCGCCGAGCTTCTGGTGGGCCAGGCTGAAGTCGCCCAGCGCCCTGGCCAGCTCCAGCCGGTCCTGGGCCGCGGTCAGGAACTCGACGCTCTGCCGCAGCAGGGCCGGGCGCCGCGCCGGTTCACTGGCCCCGGCGAGCACCCGCAGGGAGATGCCCCGCATGCGGATGTCCGCCGACCGCGTCCGCTCCAGCTGCTGGCGGACCAGCTCACGGGCCTCGGCGGTGTGGCCGAGTTCCAGGTTCACCAGGGCCAGGTTGCCGCGCCACGGGCTGAGCGCGGGCAGGTCGACCTCCCACTCGTGCATGAGCCTGCCGCACAGCTGGAAGTCGCCGCCCGCGGCGAGCGCCTGGTCGGTGGCGAGGAAGAGACAGCCCCTCGCCTCCAGGTAGTACAGGCCGAGGAAGGTCTCGAACATGGCGTCCGGCACGGGCTGCCGCAGCACCTGGGCGGCCGCCTCGTAGTCGCCGAGGCTGGTGCGGGCGGAGACCAGGGTGGCGCGCGGCAGCCCGATGAGGATGCCCCACGCCTTGGCGGGGAGCAGCTGGAGCGCCTGCTCCGACTGCTGCACCGCGGTGGCCAGGTCACCGAGGCGCAGCGCGATGCTCGCGTTGATGCCGTTGAGCACCGCCTGCCAGGTGAGGTCGCCGAACCGGGCCGCCTCCTGGACCAGCCGCTCGCACCAGGATCGCGCCAGGTGCGGTTTGCTGCCGCAGCGCAGGGCGAGCAGCGCGCCCGCCACCACCTCCAGGGCCGTCTCCCCGACATGGCAGCTCTGGAGGATGTGCTGGGCGGAGGTGGTGGCAGTGTCGCCGCCGCCGCGCACCCAGAACGTCGTCATCCGGTCCACTGCGTGCGCCCAGGTGCCCCGGCGCGCCGCCACCCGGACGCCGTCGGCGCCGGCCGTGCGCAGCCGGCGGTCGGAGCCGAAGTACCAGTGGAAGGTGGCGGACAGTTCGGCGGCGCTGCGCGGGTCGAGCCGCTCGGGCGTCTCGCACAGCGCGGCCGCCGCCCGCGTCGCGGCCTCCACCTGGCCGTGCCACAGGGAGTAGCGCACCACCTCGACCGCGGCGGCGGGGGGCAGCTGTCCCGCCCGCACGGCGTCGAGGAGGGCGGGCAGGTAGGGGGTGGCGACCGCCGTGTTCTTCCGCCACAGGGCGCGGGTCAGGGCGTACATGCCGGCGTTGCGCTCGCGAGGGTCGGCGCTGGCGCCGACCGCGAGTTCCAGGCAGCGCACCGCGGTCTCCGGGTCGCCGGCGGTCAGCGCGTGCTCCGACGCGTCGCGCAGGGCGGCCACCGCCCACGGCTCGGGTGCCTGGCCGGCCGCGAGCAGGTGCCGGGCCACGTCGACGGCGGCCGCGCCCGCCTGGGAGAGCAGCCGTGCCACCCGCGTGTGCAGCGCCGAGCGTTCGCCGTGCGGCATGCCGTCGAGGATCGCGGACTCGCCGCGCGGATGCCGGATCCGGCCGCCGAGCAGCAGGCCGGCCTCCGTGAGGATCCGCAGGAGTTCCTCGGTCTCCTCCGGCCTGCTGTCGAGCAGTTGGGCGATGAGTGCCGGTGAGGAGCGGTCGCCGAGGACCGCCGCGGCGCGCGCCACCGAGAGCAGTTCGGCGTCCCACCGGTACAGGCCGGCCAGCACGGCCTGTGCGTACGCGACCCCGGCCACGGGTCCTTCGCGGTCCGCGTCCTCGTCGGTGAACACGGCGCCGAGCCGGTCGTCGAGCGCCGCGTGCAGCAGCATCGGGTTGCCGCCGGTGAGCCGGTGGTACCCGTGGGCGAGCTGCGCGGGCTCGGGGACACCCTCCTTGGCCAGCAGGGTGGTGAGGTCCTCGACCGACAGCGGAGCCAGCCGGATGTGGCTGCACGGGTGCCGGGTCAGCTCGGCCCGGAACTCCGGCAGCGTCGGCTTGCCGCGGTGCCACTCGTTGAGGACGATCAGCAGCCGTTTGCTGACCATCCTGCGCTGGAGCGAGAGCAGCAGCCGCAGCGACGGCGCGTCGGCGAACTGCACGTCGTCCACGGCGAGCACCAGCGGCTGGTCCGCGCAGAGGTCGAGGAGCACGCCGCACAGTTCACGGATGTTCGTGTCCGAAGTCCCGTACGGGCCGGGCTGGTTCGCTCCCCACGAACCGGCCGACTCGTCCGGGACGCCGATGAGCCGCGCGGCGTGCTCCGGCAGGGACGCCGCCGGGCCGGCGCTGCGGAGCAGCTGGTCGGCGACGCCCAGCGCGAGCCTCCGCTCGGCTCTGGACCCGGTGGCGGTGAGCATCAGGGCTCCCGCCTTCGCCGCCTGCCGTGAGAACTCGTGCAGCAGGTGCGTCTTGCCGCTGGCCAGGCCGCCTTCCACGAGCGCCAGCTTGCCGTTGCCGCACGTGCTTTCCGCGAGCAGGTCCCGCAACCGGGACAGCGCCGCGTCGTAGCCCATTCTCGCCATAAGTGCCTACCCCCCGAGCTCGGCATTTTCCGTGCTGAGCGGGACTTCGCGCCGGGCGGCGCCCGCCCCGTTCACAGGCGATGTCTGGCGATGGCGCCTCCGTCGATCCTCAGCTGTGTTCCGGTCACGTACCGGGATTCGTCCGAGGCCAGGTAGACGACGGCGTGCGACACGTCGGCGGTCGTGACGTGGGTGATGGGCATCGCCTGGAGGGTGGCCAGGATCGGTGCCACGTCGTCCTTGGTCGGGTTCTCCAGGTCCGGACGGTAGGTCCGGAGCATGGCGTCGTTGTTGGTCATGTCGGTGTCCACGGTGGTCGGGTGGACCGAGTTCACCCGGATGCCGCGCGGCGCGAGCTGGAGGGTGAGTTCCTTCATGTAGTCGACGAGGACGTGCTTGCTGAAGCGGTAGCCCACGTAGCCGGCGCCGGCCATCTCGTCCTCGCCGATGGGCGGCACGAGGCTCGCGATGGAGCCGGAGAGCACGACGGAGGCCCCGTCACGCAGGTGCGGCACCGCGGCGTGGACGGTGTTGAGCACGCCGACCAGGTTCACGTCGACGCTGGCGGCGAAGCCGTCCACGCTCACGTCCTGGCCCATCGGCAGGATGCCGGCGTTGGGGACGAGGACGTCTACGCCGCCGTCGAGTTCGGCGACCCCTTCGGCGATGGCCGAGCGGACGGCGGCGTAGTCGCGCACGTCGGCGTACTTCACCACCGCGCGGCGCCCGGTCTCGCGGACCAGTCTGGCGGTCTCGTCCAGGTCCTCGTTGCTGGCCATGGAGTAGCCGGCGGTCTCGATGTCCTTGCACAGGTCGACGGCGACGATGTCCGCGCCCTCCCGCGCCAGGTGGACCGCGTGGCTGCGGCCCTGCCCTCTGGCCGCGCCGGTGATCACGACGACCTTGTTCTCAACCCGACCCATCTTTGGGGACCTCTTTCACACGAGGGAAGTTCTGCTTTTCAGATGGAAAGTAAAATGCAGGTTTCGCGGTGGGGACCGGCCGACATCAAATGGACTGCGAACGGCAGAGGAGTTCGCGGTGAATCACCGCCGTGTTCACACGGGAACAGTTGAATGGGCAAGTAACAGGCACCAAATGCCTGGGTGCAGGCCCGCACGCGGACCGGTGATCTTGGCCGTAATGCTGTCCGTCATGATGGTCGCATTATTTGTCCGACTGTTCGGCCGCGCAAGAGAATCGGTAAATATCTTGTGAGGGTGCCTCCTTGCTCATGGGTGGTGTGCTCTCCTGCCCGTGGCCGTTCCCTCAGGTTTCACTCAAATCCCTTGACATGGCACCACGTCGACGTTCCCCGAGTGGCACCTCATGTGCGGTTGGCTGATTCCCGATGGTGCACTCGGCGGGACCGGCCGGGGCCGGCCGGACGCCGGCACGGGCCCTGCCCGTCTCCGCCTCCCGCTCAAAGGTGACTTACCGTCAAGTATTCGCGCGTAGCGTCGACTCGGAGTGATCGTGACGTCACCGAAGAGGGGTGGCGGCCGGTGAACGCTGGGGTCGATAGGGGTACCGGCCTACGCCGGCCCCTCGTCAGCATGACGCCCGAAAAGGGCACCCCGCTCACCTGGCCCGACGGCCTCCGATGCCCGTTCGGTCATTCGGCGGGCGCGGTCATCCGGGAAATGCTCGCCCAGATCCGACCGGGTGTGGCGAACGTTTCCAGACTGAGCAGGTCGTCGACGAACCGGATGCCGTACTCCGCCTCCAGGTCGCTGATCAGCTCCACCGTGGCCATGGAATCCAGGCCGTAATCCCGGAGTGAGGTTTCCTCGTCAATCGCGTCCGCCGGGGATATGAACGGAAGGTATCTGCGCAGTATGGCGTCGAACTTGACGTCGAGCATGATGACTCCGACTCAGAGGCGTGGCTGTCTTCGCGATGCAAGACCACTACCGGACGTATCGGCAACCCCTATCCCCCCTTACTCGCTGGAGATCGGAATGTCCGACCTGGTCGACTCCGCGCTGACCACGCGCTTCCTGCGGGGCCTGGCCACCGCCCCCGACCGCACCGCGGTACGGGTGGGAACCAGCCGCGTGACCTACTCCGAACTGCACGAGCTGGCCCTGCGCCGGGCGGGCGACCTGCACGCCGCGCCGGGCGGCCCGCCGCGCGCCGTGGGCGTGCTCACCGACCGGAGCCTGGAGGGCTACGCCGGTGTCCTCGCCGCCCTGTACGCCGGGGCCACCGTCGTCCCGCTGCACGCGCGCTTCCCGCTCGAACGCACCCGGCGGATGCTGGTCACCGCCGGAGTGGACGCGGTGATCGCCGACGGACCGGGACTCGCCACCCTGCGCGAACTCGGCCAGCACGGACTGCGCTTGCCCGTACTGGCCGCCGGGGCGGGCGACACCGTGCCGGACGCGATCCCGGCGGCCGGCCGCCCGCTCGACGCCCCGGCCCAGGTGCGCGACACCGACCACGCCTACATCCTGTTCACCTCCGGCTCCACCGGCCGCCCCAAGGGCGTGCCCCTCACCCACGGCATGACCCGGCACTACTTCGCCCTCGCCGACCGGCACTACGACTTCCACGCCGGCGACGCCTTCTCCCAGACGTTCGACCTGAACTTCGACTGCGCGATGTTCGACATGTTCTGCGCCTGGGGCGCCGGCGCGAGTCTGCACCCCGTCCCCGCGCAGGCATACCGGGACCTGCCCGGCTTCTTCGGCGAACGGAACCTGACCGTCTGGTTCTCCGCGCCGAGCGCCATCAGCCTCGCCCGCCGCACCCGGGGCCTCGCCCCCGGCGGCATGCCGACGCTGCGCTGGAGCCTGTTCGCCGGCGAGGCACTGCGCGCGGCGGACGTCGTCGACTGGCAGGCCGCGGCCCCCGCCGCCACCGTGGAGAACATCTACGGCCCCACCGAACTCACCCTGACGGTCACCGGCCACCGCTGGTCCCCCGAGACCTCACCGGACCTGTGCGTCAACGGCCTCGTACCGATCGGCGCGCTGCACGAGGGCCACGACCACCTGCTGCTCACCCCGGACGGCGCGCTCTCCGACCACGAGGGCGAACTGTGCGTCACCGGACCGCAGATGACCCCCGGATACCTCGAACCGCAGGACGACGAAGGACGTTTCCTCCAGCACGACGCCCGCCGCTGGTACCGCACAGGGGACCGGGTGCGCGCCCTGGACAACGGCGAACTGGTCTACCTCGGCCGCTACGACTCCCAGGTGCAGGTCAACGGCTGGCGGGTGGAGCTGGCCGAGATCGAGTTCGCGCTCGGTGCCTGCCCCGGTGTCCGCGACGCGGTAGCCGTGACCCGTACCACCGGCGGCACCACCGAGATCGCGGTCTTCTACACCGGCGAACCCGTGCCCGCCGCCCGTCTGACCAAGCAGCTCGCCGAACTCCTGCCCAAGGGCATGCTGCCCCGGCGCTTCACCCACCTGGCGGAGTTCCCGCTGAACTCCAACCGGAAGATCGACCGCAGACGCCTCGCGGAGGAAGCGGCAGGGCAAGCCGGCGGCGAAGCGGCCGGGCAAGGCGACCGGGAAGCGGCCGGAGGTCCCGGCGCTGCGCGGCCCGACTGAACGCGCGTTAGGGGTCGTTAGGGGCTCTTGACCGGCGGCCCGTGCGCGAACGTGACCCGCAACGGCAGGCGGACGCACATCGCGGAGGAACCTCTTGACGTCGGCACACACGCTGGGGGTGCTGCCCGCACCCGAGCAGATACGAGTCTTGGTCGAGCTGGTGCGCGAGCAGGTGCTGGTCGTGCTGCGGGAGGCCGGCGAGGAGCCGGACGCGGTCGACCCCGGCCGCCCGCTGCGCGAACTCGGCGTGGACTCCCTCGGCCTGGTCAAGCTCCAGCGGCTGCTGAACGCCGCCACCGGCCTGACCCTGCCGCCCACCGTCGGCTTCGACTTCCCCACGGCGGCGGACCTGGCCCACCATCTGCGCGCCGAACTCCTCGGAACCGCCGCCGGGGCCACCGACGAGATCGCGCCACCCCCGGCGGCGGACGAGCCCATCGCCGTCGTCGGCATCGGCTGCCGCTTCCCCGGCGGCGCCGCCTCGCCCGACCAGCTCTGGCAGCTCGTCGCCCAAGGACGGCACGTCGTCGACGACTTCCCCGACGACCGCGGCTGGGACCTCGACCGGCTCTACGACCCCGACCCCGCCACCCCCGGCTCCACCTACGTCCGCCACGGCGGATTCCTCCGCGACGCCGGTGACTTCGACGCCGCCTTCTTCGGGATCAGCCCCCGCGAGGCGCTGGCCATGGAACCGCAGCAGCGCCTCGTCCTGGAGACCGCCTGGGAGGCCCTGGAACGCGCCGGCATCGACCCCGACACGCTCCGCGGCAGCCGCTCCGGCGTCTTCGTCGGCGCCGACCCGCAGGACTACGGCATGCCACTGCACGAGGCCCCGGACGGCCTCGACGGCTACCTGATGACCGGCAACTCCCCGAGCGTGCTCTCCGGACGCCTCGCCTACGTCCTCGGCACCGAGGGCCCGACCCTGAGCGTGGACACCGCCTGCTCCAGCGCCCTGGTCGCCCTGCACCTCGCCGTGCAGTCGCTGCGCGCCGGCGAGTGCACCCTCGCGCTGACCGGTGCCGCGTCCGTCATGGTCCATCCCGGCGCCTTCACCTCCTTCAGCCGCCAGCGCGGACTCGCCCCCGACGGGATCTGCCGGCCCTTCGCCGCCGCCGCGAACGGCACCGCCTGGTCCGAGGGCGCCGCCATGCTCGTCCTCACCCGGCTCTCCGAGGCACGCCGCCTCGGACACCCCGTGCTGGCCCTGATCCGCGGCACGGCCGTCAACTCCGACGGCGCCAGCAACGGACTGACCGCGCCCAACGGCCTCGCCCAGCAACGCGTCATCCGACAGGCTCTGGCCAACGCCGGGCTGACCACCGGCGACGTCGACGCCGTCGAGGCGCACGGCACCGCCACCACCCTCGGCGACCCCATCGAGGCACACGCCCTGATCGCCACCTACGGCGCGGCCCACTCGCCCAGGACCCCGCTGTGGCTCGGGTCGGTCAAGTCCAACATCGGACACAGCCAGTCCGCCGCGGGCGCCGCCGGACTCATCAAGATGATCATGGCGATGCGGCACGGCGTGCTGCCGCCGACCCTCCACGTCGACCAGCCCACCCCGCACGTCGACTGGTCCTCGGGCACCGTCCGGCTGCTCACCGAGGACGTGCCGTGGGAGCCGGGCGACCGCCCCCGCCGCGCCGGCGTCTCCGCATTCGGCGTCAGCGGCACCAACGCCCATGTCATCGTCGAGGAACCGCCGGTCCCCGGCCCGGCTCCCGCCGCGCGCCCCCAGCCCGAGGGCCCCCTGCCCGTCGCCTTCTCCGCCCGTTCCCAGCCGGCCCTGCGCGCCCAGGCACAACGCCTCCTTGACCACCTGGACACCGAGCTCCGGCCCCGGCGGGACGACCTCGGCCACTCACTCGCCACCGGCCGCGCCACCATGCCGCACCGCGCCGTACTCACGGCCGCCGACGCCGACGAACTCCGGCACGGCCTGCGCGCCCTCGCCGCCGGCGAGCCGCACCCAGCGCTCGTCACCGGGACCGCGACCGGCGGGGGACTCGCCTTCCTCTTCACCGGACAGGGCAGCCAGCGGCACGCCATGGGCCGGCGGCTCTACGACGCCCACCCCCGGTTCGCCGAAGCGCTCGACGAGGCGATCGGCTATCTCGACCTCCAGATGGAACGCTCCCTGTGGGACGTCCTGTTCACCGACGACGACCCCGAGACGGCACAGCTCCTCGACCAGACCAGGTACGCCCAGCCCGCCCTGTTCGCCCTGGAGACCGCCCTGTTCCGGCTGGTCGAGTCCTGGGGACTGCGCCCGGACTTCGTCGCCGGGCACTCGGTCGGCGAACTCACCGCGGCCCACGTCGCCGGAGTGCTCAGTCTCCCCGACGCGGCCATGCTGGTGGCCGCCCGCGGTCGGCTGATGCAGGAACTCCCGCAGACAGGGGCCATGGTGGCCGTCGCCGCACCCGCAGACGAGGTCACCGCGCTGCTCAGCGAGACACCCGGCGTCGACCTCGCCGCCGTCAACGGCCCCGAAGCGGTCGTCATCTCCGGCGACGAGACCGCCACCCTCCGGATCGCCGCCGCGCTCGCCGCCCGCGGCCACCGGACCAAGCGCCTGCGGGTCAGCCACGCCTTCCACTCGGCGCTCATGGACCCCATGCTCGCCGAGTTCCGCCGCATCGCCCAGGTCATGGCCTACGCCGAGCCCACCATCCCCGTCGTGTCCAACGTGACCGGCGGCCTGCTCGCCACGGACCGGCTCTGCTCGCCCGAGTACTGGGTCGAACACGTGCGGCAGCCCGTACGGTTCGCCGACGGCATCGCCTTCCTGGAGGCGGCCGGCGTCACCACCTTCCTCGAACTCGGCCCCGACGCCGTACTCACCGCGATGGCACGCGACTGCGTCGACGACACGGCCGGGCACGTGTTCGCCCCCGCGCTGCGCCGTGACCACGACGAGCCCACCGGCGTCCTGTCGGCCGTCGCCGTGGCCCACGTCAACGGCGCGCACGTCACCTGGGACGCCCACTACCCGGACGCCCGGCGGATCGACCTGCCCACCTACGCGTTCCAGCGGCAGCGGTACTGGCTCACCGCCGCGAAGACGGCCGGCGACGCGCGGGGCGTCGGCCAGCAGCCCGTGGAACACCCCCTCATCGGTGCGATGCTGACCCTCGCCGCGGGCGACGGCGTCCTGCTCGGCGGACGGCTCTCACCCCGCGTCCAGCCGTGGCTCGCCGACCACGTCATCGCGGGCAGCACCCTGCTGCCCGGAACCGCGTTCGTCGAACTCGCCCTGCTCGCCGCTGACCAGGTCGGCTGCGACACCGTCGAGGTTCTCGACCTGGAAGCCCCCCTGGCGCTGCCGGACGACTGCGGCACCGCCCTCCAGATCGTGGTGGGCGAGCCCGACCCGGCAGGGCGGCGCACCGTGGAGTTCTACGCCCGCCGCGAGGACAGCACCGCCGAGGACGACTGGACGCGCCACGCCGGCGGCGTCCTCGCCCGCGCCACCCACACCCCCGCGACGGCACCGGCGGCGTGGCCCCCGCCCGGCGCCGAGCCGGTCGACGTCTCCGGCTTCTACGAACGGCTCAGCCGCGAGGGCTACGGGTACGGGCCCGCCTTCCAGGGCCTGCGCGCCCTGTGGCGCGCCGGGGGAGAGGTGTACGCCGAGGTCACCCTCCCGGCGGGCCAGGGCCAGGGCCAGGGCGCCTACGGCCTGCACCCGGCCCTGCTGGACGCCTCCCTGCACGCGCTCGGCCACGCCCTGCCGCAGCCGGACGGCCAGGTGACCCTGCCCTTCACCTGGCACGGCGTCTCCCTGCACGCCACCGGCGCGAACCGCGTCCGCGTACGGATCACCGCCACCGGACCCGACACCGTGGGCATCGAACTCCGCGACACCACGGGCGCACCGGTGGCGTCGGTGGACTCCCTGGTCGTCAGGTCGGTCGACGCCGACCGGATCGGCGGCACCGGCACCGGCACCAGGGGCGCACTCCTTCGCGTCGACTGGACGGAACTGCCGCTCCCCGAACCCCCCGGGCAGCTCACCTGGGCCGTCCTCGGGGCCGATGCGCACGGCCTGGGACAGACCCTCGGAGCCCGGCCGGCGGCCGACCTCGCCGAGGCGGCGGGCGCCGACCTGGTGGTTGCCAGTCTGCGTCCGGACACCGGAGCCGCGCCGCTCGACGCGACCCGCGAGACCGTCGGACAGGCGCTGCGCGTGGTGCAGGACTTCCTGGCCGACGAGCGGCTGGACGCCGCGCGACTGGTCGTCGTCACCGAGGACGCCGTACCGGCGCTGTGGACGCGGACACCCGACGACACGGCCCTGGCCACGGCATCCGTGTGGGGGCTGCTGCGGGCGGCGCAGGCGGAGCATCCGGGCCGGGTGGTCCTGGTGGACGCGGGTGGTGAGGAGGCCACGGGTGGGCCGGGGGAGGGATGGGCGTCCGTGCTGCCCGCCGCCGTGGTCTGCGGGGAGCCCGAGCTGGCCGTGCGCTCCGGGCGGCTGCTCGCCCCCCGCCTCGTCCGCGGCGGCCGCCCGGCCGACACGTCCGAGGCGGCCGGTTGGCCCGACCACGGCACGGTGCTCGTCACCGGCGGCACCGGCGGGCTCGGCGCCCTGGTGGCCCGCCACCTGGTCACGGAACACGGCGTACGGCGACTGCTCCTGGTCGGCCGGCGCGGTATCGACGCGCCCGGCGCCGGGCAGCTGCGCGACGAGCTCACGGAGGCGGGTGCCACCGTCACCCTCGCCGCCTGCGACGTCGCCGACCGCGCCGCGCTGGCCGCCGTACTCGACGCCGTGCCCGAGGAGCATCCGCTCACCGCCGTCGTGCACGCGGCCGGCATCGTCGACGACGGCACCTTCGAGGACCTCACCCCCGACCGCATCGGAACCGTCCTCGCCCCCAAGGCAGACGGCGCCTGGCACCTGCACGAACTGACCCGCGACCTGCTATTGAGCGCCTTCGTCCTGTTCTCCTCGGCGGCCGGATTCCTCGACGGAGCGGGGCAGGCCAACTACGCGGCGGCCAACACCTTCCTCGACGCGCTGGCCGAGCACCGACGGCTGTCCGGGCTCCCGGCCACCTCCCTCGGCTGGGGACTGTGGCCCCGTGAGCACGGCATGGGCGCGGGCCTGTCCGACGTGGCCGTCCACCGCGTGACCAGACTGGGCCTGCGCGAACTCTCCGTCGCCGAGAACCTCGCCATGCTGGACGCGGCGGTGCGCTCCGGCGAGGCGTTCACCGCACCCCTCTGGTTCGACGCGCACGCCCTGCGAGGCAGGCCGGGAGGCGTACCGCCGCTCCTGCGCACCCTGGTCCGGGCACCCGCACGCCGCACGGCCGGCACGGGCGGCGCCGACCCGACCGGCACCGCTTCGCTGGGACGGCGCCTGGCCGAACTCCCCGAAGAACAGCGACGGGACCACCTGCTGGACCTCGTCCGTGGCCAGGTGGCCGCCGTGCTCGGCCACTCCGGCGCGGACGCGATCGAGGCCGAACGGGCCTTCAACGACCTCGGCTTCGACTCACTGGCCGCCGTGGAACTGCGCAACTCCCTGAACACGGACACCGGTCTGCGCCTGTCCGCCACCCTGGTCTTCGACTATCCGACCCCCCTCGCCCTGGCCGCCCACCTCGAGGACCGCCTGCTTCACGGCCGGT
Organism: Streptomyces sp. WI03-4A; assembly: GCF_033792105.1. Taxonomy (NCBI): domain Bacteria; kingdom Bacillati; phylum Actinomycetota; class Actinomycetes; order Kitasatosporales; family Streptomycetaceae; genus Streptomyces; species Streptomyces sp. WI03-4A. The sequence continues at coordinate 154,481 of NZ_JARAUO010000007.1, forward strand.
CGAAGCGCACGACTGCCGTCCCCGCGGCGCGCGGGATGTCCGACGAACCCGTGGCGATCGTCGGCATGGCCTGCCGCTACCCGGGCGGCGTGTCCTCGCCCGAGGACCTGTGGCGGCTCGTCGCGGAAGGCCGGGACGCGATCGCCGAGTTCCCCGGCGACCGCGGCTGGGACATCGCCGAGCTGTACGACCCCGAGCCCGGCACATCCGGCAGGACCTCCACCAAGGAGGGCGGGTTCCTCTACGACGCGGCCCAGTTCGACCCTGACTTCTTCGGCATCAGCCCGCGTGAGGCCGTCGCCATGGACCCGCAGCAGCGACTCATGCTGGAGGCGTCCTGGGAAGCCTTCGAACGGGCCGGCATCGACCCCCGTTCGGTCCACGGCTCACGCACCGGCGTCTTCGCCGGCGTCATGTACCACGACTGGGCCACCCGGCCCGGCGAGATCCCGGAAGAGTACGCCGGCTACCTCGGCAACGGCGGCCACACCGCCGTGGTGTCAGGCCGGGTGGCGTACACGTTCGGTCTGGAGGGCCCGGCGGTCACCGTCGACACGGCGTGTTCGTCGTCGCTGGTGGCGCTGCACCTTGCGGCCCAGGCTCTGCGCAACGGCGAGTGCACGCTCGCACTCGCGGGCGGCGTCACCGTGATGTCCACCCCGGACACCTTCGTCGACATGAACCGGCAGGGCGGCCTGGCGGCGGACGGCCGCTGCAAGTCGTTCGCCGACGCGGCGGACGGCACCGGCTGGGGCGAGGGCGTGGGTGTGCTGCTGGTGGAGCGGTTGTCGGACGCCCGGCGTCTGGGGCATCCGGTGTTGGCGGTGGTGCGTGGTTCGGCGGTGAATCAGGACGGTGCGTCGAATGGTCTGACGGCGCCGAACGGTCCTTCACAGGAGCGGGTGATCGGGCAGGCGTTGGCGGCGGCCGGGTTGTCGCCCGTGGATGTGGATGTGGTGGAGGGGCACGGGACCGGGACGACTCTGGGTGACCCGATCGAGGCGCAGGCGTTGTTGGCGACGTATGGGCAGGGGCGGCCGGAGGGTCGGCCGTTGTGGCTGGGGTCGATCAAGTCGAACATCGGTCATACGCAGGCTGCTGCGGGTGTGGCTGGGATCATGAAGATGGTTCTGGCGATGCGGCATGGTGTGTTGCCTCGGACGTTGCATGTGGATGAGCCGTCGGGTGAGGTGGACTGGTCGGCCGGTGCGGTGGAGTTGTTGGCGGAGGCTCGGGAGTGGGCGGCGGTCGAGGGGCGTCCGCGTCGGGCGGCGGTGTCGTCGTTCGGGATCAGCGGGACCAACGCCCATGTGATCGTGGAGGAGCCGCCTGAGTTCTTGGCGGCGCCTGCCCCGGACGATGTGCAGCCGGTCGCGTTGGTGGTGTCGGGGAAGACGCCCGAGGCGGTGACGGCTTACGCCGATCAGCTCAAGGCGTACCTCGGCGAGCGTGAGTCGTTGCGTCCTGTGGATGTGGCGCGGACGCTGGCCGGTCGCGCGAAGTTCGAGCACCGGGCCGTGGTGGTCGGGGCGGATCGTGAGGAGTTGCTGCGGGGGCTGAGCGATGTCGGCGCGGTGACGCCGATTCCGGGCAAGCTCGCTTACCTCTTCACGGGGCAGGGGGCTCAGCGGCTCGGGATGGGGCGTGAACTGGCGGCTCGGTTCCCGGTGTTCGCTTCGGCTTTCGATGAGGTGGTCGCGGCCCTGGACATCCATCTGGAACGGCCGTTGCGTGAGGTCGTGTGGGGTGAGGATGCGGACCTGGTGCGGCGGACGGGCTGGGCGCAGCCGGGTCTGTTCGCGGTAGAGGTCGCCCTCTTCCGCCTGTTGGAGTCGGCGGGGCTGAAGCCGGACTTCGTGGCCGGGCATTCCATCGGCGAGCTGGCCGCTGCGCATGTGGCGGGGGTTCTGACTCTGCCGGATGCGGCTCGTCTGGTCGCGGCGCGTGCTCGGTTGATGCAGGCGCTGCCCGCGGGTGGTGCGATGGCATCAGTCCGGGCCGGGGAATCCGTGGTGCGTGCGGCCCTCGTAGACGGTGTCGAGGTCGCGGCCGTCAACGGACCGCGCCTCACGGTGATTTCGGGAGCTGATGACGCGGTCACGAAGACGATCGAGAGGCTGCAGGACCACAAAGTCACCCGGCTCCGCGTCTCCCACGCCTTCCACTCCCCGCTGATGGAACCGATGCTGGCCGACTTCGCCGAGGTCACCTCCCAACTGACCTACGGCACCCCCCGCATCCCCCTGATCTCGACCCTCACCGGCGAGCCGGCCACCGACGAGCTCCGGGACCCCGCCTACTGGGTCCGCCAGGTCCGCGAACCGGTCCGCTTCGCCGATGCGGTCGTCACCCTGACGGCGCAGGGTGCGACCGAGTTCGTGGAGATCGGCCCCGACAACGTCCTCGCCGCCATGGCCGAGGACACCCTCCCCGCCGAGGCACACGCCGTGGCCACCCAGCGCCGGGACCGCGACGAGCCCCACACACTCCTGACCGCCCTCGGCGAACTGCACGTACGAGGCACCGACGTCGACTTCACCGCCCTCCACGCCCCCGGAAGGCATCTGGACGACCTCCCCGGCTACCCCTTCCAACGGCAGCGCTACTGGCTGACGCCTCTCCGTACCGCCGGAGACGTCGGCTCCGCGGGGCTGGAGGCCGTCGAGCATCCGTTGCTGAGCGCCGCGGTCACGGTGGCCGACGCCGATCGCGTGATCATCACGGGTCGGCTGTCGACCGGCCGCCAGGAATGGCTGGCCGATCACGACATCCTGGGCAGCCTGCTGCTTCCGGGCACCGGTTTCGTGGAGCTGGCCATGCGGGCCGGTGACCACGTCGGTTGCGGACGGCTGGAGGAGCTGACCCACCGGGCGCCGCTGATCCTGCCTTCCGCCGGCACGGTGACCGTGCAGGTCGTGGTCGACGCGCCGGACGAGGAGGGCGTGCGCGCCCTGACGATCCACTCGCGGCCGGACGCCGACACACCGTGGACGCTGCACGCGACCGGCGCGGTGTCGCCCGTCGTCGCGGACGCGTCCTTCGACCTGGCCGCCGAGTGGCCGCCGTCGGGGGCGGTTCCGTTGCCGGTCGACGGTTTCTACGAGGGTCTGCGCGAGCGCGGCTACGGGTACGGACCGGTGTTCCGCGCGCTGCGCCGGGCGTGGCGGCAGGGCGAGCACGTGTACGCCGAGGTGGAGCTGCCCGAGGGCGGCGACGGCACCGCGTACGGTCTGCACCCCGCCCTGCTGGACGCGGCCATGCACGCCGACCAGTTGGGCGAGCACGGCGCCGTGGACGGCGAGACCCTGTTGCCGTTCTCCTGGTCCGGCGTGACCCTGCACGCCACGGGCGCGACAGCGCTGCGCGTGCACCTGGAGCGGCTGCGCGGCGACGAGGTGTGCGCCATGCGGCTCGCCGATCCGACGGGCCGGCCCGTCGCGACGGTGGAGCAGATGACCGTACGGCCGGTGTCCGCCCAGCAATTCGGCCAAGGCACCGGGCGTGTAGGTGAGTTGCTGCGGATGGACTGGACGCCCGTGCCGGTTCCGGACGGCACGGCCGGGGCCGCCCTCGTGGGTGATCTTCCCGGCACCGGGCTGACCCGGTTCCCGGGACTCGCCGCGCTGGAGGTCGTGCCTCCCGTGGTGTTCTGGGCCGTGGGACCGGTCGAGGGCGATCCGGCGCGCGGTTGCCGGGCGAGCACCGGTGAGGTGCTGGCCGCCGTGCAGGAGTGGCTGGCGCAGGAGCGCTTCGTCGGTAGTCGCCTGGTGTTCGTGACCCGAGGGGCCGTGGCCACCACGGTCGGGGAGCCGGTCGACGTGGGCCAGGCGCCCGTGTGGGGACTGGTCCGTGCCGCGCAGGCCGAGCACCCCGGGAGGTTCGGTCTTGTCGACACCGACCTGACGGCCGGGTCAGCCGCCGCGCTGACACGGCTGGCCGGGACCACCGAGCCCGAACTCGCCCTGCGCACCGGTCGAGTGACCGTACCCCGCCTCACGCCGATGACCGCGACCGCCGCCACCATCGCCACCGGCGACGATGAAGCGACGGCGCCGTGGAACAGTAAGGGCACCGTGCTCATCACCGGCGGTACGGGCGAGCTGGGTGCCCGGGTCGCGCGGCACCTCGTCGCGCGGCACGGTGTGCGCCACCTGCTGCTGACCAGTCGGCGGGGCCCGGACGCGCCCGGGGCCGACGCCCTGCGCGCGGAGCTGACCGGACTCGGTGCGACCGTGTCCGTCGTGGCCTGCGACGCCGCCGACCGAGACCGGCTCTCCGCCGTGCTTGGCGAGGTGGCCGACGCACATCCGTTGAGCGCGGTCGTGCACGCGGCGGGTGTGGCCGACAGCGGTCTCGTCACCGACCTGACTCCCGAACGCCTGGACGCGGTCCTCGGACCCAAGGCGGACGCGGCCTGGCACCTGCACGAACTCACCCTCGACGCCGAGCTGGAGGCGTTCGTGATGTTCTCCTCGGCCGGGGGTCTCGTGCTGGCCGCCGGGCAGGGCAACTACGCCGCCGCCAACGTGTTCCTGGACGGTCTCGCCGCGCACCGGGCCGCCGCGGGACTGCCCGTGACGTCGGTGGCGTTCGGCCTGTGGGACACCCGCGAGTTGGGGGCACCGGAGTCCGGGGGCACATCCGCCTCCGGTGCCGCAGCCGGGTCCGCCGAGGACCCCGACCTGGTCCAGGTGCGGCGCATGGGGCTGCCCGCGCTGCCGGCCGCCGACGCGCTGGCGCTGTTCGACGCCGCCGTCACCGCGGGCGAGCCCTGCGTGGCGGCCCTGCGCGTCGACCGGACGGTGGTCCGGGCCCGTGGCGAGGTGCCGGCGCTGCTGCGCGGGCTCGTGCGCGGCGGTGTCACCCGACGCGCCGCCGGGGCGAGCGGGAGCACCGGCGCACCCGCACACGCGCTCACCGAGCGGCTGGCGGGACTGCCCGGGAACGAGCGCGTACGTCTCGTGGTAGACCTCGTACGCGACCGCGCCGCCACCGTGCTCGGGCACGCCGGCGGTGACGACGTACGGGCCGACCGCGCCTTCTCCGACCTCGGCTTCGACTCGCTGGCAGCTGTGGAGCTGCGCAACGCGCTGAACACGGCGACGGGGCTGCGACTGCCCGCCACTCTCGTGTTCGACTACCCGAACGCTCAGGCGGCGGGCGAGTTCATCGTCTCCCGGCTGACCGGGGCCCCGACCGTGACCATGCCTCAGGCGGCCGCCCCGAGCAGCGCGACCGTGGTTCCGGCCGACGAGCCCATCGCTGTCGTCGGCCTCCACTGCCGCTTCCCCGGCGGCGTCAACTCGGCCGAGGACCTGTGGCGGCTGCTCGACGAGGGCCGGGACGCCGTCACCGAGTTCCCGACCGACCGCGGCTGGGACCTCGACGGCGTGTACGACCCGCGGGAGGGCGTGCCGGGCAAGACGTACGTGCGCAGCGGCGGATTCCTGCACGACGCGGGGGAGTTCGACCCGGAGTTCTTCGGCATCATGCCGCGCGAGGCGCTGGCCCTCGACCCGCAGCAGAGGCTGCTGCTCCAAGGGGCCTGGGAGACCTTCGAACGAGCCGGGATCGACCCCGCCTCGGTGCGCGGCAGCCGGACCGGCGTCTACGTCGGCGTCATGTACACGGAGTACGGGCAACGGGTGCAGCAGCACGTCCCGGAGGAGATCGCCGCCTACCTGTCCGGCGGCAGCGGCGCCAGTATCGCCTCCGGGCGGGTGGCCTACACCCTCGGTCTCGAGGGCCCGGCCGTCACCATCGACACCGCGTGCTCGTCGTCCCTGGTGGCCCTGCACATCGCCTGCCAGGCGCTGCGGCAGGGCGAGGTCGGCATGGCGCTGGCCGGTGGGGTGACGGTGCTGCCGACGCCGGACGTGTTCGTGGACTTCAGCCGGCAGCGCGGGCTGGCGCCGGACGGCCGGTGCAAGGCGTACGCCAAGGGCGCCGACGGGACCGGCTGGTCGGAGGGCATCGGCCTGCTGCTGGTGGAGCGTCTCTCCGACGCCCGCCGCCACGGGCATCCGGTGCTCGCGGTGATCCGCGGGTCCGCCATCAACCAGGACGGCGCCTCCAACGGCCTCACCGCGCCCAACGGCCCGTCCCAGCAGCGGGTCATCGAGGCGGCGCTCGCCGCGTCGGGGCTCTCGCCCCACGACGTCGACCTGATCGAGGGACACGGCACGGGAACCGCGCTCGGCGACCCCATCGAGGCGCAGGCGCTGCTGGCGACGTATGGGCAGGGCCGGCCGGCCGACGCGCCGGTGTGGCTCGGCTCGGTCAAGTCCAACCTCGGGCACACGCAGGCCGCGGCCGGTGCCGCCGGTGTGATCAAGCTGGTGCAGGCCATGCGTCACGGCGTCATGCCGCGCACCCTGCACGTGGACGAGCCGTCGGACCAGGTCGACTGGTCGGTGGGAGCGGTCGAACTGCTCACGCGGGCCAGACAGTGGGCGTCCGACGGCCGGCCGCGCCGGGCCGCCGTGTCGTCCTTCGGCCTCAGCGGCACCAACGCCCACGTCATCCTGGAGGAGCCACCGGCCGACCTGAGGGCGGTGACCGCCACCGAAGCGGACGACCGCTCCGGTGCGGTGACCGACACCGCACCGGCGGACGAACCGTCCGCCGCCGCACCGCTGCCCTGGGTCCTGTCCGCCAGGACCGAGGCGGCCCTGCGTAGCGCGGCCGAACGGCTCGCGGCCCATGTCACGGAGACGGGCAGGGGCACGGACACGGCCGTGTCCGGCGCCGACGTCGGGTGGTCGCTCGCCTCGGGCCGCGCCCAGCTGGAGCACCGGGCGGTCGTGCTCGGCGAGGACCGGGCGCGACGGCTCGCCGGGCTGGCGGCCGTCGCCGCCGGGAAGCCCGCGCCCGGGGTGCTGACCGGTACGGCCGCACCGCACGGCCGGCTCGCGGTGCTGTTCACCGGCCAGGGCGCCCAGCGGCTCGGCATGGGCCGCGAACTCCACGCGGCCTACCGGGTGTTCGCCACGGCCTTCGACGCGGCCGTGGACCTCCTCGACGCGCACCTCGACCGGCCGCTGCGCGAGGTGATCTGGGGCGCGGACACCGAACTCGTGAACCGGACGGTGTACGCGCAGGCCGGGCTGTTCGCCGTGGAGACGGCGTTGTACCGGCTGGTCGAGTCCTGGGGCGTGCGACCGGACTTCGTGGCCGGGCACTCCATCGGTGAGCTGACCGCCGCCCATGTCGCCGGAGTACTGTCCCTGGCGGACGCCGCACGTCTGGTCGCGGCGCGCGGCCGGCTGATGCAGGCCCTGCCCGCGGGCGGGGCGATGGCCGCGGTGCAGGCCGAGCCCGGAGAGGTGCGCGACGCGCTGCCCGACGGCGTCGGCATCGCGGCGGTCAACGGCCCGCGCTCCGTGGTCGTCTCCGGGCCCGAGGACGCCGTGACCGCCACCGTGGAGCACTTCCTCGCGCGCGGCCGCCGGGCCACCCGCCTGCGGGTCAGCCACGCCTTCCACTCCGCGCTCATGGAACCGATGCTCGATGAATTCCGCGACGTCGCCTCCACGTTGGACTACGGAGAGCCACGCATACCGGTGGTCTCGAACGTGACCGGACGCCCCGCCGACGCGGAGACCCTGGGCACCCCCGAGTACTGGGTGGAGCACGTACGGCGGACCGTCGCCTTCGCCGACGGCGTCCGCGGGCTCGTGGAGCGCGGCGTGACCGCCTTCCTCGAACTCGGGCCCGACGCCGCGCTGACACCGATGGTCGACGAGGTCACCGACGGCGACCGGCTCGCCGTACCGGCACTGCGCCGCGACCGCCCCGAGCCGGTCCAGCTGCTCACCGCGCTCGGCCGGCTCCACGTCAACGGCCTCTCCGTGCGCTGGACGGAGACCTTCGCGGACACCGGCGCCCGGCGGGTCGACCTGCCCACCTACCCCTTCGAGAAGCGGCACTTCTGGCTCTCGCCACCGGCCGGCGCGGCCAGCGGGACGGGGGGCGGCGACGCGACCGGGCACGGCCAGCGCAACGCCGGCCACCCGCTGCTGTCCGCGGTGATGCCGGCGCCGGAGGGCGGCGGCCTGGTGCTCACCGGACGGATCTCCCTGCAGACCGCCGCCCAGGCATGGCTCGCCGACCACAACGTGATGGGCATGGGCCTGCTGCCCGGCACCGGATTCGTCGAACTCGCCCTGCGCGCCGCCGAGGAGGCCGGCTGTGACACCGTCGAGGAGCTGGTGATCCAGCAGCTCATGCCGCTGCCCGACCATGGAGGCGCAGCGGTGCAGGTGGTCGTCGACGGGCCGGACGCCGCCGGGCGGCGGGCGTTCGCGATCTACTCCCGCTTCGAGGACGCCCCCGACCCGATGCCCTGGACCCGGCACGTCACCGGCACGCTCGCCACCGAACGGCAACCCGCGCCCGATGGGAACGAGTTCGGTCTCGGCGGCGCCCTCTGGCCGCCCGCCGACGCGGTGCCGGTGAACATCGACGGCGTCTACGACTACCTGACCGCCAAGGGCTACCACTTCGGCCCGATGTTCCGGGGCCTGCGCGCGGTGTGGCTGCGCGGCCGGGACCTGTTCGTCGAGGTCGCGCTGCCCGACCACGCCGGACAGGACGCCCGCGCCTACCGGCTGCACCCCTCGCTGCTGGACGCCGCCATGTCCGCCACCGACTTCCTCGGCGGCCGGAAACCCCAGGACGTCGGAGCGGGTCAACTCCCCTTTTCCTGGGCCGGGATCAGGTTGCACTCGGCGGGCGGCCTGAGCAGTCTGCGGGCCCGTGTGAGCTGGCTCGGCTCCGACGAGCAGGCCGGTTCCGAAGCGGTCCGCATCGACCTCGCCGCGCCCGACGGCAGCCCCGTGGCCTCCGTGGAGTCGCTCGTCGTCCGCCCGGTCACCGCGGACCGGCTCGTCGCCGAGGGCGCCGCCCAGACCGGCACCCGGCACCTGGAATCGGTGTTCAGGCCCGGCTGGAGCCAGCTCCCGCTGGGCGACGCCGGCGAGGCCGACACGGGACGGTGGGCCGTCCTCGGCGACGACGGACTCGGCATCGGCGCCGGGGACGTACCCGTGCACGCGGACCTGGCCGCGCTCCGGGTCGCGCTGGACAAGGGCGCGCCGGCGCCGGACCTGGTGTTCCTGCCGGTGGAACCGGGCGACGACGACATGCCGGACGCGGTCCGCTCGCGGCTGCGGACCGTCCTCGCCACCATGCGCGAGCTCCTCGCCGACGACCGGCTCGCCGCGACCCGGCTGGTCGTGCTGACCTGGTTCGGCGCCGACGGGGACGGCGCGCACCTGGACCTCACCGTGGCACCTGTGTGGGGGCTGGTCCGCGCGGCACAGGCCGAGCACCCCGGCCGTATCCTGCTCGTCGACCTCGACGCCCAGGAGTCCTCGCTCGGCATGCTGCCCGCGGTCGCCGCCCTCTCCGAACCGGAGGTGTCGGTCCTCGGCCACCAGGTGCGCGTCCCGCGCCTGGCCCACGTACCCCGGCGGCCCGACCCGGTCGCGCCGCGCTGGCGGCCGGACGGCACCGTGCTGATCACGGGCGGCACCGGCGGACTCGGCGCCCTGGTCGCTCGGCACCTGGTGACCCGGCAGGGCGTACGCCATCTGCTGCTGGTGAGCCGGCGCGGCCCGGGCGCCCCCGGAGCCACCGAACTCCGCGCGGACCTCACCGCCCTGGGCGCCGAGGTCACCATGGCGGCCTGCGACGTCGCCGACCGGGACGCACTCGGCGCGCTCCTCGCCGCCGTACCCGGCGACCGTCCGCTCACCGCCGTGGTCCACGCGGCCGGAGTGCTCGACGACGCCCTCGTCACCGCGCTCACCCCCGGGCGACTGGACGCCGTGCTGCGGCCGAAGGCGGACGCGGCCTGGGCGCTGCACGAGCTGACGGAGGACCTCGACCTCGACGCGTTCGTGCTGTTCTCCTCGGTCGCCGGACTGCTCGACCCGCTCGGCCAGGGCAACTACGCCGCCGCCAACGCCTTCCTGGACGCGCTGGCCCGGCACCGGCACCGGCACGGCCTGCCCGCCACGTCCCTGGTGTGGAACCTGTGGGCGGGGGAGAGCGGCATGGCCGGGGGCACCGACCCCGCGCTGGCCCGCCGCCTGGCCGCCCGCGGCACCCCGGCGCTGACCCCGGCCGAGGGGCTCACCCTGTTCGACCGGGCGCTCACCGTGGACGAACCCGTCCTGGTCCCGCTGCGCCTCGACCCGTCCGGCACCCAGATCCCGGCCACGCTGCGCGACGTCATGCCGAGCGCCCCGCGCAGCGCGCCGCCCACCGGCAGCGCGGCACCGGAACCACGGGCGCCGGGCGCCGGGGGCCCCGAGGACCTACTGCGCCGCCTTGCCGCGCAGTCCGCCGACGGCCGTGCTCGGCTGCTCGGCGACCTCGTCAGGGCCCAGGTCGCCGAGGTACGGCACGCCGACGCCGGCAGCGTCGACATGGCCCGGGGATTCACCGAACTGGGGCTCGACTCCCTGGCCGCGATCGAACTGCGCAACCGGCTCGGCAGCGCCACGGGGCTGCGCCTGCCGGCCACGATGATGTTCGACCACCCCACCCCGGCCGACGTGGTCGACCTGCTCCTGGAGGAGCTGGCCGCCGACCTGCCGGACGCACCGGCCCCGGCGGAACCCGCGCCAGGGGGGCACACGGGACCCGCCGGGAACGGCGGACCCGCCCGCGACGGCGGGCAGCCCGACGACGCGGAGATCCGGCGCCGGCTGGCCGCCGTACCCGTCTCCGACCTGCGCGCCGCGGGACTCCTGGACGCGATCCTGCGCCTGGGCACCCCGCAACCGGGCGCCCAGGGCACCGACCGGACGGCCGGGACCCCGGCGGACCGCAGCGAGGAGATCGCGAGCATGGACGTCGACGACCTGGTCGCCACCGCCCTCGCGGGCGTGGACGCCGGTGAGGAGCAGGAACGATGACCACGGCGGACACCGCGAAGATCGTCGCGGCGCTGCGCGCCTCCGTGCTGGAGAACGAGCGGCTCAAGCAGCAGAACGCCCGGCTGCTGCACGCGGCCGAGGAACCCGTCGCCGTCATCGGCATGGCGTGCCGCTACCCCGGGGGCGCCGACTCGCCCGAGGCGTTCTGGCGGCTGCTCGCCGACGGCCGTGACGCGGTCACCCCGTTCCCCACCGACCGTGGCTGGGACGTCGAAGGACTCTACGACCCCGAGCCCGGCAGCCCCGGCCGGAGCGTCACCCAGGAAGGCGCGTTCCTGCACGACGCCGCCGACTTCGACGCCGACCTGTTCGGCATGTCCCCGCGCGAGGCCCGCGACATCGACCCGCAGCAACGCGTGGTGCTGGAGACGGCCTGGGAGGCGCTGGAGAACGCCAGGATCGACCCGCTGTCCCTCAAGGGCAGTTCCACCGGCGTGTACTGCGGCGTCATGTACCACGACTACGACGGCGCGGACGGCGGCGGCAGCCTCACCAGCGGCCGCATCTCCTACACCCTGGGCCTGCAGGGCCCCGCCGTCTCCATCGACACCGCCTGCTCCTCGTCCCTGGTCGCCCTGCGCATGGCCGCCCACGCGCTGCGCTCCGGCGAGTGCACGCTCGCCCTGGCCGGCGGCGTGACGGTGATGTCCACACCGGAGACGTTCGTGTACTTCAGCTCGCAGCGCGGCCTCGCACCGGACGGCCGCTGCAAGTCCTTCGCGGCCGCGGCCGACGGCACCGGCTGGGGCGAGGGCTCGGGCCTGCTCGTGCTGGAGCGGCTGTCCGACGCCGAACGCAACGGCCACCGCGTCCTCGCCGTCGTCCGGGGCGTGGCCACCAACTCCGACGGCGCGTCCAGCGGCATCACCGTGCCCAACGGGCCCGCGCAGCGACGGGTCATCCGGGACGCGCTCCGGCAGGCCGGCCTGCGGACGGACGACGTCGACGCGGTCGACGCGCACGGCACCGGCACCCGTCTCGGCGACCCCATCGAGGCCCAGGCGCTGCTGGCCACCTACGGCCGCGACCGGCCCGCGGACCGGCCGCTGTGGCTCGGCTCGGTCAAGTCCAACATCGGGCACACCCAGGCCGCGGCGGGAGTCGCCTCGATCATCAAGATGGTGCTGGCCATGCGGCACGGCCTGCTGCCCAGAACCCTCCACGTGGACGCGCCGACCCCCCAGGTGGACTGGTCGGCCGGCAACGTGGCCCTGCTCACCGAGGCCAGGGCGTGGCCCGACACCGGGCGCCCCCGCAGGGCGGCGGTGTCCTCGTTCGGGATCAGCGGGACCAACGCGCACGTGATCCTCGAACAGCCGGCACCGGTGCCGGGCGACGGCAGCCGTGCGGCGACCGACTGACGGGCGGAGCGACCGATGAGCGTACACACGGAACAGACCAGCGACGGCAGCCGTCTCGAACCGGCGCGACTGCGGCACGTCCTCGGCCACTTCTGCACCGGGATCGCCGTCATCACCGCCCAGGAGGACGGCCTGCCGCCCGTCGGCTTCACCTGCCAGTCGTTCGTCTCGCTGTCCCTGCAGCCGCCGCTGGTCTCGTTCTCGGTGTCCCGCCTCTCCCGGTCCTGGCCGGGCATCCGGCGCGCCGGCCGGTTCTGCGCCAACATCCTCGCCGCCGAACAGCAGCCGCTGTGCGGCCGGTTCGCGGCCACCGACGGCAACCGGTTCGCCGGCGTGGAGTGGTGGCCGAGCCCGGCCACCGGATCGCCCCGCCTCGCCGGTGCGCTCGCGTGGGTCGACTGCACCATCGAGGCGGTGTACCCGGGCGGCGACCACCGGATCGCCGTCGGCCGCGTCCAGGACCTGGGCGTGAGCGCCGGCGAGCCCGATCCGCTGCTGTTCTTCCAGGCCCGGTTCCACCGTGCCGTCCCCACCACCCCTAGCGGCGCGGCACCCGCCCCCTGAACCGTCCGGCCCACCCCCTCAGTGCCCCGCGGGTCGTCCCACCTGCACGGCACCGCGTCCTAGGGTCGGCCTGCGGCTCCCTTGTGCACGGTTCTCGTCCCACGGAGGAAGTTCATGAGATTCGGCCTGATCTACCACCACCAGCTGCCCCGGCCGTGGGCGGAGGACAGCGAGGAGAGGCTGTACAACGAGGCCCTCGAGCAGATCGAGCTGGCCGACCGGCTCGGCCTCGACTACGCGTGGGCGACCGAGCACCACTTCTTCGAGGAGTACTCCCACTCGTCGGCGCCGGAGGTGTTCCTGGCGGCCGCCGCGGCCCGCACCAAGAACATCAGGCTCGCCCACGGGATCGTCCACATGCCTCCCGCCGTCAACCACCCGGCACGCATCGCCGAACGGCTCGGCGTGCTGGACCTGATATCCGGTGGACGACTGGACTTCGGCTCGGGGCAGGGCAGTTCACAGCTGGAGGTCGGCGCCTTCGGCATCGAGCTCAAGGACAAGTACGAGCAGTGGCACGAGGCGCTGGAAGTCGTCGTGCGGATGATGACCGAGACACCGTTCACCGGCCACGAGGGCACCTGGGTGAACATGCCGCCCCGCAACGTGGTGCCCAAGCCCAAGCAGAAGCCGCATCCGCCGCTGTGGCGGGCGTGCACGCGCCGCGACAGCATCCAGGACGCGGCCCGCGAGGGCATGGGCGCGCTGGCCTTCTCCTTCGTCAACCCCGAGGAGGCCAAGGAATGGGTGGACGCCTACTACGGCACCCTCGCCTCGCAGGAGTGCCGGCCGCTCGGCCACGCGGTCAACGCGAACGTGGCCATGGTCCTGCCGTTCATGTGCCACGAGGACGAGGAAGTCGCCCTCGACCGGGGCCTGGAGGCGGCGCACTTCTTCTCGTACTCGCTGATGCACTACTACATGACCGGTGAGCACCGCCCCGGAGTCACCGACATCTGGGCGGAGTTCCAGGCCGCCAAGGAGTCGCTGGGCTTCACCCGCACACCGGCCGCCGCCCCCGCCGAGGGCGACGAGCAGAGCGGGGTCGAGCAGGCGATGATGGACCAGGTCGGCATGTTGCGGCGCGGCATCGGCACGCCGGAGCAGATCCGCGACATCATCCGGCGTTACGAGGCCGTCGGCGTGGACCAGATCATCTTCTCGGTGCAGATCGGCAAGAACAGGCACGAGCACATCATGGAGTCGCTGGAGCTGTTCGCCCGCGAGGTGATGCCGGAGTTCGTGGAGGGCCGCGACCGCAAGGAGGCCGAGAAGGCCGAGCGGCTGAGCGTGCCGATCAAGGAGGCCCTGGGCCGCGTCGAGCACCGCACCGCGGACGTCTCGGAGTTCTCCATCGCACCCGAACTCTCCCTGCCCGACTACCAGGACGACGACGATGACGACTGACTGACCGGCTGACCCACGGGCCGGCCGACCGGCGACGCACGGTCGTGGCCGGCGCGGCTCCATCAGGTTCGTACGACGAAGGGACAGGCAGTGACCGTCGGCACTGGAGAGTGGATCCGGCGCTTCCACCCGGCCCCGCGGGCCGCGGCCCAGCTGGTGTGCCTCGCGCACGCGGGCGGTGCCGCGTCCTACTTCTTCCCCGTCTCCCGGGCGCTGTCTCCCGCCGTGGACGTGCTGGCCGTGCAGTACCCGGGCCGGCAGGAACGCCGCCGTGAGGCGCCGTTCGAGGACGCGGAGCTGCTCGCCGACGCCGTCACCGGGCAGCTCGCGGACCTCACGGACCGGCCCCTCGCGCTGTTCGGCCACAGCCTCGGCGCGACGGTCGCCTTCGAGGTCGCCCGGCGCCTGGAGGCCGCCGGGACCACCCTGTCGGCGTTGTTCGTCTCCGGGCGCACGGCACCGTCCAGGCACCGCGCGCAGTGGGTGCACCTGGGCGACGACGAGCGGCTGCTCGCCGAGATCGTGAAGATGGAGGGCACCGAGCCGGCGATGCTCCAGGACCCCGAGCTGGTCAGGATGATCCTTCCGGCCCTCCGCAGCGACTACAAGGCCGCCGAGACCTACCGGTACCGGCCAGGACCCCCGCTGCGGTGCCCGGTGGTGGCGCTGACCGGGGACGCCGATCCGCAGGTCACCGAGGCCGAGGCGGAGGCGTGGCGGGAGCACACCACCGGGCCCTTCGAACTGAAGGTGTTCCCCGGCGGCCACTTCTACCTCAACCGGCACGCCGGGGACGTCGTCGCGCTCCTGCGGGAGCGGCTGACGGCGACGGCCGGGAACGGGACGCACCCGTAACCGGACGCGGGCCGCATCCGGACGCGCCCGTGACGGGGCGCGCCCGGAGCGTCCGTCCTACCGGTGGCCGTCGGCGGCCTCGCGCCCCCGGGCCCGGACGAGCGCGCCCACGCCGTCCAGGACGCGGTCCAGGCCGAAGGCGAACTCCTCGGCGCTGCCGGTGGGTTCGTCGAGCACCCCGGCGTCGATCACCCGGTTCAGTGCCGGGAACCGGGCCGGGTCCGTCAGGGCGCGCATGAGCCGGCCGTACGAGGCCATCGCGGCCCGCTCGTCCGGCGCCGCGGCGAGGAAGGACTGCCGGACCTCCGCGGTCACCGTCGCCTCGTTGCGGATGTAGCCGCTGAGCAGCATGATCACCGACAGTTTCTCGCCCTCGGGGAGTGCGGTGCCGGCCAGCCGGGCCAGACCCTGCTCCAGCCAGTTGAGCTGATGGGGGGTCACCGGCGGTCCACTGACCGGCACGTGGAGGGCCCAGGTGTGCTCGTCGAGGATCGCGTGCTGTTCGCAGGCCCAGCTCCGCAGGCCCTCGCGCCAGCCGCCGTCCCCCTCGTGCGGGGAGGGCGGGGTGCGGTAGATGGCGTCCACCATGAGCAGCAGCAGGTCCTCCTTGGAGGACACGTAGCGGTACAGGGACATGGGGGAGGCGTCCAGTTCGGCGGCCACCCGGCTCATCGAGACGGCCGCCAGGCCCTCCGCGCCGGCCACCGCCACCGCGGCGTCCACGATGCGCGGCAGGCTGAGGGCGCGTCTGGGTCCCTTGGCCGGCCGTTCGCGCAGGCCCCACACGTCGGCGAGATGGGCGGGCATTCCCTGGCTCGTGCGCCCTTCCAACGTCGTCACCTTCCGTCGCAGTGCGGAATCCGGCCGGGAGGAAATCCGGCCTAGGGGTGGTCGTCGCGGATCAGCCGGGCCGTCCGCAGCTCCGCCAGCCATTTCTGAACAGCCGTCAAGGTCTCCGCCGCGTCTTCCTGCCACATTTCGGCGATTTCGTCGGTGGCGAGATGCGGGTCCCCGCCCCAGCGCTGCAATGCGATCCAGGCGACCGTGAACGGGGGTGGATAGAAGTGCTCCTTCCCCGTCAGCCCGTCGCACAGAACGAGCCAGCCGTCCGGATTCACCGTGACCTCGACACCACGTTCCCGGTACAACGGCACGCCTGCCCTCCAAGTCATCGATCCCTCGCATGCGAACGCCGCCCTGGACGCGAGGAGTTGAGCTTCTTCGCAGTTCAGGACGCGGGTGGACACCGGACTGTGTATGGGATACGCTCAATAGCGTACGGTACACGCAGATCGCCTTCAAGATGCTGCGGACATGCTCTCCGGATGGCGAGGGGTGCAACGGCGAATGATCCACGAAATGGCTATCGAGGCCCGTGGGCTACGGAAATCCTATGGAAAAGTACAGGTGCTCGACGGTGTCGACATAAACGTGCGCAAGGGCAGTGTCTTCGCACTGCTCGGGCCCAACGGGTCCGGAAAGACGACCACGGTCCGCATCCTGTCGACGCTGACTTCCCTGGACGCCGGAGAGGCGAAAGTCGCCGGTTTTGACGTCACCCGGGAGCGCCGAAAAGTCCGGCAGCGGATCACGCTGACGGGGCAGCAGGCGGCGATCGACAAGAACCAGACCGGCGCGGAGAACCTCTACATGATGGCCCGGCTCTCCGGGCTGTCCCGGCAGGAGGCGCACGAGCGCGCGCGGTACCTGCTGGAGCGGTTCGACCTCACGGAGGCGGGCGGCCGCAAACTCAGCACCTACTCGGGCGGCATGGCCCGCCGCCTCGACCTCGCGGCGAGCCTGGTCAGTTCACCGTCGGTGGTGTTCCTCGACGAGCCGACCACCGGTCTCGACCCGCGCAGCCGGCAGGCGCTGTGGGGTGTCGTCGCGGCCCTCGCCGAGGGCGGCCTCACCGTCTTCCTCACCACGCAGTACCTGGAGGAGGCCGACCGGCTCGCGGACCGCATCGCCCTGCTCGACGGCGGCAAGGTGGTCGCCGAGGGCACCCCGGACGAGCTCAAGGAGCGGGTCTCGGGGCAGCGCCTGGACCTCGAACTGACCGACCGCGGCGCCTACGACACCGTGCTCGGACTGCTCGGCGAGCGGACGGTCGCACAGGACCCCGGCCTGCTGACGATCGGCGTGGCCTCGGACGGTTCGGCCCAGCGGGTCCGCGCCCTGCTCGACGAGGTCGACCCCGACGGCGACCGCGTCGCGAAGTTCCACGTCCACAGCGCCACCCTGGACGACGTGTTCCTGGCGCTGACCGGCCGCACCGCGAACGCGGAGGCGGACGAAGCGAAGGAGACCGCCGGTGTCTGAGAGCATCGCGCTGACCGCGAGGCCGCGTTCCGTCGGAACGGTGTCCAGCCTGCTGACGATGATCGGCCGGTGCACCCGCCTGACGAGGCGTGACGTCGACGCGCTGATCATGTCCCTCATGCTGCCGATCATGATGATGGTGCTGTTCGTCTACCTCTTCGGCGGGGCGATCCAGACGGGCGGCGACTACGTCACCTACGTGGCACCCGGTGTGCTCCTGCTGTGCACCGTGTGGGGCGCGGCCCAGACCGGCGTCGGCGTCGCCAACGACATGAGCACCGGCATCGTCGACCGGTTCCGGTCCATGGACGTCAGCGGCGCCGCCATGCTGGGCGGCCACGTCATGGCCAGCATCATCAAGAACATCACCTCGACCTTCGTGGTGATCGGGGTCGCTCTCCTCATCGGTTTCCGCCCCAAGGCCGACACGCTCCAGTGGCTCGCGGCCGCCGGCGTGCTGGTGGCGTTCATCCTCGCGATGTCCTGGCTCGCCGCCGTGGTCGGCCTGCTCACCAAGTCCACGGACGCGGCGGCGAGTTTCGCCTTCGTGATGATGTTCCTGCCGTACATCAGCAGCGCCTTCGTACCGATCAAGACGCTGCCGAGCTGGCTGCAGGGCGTCGCCGAGCACCAGCCGTCCACGGCCATCATCGAGAGCGTCCGCGGCTTCCTGCTCGACCGGCCGGTCGGCGACCACGCCTGGATCGGGCTCGTCTGGTCCGGCGGCATCCTCCTGGTGTCCGTCGTGCTGGCCGGCGTCTTCTTCCAGCGCCGCGCCGACTGACACACCGGCGGCTTCTTCCCCGCACAGCCGAAGGCGGCCTCCACGACGTCACGTCGCGGAGGCCGCCTTCGTACGGCTCAGGACTCCTTGCGCCACCAGACGCCGACGCTGTCGGCCGCCTCGATCTCCTCCTTGATGCCGTGCGCGTCGCGGTACTCGTGCACCGCCGTACGGCACCCCTCCATGTTGTAGTCGTCGATGATGACGAAGCCGCCCGGCGACAGCTTGGGGTAGAGCGCCGAGAGCGAGTCCATCGTCGAGACGTACAGGTCGCCGTCCAGCCGCAGCACGGCCAGCGACTCGATGGGCGCGGCCGGCAGCGTCTCGCTGAACCAGCCCTCCAGGAACTCGACCCGCTCGTCCAGCAGGTCGTACGACTTGAACACCGCCCGGACCGCGTCCGCCGACACACTGAGCACGGTGTTGAGGTTGTGCAGCGCCATCTCCTGGTCCAGCGGGTGGCTGCCCTCGCCCGACTCGGGCACGCCCTCGAAGGAGTCGGCGACCCACACCCGTCGGTCCTCCACCCCGTGCGCCTTGAGGATGGCGCGCATCAGCACGCAGATGCCGCCACGCCAGACACCGGTCTCGATGAGGTCGCCGGGCACGCCGTCCGCGAGGGCGCGTTCGACGCAGTACTGCACGTTGTCGAGGCTCTCGGGGCTCACCATGGTGTGCGCGCTGAACGCGGCCGGCCGGGCCTCGTCCTCCCCGTCCGCCGCGCCCCCGGGACCCGCCGGCCAGGCCGACGGGGTGTCCATCTGAATCCGGTTGGTGAGCACCTTCTTCAGCAGCTCCAGGTAGAGCCCGGTACCGGTGTCGGTCATGTCGCCTCCTGCGGTGACGGTGTCGGTCGCACCGCCAGGCCCCGGCGCCCTCGCGCCCGTCCGGCCGGCGGCCTACGGCGTGCGCGACGGCCGACGCGGCAAAGCGAAAGGCGGCGCACTCGCGGCAGACCGTAGCCACGCGAGGCGCACGGCGGCCCCCCTTCCGCCCCCTAACCAGGGGCGCGCGGCCGGGCGCGGGGAACCGGCGGACCGAGCCGGTGTACCGGCAGGCGGGCGGGCTCAGCCGTGCGGCTGGTCGATCAGCACACCGATGCCGTCGAGGATGCGTTCGAGCCCGAAGACGAACTCGTCGTCCGGACCCGCGGGTTCGTCCAGGACACCGGCGTCGATCACCTTGTTCAGCGCGGGGAAACGGTCGGGACCGACCAGCCGGCGCACGAGCTGCCCGTACGACACCATGGCCGCCAGCTCGTCCGGCGCCTTCGCCATGAACGTCGCCTCGACGTCCGCCGAGACGGTCGCCTCGCTGCGCGTGTAACCGCTCAGCAGCATGATCACGGACAGCTTGTCACCCTCGGACAGCGGAGTGTCGCCCAGACAGTCCAGACCGCGCTCCAGCCAGATGATCTGATTCGGCGTCACCGGCGGACCCGTGATGGGAATGCGCAGCGCCCACGTGTGCTTGCGCAGGATCGTGTGCTGCTCCCAGGCCCACCGCGACAGCCCCGCGCGCCAGCCCTCGTCCGGCGTCTGCGGCGGCGAAGGGGGCGTCTGGTAGATCGCGTCCATCATCAGGACGAGCAGCTCGTCCTTCGAGGCGAGATACCGGTACAGGGCCATGGTCGAGGCGCCCAGATCGGACGCGACGCGGCTCATCGAGACGGCGGACAGGCCCTCCGAGGCGGCGATGGCCACGGCGGCGTCGACGATGCGCTCGAGGCTCAGACCGCGCTTCGGCCCCTTGGTCGGCCTCTCCCGCAGACCCCATGCCTGGCCGAGGTAGCTCGGCAGGGCTGGCTCCCCGCTTGCGTCCATCGACTCACTTCCTTCGCGAGGTCCTGCCCGGGGACAGAACCGGTCGTCCTGCACCTCAGTCTATGCGCTGCCCGTCCGCGACCGAACAGGGCTTCGCCGGCGTACACGCGACGACACCCGCGCTGACCTGTCCAAACGCCCCGGAGCCCGGCCGGCCCCGGGCGCTGCGGCACCCGCGGGCCGCGGCGGTGCGGGCGGCGGACCCCACGGCCCGGCCGGGGAACCGCCCGCCGTACAAGGACCATACGTCACCCCGCGCCGCCCCCGGCAGGCACCGCGTAGGGGCGACCCCAGCGGGCGCCGCCGGACGGCATTAGGGGTTGCCCGGCGACCTTAGGGGGGTCTCCCGGCTCCCCGCCCGACCGGCGCGCGCTTGGATCGAGCCACGATCCCAGAGAGGACATCCAGCCGATGACCGAGAACGCCGAGACCGGCAGTGCCACCGGGGCCCTCCCGGTGTTCCCGCTCGACCGCAGGAAGTGCCCGCTCTCGGTTCCCCGGGAATACGAGGTGATGCGCACGGACGAGCCGGTCGCCAAGGTCGTCAACCGTATGACCGGGAAGCCGGCCTGGGCGCTGACCCGCTACGCGGATGTCCGCCAGGTGCTCGGCGACCCGTCGATGAGCTCCAACGCCCGCAACCCCGGCTACCCGCACCAGTTCCAGGTGCCGGAGGAGATGCTGCCCTACATCGCCTTCCCGTTCGCGGCCATGGACCCGCCGGAGCACACCGTGCGCCGCCGGATGGTGATCCCCGAGTTCACCGCCAAGCGGATCGCCGAACTCAAGCCGCGCACCCAGGCCATCGTCGACGCGCGCATCGACGCCATGCTGGCCAAGGGCGGCCCCGTCGACCTCGTCGCCGAACTCGCCGTCCCCGTGCCCTCGTTGCTGTTCTGCGAGATGCTCGGCGCGGACCCCGAGCACATCGGCTACTTCCGGAACTACGCCGAGACCACCACCGGCCACGACTCCAGCATGGAGGCGGTCGCCGGCGCCATCGCCGAGATGGACGAGTTCCTCGACGAACTGATCACCGAGAAGACCCGGAACCCCGGCGAGGACCTGCTCAGCCGGATCGCCGCCAGACTGCCCGAGGAACCGACCCTCGAACACGACGACCTGGTGGCCATCGCCCGGCTCCTGGTGATCGCCGGCTCCGACACCACCGCGAACATCATCTCGCTGGGCACCCTCACCTTCCTCGAACACCCCGATCAGCTCGACGAAGTACGGCGCGACCCCTCGCTGCTGCCCGGCGCCATCGAGGAACTGCTGCGCTTCCTCAGCATCCTGGACTCGGCGACCGTACGCGTCGCCACCAAGGACATCGAACTGGCGGGCGGCGAGACCGTGCGCGAGGGTGAAGGCGTCCTCGCCCTCAACGGCGCCGCCAACTGGGACCCCACCCGGTACCCGGGCCCGCACCGCTTCGACATCCACCGCGACGCCGAGGGCCACATGGCGTTCAGCTACGGCAACCACATGTGCCCCGGCGCCAACCTCGCCCGGATGCAGCTGGACGTGGTGTTCCGCACGCTGTTCACCCGCATCCCCGGCCTGCGTCTCGCGGCACCCGCCGACGCACTGCCCTACATGTTCGACGCGCACGCGTACGGGCTCCACGAGCTGCCCGTCACCTGGTGACACGGGAGTGAGGACGATGCGGATCTCGGTCGACCGCGAGGCGTGCGTGGGCTCCGGGAACTGCGTCTTCCACGCACCGGGCGTGTTCGACCAGCACCCCGACGGCCGGGTGCTCCGCCTCGTCGAAGAACCCGACGAGGCACTGCGCGCCGCGACGCTGACCGCCGCCGCGAACTGCCCGGTCAACGCCATCTCCGTCAACGACGCATGAGCCGCGCGAGCTCCACGGCGAGCTCCGCCGCTCCACGAGACCTTCCCGGGAACGGGGTTCGGAGCAGAAGATGATCAAGCTTCCCGAGGCGGACGGCACCCTCACCAGCTACGAACCGGACCACACCCCCCAGGTGCGGCCGGCCGACCCCACCCCCTTCCGCACCAGGTCGATGCTGGCGACGGCCCACGTGCTCGCCGACCCGCTGGCCGACAACGAGCCCCTCGGCCCCGTCGGCCCCACCCCGCCGCCGCAGACCCTCGACTGGGATGCCACCCTCGCCTTCCGCCGGCACCTGTGGTCCCACGGCTTCACCCTCTGCGAAGGCATGGACACCGCCCACCGCGGCATGGGCCTCGACTGGCCGATGGCCGCCGAACTCATCCGCCGCTGCGGCGCCGAGGCCAGGGCCGTGGGCGGCCGGATGGCCGCCGCCGTCCTCACCGACCAGATCGAGCCCTTCGAGCCCTGCACCCTCAAGGACGTACAGGCCGCCTACGAGGAGCAGCTCGCCGTCGTCGAGGAGGCCGGCGCCCAGCCGGTCATCATGTGCAGCCCCCACCTCACCGTCGCCGCCCGGGGACACGACGACTTCGCCGAGGTGTACGGCGCCCTCATCCGCCAGTCCAGCAAGCCGGTGATCCTGCACTGGATCACCTCCGAGTGGGACCCCCGCAACACCGAGTACTGGGGCCACGAGGAACCCGAGCCCGCCTACGACGCCCTCCTCGACATCGTCCGCGACCACCCCGGCAAGGTCGACGGCGTCAAGATCGGCCCCGCCGAGCTCGACCGCCAGATCGCCTGGCGCGCCAAGCTGCCCGAGGGGGTGAAGTTCTACACCAGCGACACCACCGACTACGCGCGGATGTTCGTCGGCGACGAACGCGGCCACAGCCACGGCCTCACCCCCGTCATCGATCCCGTGATCCCGCTCGCCGCCCAGGCGTTCCGCGCCCTCGACGACGGCGACGACGCCAAGGCCACCGAACTCCTGCGGTCCACACTGCCGTTGAACCGGCACCTGTTCAGCGGCGAGGGCCGCAGCATCTACTTCTTCCGCACCGGCGTGACCTTCCTCGCCTGGCTGTCCGGGCACGCCCCGCACTTCCGGATGGTGTGGGGCGAGCAGTCCGCGCGCTCCGTGCCGCACCTGGCCACCGCCTACCGGCTGGCCGACCGGGCCGGCGCCTTCCCCGACCCGGAACTCGCCGAACAGCGGATGAAGCTGTTCCTCGCCATCTCGGGGGTCGACCAGTGACCCGCGCGCTCGTCCTCGGCGGCGGCCTCGCCGGCATGCTGGCCGCAGCCGCCCTCGCCGACACCGTCGACCAGGTCGTCGTCCTGGAACGCGACACCTTCCCCGACGCCCCCGAGCCCCGCCGCGGACTGCCGCAGGGCCACCACAGCCACATCCTCATGCGCGGCGGCGTCGAGGCCGTCGACGAACTGCTGCCCGGCACCGTCGACCTGCTCTACGCCGCCGGGGCCAAGAAGCGCGGCCTGCCCCACGGCGCCCTGGCCCGCGGCCCCGAGGGCTGGATGGAACGCATCGACACCGACGCCTACCTGCTGCTGTGCAGCCGCGACCTGCTCGATCACGTCGTCCGCCGCCAGGTGCTGCGCGACGGCCGGGTCACCGTCCGCGAGGGCACCAAGGTGCTCGAACTGACCGGCACCGCCTCCCGGGTGACCGGCGCGCACGTCGAGACCGGCGGCGGTGCGGAGCGGCTGTACGCCGACCTCGTCGTGGACGCCACCGGGCGCGGCTCCAGCGCCCCCGCCTGGCTGACCGCGCTCGGCCTCCCCGAGGTCCGCGAGGACGTCGTCGACGCAGGGATCACCTACGTCAGCCGCTGGTTCGAGGCACCGCCCGGCGCGAAGGACGACTTCCCCGGCGTGATGATCCAGATGACCCCCGGCACCGGCAAGCCCGGCCAGGGTGCCGGACTTCTGCCGATGGAGGAGGGCCGCTGGATCCTCAGCCTGTTCGGGAGCCGGGGCGGCGAACCCCCCAACGACGAGGAGGGTTTCGCACGGTTCGCCGGCGAACGCCACCACCCGATCATCGCCGACCTCATCGCCCAGGCCACCCCGGCGGGACCGATCCGCACCTACCGCAACATCCCCGACCGCAGGCGCCGCTACGAGAAGCTCGCCCTGCCCGAGGGCTTCGTCGTCATCGGCGACGCCGCCTCCGCGCTCAACCCCGTGCACGGCACCGGCATGTCCGTGGCCGCCCAGTGCGCACGCCTCCTGCGCGACGAACTGGCCGACGGCGGCCTGCGGCCCCGACTGGCCCGCCGCGTACAGGCCGGCATCGCCCGGATCAACGGCGGCGCCTGGCGGCTGGCCACCAACACCGACCAGGGCCTGCCCGACGTCCGCGCCAACGTCCGCCTCCAGGGCGGCGCCCTCGCCGACCGCATGGCGGCCCGCGTCGCCCGCACCGGCTGTCGCGACCGGGACGTCATCAACGCCGTGTTCGGCGTGGCCTCCCTGGTCAAACCGATGACCGCGATGATGTCCCCGGCCTTCCTGCTGGCCGTGCTGCGCGGCCCGCGCAAACCCGCGCTGACCGCCGAACAGGCCATCGCCCAGTTCCCGGAGTTCGGCGACCTGCTCCCGTACGGCGCGTCGGACCGGCCCACCCGCAACCCGGCATGAGCACCCGGCACACCGAACCGGCCGGAGCCCCGCCGGTGGTCCCCTGGGTGCTGTCCGGCCGCGGACCGCAGGCTCTGAGCGCACAGGCCGCCCGCCTCGCGGCCCACGTCACGGACGGCACCGGCACCGGGAGCCCGGTCGACATCGGCCACTCCCTGCTGACCACACGCGCGCGGCTCGGACACCGCGCCGTGGTCCTCGGCCAGGACGGTCCCGAACTCCTCGCGGGACTGCGCCTGCTGGCCACCGGCGAACGCACCGACGACGGCACGGCCGTCGCGGTGTCCGGCACGGCACTTCCGGACCCCCGGGTGGCGTTCGTGTACCCCGGCCAGGGCTCCCAGTGGCGCGGCATGGCGCATGAACTCCTGGACACCGCACCGGCGTTCGCGGACCGCGTCGCCGATTGCTCCGCGGCCCTCGACTCCTTGGTGGACTGGGACCCCGCCGCCGTGCTCCGCGACCTGGAGTCCCCCCTGTGGGACCGCGTCGACGTGGTGCAGCCGCTGCTGTGGGCGGTCATGGTGTCGCTGACCGCGCTCTGGGAGTCGTACGGCGTACGGCCCGCCGCCGTCGTCGGCCACTCGCAGGGCGAGATCGCCGCCGCCTGCGTGGCCGGCGCGCTGTCCCTCCAGGACGGTGCCCGGGTCGTGGCCCTGCGCAGCCGGCTCATCCGCGCCGAACTCGCCGGCCTCGGCGGAATGCTCTCCGTTCCGCTCTCCCGGACCGACACCGCACCGCGCCTGGAACCCTGGGCGGGCCGCCTCCAGCTGGCCGCCGTGAACGGACCCTCGTCCGTCGTGGTGTGCGGCGAGACCGGCGCCCTGGACGAACTGTTCGCGGAACTGACCGCCGAGGAGATCCAGGCACGCAGGATCGCGGTGGACTACGCCTCCCACTCCCACTACGTCGAGACCCTGCGCGACGCCCTCCTGGAGGCATTGGCCCCGGTACGGCCCCGGAGCGCGGACATCGCGTTCTACTCCACGCTCACCGGCGGCCCCCTGGACACGGCCGAACTGACCGCGGACTACTGGTACCGCAACCTGCGCGGCACCGTACGCTTCGCCGACGCCACCCAGGCCCTCCTGGCCGACGGCTTCCGCGTCTTCGTGGAGTCCAGCGCCCACCCCGTGCTCACCAGCGCCGTCCAGGACAGCTGCGAAGCCGCCGGCGTCGACGCGGCCACCCTCGGCTCACTGCGACGGGACGCGGGCGGCCTCGACCGCTTCGCCCTGTCGCTGGCCCAGGCCCACGTTCGGGGCGTTCCGGTGGACTGGACCCCCTTTCTGCCGGACGCCCGGACCGTCGACCTCCCGACCTACGCCTTCCAGCGCAAGCGCTACTGGAAGGACCCGGCCGCCACCGTGGCGCACCGCGGCGTCGCCGGGCAACGCGGCATCGACCACCCCCTGCTGTCGGCCGCCGTGGCACCGGCACGCGCCGGCGGGACCCTGCTCACCGGCCGGCTCTCCACCCAGGCCCAGCCGTGGCTCGCCGACCACCAGGTCTTCGGCACGACCGTCGTCCCCGGCGCGGCCCTCGTCGAACTCGCCCTGCGCGCCGGTGAACAGCTCGACCGTCCCGTCCTCGGCCAACTGACCCTGCGCACCCCGCTGGTCCTGCCCGAGCAGGGCGGCGTGGCCGTCCAGGTCTTCGTCGAACCACCCGACGCGTCCGGCCACCGGCCCTTCACCGTGCACTCCGGCGTCACCGAGGACGCGGGACCCTGGACCCTGCACGCGGAAGGCACGCTCACCGACCAGGCCGACCCGCCGGAGCGGTTCGACTTCGCCGCATGGCCCCCGCCCGGAGCCACCGCGGTGGACGTCACCGACGCCTACACCGATCTGGCCGCCCAGGGATACGGCTACGGACCGGCCTTCCAGGGCGTCACGGCGATGTGGCGGCGCGGCGACGAGACCTTCGCGGAGGCCCAACTCCCCGATGGGCTGCGGACGGAGGCCGAGCGCTACCTGCTGCACCCCGCTCTGCTGGACGCCTGTCTGCACCCCGGCGCACTCGCCGGACCCGACGCGCCCGCCCGGCTCCCCTTCGAGTGGACCGACCTGCGCCTGCACGCGGTGGGCGCGGGCGCATTGCGGATCCGGATCGCTGCGGGCCCCGACGGCGGTGAACGGCTCGACGCCGCCGACCCGACCGGAAGCCTCGTTCTGTCCCTGGCCGGCCTGTCGGCACTGCCGGTGTCGCCCGACCAACTGACGTCCGTGCGAAGCGCGTCGACCGTTCAGCCGCTGGGCCTGGAGTGGGTCCCGCTGGTGGCGGGTGGTTCAGGCGGGCTGGAGGCGGGCATCCCCGACCTAGACACCGCACGCGCCGCCTTGGACGAGGCAGCGACCGTGCCCGGCGCGGTCGTCTGGGCGGTCGACCGGCCGGACCGGGCGGTGCCCGTGCCAAAGGCCGCCCGTCAGGCGGCACACGGCGCGCTGACGGTGGTCCAGGACTGGCTCGCCGACGAGCGCTTCGCCGCGTCCAAACTGGTCGTGCTGACCCGGCGAGCGGTGTCGGCCACAGGCGACACGCACCCGGCCGACGTGGTGCTCGCCCCCCTGCGGGGGCTGGTCCGCGCGGCCGTCGTGGAGAACCCGGACCGGTTCGTCCTGGTCGACACCGACGACCACCCCGACTCGGCCCGAGCCCTCGCCGCGGCCGTCGCCTGCGGCGAGCCGGAACCGGTCCTGCGGAGCGGCACGGTCCTGGCCCCCAGACTGACGAAGGCACCGCTGGTCCCCGGGGACACCCGCACCATCGACCCCGAGGGCACGGTGCTCGTCACCGGTGGTACCGGTGGTCTGGGTGGGCTGGTGGCGCGGCACCTGGTGACAAAACACGGTGTGCGACGGCTGGTGTTGGTGAGCCGCCGAGGCGGGCAGGCGCCGGGTGCGGGGGAGTTGGTGGCCGAGCTGGAGGGGCTCGGAGCCGAGGTGGTGGTGGCGTCCTGCGACGTGTCGGACCGGAAGTCGCTGGCCGCGGTGTTGGACGGCATTCCTGCTGAGCATCCGTTGACGGGTGTGGTGCACACGGCCGGGGTGCTCGACGACGGTGTGGTGGCGTCGCTGAGCGCGGAGCGGCTGGACGCGGTCCTGGGCGCCAAGGCGGACGCCGCCTGGCACCTGCACGAGCTGACCGCGGACCATGACCTGGCCCTGTTCTGCCTGTTCTCCTCGGCGGCGGGCATGGTCGCGCCGGGCGGGCAGGGCAACTACGCGGCCGCCAACACGTTCCTCGACGCCCTTGCCGGACACCGCAGGGCCGAGGGCATGCCGGGGCAGTCCTGTGTCTGGGGCATGTGGTCGCTGGACACCGGCATGACCGGCCACCTCGACGAGACCGCCCTGCGCCGCCTGCGCCGACAGGGGTTCGGCGCGCTGTCGGAGGCCGACGGCCTGGCGTTGTTCGACGCGGCCCTCGCGACCGACGCCACGGTGCCGGTCCTGATCGACCTGGAGCTGCCCGGCCTGCGCACACGCGCCGCGTCCGGCACCCTGCCCGCCGTGTTGAGCGCCCTGGTCAGGACCCCGCGCCGGCAGGCGGGCGGGGCGGCCACCGGTGCCTCGCTCGCCGATCGCCTCGCCCGGCTCACGGACGAGCAGCGCCGGCCGATGCTGCTCGAACTCGTACGCCGCGAGACAGCCGACGTCCTCGGCCACGCGTCGGTCGACGGAGTCGCGCACGACCGCGCGTTCAAGGAACTCGGCTTCGACTCCCTGACCGCTGTGGAGCTGCGGAACCGGCTGAACGCCGTGACCGGCCTGCGGCTGCCCGCGACCCTGGTGTTCGACCACCCGACGGCCACCGCGGTCGCCGAGCACCTCCACGCACTCCTGCTGGGCGCGACGAACCGGCGCGCACCGGCCGCGCCCGCCGCCCGGACCGATGAGGAGCCGGTGGCGATCATCGCGATGGCCTGCCGCTTCCCTGGCGGGGTTTCCTCGCCTGAAGAGCTGTGGCGGCTGGTGGAGTCCGGGGTGGACGCGGTGTCGGACTTCCCGGCGAACCGGGGCTGGGACGTGGACGGGCTCTACGACCCCGAGCCCGGCACACCCGCACGGACGTATGCGCGGTCCGGTGGATTCCTGCATGACGCCGGGGAGTTCGACGCGGACTTCTTCGGCATCAGCCCGAACGAGGCCCTTGCCATGGACCCGCAGCAGAGGCTGCTGCTGGAGACCTCCTGGGAGGCGTTCGAGCGCGCCGGTATCGACCCCGCCATGCTGCGCGGCAGCGCCACCGGCGTCTTCGCGGGCCTGATGTACCACGACTACGCCAACAGCTCGGCCGCCGGCGCTATCGCCTCCGGCCGGGTGGCGTACACGTTCGGTCTGGAGGGCCCGGCGGTCACCGTCGACACGGCGTGTTCGTCGTCGCTGGTGGCGCTGCACCTTGCGGCCCAGGCCCTGCGCAACGGCGAGTGCGCGCTCGCACTGGCCGGGGGCGCCACCGTGATGGCCACCCCCGAAGTGCTGCTGGAGTTCAGCAGGCAGCGGGGTCTCTCACCGGACGGCCGCTGCCGCTCGTTCGCCGCCACGGCGGACGGGACCGGGTTCTCCGAAGGCGCCGGCGTTCTGCTGGTGGAGCGGTTGTCGGACGCCCGTCGTCTGGGGCATCCGGTGTTGGCGGTGGTGCGTGGTTCGGCGGTGAATCAGGACGGTGCGTCGAATGGTCTGACGGCGCCGAACGGTCCTTCGCAGGAGCGGGTGATCGGGCAGGCGTTGGCGGCGGCCGGGTTGTCGCCCGTGGATGTGGATGTGGTGGAGGGGCACGGGACCGGGACGACTCTGGGTGACCCGATCGAGGCGCAGGCGTTGTTGGCGACGTATGGGCAGGGGCGGCCGGAGGGTCGGCCGTTGTGGCTGGGGTCGATCAAGTCGAACATCGGTCATACGCAGGCTGCTGCGGGTGTGGCTGGGATCATGAAGATGGTTCTGGCGATGCGGCATGGTGTGTTGCCTCGGACGTTGCATGTGGATGAGCCGTCGGGTGAGGTGGACTGGTCGGCCGGTGCGGTGGAGTTGTTGGCGGAGGCTCGGGAGTGGGCGGCGGTCGAGGGGCGTCCGCGTCGGGCGGCGGTGTCGTCGTTCGGGATCAGCGGGACCAACGCCCATGTGATCGTCGAGGAGCCGCCTGAGTTCTTGGCGGCGCCTGCCCCGGACGACGTGCAGCCGGTCGCGTGGGTGGTGTCCGGTAAGACTCCCGAGGCCCTGGTCGCGTCCGTCGGTCGACTCAGGGCGTACGTGTCGGGGCCAGAGGCGCCGCGTCCGGCGGATGTGGCCTGGTCGCTCGGCGCGCGTCCGCAGTTCGGGCACCGGGTCGTGGTGGTCGGGGCGGATCGTGAGGAGTTGCTGCGGGGGCTGAGCGATGTCCGCGCGGTGACGCCGATTCCGGGCAAGCTCGCTTACCTCTTCACCGGGCAAGGAGCTCAGCGGCTCGGGATGGGGCGTGAACTGGCCGCCCGCTTCCCGGTGTTCGCCTCGGCCTTCGATGAGGTGGTCGCGGCCCTGGACATCCATCTGGAACGGCCGTTGCGTGAGGTCGTGTGGGGTGAGGATGCGGACCTGGTGCGGCGGACGGGCTGGGCGCAGCCGGGGCTGTTCGCCGTCGAGGTCGCCCTCTTCCGCCTGTTGGAGTCGGCGGGTCTGAAGCCCGACTTCGTGGCCGGGCATTCCATCGGCGAGCTGGCCGCCGCCCACGTCGCCGGTGTCCTCTCACTGGCCGACGCGGCGCAACTGGTGTCCGCACGAGCTCGGTTGATGCAGTCACTGCCCGAAGGTGGTGCGATGGCCTCCGTCCGGGCCGAGGAATCCGTGGTGCGAGCGGCGCTGGTGGACGGCGTAGAGATCGCGGCCGTCAACGGACCCCGGTCCGTGGTGATATCCGGCGCCGAGGAAGCAGTGACCGGGGTGATGGACAAGCTGCGGGGCCACAAGCTCACCCGCCTCCGCGTCAGCCACGCCTTCCATTCCCCGCTGATGGAGCCGATGCTGTCCGACTTCACGGACGTGGCCTCGAAGCTGTCGTACGACGTACCGCGCATCTCCCTGGTCTCCACCCTGACCGGCGAGACGGCGACCGATGAACTGCGCGACCCCCGTTACTGGGTCCGCCAGGTCCGTGAGCCCGTCCGGTTCGCCGACGCGGTCGCCGCGTTGACGGCGCGGGGTGCGACCGAGTTCGTGGAGATAGGCCCCGACAACGTCCTCGCCGCCATGGCCGAGGACACCCTCCCCGCCGAGGCACACGCCGTGGCCACCCAGCGCCGGGACCGCGACGAGGCCCGCACACTCCTCACCGCCCTCGGCGAACTGCACGTACGGGGCACCGACGTCGACTTCGCCGCCCTCCACCCCGGACGGCATGTGGACGACCTCCCCACCTACCCCTTCCAGCGCGACCACTACTGGCTGTCGGCGCCGGGGGGCGCGGACGTCGTGGGGAGCGGGCAGACCGCGACCGGGCATCCGCTGCTCACGGCCAAGGTGGCGGTACCCGGCACGGGGCTCGTCGTACTGACGGGGCGGCTGAACGCGGCCGAGCACGACTGGACGGGCGACCACGACCTGCACGGGCGGCTGATGTTCCCGGCAGCGGGATTCGTCGAGTTGGCGTTGGCCGCCGGGCGCGAGACGGGTTGCGGTCTGGTCGCCGAACTGGACGTCGAGGAGCCGCTGTTCCTCGACGAGGGCCCGGTGACCGTCCACGTGGTCGTCGGTGCGGAGGACTCGGCCTCCGGTGCCAGGCCGGTGAGCGTCCACAGCCGCGGCGGCGAGGACACGCCGTGGACCCGGCACGCGCACGGCACGCTGGAACCGCTCGACCTCCCGCCGGCGGATGTGTCCGGGCCCTGGCCCCCCGTCGGCGCCACCCGCCTCGACGTGCGCGAGAGGTACGAGGAGCTGCTGTCCGCCGGGTACGGGTACGGCCCGCTGTTCCAGGCCGTCACGGCGGCCTGGCGGCACGGCGAGGAGTCGTACGCGGAGGTCGCCCTGCCCGCGGAGGCGGGCGGCGGGGACTTCGTGCTCCACCCGGCCCTGCTCGACGCGGTACTCCACCTCGACCGGGCGGTGGACGAGGTCACCCAGCCCGTGGAGTGGCGGGAGGTCTCCCTCGGAACCGCCGGTGCGCGGACGCTACGGGTGCGGATCACACCGGGCGACGCCGGTGCCACCGTGACGGTCACCGACGACAAGGGGCGGCCCGTGCTGTCCGTCGCGGGCGTCGGGAACCGTACGGTCCCCGTGCCCCGCCGCCCGGCGGAGGGGAGCGTGCCCGCCCGGACACGGCCGTCCGTCAGACAGGCTGCACTCGTGGAGGGGCTGCGCGAGCGGCTGGCCGGGCTGCCGGAGGGCGGCCGCGCCGACCTGCTGCTGGAGCTCGTCCGGGGGCACGTGGCGGCGATCCTCGGGCACGGGTCGTGGCAGGACGTGGCACCGGACCGGCCGTTCCAGGACCTCGGGTTCGACTCGCTGGCCGCCGTCGAGCTGCGCAAGGCGCTCAGCGCGGCCTGCGGACGCTGGCTGCCGCCCACGCTGGTCTTCGACCACCCGACCGCGCGGGAACTCGCCGACCACCTCGGCGAGCAGCTCGCCGGCACCACGGACCCGGCGGACCCGGTCCTTGGCGAGGTCGACCGGCTCGCGGCCCTGCTCACAGGAGCCGAGCTGGAGCCGGCCGCGGTCCAGCGGGTCACGGGGCGGCTCGAAGCGCTGCTGCGCGAGTGGCGGGACGCCACCGACGCGTCGGGCCCCGCGGCCACCGATCCCGACAAGGACGATCTCACGTCCGCTTCCGACGACGAACTGTTCGCCATGCTCGACAACCTGCAGAGCTGAAGGACCATGGGCAACGACGACAAGCTCCGCGAGTACCTCAGACGGGCGACGGCCGAACTCCGGCAGACCACCCGCAGGCTGCGCGACGCCGAGCGGCGCCTGCACGAACCCATCGCCGTCGTCGCGACGGGCTGCCGCTTCCCCGGCGGGGTCCGCACCCCCGGGGACCTGTGGGACCTGGTCGCGTCCGGGACCGACGCGATCTCCGGGTTCCCGCGCAACCGCGGCTGGGACGTGGACGGCCTGTACGACCCCGAGCCGGCCACGCCCGGCCGGACGTACTGCGCGCAAGGCGGCTTCCTGCACGACGCCGGGGAGTTCGACGCGGACTTCTTCCGGATCAGCCCCCGCGAGGCCAGGGAGACCGACCCGCAGCAGCGGCTGCTGCTGGAGCTGTCCTGGGAGCTGCTGGAACGGGCCCGCATCGACCCCACGTCGCTCAAGGGCAGCCCCACCGGCGTGTTCACCGGACTCGTCTACCACGACTACGCCGCGCAGGGCATCGGCAGCCTGGCCAGTGTCGCCTCCGGACGGGTCGCCTACACGCTGGGCCTCGAGGGGCCCGCCGTGACCGTGGACACCGCCTGCTCGTCCTCCCTGGTGGCCGTGCACCTGGCCGCACAGGCCCTGCGGGCGGGGGAGTGCACCCTCGCCCTCGCGGGCGGCGTCACCGTGATGGCCACCCCCGACTCGTTCGTGGGGTTCAGCCAGGACCGCGGCCTGGCTCCCGACGGTCGCTGCAAGTCGTTCTCCGCCGACGCCGACGGCACGACCTGGTCCGAGGGCGTCGGACTGCTCCTGCTGGAGCGCCTGCCGGTGGCGCGCCGGCTCGGCCACCCCGTGCTCGCCGTGCTGCGCGGCAGCGCCGTCAACCAGGACGGCGCGAGCAACGGCCTGTCGGCACCCAACGGCCCCGCCCAGCAGCGGGTGATCGAACAGGCTCTGAGCGGTGCCCAGTTGACCGCCGATCAGATCGACGCCGTCGAGGCGCACGGCACCGGAACCTCCCTGGGCGACCCCATCGAGGCCCAGGCGCTCCTCGCCACCTACGGACAGGGCCGCCCCGCCGACCGGCCGCTGTGGCTCGGCTCCATCAAGTCCAACATCGGCCACACTCAGGCCGCCGCCGGTGTGGGCGGCATCATCAAGATGATCGAGGCGCTGCGCCGCGAGACCCTGCCGCGCACCCTGCACCTGACGGCGCCCACTTCCGGAGTGGACTGGTCGGCGGGTCACGCACGGCTCCTCACCGAGGCCAGGCCGTGGCCGCGCACCGACCGACCCCGGCGCGCCGGCGTCTCGGCCTTCGGCCTGAGCGGCACCAACGCCCACGTCATCATCGAAGAGGCGCCGGCCGAGGAGCCGACCGAGCCCCTCTCCCTGGGGGACGCCGCTGCCGAGGAGCCGACTGACGCCGTGCCCGCGGGGGACACCTCTGCCGGGGAGACGGCCTCGCAGGCAACCCCCCAGGCGGCTGCGGCCGCCACCGACACCTCGGCCCCGTCGGTCGTCCCGCGGCTGGTCCCTCCGCTCGTCCCGCTGCTCGTCTCCGGCCGCGGCGAACCGGCCCTGCGTGCCCAGGCCGGCGCCCTGCTCGACCATCTGCGCGCCCACCCCGGGCAGTCGCTGCTCGACCTGGGCCACTCCCTGGCCGTGTCGAGGGCCCACCTGGAAGAGCGCGCCGCCGTGGTCGCCGCCGACGGGCCCGCGGCAGCCGCCGCGCTCGCCGCGCTGGCCGGCGGCGGCACCGCGGCGGGCCTCGTGCGGGACCTGGCGCAGGCGGACGCGAGGACGGCGTTCCTGTTCACCGGGCAGGGCGCCCAGCATCTCGGCATGGGACGCGAACTGCACGCGGCGCACCCGGCGTTCGCCGAAGCCCTCGACGCGGCACTCGCCGTACTCGACCCCCATCTGGACCGCCCGCTGCGGGACGTGATGTGGGGCTCGGACGCCGCGCTGCTCGACCGGACCGGCTACGCCCAGCCCGCGCTCTTCGCCGTGGAAGTCGCGCTGTTCCGGCTCCTGGAATCCTGGGGAGTACGACCCGACCACGTGCTCGGCCACTCGGTCGGCGAGATCGCCGCGGCACACGTGGCCGGGGCGCTCTCCCTGCCCGACGCCGCCGAACTGGTCGCCACGCGCGGGCGGTTGATGCAGGCCCTGCCGCCCGGCGGTGCGATGGTGGCGGTGCAGGCGGCCGAGGAAGAAATCGTCCCCCTGCTGGACGACCGGGTCGCGGTGGCCGCCGTGAACGGTCCCTCGTCGACCGTACTGTCCGGGACCGAGGACGCCGTCATGGCCGTGGCGGAGCGGCTCAGGGCCGCCGGGCGGCGGACCAAGCGGCTCGCCGTGTCCCACGCCTTCCACTCGGCGCTGATGGAACCCATGCTCGACGAGTTCGCCGAGGTGGCCGCCGCACTGCGCTACACGGCACCAGAGATCGCGGTCGTCTCGTCCGTGACCGGCGAGCCCGTGACGGCCGAACTGACCGACCCCGGCCACTGGGTGCGGCAGGTACGGGCCACCGTACGGTTCGGCGCCGGCGTGCGGTGGCTCGCCGACCGCGGCGTGACCACCTTCCTCGAGCTCGGCCCCGACGCGGCTCTGAGCGCGGCCGGACCCGAGAACCTCGCAGCCGGCCAGGACGCCGCGTTCGTCCCGACGCTGCGCCGCGACCGCCCGGAGCGGACGGAACTGGTCACCGCTGTGGCACGGGCGCACACCCGGGGCACGTCCCTGGACTGGACCGCCTTCTACGCGGGCAGCGGCGCCCGCCGGATCGACCTGCCGACCTACCGGTTCCAGCGCACCTGGTACTGGTCCGAGCAGGCCACGCAGCCCCCGGCGGCCGCCGGTCCGTCCGACGACGACTTCTGGACCGGCCTCGACCATGCCGACCTGCCCGCGCTGGCGGCGGACCTGGGCGTCGGCGCCGAGGCACTGGCCGAGGTCCTGCCCGCGCTCTCCGCCGCCCGCGACACCCGGCGCGCCGAGTCGACCGTGGCCGACTGGCGCTACCGCGTCGTCTGGCAGCCGGTGGCCGACCCCGCCTCCCGCCCGGTCGGCGGCCGCTGGCTGCTCGCGGTGCCCGAGGCCCGTACGGACGATCCGCGCGTGTCCGCGGTCGCCGCGGCGCTCCGGGCACACGGCGCCGACGTCGTGCCGTTCCCGGTCGGCCCCGACGAGGACCGAGCCACCCTGGCCACCCGGCTGCGGGAGCTGATGGGCGCAGCTGCCGGGCAGGCGGCACCGGGAGGAGAAGGCGCGGAGGGCGGAGCGGGCGCCGGGGCCGGGGGAGCCGCGCCGGCCGTCGTCCGCGGAGCACTGTCCCTGCTCGCCCTCGCCACCGAACCGCATCACCGGCATCCCGCACTGCCCACGGGATACGCCGCCACGGTCACCCTCGTGCAGGCGCTCAGCGACGCCGCCCTGGCCGCGCCCCTGTGGTGCGCCACCTTCGGCGCGGTGGCCGTCGACGACGCGGAACGGCCCGACCCCGGCCAGGCGATGCTGCACGGCCTGGGCACCGGCCTGGCACTCGACCTGCCGGACACCTGGGGCGGCCTGATCGACCTCCCGGCCGAGCCGGTCCTCTCGGTCGACGGCGACCCCATCGCCGAGGCATACCCCACCGCAGACGCACACGTGTTGCGGAGGATGTGCCTGATGCTGGCCGGGACCGGCGAGACACCCCCGCCGGGCACCGGTCCTGAGGACCACGTCGCCGTCCGCCCGGCCGGCGTGTTCGCCCGCCGTATGGTCCGCGCACCGCTCGAAGGACCCCCGGCGAGTCCGTGGCGGTCCACCGGCACCGTACTGATCACCGGAGGAACCGGCGGGCTCGGCGCCCATGTCGCCCGGCTCATGGCCGAGTCGGGCGCCGCGCACCTGCTGCTGGCCGGCCGGCGAGGAGCGAAGGCGCCAGGAGTCCAGGAACTGCAAGCCGAGTTGACCGCGATGGGGACCGAAGTCACCGTGGCGGCCTGCGACGTGGCCGACCGCGACTCGCTCCGCGCCCTGCTGGACAGCGTCCCCGCGCACCGGCCGCTGACCGCCGTCGTGCACGCGGCCGGCGCGATGCAGCGGATGGCACCACCGGCCGAACTCACCCTCGACGAACTCGCCGCCCTGGCCTCAGCCAAGGTGCGGGGCGCCGCACACCTCGACGAACTGCTCGCCGGGACACCGCTGGACGCGTTCGTGCTGTTCTCGTCGGGCGCCGCGGTGTGGGGCAGCGCCGGACAGGCGGGGTACGGCGCCGCCAACGCCTACCTCGACACGCTCGCCGCCGACCGCCGGGCCCGCGGCCTGACGGCCACCTCGATCGCCTGGGGTTCCTGGGACGGGGGCATGGTCGACGCCGAACTCGCCGCGGGGATGCGGCGGCTCGGAGCCCCGCCCATGCGGCCCGCCCTGGCCGTCACCGCGCTCCGCCAGGCCCTCGCACACCGGGAACACCACCTCGTGGTCGCCGACATCGACTGGACCCGCTTCGCCCCCGTCTTCACCATGGCCCGTCAACGCCCCCTGCTCGACGCCCTGCCCGAGGCGGCGGCCAACGGGACCGGCGGCGGAGCCGCCGAGACGGCGTCCACCCTGGCCGACC
The DNA here is from genome assembly GCF_033792105.1 of Streptomyces sp. WI03-4A. Taxonomy (NCBI): domain Bacteria; kingdom Bacillati; phylum Actinomycetota; class Actinomycetes; order Kitasatosporales; family Streptomycetaceae; genus Streptomyces; species Streptomyces sp. WI03-4A. The sequence goes on from NZ_JARAUO010000007.1 coordinate 191,524, forward strand.
GGCTGGCCGGACTGCCGCCCGCCCAGCGGGGCCGCGAGGTGCTCGACCTCGTCCGCACCCAGGTGGCCGCCCTGCTCGGCTACGACGACCCCCAGACCCTGGAACCCGCGAAGGCCTTCTCCGACCTGGGCTTCGACTCCGTGGCCGCCACCGACCTCAAGATCCGGCTGTCCAGGGAGACCGGCCTCGACCTCCCGGCCACCCTGGTCTTCGACCACGCCACCCCGGCCGCCGTCGCCGATCACCTCGGCACCCTGCTCGCGCCGCCCACCGGCACGGCCCGGCTGCTCGGCGACCTCGACCGCCTTGAGGCCGCCGTCGCCGCACTGCCCACCGAGGACATCGAGCGGCACCGCGTCGCCGCCCGGCTGCGCACCCTGCTCGCGGCCGCCGAGGCGGCCGAGACGGCCGAGACGGACGGCGGCCCCATCGGCGAGGACGCCACGGCCGACGAACTCTTCGCGTTCATCGACAACGAGCTCGGACTGAACGGCTGAACCCGCGCACCCGAACCGGCAGATGAGGACAGTGAGATGGCCGAGGACAAGAAGCTTCTCGACTACCTGCGACGGGTGACGGCCGACCTCGCGCAGACCAAACAGCAACTCCAGGACGCCCGCGCCGCGGCCCACGACCCGATCGCCATCGTCTCCATGGCCTGCCGCTACCCCGGCGGAGTGCGCACCCCCGAGGCGCTGTGGGACCTCGTCGCGCACGGTGTCGACGCCGTCGGGCCGCTGCCCGACGACCGGGGCTGGCCCCTGGACCGGCTGCTGTCGACCGAGGCCGACCGGCAGGGCACGAGCTACGTCGCCGAGGGCGGATTCCTCTACGACGCCATCGGCTTCGACGCCGGCCTGTTCGGCATCTCCCCGCGCGAAGCCGTCGTCATGGACCCGCAGCAGCGGCTCATGCTGGAGGTGTCCTGGGAAGTGCTCGAACGGGCCGGCATCGCCCCCGACGCCGTACGCGGCGAGCCGATCGGCGTCTTCACCGGATCCGGCTACCAGGACTACGGCGACCTCCTCAACGCCGCCCCCGACGCGGCCGAGGCGTACCTCGGCACCGCGGCCGCCTCAGCGGTCATCTCGGGCCGCGTCGCCTACACCCTCGGCCTGGAGGGCCCCACCCTGACCGTCGACACCGCCTGCTCCTCCTCACTCGTGGCCCTGCACCTCGCCGTACAGGCACTGCGCCGCCGCGAGTGCACGATGGCGCTGGCCGGCGGCGTGATGGTGATGTGCACACCCGCGCCGTTCGTGGCCTTCAGCCGGCAGCGCGGGCTGGCCCCGGACGGCCGCTGCAAGGCGTACTCCGACACCGCCGACGGCACCGGCTGGGCGGAGGGCGCCGGCGTACTGCTGCTGGAACGGCTCTGCGACGCGCGGCGCAACGGCCACGACGTACTCGCCGTGATCCGCGGCAGCGCCGTCAACCAGGACGGCGCGAGCAACGGCCTCACCGCCCCCAGCGGACCGGCCCAGCAGCGCGTCATCCGCCAGGCCCTCGACGACGCGCGACTGCCCGCCGGGCAGGTCGACGCGGTCGAGGGCCACGGCACCGGCACCACCCTGGGCGACCCCATCGAGGCGCAGGCCCTGCTGGCCACCTACGGCCAGGGCCGGACACCCGAACAGCCACTCTGGCTGGGCTCGTTGAAGTCGAACTTCGGACACGCCCAGGCCGCCGCCGGGGTCGGCGGCGTCATCAAGATGGTCATGGCCCTGCGGCACGGCGTGCTGCCCCGCACCCTGCACGTGACGGAGCCGTCCAGCAAGGTCGACTGGACGTCCGGCGCGGTCCGGCTGCTGACGGACGCCCAGCCGTGGCCGGACCGCGAACACCCCCGGCGCGCGGCCGTCTCCTCGTTCGGAGTGAGCGGCACCAACGCCCACGTCATCCTCGAAGCCGAGGCGCAGGGCACCTCGCTCGCCCCGCCGCGCACCGTACACACCGCGCCCGCCGCCCACGCGTGGCCGCTCTCCGCGAACGACGACGACGCGCTCGCCGCGACGGCGGCACGGCTGGCCGACTTCGTGACCGGTCAGGAGACCGATTCCGCCGATCCCGCCGATCCCGCCGACATCGCGTACTCGCTGACCGCGACGCGCGCGACGCTCGGCCACCGTGCCGTCGTGATCGGCGCGACCACCGCCGAACTGGTCGCCGGACTCACCGCACTCGCCGAACACCGGGAAGCGGCGAACGTCGTACAGGGCACCGCACGCACCGGCTCGCAGACAGCCTTCGTCTTTCCCGGCCAGGGCTCCCAGTGGGCCGGCATGGCCGTAGAACTGCTGGACTCGTCCCAGGAGTTCGCGCGGCGCGTGACCGAATGCGCCGAAGCACTGCGCCCCTTCGTCGACTGGGATCTGCTCGACGTCCTGCGCGGCGCCCCGGACGCGCCCACGCTCGACGCCGTCGACGTGGTGCAGCCCGCGCTGTGGGCCGTCATGGTCTCCCTCGCGCACCTCTGGCGCGCACACGGCGTCGAGCCGGCCGCCGTGATCGGCCACTCACAGGGCGAGATCGCCGCGGCCTGCGTGGCCGGCGGCCTGACCCTCGAGGACGGCGCCCGCGTGGTCGCCCTGCGCAGCCGCCTCATCGCCGAGCGACTGGCCGGACTGGGCGGAATGATGTCGGTGGCCCTGTCCGCCGAGGCCGCCGAAGCCCGCATCCGCGACCTCGGCGGCCTCTCCCTCGCCGCGGTCAACGGCCCCGGCTCGGTCGTCGTCTGCGGTGAGCCCGACGCACTGGAGCGCCTGCGCGCCGACCTCACCGACTCCGGCGTCCGCGCCCGCGTGATCCCGGTCGACTACGCCTCGCACTCCCACTACGTCGAAGGCATCCGCGACCGGCTCCTGGAACTCCTCGCGCCGATCCGGCCCCGCAGCGCGGAGGTGCCCTTCCACTCCACGGTGACCGGCGGACTCCTCGACACCACCGCACTCGACGCCGAGTACTGGTACCGCAACCTGCGGCAGACGGTCCGCTTCGCCGACACCGCCCGCGCCCTGGCCGAGACGGGCTTCGACGTCTTCGTCGAGACCAGCGCCCACCCCGTGCTCAAGCTCGCCATGGAGGAGACCTTCGTCGATGCCGGAGCGCTCGCTACCGTCACCGGCACCCTGCGCCGCGACGACGGCGGCCCCGACCGCTTCCTGTCCTCGCTCGCCGAGGCCCATGTGCACGGTGTCGCGGTCGACTGGTCCCGCGCCTGCCTCGGCGGCCGCCGCACGGGCCTGCCCACCTACCCCTTCCGGCACACCCGGTACTGGCTGGACGCCACCACCGGCACCGGCGGCGACGTCACCGGCGCCGGCCAGCGCGCCGCGCGCCACCCCCTGCTCGGCGCCGTCGTCGCCACCCCCGCGTCGGACGGCGTGATCCTCACCGGCAGGCTGTCCACGGCCGCCCAGCCGTGGCTCGCCGACCACACCGTGCTCGGCACGGCCGTGTTCCCCGGCACCGGCTTCGTGGAACTGGCCGTACGCGCAGGCGACGAGACCGGCTGCCCCGTCCTGGCCGAACTGACCGTCGAGGCACCCCTCCTCCTCAACGACGCGAGCGGCACCCAGCTGCACGTCGTCGTGGGCGGCCCCGACCAGGACGGGGCACGCCCCCTGCACGTCTACGCGCGGGCCGAGGACGCCCCCGAACACGAACCCTGGACCCGCCACGCCACCGGCCTGCTCGCCCCCGGACCGGCCACCGCCCCCGGCACCCGCACCCAGTGGCCGCCCGCCGGGGCGACCCCCGTCGACCTCGACGGCTTCTACCCCGCACTCGCCGAGACCGGACTGAGCTACGGCCCCGTCTTCCAGGGACTGCGCGCCGTCTGGCGCGCCGGCGACGACGTGTACGCCGAGGTACGACTGCCCGACGCCGTCTCCGACGGACTGCCCGACGCCGGCCAGGACGCCGACGACCAGGACCGCGCCTTCGGCCTGCACCCGGCCCTGCTGGACGCCGCCCTGCACGCCTGTGCCCTGACCGGCGCCGTCGCCGAGCGCGCCCTGCTGCCGTTCGCGTTCTCCGGCCTCACCCTGCACGCCTCCGGAGCCTCGCACCTGCGGGTCCGGCTCACCGCGCTCCGTGAGGGCGAGGTCGCGCTGGAGGCCGCCGACCCGACCGGCGCCCCGGTCGTCTCGCTCGACTCGGTCGTCCTGCGGCCGGCACCGGACGAGTGGACCGACGGCACGCGACCCGTCCACGACGCGCTGTACCGGCCCTCGTGGACACCGGTGACCGTCGGGCCGGGCGAGCCCGTCACCGCGGCAGCGTGGGACGAGGTGAGCCGGGGCGAGGCGATCCGTGACGAGGTAGCCCGCAGCGAGGCGATCCGCGACGAGGCGGCCGGCCCGGAGACACCGCACGTCATCACCCTGGCGGTCGAACCCGGCACCGACCGGTCCGCGGTGCACGCCGCCACCCACCGTGTCCTCACCGCACTCCAGACCTGGCTGACCGACGACCGCTTCGCCGACTCGACGCTCCTCGTGCACACCCGGGGCGCGGTCGCCCTGGACGGCGAGGACGTCACCGACCTCGCCGGGGCCGCCGTGTGGGGCCTCGTGCGCTCCGCACAGTCGGAACACCCCGGCCGGATCGTGCTGGCCGACGCGGACGGACCTCTCGCCGACCGGCTGCCGGCCATCGTCGCCTCCGGCGAACCCCAACTGATCTTCCGCGACGCCCAGTTCCACGGGGCCCGGCTCGCCCGGGTCCCCGCCGCGGCCCGTACCGACGACGAGGACACCGAGGCCACCGTCATTCCGTTCGCCCCGGACACCACCGTCCTCATCACCGGGGGAGCGGGCACTCTCGGCGGACTCCTCGCCCGGCACCTGGTCACCCGGCACGGCGTACGGCACCTGCTGCTCCTGGGCCGCCGCGGAGCCGACACACCCGGCGCCGACGCACTGCGCGAACGACTCGTCGAACTGGGCGCCCACACCGTCACGTTCGCCGCCTGCGACGCCGCCGACCGCGACGCCCTGGCTCAGGCACTCGCCGCCGTACCCGCCGACCGGCCACTGCGCGGCATCGTCCACGCGGCCGGCGTCCTCGCCGACGGCACCCTCACCACCCTCACCCCGCAGCACCTGGACGCCGTACTCCGGCCCAAGGCCGACGCGGCCCTCAACCTGCACGACCTGGGCGGCGACGTCGACCTGTTCGTCCTGTTCTCCGGCGCGGCCGGCACCCTCGGCTCACCCGGACAGGGCAACTACGCGGCCGCCAACGCCTTCCTCGACGGCCTCGCCACCCACCGCCGCGCGCAGGGCCGCCCCGCGCAGTCGCTGGCCTGGGGATTCTGGGCACAGGGCAGCGGAATGACCGGCGGCCTCGGCGCGGACGACCGCGCCCGCATCACCCGCAGTGGCATGATCGGCCTGTCCGACGAGGAAGGGACGGCACTGTTCGACGCCGCCCTGGCCCGCCGCGAACCCGTCCTGCTTCCCGCCCGCTTCGACCTGGCCGCGCTGCGTGGACAGCCCGACGTCCCCACCCTCTTCCGCGGCCTCGTGCCCGGCACCCGCCGAACCGCCGCCGCACTGCCCACCCCGGACTCGGCCACCGACTTCCTCACCGGGCTCCCCGACGCCGACCGGGAACAGGCCCTGCTCGACCTCGTCCTGGACCGCGCCGCGGTCGTTCTCGGCTTCGCCGGCGCCTCCGACATCGACCCCGACCGCGCCTTCCGCGACATGGGGTTCGACTCGCTGACCGCCGTCGAGTTCCGCAACCGCCTGGGCCGCACACTCGGCCTGCGACTGCCGGTGACCCTCGCGTTCGACTACCCGTCCCCCGGCGCCCTGGCCCGCTTCCTGCTCGGCGAGCTCGCCGGCACGACCGGGGCGACCGGGGTGACGACCGGGGCCTGGGGGACGTCCGGCGCCGTGGCGGTCCCGGACACCGAGCCCGTCGCCGTGGTGGCCATGAGCTGCCGCTTCCCCGGCGGCGTCGGCTCCCCCGAGGACCTGTGGCGGCTCGTCTCAGACGGAGTGGACGCCGTCTCCGAATTCCCCGCCGACCGCGGCTGGAACGTCGACGAACTCCACGACCCCACCGCCGAGCGCCCCGGCAGCAGCTACACCCGCCAGGGCGGATTCCTCTACGACGCCGCCGACTTCGACCCCGCCTTCTTCGGCATCAGCCCCAATGAAGCCCTGGCCATGGACCCCCAGCAGCGCCTGCTCCTGGAGTGTGCGTGGGAGGCGTTCGAGCGCGCCGGCATCGACCCGGCCACCCTGCGCGGCAGCGCCACCGGCGTCTTCGCCGGCCTGATGTACCACGACTACGCCGGCAACAGCGGCACCGGCGCCAACGCGTCCGGCCGGGTGGCGTACACCTTCGGTCTGGAGGGCCCGGCGGTCACCGTCGACACGGCCTGCTCGTCCTCCCTGGTGGCCCTGCACCTCGCGGCGCGCGCCCTGCGCTCCGGCGAGTGCACGCTCGCCCTGGTCGGCGGCGCCAGCGTCATGGCCACCCCCGAGATCTTCGTCGAGTTCAGCAGACAGCGCGCCCTCTCCCACGACGGCCGCTGCAAGCCCTACGCGGAAGCGGCCGACGGCACCGGAATCTCCGAAGGCGCCGGCCTGCTGCTGGTCGAGCGGCTGTCCGACGCACGTCGTCTCGGCCACCCGGTGCTGGCGGTGGTACGGGGCTCGGCCGTGAACCAGGACGGCGCCTCGAACGGCTTCACCGCGCCGAACGGCCCTTCGCAGCAACGGGTCATCCGGCAGGCGCTCGCGGCGGCGGGTCTGTCGTCCGCGGACGTCGACGCGGTGGAGGGACACGGCACCGGGACGGTCCTGGGCGACCCCATCGAGGCGCAGGCGCTGCTGGCCGCGTACGGGCAGGACCGCCCCGAGGGACGCCCGTTGTGGCTGGGCTCCGTCAAGTCGAACATCGGACACACCCAGGCCGCGGCGGGAGTCGCCGGGATCATGAAGATGATCCTGGCCATGCGGCACGGCGTGCTGCCGCGCTCCCTGCACGTGGACGAGCCGTCGGCGCGGGTGGACTGGTCCGCCGGGGCGGTGCGACTGCTGAGCGAAGCCCGGGAATGGGCGGCGGCGGAGGGCCGCCCGCGCCGGGCCGGCGTGTCGTCGTTCGGGATCAGCGGGACGAACGCGCACGTGATCCTGGAGGAGCCGGCTGCCGTCGAGCCGGCGCCCGGCACGCACGAAGTACGGCCGGTGGCGTGGACGGTGTCGGGGAAGACGCCCGAGGCGCTGACGGCCTACGCCGATCAGCTCAGGTCCTACCTCGCCGACCGGGAGTCGCCGAGTCCGGTGGACGTGGCGTGGACGCTGGCCGCCCGGCGGCAGTTCGGGCACCGGGCCGTGGTCGTCGGCGCTGACCGGGAGGAACTGCTGCGCGGGCTGGCCGGTGTGGACGCGGTGTCCACCGTGGCGGGCAAGTCGGCGTTCCTGTTCACGGGACAAGGGGCGCAGCGGCTGGGCATGGGTCGTGAACTGGCGGCTCGTTTCCCGGTGTTCGCGTCGGCCTTCGACGAGGTGGTCGCGGCCCTGGACGTTCACCTTGAGCGGCCGCTGCGCGAGGTGCTGTGGGGTGAGGACGCGGACCTGGTGCAGCGGACGGGCTGGGCGCAGCCGGGCCTGTTCGCCGTCGAGGTCGCGCTCTTCCGGCTGCTGGAGTCGGCGGGTCTGAAGCCGGACTTCGTGGCCGGGCACTCCATCGGTGAACTGGCCGCAGCGCACGTGGCGGGCGTTCTGTCGCTGCCGGACGCGGCTCGGCTGGTCGCGGCTCGTGCGCGGTTGATGCAGGCGCTGCCCGCCGGTGGGGCGATGGCATCCATTCGGGCCGAAGAGTCCGTGGTGCGGGCGGCGTTGGCTGACGGTGTCGGGATCGCGGCGGTCAACGGCCTGAGGTCCGTCGTCATCTCGGGCGCCGAGGACGCGCTGACGGAGACGATCGAGCGTCTCCATGACCACAAGGTCACGCGTCTTCGTGTCAGCCACGCGTTCCACTCCCCGCTGATGGAGCCGATGCTGGCCGACTTCGCCGAGGAGGCGGCCCAGTTGTCGTACGACGTGCCGCGCATCCCGTTGGTCTCGACGCTGACCGGCGAACCGGCGGCCGACGAACTGCGCGACCCCGGCTACTGGGTCCGCCAGGTCCGGCAGCCGGTCCGCTTCGCCGACGCCCTCGCCAGCCTCTGTGCACAGGGCGCGACCAAGTTCTTCGAGGTCGGCCCGGACGCCGTGCTGGCGGCCATGGCGGAGGACTCCCTCCCGGTCGAGGCGTACGCCGTGGCCAGTCAGCGCCGCGACCGGGAGGAGTCGTACGCGCTGCTGACCGCGCTCGGTGAACTGCACGTACGGGGCACCGACGTGGACTTCACCGCCCTCCACGCCCACGGACGGCATGTCGACGGCCTTCCCACCTACGCCTTCCAGCGTGCGCGCTACTGGGCCGACACCCAGGAGTACTGGTCCAACGCCTGGGCGGGGGCGAGCGGCGGGGACGTGGTGTCGGCGGGTCTGCGGCCGCTCAACCATCCCCTGTTGGGCGCGGCTGTGGCGCTGCCGGGTTCGGCCTCGGGCGAGTTCGTCCTCACCGGGCGGATCTCGGGGACCACACACTCCTGGCCGGCGGACCACGCGGTGATGGGGGTGGTGCTGCTCCCGGGCGCAGCGCTCGTCGAGTTGGCGCTGCACGCGGGCGATCAGGTGGGGTGCCCGCTGCTCGGGGAACTGACCCTCCACGCGCCGCTCGTCCTGCCCGACGCCGGCACGGTGATGCTGCGGGTCGTCGTGGGCGGGGCCGACGAGTCCGGCTCCCGCACGGTCGGCGTCCACTCGGCGACCGCGGAGGACACGCCCTGGACCCTGCACGCCGAGGGCCTGCTGACCGCCGCCGGCCCCGAACCGTCCGTCGACGGTGCCGACTGGCCGCCCGCCGACGCCGAGGAGCTGCCCACGGACGGCTTCTACCGACGGCTGCTCGACGAGGGCTACGCCTACGGCAGCTCGTTCCAGGGGCTTCGCAAGGTCTGGCGGCGGGGCGAAGAGCTCTACGCCGAGGTCGTCCTGCCGGAGCCGGTGGACGCCGAGGCGGACCGCTACGGCCTGCACCCCGCGCTCCTCGACGCCTGCCTGCACGCCCCGCTGCTGGCCGCGAGGACCGCGTCCCGCACGGACGAGGGCGCGATGCTCCCGTTCGCCTGGACCGAGGTGGCCTGCCACGCGATGGGCGCCACCGCCGTGCGGGTGCGGATCGCACCGGCCGGGGGCGACGCCCTGGCCGGAGACGCCCTGAGCGTCACTGCCACCGATCTGCGCGGCAACCCGGTGCTCACGGTGGGCTCGCTGGTGTCCCGCCCTGTCTCGGCCGACCAGCTCCGGGAGCGTGCGGCGCACCAGGACGCGAGCTACCGGGTGGAGTGGACCCCGCTCCCGAAGCCCTCCGGCGCGGCCTCCGTGGCGGTGCTCGGCAGCGACTCCCCGGCGGGCCTGGACGGTGCCACGTCCTTCCCGGAGCTCTCCGCGCTCGCCATGGCGGCCGACGAGGGGACGGGGCTCCCCGACCGGGTGGTGGTCCACTGCGGGGCCGTATCCGTGGGCGGCGGTGACGTGCTCACGGAGGTCCGCAGTGCCACGAGCCGGGTGCTGGGGCTCCTCCAGGAGTGGCTGGCGCTGGAGCGGCTCGGCGACACCCGCCTGGTCTTCGTGACATCGAACGCCGTACCCGACGGTCACGGCCCGGTCGACCTCGCCGCGGCCCCGCTGTACGGCCTGCTGCGGTCGGCGCAGGCCGAGCACCCCGGCCGGTTCGCCCTGGTGGACACGGACGGCAGCCAGGCATCGGCCGCCGCGCTGGCGGCAGGAGTGGCCTCCGGCGAGCCCGAGATCGTCCTGCGCGACGGGGAAGCGCGCGTCCCACGTCTGGCGCGAGTGACGGCCGCGCACGGCGAGGCCTCCACTCTGAACCCCGCGGGCACGGTGCTGGTCACCGGTGGTACCGGTGGTCTGGGTGGGCTGGTGGCGCGGCATTTGGTGAGGGAACACGGTGTGCGGCGAATGGTGTTGGTGAGTCGCCGAGGCGCACAGGCGCCGGGTGCGGGGGAGTTGGCGGCCGAGCTGGAGGGTCTCGGTGCCGAGGTGGTGGTGGCGGCCTGTGACGTGTCGGACCGCGATGCACTGGCCATGGTGTTGGCCGGCGTTCCTGCTGAGCATCCGTTGACCGGTGTGGTGCACACGGCCGGGGCGTTGGACGACGGTGTGGTGGCGTCGCTGAGCCCGGAGCGGCTGGACGCGGTACTGCGAGCGAAGGCGGACGCCGCCTGGCACCTCCATGAACTCACCCTGGACCAACCGCTCGCCGCGTTCGTCCTGTTCTCCTCGTCGGCCGGCGTGTTCGGCGCACCGGGCCAGGGCAACTACGCCGCCGCCAACACGTTCCTCGACGCCCTCGCCGCCCACCGTCGGGCAGCGGGCCTCCCGGCGGTGTCGCTGGCCTGGGGACTGTGGGCCGCGGGGGGCATGGGCGAGCGCCTCGGCCAAGCGGAACTGCGTCGCCTGGGGCGCAACGGATTCCCTCCGATGACGACGGGGCAGGGCCTTTCGCTCTTCGACTCCGCCCTGACCGCGGACGAAGCCCTGCGGGTCCTCGTCCGGCTGGACCTTCCCGCGCTACGCGCCGCCGACGCCGCATCCGGGCCGCTCTCCTCGATGCTGCGCGGGCTGGTACCCCCGGCTCGCCGGGCCGCAGGCAACGCCCCAGGCGACGGCTCCCTGCACGCCGCCCTCGCCGGTCGTCCCGCCGAGGAGCGGGACCGGGAACTCCTCCGCCTCGTGCGGACCGAGGTGGCGCGGGTGCTCGGGCACCCGTCGGCTGACTCCGTGGCGGCCGACCAGGCCTTCAAGGATCTGGGCTTCGACTCCCTGTCCGCCGTGGAACTGCGCAATCGCCTGAACGCCGTGACCGGTCTGCGGCTGCCCGCGACGCTGGTGTTCGACCACCCGACGGCCACCGCGGTCGCCGGCCACCTGGACAGGCTCCTGTTCGACGACGGCACCCGTCCGTCGGCGGCCGCTCCCGCGCCGGCCGCCGGGGTCGACGACGAGCCGGTGGTCATCGTGGGGATGGCCTGCCGTTTCCCGGGCGGGGTGTCCTCGCCGGAGGAACTGTGGCGGCTGGTGGACTCCGGGGGGGACGCGGTGTCGGACTTCCCGGCGAACCGGGGCTGGGACGTGGACAGCGTCTACGACCCCGAGCCGGGTACGGCAGGACGCAGCTATGCCCGATCGGGCGGATTCCTGCATGAGGCGGGGGAGTTCGACGCCGGCTTCTTCGGCATCAGCCCGAACGAGGCGCTGGCGATGGACCCGCAGCAGCGGTTGTTGTTGGAGACCTCGTGGGAGGCGTTCGAGCGGGCGGGGATCGACCCCGTCACGCTGCGCGGCAGCGCCACCGGCGTCTTCGCGGGCGTCATGTACCACGACTATCAGGACAACAGCAACACCGGCTCCATCGCCTCGGGCCGGGTTGCGTACACGTTCGGCCTGGAGGGCCCGGCGGTCACTGTGGACACGGCATGCTCGTCCTCCCTGGTGGCTCTGCATCTGGCGGCCCAGGCCCTGCGCAACGGCGAGTGCACGCTCGCGCTCGCGGGTGGCGTGACGGTCATGGCCACACCCGAGGTCTTCGTCGAGTTCAGCAGGCAGCGGGGTCTCTCACCGGACGGCCGCTGCCGCTCGTTCGCCGCCACGGCGGACGGGACCGGGTTCTCCGAAGGCGCCGGCGTTCTGCTGGTGGAGCGGTTGTCGGACGCCCGGCGTCTGGGGCATCCGGTGCTGGCGGTGGTCCGAGGCTCGGCGGTGAACCAGGACGGCGCGTCGAACGGGCTCACCGCGCCGAACGGGCCCGCGCAGGAGCGGGTGATCGAGCAGGCGCTTGCCGCCGCCGGACTGTCGTCCGCGGACGTGGACGCGGTGGAAGGGCACGGGACGGGCACGGTCCTCGGTGACCCCATCGAGGCCCAGGCGCTCCTGGCGACGTACGGGCGGGGCCGGCCGCTCGACAAGCCCGTCCTGCTCGGCTCCATCAAGTCGAACATCGGTCACACGCAGGCTGCGGCCGGTGCCGCGGGAATCATGAAGATGGTCCTGGCGATGCGGCACGGCACGCTGCCGCGCACGCTGCACGTCGACGAGCCCTCGGCGCAGGTGGACTGGTCCGCCGGAGCGGTCGAGCTGCTGACCGAGAGCCGGGAATGGTCCACGGCTGCCGGGCGCCCTCGCCGCGCTGCGGTGTCCTCGTTCGGACTGAGCGGGACGAACGCGCATGTGATCGTGGAGGAGCCGCCGGCGGACGCGGTCGTCGTGTCCGATGGCGATGCGGGGTCGGAGTCGGTCGCTCCGGTGGCCTGGGCGGTGTCGGCGAAGACCCCCGAGGCGCTGACGGCCTACGCCGATCAGCTCAAGTCGTACGTCACCGGGAACGAGTCGCCGCACCCGGCGGACGTGGCCCGAACCCTCGCCGGACGCGGGCAGTTCGAGCACCGGGCCGTGGTCGTGGGCGCGGACCGGGAGGAACTGCTGCGCGGGCTGGCGAGCTTGGGCACGGTGTCCCGGGTGGGCGGCAAGCTGGCCTTTCTGTTCACGGGGCAGGGGGCTCAGCGGCTCGGGATGGGCCGTGAACTGGCGGCTCGGTTCCCGGTGTTCGCTTCGGCCTTCGATGAGGTGGTCGCGGCGCTGGACGTTCATCTCGAGCGCCCGTTGCGTGAGGTCGTGTGGGGTGAGGATGCGGACCTGGTGCAGCGGACGGGCTGGGCGCAGCCGGGTCTGTTCGCGGTAGAGGTTGCCCTGTTCCGGTTGCTGGAGTCGGCGGGGCTGAGGCCGGACTTCGTGGCCGGGCACTCCATCGGCGAGCTGGCCGCTGCGCATGTGGCGGGGGTTCTGTCGCTATCGGATGCGGCTCGTCTGGTCGCGGCGCGTGCTCGGTTGATGCAGGCGCTGCCCGCGGGTGGTGCGATGGCGTCCGTCCGGGCCGAGGAATCCGTAGTACGGGCAGCCCTCACGGACGGCGTCGAGATCGCGGCGGTCAACGGGCCACGCTCCGTCGTCGTCTCCGGCGCCGAGGACGCGGTCACGGAGACGATCGAGAGGCTGCAGGACCACAAAGTCACCCGGCTCCGCGTCTCCCACGCCTTCCACTCCCCGCTGATGGAACCCATGTTGGCCGACTTCGCCGAGGTCGCCTCCCAGCTCTCCTACAACACCCCGCGTATCCCACTGGTCTCGACCCTCACCGGCGAGCCGGCCACCGACGATCTCCGCGACCCCGCCTACTGGGTCCGCCAGGTCCGCGAACCGGTCCGCTTCGCCGACGCCCTCACCACCCTCGCCGCACAGGGTGCGACCAAGTTCCTCGAACTCGGCCCCGACACCGTCCTGGCCGCCATGGCCGAGGACACCCTCCCCGCCGACACCACCCACATCACTGCCACCCAACGCCGAGACCGCCCCGAGCCCCACACCCTCCTCACCGCCCTCGGCACCCTCCACACCACCGGCACCGACGTCGACTTCACCGCCCTCCACACCCCCGGACGACACCTCGACGACCTCCCCACCTACCCCTTCCAACGCCGCCTGTACTGGGCCGGTGGAGGCGCGAAGGGCGGCGGTGACCCCGAGTCCATCGGGCTGACCCGGGCCGTTCATCCCCTGCTCGGCGCGGCGGTGACCGTGGCCGATTCGGACATGGTGATGCTGACCGGCCGCCTGTCGGCGCGGACGCAGCCCTGGCTGGCCGATCACGTCGTGGGCGGCTCGATCCTCTTCCCGGGCACCGGGTTCCTGGAGTTGGCGATCACCGCGGCCGAGGAGAGCGGCTGCGACCTGCTCGACGAATTGGTGCTCGAATCGCCGCTGGTGATACCGGAGCACGGCGGTGTCGCCGTCCAAGTGCTCGTCGGGGCACCGGACGGCTCGGGTGTCCGCCCCGTCAGCGTCCACTCGCGCGGCGACGAGCCGGGCCGTCCATGGGTCCGGCACGCCGTCGGCGCCGTACGGGCAGCCGCACTCGTCCCGACGTCCGCCACCGCTCCCGCCGCCGTATCCTCGGTGTGGCCGCCGCACGACGCCGTCCCGGTCGATCTCACGGGCCGCTACGACCGTCTGGCCGCCGAAGGACTGTCGTACGGCGCCACCTTCCAGGGGCTGACCGCGGTGTGGCGGCACGGCGACGACGTGTACGCCGAGGTGGCCCTGCCGCCCACGGTGCCGCTGGGTGAGGGCTTCCGGCTGCACCCCGCTCTGCTGGACGCGGGGCTCCAGGCCGTCGGACTGCGTACGGGTGAACCCGAAGCGGCTCGGCTTCCGTTCACCTGGACGCGTGTCACGGTGTCCGCGCCGGGCGCCACCCGGCTGCGGGTACGGCTGTCCCCGGCGCCCGAGGGCGGAGTCGCGCTGGAGATCAGTGACGGTGCGGGCCGGCCGGTCGCCTCCGTCGAGTCGCTGGTGCTGCGCGAGGTCGACACGGCCGCGCTCGCCACCGCCGGTGCCGTGGGGCGGGAGGCGCTGTTCGAACTCACCTGGACGCCCGTACCGACTCCGGTTCCGGTGCCGTCGACCTGGGAGCACTGGCACCAGCTCGACTCGGACGGCGCCGTGCCGGAGACGGTCGTGCTGGAGAGCGTCACCGAAGCGGGTCAGGACAGCGACGCCGTGCACCGGGAGGTCAACCGCGTCCTCGGCGTCCTGCAGAGCTGGCTCGCGGACGAGCGGTACGCCCGTTCCACGCTGGTGGTGGTCACCAGGAACGCGGTCGCCGTCGACGCGGTGACGGACCTTGCCGGTGCGGCGGTGTGGGGCCTGGTGCGTTCGGCCCAGTCGGAGAACCCCGGTCGCATCGTGCTGGCCGACCTCGACGACTTCGACGCGCTCGGGACGGCTCTGGCCACCGGCGAGCCCCAAGTGGCCGTACACGGCGGCGAAGTCCGGGTGGCCCGACTGACCAGGCCCTCCGGACCGCGCGCCACCGCCCCCACCACCGTTCCCGTCGGCACCTCCGCCGACGCCCCTGCCCTCACCCCCGCCGTCACCGACCGGCTGCCGGCCTTCGACCCCGGAGGCACGGTGCTGCTGACCGGCGCCACCGGCATGCTCGGCAGGCTGGTGGCCCGCCACCTGGTGACCGCACACGGCGTACGGCGGCTGCTGCTCCTCGGCAGGCGCGGTCCCGCCGCCGCGGGCTGCGCCGAACTGGTCGCGGAACTGGACGCGTTGGGCGCGCACGTCGACGTGGCGGCGTGTGACGTCGCCGACCGGGACGCTCTCGCCGGTGTTCTGGCGGCGGTACCCGTCGACCACCCGCTGACCGGGGTGGTGCACGCGGCCGGTGTGCTGGACGACGGCGTGATCGGCTCGCTCAGCCCCGAACGGGTCGACGCCGTACTCCGCCCCAAGGTCGACGCCGCTCTCAACCTGCACGAACTCACCGAGTCGGCCAAGCTCTCGGCGTTCGTGCTGTTCTCGTCGGCCGCAGGTGTCTTCGGCAGCCCCGGTCAGGGTAGTTACGCCGCCGCCAACGCCTTCCTCGACGCGCTCGCGGCCCACCGGCAGACCCTCGGCATGCCGGCACACTCCCTGGCCTGGGGCCTGTGGGACGGCGCCGACGGCATGGCCGCCGACCTGGTGGACGGCGATCGCCGCCGTATGTCCCGTACCGGAGTGCGGCCGCTGTCCGAGACGGACGGCCTCGCACTCCTCGACGCGGCGCTCGGCACCGACGCACCGGCCCTCGTCCCGATCCGCCTCGACCTCACGTCCCTGGCGGCGCAGGCCGAACTGCCGCCGCTGTTCGGCACGCTCGTACGACGCCCGGCGGCGCGACCGGCCGCGACGGACACGGCCGACGCACTGCGGCGCCGTCTGGCGGACCTTTCGGCCGACGAGTGGGAGCCCGAACTGCTCGAAGTCGTCAGGACGCACGCGGCCGCCATCCTCGGCCACTCAGGACCCGAGGACGTCCCGGCCTCCCGCCCCTTCAAGGAGCTGGGCTTCGACTCGCTCAGCGCGGTCGAGTTCCGCAACCTGCTCAACGCCGCCACCGGCCTGCGCCTGCCGCCCACCCTCGTCTTCGACCACCCGAACGCCGCCGCCCTCGCCGCCGAACTCACCGTGCACCTGGCCCCCGACACGGACGACGGCGAGCCCGACACGGAGCGCCGGATCAGGGACGTACTGCACGCCATACCGATCGGCCGGCTGCGGGACGCGGGGCTCCTGGAACGCCTGCTGGAACTCGGCGGAGCCGCCCCGGACACACTCGCCCCCACCGATGGGGAGGTCGGCTCGATCGACGACATGGACACCGACGCCCTGATCAACATGGCCCTGGGCGGGCGCGACGATTTCGACTCGTCCGGAATGAGTGGAGACCCCCGATGACCGGCCCCGACAACAAGCTCGTCGCCGCGTTGCGCAGCTCGCTCAAGGAGGCCGAGTTCCTGCGCGCACAGAACGCGAAGCTCACCGCCGCGATCTCCGAGCCCATCGCGATCATCGGCATGGCCTGCCGCTACCCGGGCGGCGTCACGTCCCCCGAGGACCTGTGGCGCCTCGTGGCCGACGAGGTCGACGCGATCTCCGGGTTTCCCGCCAACCGCGGCTGGCGGACAGAGGAGTTGTACGACCCCACCGGCGAGCGCCCCGGGACCAGCTACGTCCGCCAAGGCGGATTCCTGCACCGGGCCGACCAGTTCGACCCCGCCTTCTTCGGTATCAGCCCCAACGAGGCCCTGCTCATGGACCCGCAGCAGCGGCTGCTGCTCGAGTGCTCCTGGGAGGCGATCGAGCGGGCCGGCATCGACCCCGCGTCCCTGCACGGAAGCCGGACCGGCGTCTTCGCCGGGATGATGTACCACGACTACCCCGCCAACGCGAACACCGGCGCCGTCGCCTCCGGCCGGGTCGCCTACACCCTCGGTCTCGAAGGCCCGACGGTCACGGTCGACACCGCCTGCTCGTCCTCTCTCGTCGCCCTGCACTCCGCCGGCCAGGCGCTGCGGGCGGGGGAGTGCACCCTCGCCCTCGTCGGCGGCGTCGCCGTGATGGCGACACCCGAGGCGTTCGTCGAGTTCAGCAGGCAGAAGGGACTGTCACCCGACGGCCGCTGCCGCTCCTACGCCGCCTCCGCCGACGGTGCGGCCTGGGCGGAGGGAGCGGGTGTCCTCCTGGTGGAACGGCTCTCGGACGCCCGGCGCAACGGCCATCCGGTGCTGGCGGTGGTACGCGGCTCGGCGGTCAACTCCGACGGCGCCAGCAACGGACTGTTCGCCCCGAACGGTCCCTCGCAACAGCGGGTCGTCCGGCAGGCGTTGGCCGCTGCGGGGCTGTCGTCCGCGGACGTGGACGTGGTGGAGGGCCACGGCACGGGAACGACGCTCGGCGACCCCATCGAGGCGCAGGCGCTGCTGGCCACGTACGGGCAGGACCGGCCGGAGGGCAGGCCGTTGTGGCTCGGCTCCATCAAGTCGAATCTGGGACACACGCAGGCTGCCGCGGGCGTCGCCGGCATCATGAAGATGGTCCTTGCGATGCGGCACGGCACGCTGCCCCGCACACTGCACGTGGACGAGCCGTCGGACCAGGTGGACTGGTCCTCCGGTGCCGTGGAACTGCTGACGGAGGCCCGTCGGTGGCCCGAGACCGGCGCCCGGCCACGCCGGGCCGCGGTGTCGTCGTTCGGTATCAGCGGGACGAACGCGCACGTGATCGTGGAGCAGCCGCCCGCGGCCGAGGCGGTCGCCGCACCCGGCGACGTGGCGCCGGTGGCGTGGGTGCTGTCGGGGAAGACACCCCAGGCGCTGACCGCGTACGCCGACCAGCTGAGGGCCCATGTGGCGGAAGCCGAAGCCGAAGCCGAAGCCGAAGCCGGAGCCGAAGCCGAAGCTGAGGCCGGAGCCGAAGCCGAAGCTGAGGCCGGAGCCGAAGCCGGGGCCGAGGCCGGGACAGGGGCCGAAGCCGGGACCGGGGCCGGGGCCGGGTCAGGAGCCGGCAAGGCGCTTCGTCCCGTGGACGTGGCGCGGACGCTGGCCGGTCGGGCGCGGTTCGAGCACCGGGCCGTGGTCGTGGGGTCGGACTGCGAGGAACTGCTGCGCGCATTGCGCGGCGTGGCCGGCGCGGCCGGCGCGGCCGCGGTGTCTCCGGTGCCGGGCAAGCTGGCCTTCCTGTTCACGGGGCAGGGTGCCCAGCGGCTGGGCATGGGCCGGGAACTGGCCGCCCGCTTCCCGGTGTTCGCGGATGCCTTCGACGAGGTGACCGCCGCACTGGACGCTCATCTCGAGCGGCCGCTGCGTGAGGTGCTGTGGGGTGAGGACGCCGACCTGGTGCAGCGGACGGGCTGGGCACAGCCGGGCCTCTTCGCGGTCGAGGTCGCCCTGTTCCGCCTGCTGGAGTCTGTGGGACTGAGGCCGGACTTCGTGGCCGGGCACTCCATCGGCGAGCTGGCCGCAGCACACGCGGCAGGAGTCCTGTCCTTGGCGGACGCGTCCCGACTGGTGGCTGCACGAGCCCGGTTGATGCAGGCTTTGCCCAGCGGCGGGGCGATGGCCTCCGTCCGTGCGGCCGAGGACGATGTACGAGCAGCGCTTGTGAACGGAGTGGAGGTCGCGGCCGTCAACGGCCCGCGCTCCGTGGTGATCTCCGGCGCCGAGGAGGCGCTGATCGAGACGATCGAGAGGCTGCAGGAGTACAAGGTCACGCGCCTGCGTGTCAGTCACGCCTTCCACTCCCCGCTGATGGAGCCGATGCTGGCCGACTTCGCCGAAGTCGCCTCCCCACTGGCCTACGGCACCCCCCGCATCCCCCTGATCTCGACCCTTACGGGTGAGCCGGCCACCGACGAGCTGCGCGACCCGGCCTACTGGGTCCGCCAGGTCCGCGAGCCGGTCCGCTTCGCCGACGCCCTCACCACCCTCTCCGGGCAGGGCGCGACCACCTTCTTCGAGGTGGGCCCGGACACCGTCCTCGCGGCCATGGCGGAAGACACCCTCGCCGCCGACACCTATGCCGTCGCGAGCCAGCGCCGGGACCGACCCGAGGCCCACACCTTCCTCACGGCTCTCGGCGCCCTCCACGCCCGGGGCAGGGATGTCGACTTCGCCGCCCTCCACCCGGGACGCCACCTCGACGGCCTCCCCACCTATCCCTTCCAGCGGCAGCGCTACTGGCTGGACGTGACGGACTATCTCGCCGAGTCCTGGCTCGGCGACGCCCTGGGCAGTGATCCGGCGAGTCTGGGTGTGACCGCCCTCGACCATCCACTGCTCGGTGCGGCCGTCACCGTGCCCGACAGCGGGGCCGTGGTGCTCACCGGGCGGCTGTCGGTGCGGGACCAGCCGTGGCTGGGCGACCACGACGTACTGGGGAACGTCCTGCTGCCCGGAACCGGCCTGGTCGAGCTGGTGCTGCGCGCCGCCCGGGAGGTCGACTGCGACCGGATCGAGGAACTGACGCTCACCGGGCCCCTGGTCCTGCCCGACGAGGACGGTCTGCTCGTCCGGGTGCTGGCGGGCGGCCCGGACGAGTCCGGCCGCCGTACCGTCGCCGTGTACTCCGCCCCGGAGCAGCGCCCGGCGGACGCCGCGACGGCCGCCTGGACCCTGCACGCCGAGGGCCTGCTGGCCCCCGGTACGACGCCCGTGGCGGACGCGTTCGGCACCTGGCCGCCGCCCGGCGCCGCCGTACGGCCCACGGACGGCGCGTACGAACGGCTGCTCGGCCGGGGCTACGGGTACGGCCCGGTGTTCCAGGGCCTTCGCGCGGCCTGGGAGCGCGGCGACGAACTCTTCGCCGAGATCACGCTCCCCGAGGACGCGCACGGGGACGCCCGGCGCTGCGCGGTGCATCCGGCCCTGCTCGACGCGGCCCTGCACGCCTCGCTGCTGGAGGACCTGGACGGCTCGGGAGCCACCCTGATCCCGTTCTCCTGGAACGGTGTCTCCCTGCACGCCACGGGCACGGGCGCCACCGGCCTGCGCGTCCGTATGCGGCCCGCCGGGCCCGACAGCGTCGCCCTGGACATCGCCGACGACGCGGGACGCGCCGTACTGTCCGTGGCGTCGCTGGTGTCCCGAGCGGTGTCCGCGCAGCAGCTCGACCGGGTACGGGGCGCCGGGAACCCGACGACGTACCGGGTCCGCTGGCAGCCCGTCGACTGCGCCGCCCGCGCTCCTGCCGCCGTACCGTCCGACCGCTCCCGCTGGGCTGTCGTCGGACCTGTCTCGCCCGTTCCCGGCCTGCCGGTGTTCCCCGGCCTCACCGCACTGGCCGAAGCAGTCGGCACCGGTGGTGACGCCGACGTGCCCGACGTCGTCCTGCTGCCGCTGGACCCGGGCACCGGCGACATCCCCACGGCCGTACGGGCCGCCACCGCCACCGCCCTCGCCGCGCTCCAGGCCTGGCTGGCCGACGAGCGCTTCACCGCCTCCCGCCTGGTGATCCTGACCCGGCAGGCCGTGACCGCACGCGACGACGAGCGGGTCGACCTCGCCACCGCCCCCGTCTGGGGCCTGGTGCGAGCGGCGCAGGCGGAGAACCCCGGCCGGTTCGTGCTCGCCGACATGGACGAGACCGTCGAGTCCCGTGCCGCCCTGCCCGCGGCCCTGGACGGCGGCGAACCCGAACTCGCCCTCAGGCTAGGCGCGTTGCTGGTGCCGAGACTCGTCGCCGCCGACCCGGTGCCCCGGACGGCACGCCTGGACGGCACGGTCCTGGTCACCGGTGGCACGGGCGGAATAGGGGCCCTGGTCGCCCGCCACCTGGTCACCGCGCACGGGGCCGGACGGCTCGTCCTGACCAGCCGACGCGGTGCCGACACCCCGGGCGCCGCCGAACTCACGGCCGAACTGACCGGGCTCGGTGCCGAGGTCACCGTAGCCGCCTGCGACGTGGCCGACCGCGACGCGCTGGCCGCCGTCCTGGCCGCGATCCCCGCCGAACACCCGCTCACCGCAGTGGTGCACGCCGCCGGTGTCGTCGACAACGGTCTGGTCACGACCCTCGACCCGGACCGGCTCGAAACCGTCCTGCGTCCCAAGGTCGACGGTGCCTGGCACCTGCACGAACTCACCCGCGACCTGCCCCTGTCGGCGTTCGTCCTGTTCTCCTCCGCCGGCGGACTGGTCCTCGCGGCGGGCCAGGGCGGCTACGCGGCGGCCAACGTGTTCCTCGACGCACTCGCCGAACACCGCGCGGCCACGGGCCTGCCCGCCACTTCCCTGGCCTACGGCCTCTGGGGCCTGGACACCGGCTTCGGCGCGGCCCTCACCGAGGACGACCTGGAACGGATGGCCCAGCAGGGATTCCCGTCCCTCACGGCGGCCGAGGGCCTGGACGCGCTCGACGCCGCGCTGCCGGGGCCGCCCACCCTGGTGCCCATCAAGGTCCATGCCGCCGGCATCCGGGCGAACGGCGACGTCCCGGCCCTGCTGCGCGGCATCGTACGCATGCCGCGCACGGTGCGCACTGCCGCCGGCTCCGCCTGGGCGGACCGCCTCGCGGGCCTCACCGGCGACGAACGCGTGGCCGCCCTGCTCGACCTGGTGCGCACGGAGATCGCCGCCGTGCTCGGCCACGCGTCCGCCCAGGCCGTCGAACCGGACCGCGCCTTCTCCGAACTGGGCTTCGACTCCCTGACCGCGGTCGAACTCCGCAACAGGCTCGCCGCCGCCACCGGCCTGCGCCTGCCCGCCACCCTCGTCTTCGACCACCCCACGGCCGACGCGGTCGCCGCACACCTCGACGCCACCCTCGGCGGAACCACGGCCGACGCTCCCACCCCCGGCGCCACGACCCACCGCACGCCCGACGAACCGATCGCCGTCGTCGGCATGGCCTGCCGCTTCCCCGGTGGCGTTTCCTCGCCCGAGGACCTGTGGCGCCTGCTCGCGGCCGGCGGCGAGGCCATCGAACCGCTGCCCGGCGACCGCGGCTGGGACGAGTCCCTCTACGACCCCGAGCCCGGCAAGCCCGGCAAGTGCTATGCGCAGGGCGGAGGATTCCTCCGTGAGGCCGGTGACTTCGACGCGGGGTTCTTCGGCATCGGCCCGAACGAGGCGCTGGCCATGGACCCGCAGCAGCGGTTGCTGCTGGAGACCTCCTGGGAGGCGTTCGAGCGGGCCGGGATCGACCCCGTCACGCTGCGCGGCAGCGCCACCGGCGTCTTCACGGGCGTCATGTACCACGACTACGGCTACGGCAGCTCCAGCGGAGGCAGCGCCGTCGCCGGCCGGGTGTCCTACGCGCTGGGCCTCGAAGGCCCCGCCGTCGCCGTCGACACGGCGTGCTCCTCCTCGCTCGTCGCCCTCCACTCCGCCGTCCAGGCCCTGCGCCACGGCGAGTGCTCACTTGCCCTGGCCGGCGGCGTCGCGGTCATGGCGTCACCCGAGATCCTGGTCGAGTTCAGCCGTCAGCGAGGACTGTCCGCCGACGGCCGGTGCCGTTCGTACGCCTCAGGCGCCGACGGCACGGGATGGGCCGAGGGCGCCGGAATCCTCGTCGTGGAACGGCTCTCGGACGCGCGGCGCAACGGCCACCCGGTCCTCGCCGTGATCCGGGGCACGGCGGTGAACCAGGACGGCGCGTCCAACGGCTTCTTCGCACCGAACGGCCCGTCCCAGCAGCGCGTGATCCGCCAGGCCCTGACAGCGGCGGGCCTGTCGTCCGCCGACGTCGACGTGGTGGAGGGACACGGGACCGGGACGACTCTCGGCGACCCCATCGAGGCCCAGGCGTTGCTCGCCACCTACGGGCAGGACCGGCCGGAGGGCCGGCCGCTGTGGCTCGGCTCCATCAAGTCCAACATCGGACACACCCAGGCCGCGGCGGGCGTGGCCGGGGTCATGAAGATGATCCTGGCCATGCGACATGGCGTGCTGCCGAAGACGTTGCACGCGGACGAACCGTCGGCGCAGGTCGACTGGTCAGCCGGTGCGGTGGCACTGCTCACCGAGCCTCGCGGGTGGCTGAGCGGCGAGGAGCGCCCGCGCCGTGCCGGTGTCTCGTCGTTCGGCCTCACGGGAACGAACGCCCATGTGATCGTGGAGGAGCCGCCGGGCGTTGAGGCGGTGCGTGTGGCTGACGATGTGCAGCCGGTCGCGTGGGTGGTGTCGGGGAAGACGCCCGAGGCGGTGACGGCTTACGCCGATCAGCTCAAGGCGTACCTCGGCGAGCGTGAGTCGTTGCGTCCTGTGGATGTGGCGTGGACGCTGGCCGGTCGCGCGAAGTTCGAGCACCGGGCTGTGGTGGTCGGGGCCGATCGTGAGGAGTTGCTGCGGGGGCTGCGTGATGTCGGCGCGGTGACATCGGTGGCGGGCAAGCTCGCCTGTCTCTTCACGGGGCAGGGGGCTCAGCGGCTCGGGATGGGGCGTGAACTGGCGGCTCGGTTCCCGGTGTTCGCTTCGGCCTTCGATGAGGTGGTCGCGGCGCTGGACGTTCATCTCGAGCGCCCGTTGCGTGAGGTCGTGTGGGGTGAGGATGCGGACCTGGTGCGGCGGACGGGCTGGGCGCAGCCGGGTCTGTTCGCCGTCGAGGTCGCCCTCTTCCGCCTGCTTGAGTCGGCGGGGCTGAGGCCGGACTTCGTGGCCGGGCACTCCATCGGCGAGCTGGCCGCTGCGCATGTGGCGGGGGTTCTGTCGCTATCGGATGCGGCTCGTCTGGTCGCGGCGCGTGCTCGGTTGATGCAGGCGCTGCCCGCGGGTGGGGCGATGGCATCAGTCCGGGCCGGGGAATCCGTGGTGCGTGCGGCCCTCGTAGACGGTGTCGAGGTCGCGGCCGTCAACGGGCCACGCCTCACGGTGATTTCGGGAGCTGATGACGCGGTCACGGAGACGATCGAGAGGCTGCAGGACCACAAGGTCACGCGCCTCCGCGTGAGCCACGCGTTCCACTCCCCGCTGATGGAACCCATGCTGGCCGACTTCGCCGAGGTCGCCTCCCAGCTCTCCTGCAACACCCCGCGTATCCCACTGGTCTCGACCCTCACCGGCGAGCCGGCCACCGACGATCTCCGCGACCCCGCCTACTGGGTCCGCCAGGTCCGCGAACCGGTCCGCTTCGCCGACGCCCTCACCACCCTCGCCGCACAGGGTGCGACCAAGTTCCTCGAACTCGGCCCCGACACCGTCCTGGCCGCCATGGCCGAGGACACCCTCCCCGCCGACACCACCCACATCACCGCCACCCAACGCCGAGACCACCCCGAGCCCCACACCCTCCTCACCGCCCTCGGCACCCTCCACACCACCGGCACCGACGTCGACTTCACCGCCCTCCACACCCCAGGACGACACCTCGACGACCTCCCCACCTACCCCTTCCAGCACCACCGCTACTGGCAGCCCGAGCGCGCGGCCGGTGCCGGTCCGGCGGCGCTGGGGCTGATTCCGGCCGAGCATCCGCTGCTCGGTGCGGCCGTTGCGCTCGCCGATTCCGACTCCGTGGTGTTCACCGGCCGTCTGTCGGCGCAGACCGTGCCCTGGTTGGCCGATCACGCCGTGGGCGGCTCGATCCTGTTCCCGGGCACCGGCTACGTCGAGTTGGCGATCGCGGCGGGTGGTCAGGTCGGCTGCGAGTACCTTGAGGAGCTGGTGCTGGCCGCGCCGCTCACGCTGCCCGACGAGGGCGGGACGACGATCCAGGTGTCCGTCGGGGTGCCGGACGACAACGGCGGACGCACCGTCTCCATCCACTCCCGCACGGAGGACACCGAGCCGTGGGTCCGTCACGCGGACGGAGCCCTGCGCCCGGGAGCGCCGTCGGACGCCACCGGGCTCGCTCAGTGGCCGCCGACCGGGGCCGTGCCCGTGCCTGTCGACGCCGTCTACGAGACGATGTCGGCGCGCGGGTACGACTACGGCCCGGTGTTCCAGGGGCTGCGAAGCGCGTGGCAGCGCGGCGACGAGATGTTCGCGGAGATCGTGCTGCCGGAGCAGGCGTACACCGACGCCGCCCGGTACGCCCTGCATCCCGCACTGCTGGACGCCTCGTTGCACGCCATGGGCCTGACCGGCGACAGCACGGACGGCTCCACCATGCTGCCGTTCTCCTGGAGCGGTGTCGCGGTGCACGCCCATGGTGCGCGCGGCCTGCGGGTGAGGATCACGCCGGCCGGTGACCGGGCCGTGGCCCTGGACCTGGCCGACCTCTCGGGCAGCCCCGTGGCCTCGGTCGGCGCGCTGAGCCTGCGGGAGATCACCGCCGAGCAGCTGGCCGCGCTGCGGCAGGGCGGCGACTCGCTGTACCGGATCGACTGGCAGCCGATCACTTCCGCCCCGCCCGTGGACGCCGACGTCATGTGGGCCAAGGTCGGGGACGGCTGCCCGTACGTCGATCTCCCCGCCCTGGTCGAGGCGATCGACTCGGGCTCGGTCGGCGTGCCCGAAGTGGTGTTCTGGCACGGCACGCCGACGCGGACCGAGGCCCCGGGGACCAACGCCCTGCGGGCCGACGTGCGCGCGACTCTCGCCGAAGCGCTCAGGACGGTCCAACTCTGGCTGAACGAACTGAGGTTCGCCGCCTCCAAACTCGTGATCGTGACGCGGGGCGCGATGGCCGAAGACGGCTCGGAAGTGCGCCTGCACCAGGCGCCCGTCTGGGGTCTGGTCCGCGCGGCGCAGGCCGAGAACCCCGGCCGCTTCGTCCTCGTCGACATCGACCACCTCAGCCACGACGATCAGGCCGATCACGCCGACACCGTTCTCCTCGCCGCGCCGGCGACCGGCGAACCCGAACTGATGCTGCGTGACGGCACGTTCCTCGTTCCCCGCCTGGTCCGCGAGCAGCAGCAGCCCACCGATGCCACACCCAGGGCCCTGGACCCCGCCGGCACCGCCCTCGTCACCGGTGGGACCGGCGGCCTCGGCGCCCTGATCGCCCGGCATCTCGTCAGCCGTCACGGCATCCGGCGGCTCCTCCTCACCAGCCGGAGCGGCCCGGGCGCGCCGGGCGCGGAGCGTCTGCTCGCCGAGCTGACCGAACTCGGCGCCGACGTACGCATCGTCGCCTGCGACGCCGGCGACCGCGAGGCGCTGGCCGCCGTGCTCGCCGGGATCGACCCGGGTGCGCCGCTCACGGCCGTCGTGCACGCCGCCGGCGCCGTCGACGACGGTGTGGTCGGCTCGCTGACCCCGCAGCGCGTCGAGACGACTCTGCGTCCCAAGGCAGACGGCGCGTGGCACCTGCACGAACTGACCGCCGGGCTGCCGCTCGCCGCGTTCGTGATGCTGTCCTCGGCCGGTGGCCTGGTGCTCGCGGCCGGGCAGGGCGGTTACGCCGCGGGCAACGTCTTCCTCGACGCGCTCGCCCGGTACCGGACGGCGAACGGGCTGCCCGCGACCTCGCTGGCGTACGGCCTGTGGGGCATCGAGGCGGGTCTCGGCCAGTGGCTGACCGAGGCCGACCGGGGGCGGCTCGCCCGTCAGGGCTTCCCCGTCCTCACCGTCGAGGAGGGGCTGGCTGCCTTCGACGCCGGGCTGGTCACCGACCGGCCGACGCTCGTCCCCGTCAGACTGGAGATCGCCGCGCTGCGGTCACGGCCCGAGGAACTCCCGGCGCTGCTGCGTGGCCTGGTGCCTCCTGCGCGGCGTCGAACCGCCGCGGGACCGGCGGACGCCGGGGACCTGGCCCGCCGTCTCGCGGGTCTCTCCGACGCGGAGCAGGAGCGGGAGCTCACCCAGTTGGTGCGCGCGCACGCCGCCGCCGTGCTGGGGCACGACAGCGCGCAGGCCGTCGATCCCGAACGGGACTTCCTTGAACTCGGGTTCGACTCCCTGGCGGCCGTCGAACTCCGCAACCGGCTGACGGCCGCGACCGGTCTGCGGCTGTCCCCGATGGCGGTGTTCGACAACAAGAACCCCACCGCCCTCGCCCGGCGGCTGCACACCGACCTGTCACTGCCGCCCGCGGCAGCGACGGCACCCGGCGCGGGCGGGACACCGGACACACTCGCCGAACTGTTCCGGGCGGCCGTGCTGTCCGACCAGGTGATCAAGGGGTTCGATCTCCTGCGCGCCGTCTCCGACCTGCGCCCGCGGTTCACCTGTGCCGCCGACTTCGGGCCCCTGCCCGACGGCGTCCGGCTCGCCGACGGGCCTCGGGAACCCGTGCTGATCGGCATCAGCACCCCGATGGCGACCGGCGGTCCGCACCAGCACGCGCGGCTCGCCGCCGCGTTCCGCGGGAAACGCCCCATGGTCACCCTGACCAACCCGGGGTTCAGGGCCGGGGAACCCCTCCCGGACTCCACGGACGCGGTGATCGACTACCTCGCCGAAGGCGTGCTGCGGGCCGCCGCGGGCCGGCCGTTCGTCCTGCTCGGCTACTCGTCGGGCGGCACCCTCGCCCACGCCACGGCCGGCCACCTGGAACGGGTGCGCGGGATCCGGCCCGCCGGCGTCGTCCTGATGGACACCTTCCGGGTCGACCTGGAGGACCGCGACCAGGGCCGGCTCATGGAACAGCTCACCGTCGGCCTGGTGCAGAAGGACGAGGCGTTCGGTCTGTTCCACAGCAGCGCCCTGTCCGCGATGAACCGCTACTTCGACCTGGTGCCGAGGTTCATCCTGGAGCCGCTGGAGGCGCCCGTGCTGTTCGTCGGGGCCACCGAGTCCTTCATGCCCTCCGGGACGGCCGGGGACGGCGACGACTGGCAGGCCAAACCCTGGGACCCGGCCCACGACCACGCCACCGTACGGGCCACCCACTTCTCCATGATCGAGGACCATGCCGCCGAGGCCGGCGCACTGGTCGAGGACTGGATCTCCCGGCACGCCCCTAGGGGTGACTAGGGGTACTTGCCGGGCCGAGCCCTTCCTATCGTCATGGGTGAAATCGGGTGATCGACAAAACGGGAGCTGGAATGAGCGCTGACGGCAGCTGGGAGTTCACGATCGACAGCCCCATCGGCAAGCAGAGCCTGTGGGTGGACATGAAGGCGGAGGACGGCAAGCTGGTCGGCACGTGCAGGGCCAACGGCCAGGTCATCGACCCGAACATCATCGACGGCAAGATCGACGGCGACCTGCTCTCCTTCAAGGTGAAGTCGCACAAGCCGGTCCCGCTGAAGATGACGCTGACCCTGACCCGCAACGGCGACAGCATGACCGGCAAGGCGAAGCCCGGCATGTTCGGCACCTTCCCGGTCACCGGTAAGCGGGTCTAGTGTTCCGCCCCACTGCCAAAGGCGTGGCGCCGTTCGGTGAGTTCAAGACCTGGTACCGGGTCACCGGCGAATTGTCGCCTCACCGGACGGCGCTCGTGGTGGCGCACGGCGGACCCGGCAGCACACACGACTACCTGGTGAGCCTGGCCGCCCTGGTTGAACTGGGCGTCCCGGTCGTGCACTACGACCAGATCGGCAACGGCGGCTCCAGCCATCTGCCGGACGCGCCGGCCGATTTCTGGACCGTGGAGCTCTTCCTCGCCGAGCTGGACAACCTGGTGCGCCACCTCGGCATCGCCGACAACTACCTGCTCTTCGGGCACTCCTGGGGCGGTCTGCTCGTGGCCAAGCACGCCGCCGGCGCCCCCGCCGGACTGCGCGGGCTGGTCATCGCCGACGCCCCCGCCTCGTACCCGCTGTGGCTGGAACAGATGGCCGTCCTGCGCGGCCGGCTGCCCGCCGGCGTCAACGAGACCCTGCTGCGCCACGAGGCCGCCGGCACGACCGACAGCGACGAGTACCACGCCGCCACCCGGGTCTTCTACGACCGGCACCTGTGCCGCCTCGACCCCTGGCCCCGCGCCTACCAGGCGTCGTTCTTCGAGATGTACAACGACCCGACGGTCTACTTCACGATGAACGGCCCCAGCGAGTTCCACGTGATCGGCTCCCTGCGCGACTGGGGGGTGACGGACTGCGTGTCCGGCATCGCGGTGCCGACGCTGCTGATCTCCGGGCGCCACGACGAGGCGACACCCGAGACCGTCCGGCCCTACGCGGAACTGATCCCGGACGTGCGCTGGGAGATCTTCGAGAACTCCAGCCACGTGCCGCACCTGGAGGAGCCGGAGCGGTTCCTCGACGTTCTGACCGAATACGTGAAGGCCGTCGCCTTCGGCCAGTGATCCGGCCAGGCATGCGTCCAGCCGTTCGGCCAGGCACGCGCCAGCCGTTCGGCCGGGCGGTCGGCCAGGAAGCAGAAGGACGAGAGCATGGCCGATGAGCGGTTCGTCCCCCGGTTCCCCGCCGACACGCTCGACGCGTTCGCGCTGGCGCCGGTGTCCCGTACGCCGGACAAGCCCGCCGTCGTGGAGTCCGGCGCGGCCGGGGGAGTGACCTCGGTGTCGTACCGCGAACTCGCCCAGCGCGTCGAGGAGTACGCCAAACAGCTCACCGCGGCCGGCGTGCGGATCGGCGACCGGGTGGTGGTCGCGTCCCACACCTCGGCGTCGGCGATCGCGGTCCTGCTCGCCTGCGCGCGCGTGGGGGCCGTGTTCATCCCGGTGGACCCCGACATACCGGCGCTGCGGCTGGACTCCATCGTCGAGGCGACCGAGCCCGCGCTCGTCCTGCACCCCGCGGGCGTCCCCGCCCGGACCCCGTCCGGCGACACCCCGCTCGGCACCTTCGACGCCGAGGGCGGCATCGCCCTCGACGGGCCGGCGGACAGCGGGCGGCCCGGCCGTCGCACGGTGGTGGGTGGCGATCCGGCGTACATCATCTTCACCTCCGGCACCACCGGCCGCCCCAAGGGCGTCGTGATGAGCCACCACGCGGCACTGGCCTTCTACCGCGGCACCCAGCGCTTCGGCGCTGTGTCGCCCGACGACCGGGTGGCGAGCGCGTCGCCGCTGGCCTTCGACGTGGCGCTGTTCGACATCTGCGTGAGCCTGGGCACCGGCGCCACCCTGATCGCCGTGCCGCGCGCCCACCTCAGTTTCCCGCGCCGCCTGCTCGGCTTCCTGCGGGACACCGGGGCCACCGTCGTGCACGGCGTCCCGTCGCTGTGGCGACCGCTGCTGCGCCACGAACCCGAGGGCGTCGCGGCCCTCGGCGAACGGCTGCGCGGCATCCTGTTCGCCGGCGAGAACTTCCCCCTCGCCGACCTGCGCCGACTGCGGACCCTGCTGCCGCACCTGCGGGTCGTCAACGCGTTCGGCGCCACCGAGACCGTGGCCTGCTCCTTCTCCGAGGTGCCCGACCCGCTGCCGGAGGCCGCCGAGGCCCTGTCCATCGGGCGCGGCTACCCGGGCGCCGAGATCCTGCTCCTCGACGAGGCCGGCCTGCCGGTCGACGAGCCGGGGGTCGCGGGGGAGATGTACATTCGCTGCCCGTCGCTCTTCTCCGGGTACTGGGACGACCCGGAGGCGACCCGGGCGGCCCTGGTCCCGGACCCGCTCGAACCACGGTCGGGGCAACTGGTCTACCGCTCGGGCGACCTGGCCCACCGCGATCCCTCGGGCGAGCTGTACTTCTGCGGCCGCGCCGACTCCATGGTGAAGATACGCGGCAACAGGATCGAACTCGGCGAGGTGGAACGCCGGCTGGCCGAGCACCCCGGCGTGACCGCCGCGCTGGTCCTGGCCCTCGACGGCCACGACGGCGAAGCGGCCCTCACGGCCTTCGTCGTGGCGCCCGCGCCCGGGGCGACCCCGGCGGAGCTGGCCGAGCTGTGCCGGCGGTCCATGCCCGCGTACATGATCCCCAAGAGGTTCCTCTTCCTCCACGAGCTGCCCCTGAACGCCAACGGCAAGGCCGACCGCAAGGCGCTGACCGCACTGGCCGAGGCCGACGTCAGCTGACCGCGCCCGGCACCACGCGCTGCGCCCGCCGCATGAGGACGGACACCTGCTGCTCCGCCGAGGCGCGCGCCAGGTACTCACCGAAGAACTGCCCGCTGCGGCTGTAGACCTCGAACCGGTCGGCTATCTGGTGGATCCGGAAGCTGTCCGGGCCGGCGGCCGCAGCGTGCTGCGCTTCCTGAACGATCATGATTTCGTACCCTTCTCGACAAGGTGGGGGGCCATTCAGCGGAGCCCGTCCGTCGGACTGCTCATCAGTGTGGGCAGCCGGCCGGGCCCGTCACGTCGGCCGACCGGGGGACCGTGCGGTGGGCCCCGCTGTAGGCGCGCGGCGGGGGCCGTACGGAGGGAACGCCCCGCGGACGGCGGGGCGCACGACCGGATCGGTGCCGTGAGAGGAGCGCCGGGGCCGCCGCCCCGACCGCGCCACGCCACTCCGCACGCACCGCCTGACCGGGCCGGGCGGCCCGGTCTGGGGGACGATGAAGACATGAAGATCGAGAGTCCGTCCTTCCAGGACGGGGACTTCATCCCCGTCGAGCACTCCGCCGACGGCGCCGAGGTACCGGTGCCGCTCGAGTTCGACGCGGTGCCCGCCGACGCGGTGAGCCTGGCCCTGGTGGTGCACGACCCGGACGTACCGCGGGAACTGCGGCCGGACGGGAACTTCGACCACTGGGTGGTGTGGAACATCCCCGCCGGACAGCGGCGGATGTACCCCGACGACATCCAGGTCGGAGTGGTGGGCGCCGGCACCAGCAACATCCGCGCCTGGATCGGCCCCGCGCCCCCGCACGGGGACAAGGCACACCGCTACTTCTTCACGCTCTACGCCCTGGACACCGCCTTCGACCTGCCAGGAGAGGCCGGCCGCGGGGAACTGGAAGCCGCGATGCAGGGCCATGTGCTGGAGACGGCGGTACTGATGGGCCGCTTCCAGCGGGAGTGACCCGGCACCTCGCCGGCAGGCGCACCGCCGGGCTGTTCAGCCCGGCGCCCGGCAGCCGCCCGGCCGTCCTGGCCGGCCTCGGCAACGGGATCGTGATCAGTGCGCCGCTGCCGGCGGGCATCGCCGCGGGCAACCCGCAGGCGGCGGCCTGGGCGACCCTGGGCGCCTACCTGGCGGCGTTCACCAACAAGGGCGGCGCCCGCCGGCCGCGCACGCGCGGCCTGCTGGTGGCCGCCGTGGTGGACGCCGCCGTGTTCTGGATCGGCGCACGGGCGGCCGGTCTGTTCCCGGTGACGCTCGCCGTCCTCGCCGCCCTGGTGTTCCTCGCCGGCATGGGCTCGACCCTCCACCCCGCGCTCGAACGGCTCGGCACGATGCCCGCCACCGCGCTGCTCGTCGCCGCGGGAGCCGTCGGCACCACGCAGACACCGGCGCAGCTACGGCCCGCGGCACTGCTCGTGCTCGCCGGGGGACTGTGGTACGCCGTCGCCACCGCCGTCCTGACGCCCGCACCACGCCTGCGTGACGTCCTCCACACCCTCGCCCAGCCCTACCGCGCCGTCGGCCGCACACTGAGCGTCCTCGCCGACCCGCAGTTCCCGCGCACCGCCCTGGCGCCCACGGCGGACGCGCTGCGCAGGGCCGAGGAGGCCACCCGGGCCCTGCGCGGTCCCCAGGGGGACGAACACCTCGCCGAGCTGACCAACCCGCTCGTGCGCAAGGCCGCCACCCTGGCCGACCTCACCGCCGCGCTCGCCGCCACCGGTCCGCCGCCCGCCGCCGTCGCCACCCCCTACACCTCCGCGACCACCCGGGCCGCCCGGCAGCTCGCACGGCTGGCCGACGACCTCACCCGACGCCGGCCCGCCACCCCGCACGACAGCGCGCCGGAGACCTTCATGGCCCCGCTGGAGGCCGCCTGCGACCGGATGCGCGCCGAGAGCGCCGCGGGCACCCAGAGCTACCCCGACACGGCACGCGCCGGCCGCCAGCGCCGCCTGCTGAGCCGTATCGACGCCGTCGTCACCGCCGCTCGGACCGACGTCCACCGGCTCGTCCAGCTCGCCCGGACCCCGCTGCCCCCGCCCGCCGCCCGGGCGCCGCGCCCGACGGCGGCCCGCCTGCGCGGCATCATGACCCTCACCTCGGCCACCTTCCGCCACGCCCTGCGCGCCACCACCGTCAGCACCGCGGTCTTCGCGCTCACCCAGGCCACCACGCTGCCGCACGGCGAATGGGCGACCCTGGCCGTCCTGCGCGTGCTGCGCCCCCAGTACGCCGCCACCCGTGAACGCGTCGTCCAGCGCGTCGTCGGCAACCTCGTCGGCGGCTCGTGCGCCGCCCTGCTCATCGCGGCGGTGCACACCCAGGCCGCCATCAGCCTCATCCTGTTCGTGATCATCACGGCGGGCTTCACCCTGCGGCCGGTCAACTACGCCTTCTGGGTCATCTTCGGCACGCCCGTCGTCCTGCTGATCGGCGACGTCTCCCACCCCGGCGACTGGCACGACGCCCTCATCCGCATCGCCATGACCTTCCTCGGCACGGCCGCGGCGCTGCTCGGCAGCCGCCTGCTGTGGCCCAGCTGGGAACACCCGCGGCTGGCCGCCGAGACGGATCACGCCCGCCGGGCCACCGCCGCCTACCTCGACACCGCCCTGCGTTCCCTCGCCCGGCCGGACCCGGACGGCGACCTGGTCCCCGCCCGGGCGGCGGCCGAGAAAGCCGTGGCACGAGCCCAGAGCACGGCCCACCACGCCCACCGAGAACCCGGCCACGACCGGACCGCCCTCGACCGGGAGGCCGCCACCGTCGCGGCCCTGGACAGGCTGGTCGCGCTGATCGCCGCCCTGATGACGCACCGCACCACCCGCGCGGCGCACGTCCCCGCGCTCGACCTCTACACCGGCCACGCGGCGCCGGCCCTCGACCCGCCGCAGGGCGAGGACCCCGCCGTGCACACCGACGCCCTCGCCGAGGCGGTCGAGGAGATGTCCCTCTACCTCGAGGACCTCCACACCCGGCGGCGCCGGGAACTGGCCACCGAGCGCACCGGCGACACCGCGGTCCGCGTCTCGATCCGGGAGACGGCACCCGTCGTCGAACTCCTCGCCACCATCGCCGACACCCTCCCCGAGCCAGGACCGGGCCTGTCGGCGGCCACCTGACCGGGGCAGCGGCCCGCACTCCGGGAAGACCTCGGCCGTGCCGGCGAGCGGCACGCGACCGCCCGTGAATCCGCTCGTGGACAGGGAACTGACGAAGGAGACGTTTGTCGGAAGGAATCCGGTGCACAAGGGAGCTAACAAAATCCTTATCCGAGCAACTGGAGGGGCACCATGGGAATTCTCGCGTGGATCATCATCGGGCTGCTGGCCGGCGCCATCGCCAAGGCCCTGATGCCGGGCAAGGACCCCGGTGGCATCATCATCACCATGCTCATCGGGATCGCGGGCGGTCTCCTCGGTGGCTGGCTGGGCAAGGTCATCTTCGGTGTCGACTCCGTCGACGGGTTCTTCGACCTCTCGACCTGGATCGCCGCGATAGTCGGCTCCCTCATCCTGCTCGCCCTGTACCGCCTCTTCACCGGCAGCCGGCACTCGCACCGCCACGCGTGACCGCACTGGCCGCTCACGCCGGACGGCTCCCTCCCGCTCACGGGACGGGAGCCGTCGGTGTTTTCCGGCCCGGGTTCCCGAGGGACCGGGCGGGTCAGTCGCCGGTCTCGTCCTCCGGCTCGGGGCCGGGCGCGTCCCCGATGGCCACGCGCAGGTCGTGCATCCCCTGCAGGATGTCGATCAGGGCCTCCTCCGCACCGCTCAGAGCGTGCCGGGTCCCCTCCGCGTCGTCGCGATCGGCGTGCAACTGGGCGCTCAGTGCGTACACCGCCGTCATGACGGCCGCGAAGGCCGCCTCCCGGCCCGGCGGCAGCTCCTCCGCCTCCGGTTCGGAGACCTGCAGCGCGGTGCGCTGCAGCCGGTTCGTCACCACGTTCACCGCGACGCCGGGATCCTCTCCCAACTGCTCCCCCCAGCCGAGCAACGTCTCCAGGACGTCCTCGAGCTCCCCGTCCTCGGTCAGCCGGGTCGCGGCGGTGATCTCGAGCTCCGTCTTCGCCAGCAGTCGGCCGAGCAGGCGCAGGCGGTCCTCGTCCGGCGCCTCCTCGCCCCGCGTCTCCCCGGGCCGCCGCTGCGCATCCGCCTCCGCCTCCGCCGCCAGGGCGGTCAGCGCCGCGCGGATCTGGTCAGCGGTCACCGGGTGCTCACTGATGTTGCTCACACCTCCAGCTTCACCCAGTGACGGCCCGGCCGCCCGCCCGGAGCGGCCGATGTGCCGCCGGCCGCCATCCCACGCGGGACGTCCCGGGCCCGGCATCCGGCGCACACATAATCGGTTGCGGGCCGCCGACGGCGGTGGATGCAATGTCCGGCATGGCCAGCAGCGCACACCCGCCCCGGCGGCACGAGACGGAGCGCGCCGACGGCTCACCCGTCAGGATCGGCGCCCTCGTGCCGTTGACCCGGCCCGGCTGGGCCGAGGCGGGCCGGCACCTGCTGACCGGTCTCGAGCTGGCGGTCGACGAGGTCAACGACGCGGGCGGGATCGGCGGCAGCCCACTCGACCTGGTGGTCCGCGACACGGCGGCCGACCCGCGGCAGGCGGCGGCGGCCGTCGACGAACTGTCCGATCTGGGCGTGGCCGCCCTGGCGGGGGAGTACCACAGCGTCGTCGCCCGCACCGCCGCCGCCCGGGCCGACGCACTCGGCCTTCCGTTCCTCTGTTCCTCGGCCGTCATCGACGCGCTCACCGAGCAGCCCACTCGGTGGGTCGCGCGGCTCGCCCCGGCGCAGTCCCACGGCTGGCGGACCTACGCGGACTTCCTCCTCGGTGCGGGCCACAGCCGGATCGCCGTGGCGGCCCAGCCCAGCGTCTACTGGGCCTCGGGGACCCGCATCCTGCGGGACCACCTCGCCGCCCGCGGCGCCACCCTCGTCGAACTCGACATGAGCGCACGGCCCGTGACAGCGGTGTGCGACGCACTCGCCGACCAGCGCGCGACGGCCCTGCTCCTGCTGGTCGGCCACCCCGAGCCGGCGGTGTCGCTCGTCCGGTCGGTCCGCCGCGACCAGCGCCTCGACGGTGTCCTGATGGGCGCTCCGGCCGGACAGCCGGAGTTCGCCGAATGGACCGGGGAACTGGGCGCCGACGGCGCCGGCATCCCGTTCCTGCGCTACCTGCCCGAACGACTCGGCCCCCGCGGAGCACGCGTCGGGGCGGCACTGCGCGAACGGTTGGGCCGGACGCCCTCCTTCGTCGCCTTCGAGGGCTACGACACGGTCGCCGTCCTCGCCGAGGTGCTGCGTGCCCACGGCACGGACCGGGCACGCGTCGCCGGGTCCTGGCCGCATGTCGCGGTCGAAGGCACCCGTGGGAAGATCCGGTTCTCCCGCACGCCGGGCACGGGCGTGTGGCAGTGGGCATGGCCGCCCGTCCAGGTCGTCGACCGGGACCCGGCGGAACCCGCCCGTTTCCGGATCCTGCACACCGGCTGAGAGAAGGCGGTACCTGGTGAGTTCCATCCGCACGGCGACGGAGGAGGAGGCCGGCGAGGTCCGCCGCTTCTGGCACGGGCTCGGCCTTCCCGGACTCATCGACGTCCACACCCACTTCATGCCGGAGCGGGTCCTGCACAAGGTGTGGGAGTACTTCGACACCAACGGGCCGCTGATCGGCGGCCTGGAGTGGCCCATCACCTACCGGGCCGAGGAAGAGGAACGTACGGCCGTACTGCGCCAGTTCGGGGTGCGGGCCTTCACCTCCATGCTCTACCCCCACAAGCCCGACATGGCCCGCTGGCTGAACGGCTGGGCGGTCGACTTCGCCCGCCGCACCCCCGGCTGCCTTCACACCGCCACCCTCTACCCGGAGCCGGACGCCGAGTCCTACGTCCGGGAGGCGGTCGAAGCCGGGGCGCGGGTGTTCAAGGCACATGTCCAGGTGGGCGCGTACGACCCGGCCGACGAACGTCTCCAGCGGGCCTGGGGGCTGCTGGCCGAGGCTCGGATCCCCGTGGTGGTGCACTGCGGCTCGGGTCCCGCGCCCGGCAAGCACACCGGACCCGAGCCGATCGCGCGGGTGCTGGCACGCCACCCCGAACTGCGGCTGATCGTCGCGCACATGGGCATGCCCGAGTACGAGGAGTTCCTCGACCTCGCCGAACGGTACGAGCAGGTGCGCCTCGACACCACGATGGTGTTCACCGACTTCAGCGAGGGATTCATGCCGTTCCCGCGCCGGGCCCTGCCACGGCTCGCCGCCCTGGGCGACCGCATCCTGCTCGGCTCCGACTTCCCCAACATCCCCTACCCCTACCTGCACCAGCTGAAGGCCCTGGAACGGCTGGGACTCGGCCGGGAGTGGCTGCGGGCCGTCTGCCACGACAACGCGGCCCGCCTGTTCGCCCTCTGACCGCCGCCGCCCTTCCCCACCCGCAGGTGATCCCCGGGGGATGACCGGGTCTGGCTCGATGCCGACTGTTTTGCGCCTCCCGGACTTACAACCCCTTGACGATCCGTTCCATGAGCGTTCAATTGGCCGTCTGTGCGCGCGTTGTGTGCCCTCCCTAAGGTCCCTGAAGGTTTCGGAAGAAGGGACTCATGGACTCACTCCTTGCGGTCCGGGCTCGTGGGATCACCAAGTGTTTCGGCGACGTCGTCGCGCTCGACGGCGTCGACCTGGATGTGGCGCGGGGTCAGATCCACGGCCTGGTCGGACCGAACGGAGCCGGCAAGACGACCCTGCTCGGCCTCCTGCTCGGTCTGTCCGCCGCCGACGGCGGCAGCCTCGAGATCCTGGGCACACCGGTCCGGCGGGCGCTCACCGCTCCCGACGGCGTCGCCGGATTCGTGGACGGCCCCGGTCTCTACCCCTCGCTCACCGCCCGGCAGAACCTCACCGCCCTGGCCGCTCTGCGCGGACGCGACGCGAGGACGGCCGGGGTCGACGACGTGCTCGACCAGGTCGGGCTCACCGACGTCGCCGACGACCAGGCCCGTGGCTTCTCCCTCGGCATGCGTCAGCGGCTCGGGCTCGCCGCGGCCCTGCTCACCAAGCCCCGGCTGCTCGTGCTGGACGAGCCCGCCAACGGCCTCGACCCGGCCGGGAAGAGGCACGTGCACGGAGTCCTGACCCGGCTCGCCGCGGACGGCACCGGCGTCGTGCTCTCCAGCCACCGCATGGACGACCTTCAGGCCCTGTGCTCCGACGTCACCATCCTCGCCACCGGACGCGTCGTCTTCTCCGGCCCGCTCGGCAAGCTGGCCGCGGAGAACCGCGAACTCGACTACCGGCTGATCACTTCGGACCCGCACACCGCCCGCCGGCTGGCCGCCGACGCCCCCGGAGTCCGGATCGTCGACGACACCGGAGCACGGCACGACGCCGACGCACTGATACTGCGCGCCCTGGTGCCCGCCCTGGACGAGTTCGTGGCACGACTTGTGGGCGGGGGCGTCGCGCTGCGCGAACTCGCCCCCGTGGTCTCGCCGCTGGAAGCCGCGTTCCTCGCCCTCACCGAGTCACAGGAGACCGGCCGATGACCACGACCGTCGCCGACGGCAACGTTGCCACCGCCCGCCCCGTCTCGGTCACTCGCGGCTACCGCTTCGAGATGTTCAAGCTGGTCGCGCAGTGGCGGATCCGCCTGCTCGTCCTCGCCTGCTGGATCGCGCCGGGACTCTTCGTCGCCGCGGTCAGCGGACAGAGCACGCTGCCCGTCGACACCCTCTTCGGCCGCTGGATGCACGCCACCGGCTGGGCCGGACCGCTGGTGACCCTCGGCTTCGCCGGTACCTGGGCACTGCCGCTGCTCACCTCGGTGGTCGCCGGCGACGTGTTCGCCTCCGAGGACCGGCTCGGTACCTGGCGCCACCTGCTCGTGGTGGTCCGGTCGCCCGCGCGGATCTTCGCCGCCAAGGCGCTGGCCAGCCTCACCGTTCTCCTGGTGCTCGTGGCCGGGCTCGCCTGCTCCAGTGCCGTCGGCGGCATCCTGGCGGTCGGCAACCAGCCGCTGGTCGGCCTCGACGGCCACCTGCTGGCCCCCGGGGACGCCGCGGCGAAGGTCCTGCTCGCCTGGGTCTGCGCACTCGCCCCGACCCTGGCACTCGCCGCGATCGGGCTCCTCGGTTCGGTCACCCTGGGGCGCTCCCCGATGGGACTGCTGGTGCCCGCGGTCGTCGCGCTCGCGATGCAGCTCGCCCAGATGCTGCCGCTGCCCGCCGACGTACGACTCGCCCTGCCCGGCTACGCCTTCATCGCCTGGAACGGCCTGTTCACCAGCCCGGTCCAACTCGGCCCGCTCCTCATCGGCGTCACGGTGAGCCTGCTGTGGACGGTGGTCGCGACCGCGGCGGCCTACCTGCTGTTCGTACGGCGCGACTTCACCAGCGCCGGCTACGACGGCCCCGGGCGGCGCGCGGTCACCGCCGGCGTCCTGCCGCCGGCCGGGCTGGTCGCCGTGACCGTCGCCGTCGTCGCCGCGACGACGGGGGCCACGGGCTCCGGGATCGAACAGGCCAAGGTGCAGCGCTCGCTCGCCACGGCCTTCGCCCACCTCTACCGCATGCAGACCGAGCAGCTCAACCGCCCCCACGTCACCGAAGCCCAGCTCAAGGCCACGGCCACCTGCGACAAAGGCAGCATCAGGGTCGCCGCCGAAGGAGCGGGCAACGACTGGCGGTGTGTCGTCTCCTGGCACCTCCCCGGCGTCGAGGCCGCGGGCACGGCCGTCTACCAACTCGACGTCACCCCGGACGGGCGGTTCATGGCCGACGGCGATGGACCGAAGGAAGTGAACGGCTACTTCCTGGTGCGCACCCCGAGCGGCGACGCACCGAACCCCCTTTGGCAGTTCGACGGCAACGTCGAGCTTCTCCGCGCCTCGAAGGAATGACTCCATGCAGGTAACCCGCAACCGCCGGACCGTCGAGACGAGCCTTCTCGGCAGACGAACCGGTCGTCGGAGCACCCTCACGGCAGCCGCGACCGCGGTCGTCCTGGCCGTCACCGCCGGCGTCGGCTACGCCCAGACCCACCAGTTCGGCACCGATCAGGTCGGCCAGACCACCGACCGGGGCCAGGTCATCTCCAGCGACCAGTACATCGCCCCGTACGGCGACCGCCTCGTCGTCAACAACGGCAAGATCATGTCGTCCTCCGTCAGCCCGGACGGCACCCACCTCGCGGCCGCCGTCACCGACGGCGGGAGCGCGCTGGCCATCGTCGACGTGCACGGCTGGAAGGTGCAGCAGGTCGTCGGCACCGCCGCCTCGTCGGTGCCGCGCCTGAGCAGCAACAGCGTGGGCCAGGAGGGCCCCACGTACTCGCCAGACGGCAAGCAGCTCTGGCTCGGCCAGACCGACGGCTACACCCGGTTCACGGTGAACCCGGACGGCACCGTCACCGACCCGAAGTCGATCAAGATCCCGGCGGACGGGACGAAGCACGCCCTGGTCGGCGAGGCGGTCTTCTCCTCCGACGGCTCCACCGTGTACGCGGCCGTCAACGGCCAGAACCGGGTGGTCGCCCTCGACGCGGCGACCGGCGCGGTCAAGCAGAGCTGGGCGGTCGGCAACGCCCCGCGCGACATGGTCCAGGTCGGCGACAAGCTCTACGTCGGCAACGAGGGCGGCCGACCGGCGCAGCCGGGCGACACCACCATGAACTCGTACGGCACCCAGGTCCCCGCGAACCCGAAGACCGGGGCCACCACCACCGGTTCGGTCAGCGTCATCGACCTGGCGAACCCGGAGGCCACCCCGTCGAGCATCGACGTCGGCCTGCATCCCACGGCCCTGTACGCCAAGGGCAGGGCGCTGTTCGTCACCAACACCGCCACCAACGACGTGTCCGTCATCGACACCGCCAAGGACAAGGTCGTCCAGACCATCGACACCCGGCCGTGGCCGGAGGCGTCGGTCGGCTACGAGCCCGATGCCGTGACGCTCACCGACGACGGCCGCCTGCTGGTGACGCTCGGCCGGGCCAACGCCGTCGCCGTCTACCGCTACAAGGGCCCGCAGGAGCCCGTCAGTTACGTCGGACTGCTCCCGACGGACTACTTCCCCGCCGAGATCACCACCGTCGGCGACCAGGTGCTGGTCTCCAACACCCGTGGCATCGACGCCCGCCGCCCCACCACCGGCGCCGGACACGGCACCCACGACACCACGTCGAGCCTCCAGCGCTTCACGCTGCCGGACGACAGCGTCATCAGGTCGCAGACGGCCAAGGTCTTCAGGCAGAACGGCTGGGCCCCCGGCTCGGTCAAGGTCGCCAAGGGCAAGGGGCACGCCAGGCCGGTCCCCGTCCCGCAGCGGCTGGGCGACCCGTCGACGATCAAGCACGTCTTCCTGATCGTCAAAGAGAACCGCACCTACGACCAGGT
The DNA here is from genome assembly GCF_033792105.1 of Streptomyces sp. WI03-4A. Taxonomy (NCBI): domain Bacteria; kingdom Bacillati; phylum Actinomycetota; class Actinomycetes; order Kitasatosporales; family Streptomycetaceae; genus Streptomyces; species Streptomyces sp. WI03-4A. The sequence continues at coordinate 232,703 of NZ_JARAUO010000007.1, forward strand.
CTTCGGCGACATCCCGAAGGGCAACGGCGACCCCTCGGTGACCCAGTTCGGCGAGAACGTGACGCCGAATCAGCATGCCCTGGCCGAGCAGTTCGGGCTGTACGACAACACCTACGACATCGGCACGAACTCCGCCGAGGGCCACAACTGGCTCATGCAGGCCGACGACCCCGAGTACACCGAGTCCTCGGCCGGCGAGTACGCCCGCAGCTACGACACCGAGGACGACGCGCTCGGCCACCAGAAGTCCGGCTTCCTGTGGACCGGCGCGCAGGCGGCGGACAAGACCGTCCGGGACTTCGGCGAGTTCCAGTCGATCGAGAGCAAGCCGGCCGACGCGTCCTGGCAGAACCTGTACTGCGACGCCAAGAACATGGCCGCGACCGGGCAGAGCACCGCCTACCCGATCAAGACGGGATCGGCGATCCCGTCGCTCAACGACGTGTCCGTGCCGGGCTTCCCGATGTTCGACACGAGCGTCCCGGACGTCTACAAGTACGAGATCTGGAAGCAGGACTTCGAGGAGAACGGCCCGGCGAACCTGAACATGTTCTGGCTCTCCAACGACCACACCGGTGGTCCGGCGAGCCCGGCGGCCCAGGTGGCGGACAACGACCTCGCGGTCGGCAGGATGGTCGACGAGATCTCGCACAGCAAGTACTGGAAGGACTCGGCGATCTTCGTCGTCGAGGACGACTCCCAGGCCGGCCTCGACCACGTCGACGGCCACCGCGCCCCGATCCAGATCATCAGCCCCTGGGCCCGGCACGGCACCGTCGACAGCCACTACTACTCGCAGATCACGGCGATCCGCACCATAGAGCAGATCCTCGGTATCCACCCGATGAACCAGAAGGACAGCGCGGCCAGCCCGATGGCCGGCGCCTTCACCCGCAAGCCGGACTTCACGCCGTTCACGGCGCTGCCCAACCGCACCTCGCTGACCGACGGCCTGAAGACCCCGCCCGCCTGCGGCGTGGACACCCCGGCCCCGCAGGACCCCAAGGCGGCGCCCGTACCGTCGTCGAAGGTCCCCGCGGACAAGCGGCAGCTCGCCGCGACGTGGGACACCTGGAAGTCCAAGCAGCGGCTCACCGGCCCGCACGCCGTGCCCGACTACGCCAACCCCGCGCAGTTGAACCACCTCACGTGGTACCAGACGCACAACTGGGCCAAGCCGTACCCCGGTGAGAACGAGATCTACGCGCCGAACGACGTGCCGGGCGCCTACATCCCGTCGTCGGAGTCCGACGGCTGACGCACCCGACCGCCTGACCGACCGCCTGAGCGCCTGAGCGTTTCATGGTCTCGAGGCCCCTTGGCCTGCCGCACCGCCGGCCAGGGGGTCTCCGCGCGGCTTGCGCCGCGGGGCGGAGTCCGCCCGTGCGGTCTCCGGCCTGGCAGGATGTCCGCATGGAACGTGTACTCGGGATCGGCGGATACTTCCTGCGGGCCACCGCCCCCGCTGCTCTGAGCGCCTGGTACCGCGACTGCCTGGGCCTGGACGCCGACGAGAACGGCCTGTGGCAGCAGCAGCCCGGGCCGACCGTGTTCGCCGCGTTCGAGGCCGACACCGACTACTTCGGGTCCCGCGCCCAGGGGACCATGCTCAACTTCCGCGTCCGGGACCTGGACGCGATGCTCGCGCAACTGCGCGCCAAGGGCGCGGACGTGGCCCCCGAGACGCAGGAGATGGACGGCGTCGGCCGATTCGGCTGGGTCACCGATCCCGAGGGCAACCGGATCGAGCTGTGGCAGGCCGCCTGACCACGTCCCCCCGGTACCTCAGAAGAAGACGTCGGGCTCGTACCGTACGGCCAGCAGCGCCACGTCGTCGTCGTTGTCCTGCGGCCGCGCCCGCGCCAGCAACTGGTCCGTGAAGGACTCCAACGGGCGATGGGCCAGGGACGCGGCATGACGTCGCAGCCGCTCCAGACCCTCGTCCAGGACGCGGCCCGGGGACTCGATCAGGCCGTCCGTGTAGAGGAGCAGGGTCGCCCCCGGCGGCACTTCCGCCGTCGCGTCGGGACGGACCTGTGCGGGTGTGACACCCAGCAGGATCCCGTGGCCGTCGGTCAGATAGCGGGCCGCGCCGTCCTTGGTGACCAGCAGCGGCGGAGGATGGCCCGCGTTGGTCCACGACAACTCGCACTGCCCGGCGTCGTTCTCGCCCATGCGCGCGAAGACCAGCGTGGCCATGGAGACCTCCGCGACGTCCAGCGTCGCCTGGTCGAGCCATTCCACGATCTTGCTCGGCGGCTTCTGCTGGGACAGGGCGTACGCCCGCAGCATGTTGCGCAGCTGGGCCATGCCGGCCGCCGCCTCCAGGTCATGGCCGACGACGTCGCCGATGGCCAGGGCGGTGGCGCCGTCCATCAGGGTGAACGCGTCGTACCAGTCGCCACCGACCTCCGAGGCGTCCGGCGCGGGCAGGTACCGGGCGGTCATGCTGCGGCCCGGGGTGCGCGGGAGCTTCGGCAGCAGATGGCGCTGCATGGTCTCGGCGACCTTGCGCTGGCGCTGGTAGAGGCGGGCGTTCTCCAGCGCCAGGCTCGCCCGCCGGGCGATGTCCTCCAGCAGGGCGATGTCGGCCCCGGTGAACCGATCGGGCTGTTCGGCACGGCCGAGGGTGAGGGCGCCCATGACGTCGTGCAGGCTGCGGAGGGGGACCACGACGGCCGCGTGCATGCCGGTCGCCTCGAACAGACGCCGCTGCTCCACCGCGATGCCGGAGTCCGGCGGGCCCTGATAGGTCTCCGGGCCCGCGCGCGAGGACGCGACCCCGCGCAGCGCACGGGACAGGGGCATCGGTGACTCCTGGGGCACGGGCGGCATGGGCCCCTGAAGATCGTTCCGGAACTCCACGGAGCCCCCTTCGGCGTGGGCGACGGCGAAGCGCCACACCTCGTCCCGCTCGCTGAGCAGGTCGATGACGGCCCAGTCGGCGATGCGGGGCACGACGAGGGTGATCAGACGGCGCAGTGCCTCGTGGATGTCGAGGGTGGAGGTGAGCAGGGTGGTCGTCTGAGCGAGCAGGGCGAGCCGTTCCAGCTCGGAGAGCCGCCCGCCGCCCCGCGACTGCTCGCCGGGCCGCCCGGTCGTGGGGTGGAAGAGGACGAGCGTGGCCCGCGCGTGGACACCCGGGTCGTAGGGGGTGGCGAGCCACGCCACCGGCAGCAGGGTGCCGTCCCCGCGCCGCAACCACTCGTCCGCGCCCTGCTCCGTGCGTCCGTCGAGGACGCTCTGCCGCATCCGGCACTGGTCCCTGGGCACGGTCTCCCCGTCGCTGGTGCGGTGCAGCAGGTCGTGGGCGTCCCGGCCGACCAGCTCGGACGCGGGGCGGCCCACGAGCCGCTCGCCCTGCTCGTTGACGGCGAGGATGAGGCCCCGCTCATCCGCCAGGAGCGCGCCCGCGCCGAGGGCGCCGATGACCCTGGCAAGCGCTTCCCGTGCATCGTCCGAGCCCTTCATCGACTGTCTCCCGTCCATCCCGGAGAGGTCTCCCGGCCGCCCCGGCACCGCCTCGGTCCCGCCTGTGCCTGCCGCCCCTGGCGGGTTCCCCCTCGTGACGGCTGTGAAGCCCGAGGTGAGAGGCGGTCGCACCTGTGCTCACCCAAGCGTCACCGCCTTGACAGGTGACGCTTGGGAGGTGCAGGCTGAGTGCCATCGAGCCCGTCGGCGGGCTCACCCCGAGAAATCAAGGCCAAGGGGGAGTCACCATGGAGACCGAGTCCGCGTCCGACACGACAACGACAACGGCGGCGGCAGCACGGCATGCGCGGTTCGGCAAGCTGCCGGAGCGCATCCGCTTCCACGAGATGACCGAGGAGAAGCAGGCCGCGCCGAGCGCCTCGGCGGTCGGCTCCTACGACCCCGAAGCCTCCTGGAACCACTTCTCCTGCCTGGCCCTCGACCTGGGCCTCTGAGCGGTCACGGCGCGGGCCGGCCGCCGACGGCCCCTCAGGTCGTCCGAGGAGGAGACATGAAGGAGTTCCTGGTCGAGCTGACCACCACCGTGCCGGAGGGCACCGAACCGGGAGAGGTCGACAGGCGCCGCGCGGACGAGTCCGTGAGAGCCCGCGAACTCGCCGCCCGGGGACACCTGTTCCGGCTGTGGCGGCCGGTGGGGGAGCCGCGCAGCATCGGCGTGTGGCGTGCCGACGACGAGGCGCAGTTGCGTGAGGAGGTCCTCGCGAGCCTGCCCCTGTGGCCCTGGATGACCGCGGTGGTAACCCCGCTGCAGTCACACCCCAACGACCCCGGCCGCACGGACTGACCCGCCGACGGTCGCGGCCGTCAGGCGGCCACCCGCCGGTGGCCGCTGCCGCCGTTCGGTAACCCGCCGACGGCGTTCCGCCGCTCAGCGACCGGCCGCCGCGGAGGCGTCCTTCTTGCGGGCGCGGTACGCGGCGGCCTTGAACTTGTTGCCGCAGGACTCCATGCCGCACCACTGCCGGCGCGTGCCGCGGGAGCGGTCGACGTAGACGCGGGTGCACTCGGGGTTCCCGCACTCCTTCATCAGGGGCACGTCCGGACCGCTGAGCAGTTCGACGGCAAGTCGGGCGACCAGGGAGAGCGCCTGCTCAACGGTCGCCTCGGTCCGGCGTCCGGCCCGGGTCAGCTGCGGCGTCGCCGGGGGCCTGCGCGCGGCGTCGTTCACCAGGTCGAGCGCCGCCTGGTCGTAGTCCTGCTCGTGCCGGCGGGCCGTGACGAGGTGGTAGATCGCCTCACGCACCGCCTTCGCCCGTTCCACGTCGGCCTCACCGCCGGGCACGACGCTGTCGACGAGTCCGGACTCGATGAACCAGGCGTCGAGCCTGTCCGGCGTCGCGAACATCTCGAAACGCGCCGAACGCCGCGCGCGCAGGGTCGCGGCGAAGTCGAGGACCGGGTTCCCGCAGACGAAGGCATGCTCGTGATTCACATCACCAGTCTGGCAGGTTACTCACGCCGGTGCCAGCGCCTCCACCGCGAGGCCGGGCAGGGAGGCGCGGCTGACCGCGGTGACCGGAGCCGGGGCCCTCTTCGAAGTGGTCCACGTCGACGACCGCCTGCGCGAAGGCGGAAGGCGCCTCCTGCGGCACGTTGTGCCCGATGCCGGCCAGCGTGCGGTGGGCGTACGCGCCCGTGAACCGGTCCCGGTAGGCGGCTCCGCCTCCCGGCGCGGTGAACGGGTCGCGTTCGGCGTCGATGGTGATCGTCGGCACCTTGATGACCGGGCGTGTGGCGAGCACCTTCTCGTAGCGGTCGTAACGCCGTTCGCCGTCCGCGAGGCCCAGCCGCCAGCGGTAGTTGTGGATGACGACGGCCGCGTAGTCGGGGTTGTCGAACGCGGCTGCCGTTCGCTCGAACGTGGCGTCGTCGAAGTCCCAGGTCGGGGAGACGGTGTCCCAGACGAGCCGGCACAGCTCGTTCCGGTACGTCCTGTCCTCCATGGCGAGGCGGCCACGCTCGGTGCTGAAGTAGTACTGGTACCACCAGGCGTACTCGGCCTTCGGCGGCAGCGGCTTCTTCTGCGCCTCCACGTCGGTGACGAGGTACCCGCTGACGGACACCAGTCCCTTGACCCGCTCGGGCCACAGCGCCGCGATGATGTCGGCCGTGCGTGAACCCCAGTCGAAACCCGCCAGCAGGGCCCGGTCGACGTTGAGGGCGTCCATCAGGGCGACGATGTCCAGGGCGACCGCCGACTGCTGGGCGTTGCGGAACGTCCGGGAGGAAAGGAAGCGCGTCGAGCCGTGGCCCCGCAGGTAGGGGACGACGACCCGGTAGCCCTGAGCGGCGAGCAGGGGAGCGACGTCGACGAAGCTGTGGATGTCGTAGGGCCAGCCGTGCAGGCAGATGACGACGGGGCCGTGCGCGGGGCCCGCCTCGGCGTATCCGACGTCCAGCACCCCGGCCCTGACCCGCTTGAGCGTGTCGAACGCGGTGTGGGCGCCCGGGGTCGCCGCGGTCACGGTCGGGGCCGGCGTGCCGCCCGGCGTACTGTGCGGGGCCTGTGCGTTCGTCTGGAACCCCGCCAGCGAGGCGGAGGCCGCGCCCGTGCCGATGCCGGCGGCCTTGCCGAAGGTGCGCCTGTTGATCATGGGGACCTCTCCGTCGTACGCCATACGGATGAGTGGGCCCGGGAGTCGGGGGCGTCAGGCCTGCGCCGGGACCCGCGGGGCGCGGACGCCCAGCAGGGCGAGGCAGCTCGGCCAGAGCGTGCTCAGCCGCGCGGGGTTGTTGTAGAGCTTGGCGAACAGCACCTGGCCTTCGAGCTGCGCCACCAGCGACCGAGCGCCCTCGTGGACGTCGGTCACGGTGACCTCGCCCCGGTCCTGGGCCGCGGTGATCACCGCCTCGACCATCGCCACCTGCGCCTCGAAGATCTCCTGCAGACGGGCGCGCAGCGCGTCGGCGTGGTTGCTCATCTCCAGGGACAGGTTCCCGAACATGCACCCGAGGACCGCTCCGCAGCTGTCCTGACCGGCCCGCTGGCGCGCCTCGATGGCCTCGAACAGCAGCCGCAGCCGCTCCAGGGGCTCGGTGTCGGTCCGGAGCACCCGCTCCCAGTCGCGTCGCTCGGCCGTCCACTGCTCGTCGATCACGGCGAGCGCGAGAGCCTCCTTGGACTCGAAGAAGTAGTAGAAACTTCCCTTCGGCACCCCGGCCGCCTTGCAGATCTCGGCGACGCCCAGGGCCGAGTATCCACGCTGCTCGAAAAGCGTCTGGGCGGCGGTGAGGATCTTGCCCTTGGCGTCGCTCGTGCGTCCCATAGGGCGAGTATACGACCGATCGACTACCTCGGCCTGGGGTCTCTTGCCCGGCTTTCGGCCCGTGTGCGCCCGGCCGGGGTCGTACCTAGGCTGGAAACCGTTCGTCTGTGCGATGCCGCGCGCGGTGCTCGTCGCTCACGCGCTGGACGCGCCCCCGTAGTGAGGTCGAGCGGCAGTCAATCCGGGACAAGCACAGGACAGGCCAGGTCCCCGGCGGGCAGGCGGGGACGAGGAGGCGGAGATCGATGGCGAAAGTACTCTTCATCGTCAGCGGGGCGACCTACTGGGTGCTCGAGGACGGCAGCAGGTACGCGACCGGCTACTGGGCCGAGGAGTTCGCGATGCCGTACAAGGCGGTGACGGAAGCCGGCCACGAGGTCGTGGTCGCGACGCCCGGTGGCGTGACCCCGAATGTCGACATGATGAGTCTGCGCCCCTCCATGGCCGGAGGTGAGGAGGGGGCGCTGGAGCTGGAGGAGATCATCCGCTCCGCCGAGGCGATGCGGCGGCCGCTCAAGCTGTCGGACGTCCGCCTGGAGGACTACGACGCGGTGTACCTCCCCGGCGGACACGGCCCGATGTCCGACCTCGCCTACGACGCCGACGCCGGCCGGCTGCTGACGGCCCAACTCGCCTCCGGCAAGCCGCTGGCGATCGTGTGCCACGCTCCCGCCTCGCTCCTGTCCACCAGGATCCACGGCGAGTCGCCCTTCAAGGGCTACCGGGTGACGGGCTTCACCAACGAGGAGGAGGAGGCCGTGGGCCTGGCCTCCCGGGCGCCCTGGCTGCTGGAGGACGAACTGAAGGAGAAGGTGGGCGTCGAGTACAGCCGCGGCCCCATGTGGGAGCCGTACATGGTCGAGGACCGCAACCTCATCACCGGGCAGAACCCCCACTCGGCGGCGGTTCTCGCCGACCGCCTGCTGGAACTGCTCAAGTGAGGGCGCTCAGCGCGGGCCCGTGCCCGTCGCACGGCGCCACCGCGCCGCGACCGGCCTGGAGCGCACGGGCCGTGCTGGTCAGCAGTTGACGGGAGGATGGCCGGAAGCGACCCGGCAGAAGTCCGACCCGGTTCCACCGTCGACGGTGCCGGCGTTGGGGCCGACGAGGATCGAGTCGCCGTCCGGGCCGCCAAGGATCCGGCCGCTCGCCGTGGTACCGGCGCCGGCCGTGAGGGAGTCGTTGCCGGCGCCGCCGTCGACCGTGCCGGCGACGATGCCGTTGACGACGATGTAGTCGCTCCCGCCCAGGCCGTTGACACTGTCGCCCTGGGCGAGGGCGCCGCAGCTGATGTAGTCGGAGCCGGCAGTACCGTTGACGGTGGTACCGGACACGGGCAGGCCGTTGACCGTACAGGAAGTCAGGGCTTGTGCGGGCGTCACGGTCAGGGTGAGGGGAACGGCCACGAGGGTGGCGGCGCACAGCGCGCGCATCGCGTGTCTGATCATGCAATGAGTGATTCATCGCGTCTTCATGATCGCAATTCTGCGCCGTCGGCGACTCTTCCGTCCGGGGCGGTATGCCGCCCGGACGGGTCACCGAGCTGTCGGTGACCCGCTCGGTCCCTACAGCAGGCCGAGCTGCTCCAGCGTGGCGCCGTTCGCCCAGTGGCGCAGCCGGCGGCCGTCGACGAGCTTGACACCGCCCGGGTGCGAGGCCCGGCGCAGGTCCGCGGGGCTGCGGGCGCCGGGGTGGACCACGACCCGGATGACACGCTCGCTGTCGTCACGGACCGCCGCCCACCGGAGCGTGGGGGCCGGGGCGTTCCGCTCCTCGGTCGCGGTGGCCACGGGCCGGAAGGCCACGTCCAGCCGGCGCCCCTGAGCGTCCCGCGCGTACAGGCGCGGCCGGTCGCGCATGCTGACGTCGGTCACCTGCCAGCCGTCACGCCGCAGGATGCGCGCGGTCGCCAGCTTCAGCGCCCGGTCGTCGAGTACGGCGATCTCGGCCGGGGTGTAGCGACCGTTCCGCCGCCGGACGACGGGCCGCCGCAGCACACGGACGACGGCGCCGACCACCGTGAGCAGGAGGACGCCGAGCACAAGTCCGCCGAAGCCGAGGGTGCGGTGGAACCACGCGAGCAGCAGCGCGGCGCCGACCACGCACAGGCCCAGGCCGACGAAGGCGGGCAACACGTCCCGCAGTTCGGGCCCGTACCGCCCCTGGGCGCGCAGCTCGGGCTGGGACCGCTGTCGCCGTGACCGACGCGCGTCCGGGCCCTGCGGCTGCCGCAAACCCCTTGAAACGTACGGCCGCCGCCTCATCACCGGGGCCAATTCCCCACCCTTCACCGGATCAACTCTCCTGCTAGGCATACCCTCTCGCCCTGCGCTACGCCAGTCGGAGCCGAGCGACACGCGGTGGCGCGCGCGTCGTCCTCACCTGTACCGCACCGGCGATCACCCAGGCTGTGATCGAAGACACTGATGCCGAGATCCCAGAGCCCAGAGCCCAGAGAACGTCGAATAGAGCCACTATGGAAAAGGCTGCTATGAGGGCGTTTTCTGGCCACCGGTAGCGATTCGATCAAGCCAGTTATGTCGCCCGACATTGCGTGCGAGAAGTTGAACTGTCACCGTCATGCACGGGTAATTACCGGATCAACTGCCCCGTGGTATACGACAGTTGACGGCAATCTCCATGCAGTCCTGACCGGAATGCCGATTTTCCCTGTCCAGTTCGACCGTAATCCGAAGTGCCGGCAAAGGAGACGTTTCGTAATCATGAGAAAGAGTCCATTTCGTGGTTGGAGAGTCAGAACCGGCGTCTTCGCCGCCACGGCCGCCCTCCTCTCGGCGGGCACGCTGCTCGGCGCGAGCCCGGCCTCGGCGGCGCCCGCGGCGATCAGGCTGACCTCCTCGTCCTGCCCCGACGTGATCCAGCAGGGCCAGGTGAGCGGCTGCGTCACGGAGTTGCAGAACCTGCTCAACGCCCACGGCGCCGGCCTGGTCGTGGACGGGAGCTTCGGGGCGAAGACGCTCTACGCGGTGCGCGAGTACCAGTCCTCCGTCGCGATCGCTGTGGACGGAGAGGTGGGCCCCCAGACCAAGGCGAAGCTGTACGCGACCGGCGGCTCGGCCCCGGCACCGATCAATCTCACGTCCTCGTCGTGCCCGGCCAACCTCGTCCAGGGCGACAAGGGCGGCTGCGTCACCGAACTGCAGCGACTGCTACGCCACTTCGGCTACTCGGTCGACGTGGACGGTGACTTCGGACCGGCCACGGAGAGTGCGGTCCGCAACTTCCAGTCCACGCACGGACTCTCGGTGGACGGCCAGGTCGGGCCGAACACCAAGCGCGAGCTGTACGACACCGACGAGTCGCCCTCCACCGCCCTCGACCTGCGCTCGGCGTCCTGCCCGGCGAACATCGTGGAGGGGCAGAGCGGCGGCTGCGTCGCGACGCTGCAGGCCCTGCTCAACGGCAAGGGCCAGCACCTCGACGTCGACGGCCAGTTCGGTCCCCTGACGCTGACGGCCGTGAAGTCCTTCCAGGCGTCGGCGGGCCTCTCCGTCGACGGCGAGGTCGGCCCGAACACCAAGACCGCCCTGTACTCCAACATCAGCACGGGCGGCGGCAGCGGCGCACCCGCCCCGATCAACCTCAACTCCAGCTCCTGCCCAGGCAACATCGTCAAGGGCCAGCGCAGCGGCTGTGTCACCGAGCTCCAGAGCCTGCTCAACCATCACGGAGCCGATCTCGCCGTCGACGGCGACTTCGGACCGGCGACCGACAGCGCGGTGCGCGACTTCCAGGCCGAGAAGGGCCTGTCGGTCGACGGCCAGGTGGGTCCGAACACCAAGGCCGCCCTGTACGGCGCGGTCACCCCGCCGTCCTCGCCCCCGCCCGGCGGCGGCTACGGCAAGATCCTCGATGTGGCGGCCGCCGAGGTCGGCACGGTCGAGGGCAGCGCCCGGGCCAACAGCTACGGATCGGCCGTGGGCCTGTCACTGTCCACCAGCAACTACGCCTGGTGCGCGACCTTCGTGAGCTGGGTGGCCAAGCAGACCGGGGCCAGCTCCTACCGCAACACCTACGTCTCCGGCTGGGTCAAGCAGGCGCGAGCAGGCAACTACCACCTCTCGGTGACGACCAGCCCGCAGCCCGGCGACATCGTGGCCTTCGACTGGAACGGCGGCAACGACTACACCGGCGGCCACGAGCACATAGGCATCGTGCGCACGGTGAGCGGCGGTTCGGGCTTCACCACCGTCGAGGGCAACACCGGCAATCCCAACGGCGGGTCCGACGGCGTCTACGTCAAGAACCGCAGCATGAACAGCGGATACGACGTGCTGTTCATCCGGGTCCGCTGACCGGCTGACCGAATGAGCTGCTGATCGAATGACCGAATGACGGGTCACACCCGCCGACCGACGGCTCCGCCAGACCTCAGTCCAGCCGCGCCGCCCACGGCCGCAGCTTCTCCGGGTTGCGAACCGCCCAGATCCGGGTGACCCGCCCGTCCGACACGTCGAACGAGGCCACGGTCATGACGACGCCGTCCCGCTCCGCCACCAGCCCCGGCACGCCGTTGACCGACCGCTCCAGGAGCACGAGACCCGGGGCCTTGTCGGCGATGGCGACCATGTACTGGGCGATGCGCGCATCCCCCTCGACCGGGCGCAGGACCGCGCCGACCATGCCGCCGCCGTCGGCGGTCATCACGGCAGCGGGGTCGAGGAGACCGATGAGGGCCGCGATGTCCTTCGTCTCCCAAGCCTCCTTGACGCGCCTGACCATGTCCGCCCGGCCGTCCGCCGTGACAGGAGCCCGCGAGACGTCCACCCGCCGCCGGGCGGAAGCCGCCAGCTGCTTGCACGCGGCGGGCGTCCGGCCGACGACGCCGGCGATCTCGGCGAACGGGTACCGGAAGACGTCGTGCAGCACGAAGGCCACCCGCTCGGCGGGCGTCATCGACTCCAGGACCACGAGGAACGCCATGGACACCGACTCGTCCAGGACGATCTGGTCGGCGGGGTCCCCGGGCCCCGCGACCCCGGCACCGCCCGCGGGGCCCCACTCGGCACGGTCGGGCAGCGGCTCGGGCAGCCACGCGCCGACGTAGCGTTCACGACGGGCCCGCGCCGAACCGAGCAGGTCCAGGCAGATACGGCTGGTCACCGTCGTCAGCCAGGCACCGGGGGAGAGGATCTCCTTCCGCCGGCCCTGCGACAGCCCGTACCAGCGTGCGTAGGCGTCCTGCACGGCGTCCTCGGCCTCGCTCACCGAACCGAGCAACCGGTAAGCGACGTTGATCAGTTGACGGCGCTCGCCGACGATCCCATCGGTGCCGGTCACGACACTTCTCATGCTTCCGGCCGCCCCCTCGCCTTACCTTTCGCGGTCCCGCGTCGTCGGACGGGTGAGACCTTATCGATCAACTGCCCGAGGGCGGAAAAGGGGACTGTCACATGGCCACCCGTGCAACGACGGCGAACACACGGCGCACCACCTCGTTCCTGCGCCTCGCGATCGCCCTGCAGACCCTGACCATCTTCCTCCAGGCGGTCTCCGCGGGGCTCCTGCTGACCGCGTCCTACGGGGAGACCCTGCACAGCGTCGGAGCCCGTGTGATGTACGGGGCATCGATGCTGTACGTCCTGGCGGCCGTCCTGGCCTGGAAGCCGGGCGGCGGCTCACCCCGACCCGTCTGGCACGCCACGGGCTTCCTCGTGCTCGCCTCGGTCCAGGTCGTCCTCGGCATCGCCCACGTCCCGTCCGTCCATCTCCCCCTGGGCGTCCTGATGTTCGGCCTCAGCGTGCTCGCGCTGGCCCGACGCTGAGGTCCGCGCGCCCTGTGCGTGGTGACGGCGGTGACGGCGAACCGAAACGGGAGCGACAGACCTCGCCGCACTGGGCCGCCACCCCCGCTCGGCCCCGTCCCGTTCCGTCCGTCAGTGGTCGTCGCCCTCGTGGCCGCCACGGTGCCGACCGCGACCACGCCCACCGTCGTCCCCGGCGCGGTCCTCTCCGGCGCGGTCGTCCCCGGCCTTCGGGTGGTCGTCGCCGCCGGCGCGGGTCCCGTGGTCGTCCCCGGGGCGGTCGTCGCCGCCCCGTGTGGAGCCACCGTGGTCGTCACACCGGCGGTCATCGCCCGGGCGGTCGTCCCCGCCGCGCGGAGAGCGCCGTCCGCAGCGCCGCGGTGGCGATGCTGGCCGGACTGCCACTGGTCCTGCTGGCCGTCGGCGGCGTGACCTGGCTGGTGACGCGACGCGCGCCGGCCCCCGTGGAGGGAATCCGGCAGGAGATGGCGGCGATCACCGCCTCCGAGGACCTCACCCGGCGCGTACCGGAACCCGCCTCGCACGACGAGGTGGTCCATCTGGCCCGCACCACCGACGAGACGCTCACCGCGCTGGAAGCCGCCGTCGACCGGCAACGCCGCTTCGTCGCCGACGCCTCCCACGAACTGCGCAGCCCCATCGCCTCGCTGCGCACCCAGCTCGAAGTCGGCTCGGCCCACCCGCAACTGCTGGACGTACCCGGCGCTGTCAAGGACACCGAGCGCTTGCAGCACCTCGCGGCCGATCTGCTGCTGCTCGCCCGGCTCGACGCCGGGGAGCGCCCCGCGCAGGGGCTGGTCGACCTGGGCGAGCTGGCCCGCGAGGAAGCCGGTCGCCGCCCGGGCTACGGCACACCCGTCTCCGTCCACGCCGACCCGGAACTGCAAGTGGCAGGCTCACGGGGCCAACTGAGCCGAGTGATCGCCAACCTCCTGGACAACGCCCAACGACACGTGCGCGCCGAAGTGATCGTCCGCGTGCGGCGCCAGGGCGACCGTGCCGTCCTCACGGTCGCGGACGACGGCAGCGGCGTGCCCGCCGCCGAACGCGACCGAATCTTCGAGCGGTTCGTACGCCTGGACGACGCCCGTGCCCGCGACGACGGCGGAGCCGGTCTGGGCCTCGCCATCGCCCGCGACGTGGCCCGACGCCACGGCGGCACACTCGCCGCCACCGAGGCACCGACCGGAGGCGCCCTCTTCGAACTGCGCCTCCCGGCGGCGACCGTGCCCCCTCGGCGGCCACCCACGATCCCTGACGGTGCATAGACGCACAGACCGGGTTCAGGGGGGTCCTGGGGCAGGCGGCACCACGAGGGGGACAAGGCCCCGAGCCTCAGCCTCCCGCTCCTCAGACCAGGGTCGTGATGCAGAACGGGTGGCCGGCGGGGTCCAGGAACACTCGCCAGCGCTCGGGCTGCGGCTGGAACTCCGGCTTGATCGCGCCGAGTTCGGAGAGGTGCTTCTCGGCGGTGTCCAGGTCGTCGACGCCCAGTTCGATGTGCGCCTGCTTCTCCTGGGCGGGGTCGGGCCAGGTGGGCGGGCGGTAGTCGGGCAGGCGGTTGAAGCCGAGAGGGGTCGCTCCGTCCTTGCCGATCAGGGTGAAGTCGTCGCTGGTGAACAGCGCCGACATGCCGAGCAGTTCGCCGTAGAAGCGGGCCATCTCGGCCGTGTCTGCGCAGTCGAAGGTGACGGCGGCGTAGCGGAACTCGGGTGCGGAACCGTTGTGGGTGCTCATGAAGGGAACGCTAGGCCGTGACCCGGACAGTTACGGTCCTGGTCGTGGCGCGGTGTGGAAAACTTCCCCCGTGATCGGCTCCTCCGCCCGCCTCCTGCGACTCCTGTCGCTGCTGTCCGCCAGGCCGTCGTGGACCTGCGCCGAACTCGCCGAGCGCATCCAGGTCACGGACCGCACGGTCCGCCGGGACATCTCCCGGCTCCGGGAACTCGGCTACAGCGTGGACTCCGACCCCGGCCCCTGGGGCGGCTACCGCCTCCGTGCCGGCACACGGGTGCCGCCGCTGATCCTCGACGACGAGGAGGCGCTCGCCGTCGCCGTCGGACTGAGGGAGGCGGCACAGGGCGACGCCCTGGGGAGCGACCAGGCCGCGCTGTCGGCCCTGCTCAAGCTGCGCCAGGTGCTGCCCGGGCGGATCGCCGAGCGGCTGGGCGCGCTGGACGACGCCTTCGTCAGCCTCCCCGCGGCCGACGGGCCGCGGATCAGAACCGGCCTGCTGCTCGAACTCGCCCTCGCCTGCCGGAGCGGCGAGCGCGCCCGGCTGTCGTACGTCGACGCCGAAGGACGCGCCACGCTCCGGGACGTCGACCCCTACCGTCTCGTCCGCACGAACCGCCGCTGGTACTTCGTCGCGCGCGACGTGGCCCGGGACCAGTGGCGAACCTTCCGCGCCGACCGCATCGACCGCCTCCAGCCCACCGGCCGGCCGGCCGACCTCACCGACCCGCCCGACGCCGCATGGCTGGTCTCCCGGAACACGGCCAACGGCCCCTACCCGGTGTCCGCGACCGTCCGCCTCCCCCTGCCCATGGAGGCGGCGCTACGACTCGTCCCCGCGACGGTCGGCACCCACCGCTCCGACGGCCCGGAATCCACCCTGGTCGACATAGGCGGCCCCGACCCGGACGGCCTCGCCCGCTACCTCCTCGGCCTGGGAACCCCGCTGCGCGTCCTCGCCCCGGACTCCGTACGGGAGGCCCTGCTGCGCCGCACCCGGGAACTCTTCGAAGCCCACGAGTGAACCGGGAGGTGGGAGGGGCCCGATGCCGGGCGGGGTTCGGGCCCCTCGTCTCCGCACGCGTCGACGGAGGGGGGTGACGTCCGCGCGCGTGCCCTACTCAACGCCCCATCCGCAGGAAGGTTACGCCAGTGGTCAGCGGCGCGCGGTCAGCGTCCGACCCCCGCCCCGCCCGAGCCGACCGACCCCGCCCGCCGCCCGAGCTCCCTCAGCGGTCCTCACCCCCCGGCCCGTACAGCGCCGCGATGTTCTGGGACGACGCCCACCGGCTGTACGTGGGCGACTGCGGCCAGCCCTCGGGGGAGTCCTGCCACTCCTCCTGGCGTCCGTACGGCAGGACGTCGATCAGCGCGAAGGAGTGACTGAGCTGCTCCGTGCCGCGGCCGTCCGTGTGCCAGGTGCGGTAGACGGTGTCGCCGTCGCGCAGGAAGACGTTGACGGCGAAGCCCCCGTCCGGCGGTGCGCCGACGTCGGCTCCGAACGGGCTGTTGGCGGTCGAATACCACGTCATCCGGTTGCCGACCCGCTCCTTGTAGGCCAGCGCCTCCTTGATCGGACCCTGGGTCACGATGACGAACCGCGCGTCGTAGTTCTCCAGGAAGTCCAGGCGGGTGTACTGGGAGGTGAACCCCGTACAGCCGGAGCACTGCCACTCCTTGCCGGCGAACCACATGTGGTTGTAGACGATCAGTTGCCGCTTGCCTTCGAAGACGTCCGCAAGCCGGACGGGCCCGTGCTCGCCCTCGAGGACGTAGTCCGGCATCTCGACCATCGGCAGGCGACGACGCTCGGCGGCGATGGCGTCGAGCTCGCGCGTCGCGGCCTTCTCCCGGGCCCGCAGCGCGGCGAGCCGGTCCTCCCAGGTCGCCGTGTCGACGACGGACGGCAGTGCGTCGTTGGTCATGGGTACCTCACAGAGTTCGTTCCACAGCCGTTCCCTTGCGCGGATGCAGACTCCGGCGGACCGCGGAACTCATCGGTGCTCGGGCCGGGGCCCGCAACTCAGCTCCAGAAGTCCCGGCTCCCGCAGATCCACGCGCCCATGTTCCGCTCCATCATGCGGAGCGCCGCGTCCGCGAGATCCTCGTGGATGTGGGCCACGGCGTCCCTGAGGACGACGACGTCGAAGTGCCGGATGTGGGCGTCCAGGGCGGAGTAGAGCACGCACTGCTCGGTCACCTGGCCGCACAGCACGAGCCGCTGGATGCCCTGCTGGTGCAGCAGATAGGTCAGGGGCGTCTCGTAGAAGATCGAATGGCGCGCCTTGAGCACGAACAGGGAGTCCGCGTCCGGCTTCAGCGGGTCCACCAGACGGGCGTGGGGCCCGCTCAGGGCGTGCTCCAGAAGCTCGCCGTGGTGAGAGCGCCACTCGCCGAAGTTGTCGTTGACGTAGATGACGGGCATGCCGTGGCTCCGTGCGCGCCTCAGCAGATCGGCGACGACGGGCACGACCGGCTCGACCGAGGGGATCAGCAGCTCGGCGTCCTCGTGGTCGTACGTGTTGATCATGTCGATGACGATCAAAGCTGTCTCGCTCTTGCTCACCCTGCCAGCGTTTCACGCGCCTGACGTGAGGCAACTTCGGCCGTCCCCTCCCCGGCGTGAACGACACCCCCCGCGGCCCCCTCTCCTTCGCATTCCTTCGCACGGTTGTTTGCTCGCCCCGGTGAGCGGTTACCCGCGCTAGCAGACGTGTCCGCCGCCGGTCAGCCGAGTGCCATGACCGGCGGCGGGCGAGGGGTTCGGCAGGGGCGGCCGTACGACGAGGGCAAGGGGTTGGTGGCGATGACGGTGGCGACGCAGCAGAGTGGCGGCGGCGGGGGTTCCAGCGGCCTCTACGACGTGCTGGAGCTCATCCTTGACCGGGGACTCGTGATCGACGCGTTCATCCGCGTCTCGTTGGTCGGGATCGAGATCCTCAAGATCGACATACGGATCGTCGTCGCCAGTGTCGACACCTACCTCCGTTTCGCCGAGGCGTGCAACCGCCTGGACCTGGAGTCGGGCCCGCGCAAGCCGGCCGGCCTGACCGAGCTGCCCGGCAAGATGATGGAGTCCGGCGCCCGCGGCAAGACCAAGGGCGCGCTGTCCGGCGCCGCCGAAACGATCTCCGACGCCTTCCGGCAGGCCCGCGAGGAGGGCCAGCAGAAGTAGTCGGCCCTGCGGGCCCCCCTGCCCCGTCAGCCGTCCGGCGGCAGGGGCTGTTCGGTCCAGATCGACTTGCCGGTGCGTGTGTGGCGCGTGCCCCAGCGCTGGCAGAGCGCGGAGACGAGTTGCAGACCGCGGCCGCCCTCGTCGGTGGCCGAGGTGTGGCGGATGTGCGGTGTGGTCAGGCTGGCGTCGGAGACCTCGCAGATCAGCGCGCGGCCACGGAGCATGCGCAGCCGGATGGGGCCGTAGGCGTGCCGGACGACGTTTCCGACCAGCTCGCTGACCAGGAGTTCGGTGGTCATGAGCAGGTCCTCGTCGGACAGGTGCCAGTCGGTGAGCTGGGCGCGGACCAGGTCGCGGGCCTGGCCCGCCGCCATGGGGTCCTCCGGCAGCGGCCACTCGGCGATGTTCTGCTCGTCCAGCGGGTGCGGGCGGGCCAGCAGCAGGGCGGCGTCGTCGACCGTCGCGCCGTGGGCCGGCAGGAGGGCGGACGTCAGGGAGGCGCAGAGCGCGTCCAGGTCGAAGGGCTCCTCCGGTGAGGCGGGCATGGTCCGCACGGACCGCGAGAGGAGCGCGGCGAGGTGGTTCATGCCGGTGGTGACGTCCCGGTCCTTGCTCTCCACCAGGCCGTCGCTGTACAGGGCGAGCAGGCTGCCTTCGGGCAGCTCCGTCTCGAGGGTCTCGAAGGGGGGAGCGGCCACGCCCAGAGGCGGGTCGGGGGCCATGGGCAGGAAGGTGACGGTGCCGTCGGGGTGGGCGACCGCCGGGGGCGGCTGGCCGGCGCTGGCGTAGGACAGCCGGCGGGTCACCGGGTCCCAGACGCCGTACAGGCAGGTCGCGAAGGCGTCGGTGCCCAGTTCGCCGACGATGTCGTTGAGGTGGCCGAGGATCTCGTCGGGGGGCAGTTCCAGTTCCGAGAGGGTGCGAACGGCCGTGCGCAGGCCTCCCATGGTGGCGGCCTCGGCCATGCCGTGGCCCATGACGTCGCCGATCACGAGCGCCACGCGGGCCGCGGAGAGCGGTATGACGTCGTACCAGTCGCCGCCGATGTCGGCTCCGTGAGTGGCCGGCTGGTAGCGCGCCGCCGTCGTCACCTCGGGCAGTTCGGGCAGGGCCTGCGGCAGCAGACTGCGCTGGAGGGTGCGGGCCCGGGTGGTCGCCTCGTCGTAGAGACCGGCCCGCTCCAGGGCCTGTGCGATCAGTCCGCTGAGCGCGGTCAGCAGGGTGCGCTCGTCGTCGTCCAGGGTCCGGGGCCGGTCGAAGGAGATCACGGCCGCGCCGATCTCACGCCCCGACACCGCCAGCGGCAGAATCGCCCACGCCTGCTTGCCGCCCTCGCGGAGCAGGGTTCCGGTGCCGGGCTGGGTGATCTCCTCGGGGGAGGAGATGCAGAGCGGGGTGCGGGTGCGCAGGGCGTCCGCCACCGGGTTCGTGGCCTCCCCGACGGTCCACATGCCGTCCAGCAGCCGGCAGAAGCGGTCGGGATGGCCCTGGGAGCCGATGACGGCCAGCCGGTCGCCCGCCACGCCGAGCATGACGAGCCCGGTCGCACCGAGGGGTGCCATCACACCGTCGGCCACCGCCGCCATCACGTCCTGGGCCGTGACGGCCTCGGCCAGCTCCCGCGTGACCCGCTGCACCAGGGCCGCCCGTTCACCGGCCGCGTGTTCGGCGGCGACCCGCTCGGCCTCCCGCAGGTGCCGCTCGGTGGTGTCGGTGATGTAGAGCGTGAGGCCCTCGGGCACCGGCACCAGCCGCAGGTGGTACCAGGACGTCCCCTCGGGTCCCGGCACGTCGAACTCGGCCGGCCGGCCCTCGGCCGCCGTGGCACGGCACAGCGGTTCCAGCTCCGGTACGGCGCTCACCGCTGGGATGTTCCAGAGCAGGGTGCCGGCCACCTCGCCGGCGGCGCCGAAGAGCCGCTCGGCGGCGGGGTTGAGGAATCCGATGCGCCAGTCCGCGTCCAGGGCGACGAAGCCGTCGCTCATGTGCCGCAACGCCCGCCCCACGGATTCGGCGGCGGCGTGCGTCTCGCTGCTGTCGCGGAGGGTGCCCGCCACCATGACCGGGGTGCCCTCGTCGTCCGTGACCGTCCGGGCGCGGGCCTCGACCCAGAGGTACGTGCCGTCCTGGCGCCGGATGCGGTACTCGCCCTGGAAGCCGCCGCGCAGATGGATGCCCGTGTCGAAGCCGGCGACCGCTCCGGGCAGGTCGTCGGGGTGGATCAGGGCCGCCCATGCCTCGATGCCGCCGCTCATCACCGCCGGGTCGATGCCGGTGAGCACGTCCTCGACGGGCCGGTCGGCGGTCAGCGCGCCGGTGCACAGGTCCCAGGTGTACGCGAGGGCGGCCGCGCCGCCCGCTCCGTTCGGCCGGGTGTCCTCCCGTGTTCCCGGGCCGTCCTCCAGGGCGCGGACCAGGGTGGGGGACGGGTTGAGGGTCCCGGACGTCCTGAGTCCGGCGGACATCCAGGCGGCCACCTCCTCCAGGAAGGCGCACTCCGCCGCGGTGGGCCGGTCGCCCGGGGCGAAGAGGACGGACAGCGCGCCGCGCCGCCGACCGTCGCCGGGGAGGGGTACGGCGAGATGGCCGATGCCGGCGGGCAGGCCGGGGGGCCACAGGGCGGCGGGGTCCCGGCCGGGCACCGGGTCGGGCGGGGTCAGTTCGGGCTGCCAGGCGAGGGCGTCGTCGCGGGCGGCCATGCTGGGCGGGGCCGTGCCCCGGACCGGGATGATCAGCCAGGGCCGTGTCATCGGCTCGGGCAGGCCGCTGTCGGCGACCAGGTAGAGGATGCCGCTCATGCCGCCGCCGGGGAGGTGCACCATGCCGCCCAGGCCGCGGACCTCGGCCACGGCGTGCTGGAGGGCGGTCAGCAGGACCTCGACATCGCGCCGGTCCTCGTCCACGGCGTCGAGCAGCCGCATCCGCATGCGGTGGCGCTCCAAGGGGCGTACGGGGGGTACGGTCCGCAGTCCCCAGGGCTGGTGCGGTGGACGGGAGGCGTGGGGTATGGACGCGCCGATGCCGTTCGCATCGCTGCCTCTGGTATTCATCACGGCCGACTGTCGCCTCCGCTCACCGCTCGGCTCCTTGCCCGGACGGACGTTCTCGACGCTGATCGCGGTGACTTCGATCCGCCGGTTGCATCCCTATCCGAACAAATTTAGGTGATTCAATACGGAGTTACGGTTTTTCGCAACGGAACCACCCTATGTGGCGTTCTCTCGCTCTCTGTCACCGCCGTTTCCCGCGTCGTCGCGGCGATGTGGCAGGCGTGAGACGCGCGGGCCGCCGCCCGGCATCGCCTGCGCGGGCGACGGTCCGCGATCTTCACCTGATGCCTGGTCAACTCCCTTCGGTCGGGCGCTGGTCGGGCCGCGTCCGGCGCGGTGAGGGGTGTGACGTCGTGCAGGGATCAGGCGCGGCGTGCGGCCCACACGGTGCGTTCGGTGCGCACCGCCAGGTCGTCGCGGCGCAGGATGCTGTGCGGGCCGTCGGTGTCGAGGAGTCGGTCGAGTGCGGCGCGGTCCTCGGGGGAGAGCTCGGGTGCGACGAAGTCGCGGATGCGTCGCAGACCGCCGAGTGCGTAGCGGCCGATCGCCTCGCTGCGGGAGCCCTCGATGTTCACGGCGAGGGTGCGTTCACTCTCGACCGTGAAGCCGGCGGCGGTCAGCATCGGACCCCAGTCGGCGCCGCGGTGGGGCATGCGCTCGGCGTCGAGGCGGTCGGTCACGGCGTGGCAGCGCTCTTCCAGGCCGGGCCGGTCCTCAGGGGCGTCCGCGGGCAGGAAGCGGGGGAAGCCGGCCAGCTCGACGACGGCGAACAGGCCGCCGGGCGTGAGGGCTTCGTGGACGCTGCGCAGGGCCTGCTCGGCGTGGGCCATGTGGTGCATCGAGGCCGAGGCCCACACCAGGTCGGGTGAGCCGAGCACGGGCCAGGCGGGGTCGTCGAGGTCGGCCTGCACGGTACGCACGCGCCGCTCCAGGCCGCGGGCGCATGCCTTCTTGCGCAGGTGCTGGAGGTGTACGGCGGACGAGTCGACGGCGATGACGTGCGCGTCGGGGAAGCGGTCGAGGAGGGCGAAGGTGCCCGTACCCGTCCCGCAGCCCAGGTCCACGATCCGGCGTGGGGCGGTCTTCAGCGGTAGCCACGCGGCGAGGGACGCTATGTGCTCCGCGAGCACCTCGGCGTCCAGGTCGAGAAGTTCCGCCTGGTCGTCGGCGTCGTGCTTGTGGTGGTGGTCGAGCTGGGCGGCGGGCGAGGCGGGCTGAGCGCTTTGGCGTGTGCCGTGGTGAGCGTCGTGGTGTGGAGTGTGTGCGTGCGGGTGCGGGTGGTCCATGCCGTCACAGTAGGACCGTCATGCGTCTGTGGCACAGCTCCTCCCGTTTTGCGCAAGAGGACCGGTAGATGCGCTGCCCGAGACGCAAGACGTCGGTGCCGCCCGGAGAAGGCCGCTCGGAGCGACCGCGCGGACCGTGTGGCTGGGGGGCCGGGGAGCCGCGGGCGCTCCGAACGTCCCGGCGGTCAGCCGTAGGCGCCCTGGGTGTCGCCCTCGCCGGTCTCACGCTGGTGGCCGCGGCGGGCGTCACGGTCGAAGATGCCCAGGATGTCGCAGGGGCCGCCCTCGGCGCCGATGGCGTGCGGCATCATCGTGGGGAACTCGGCGGCCTGGTTGCTCTCGATGCGGAAGCGGCGGTGGCCCAGCATGAGCACGGCGGTGCCGGAGAGCACGACGAGCCATTCGCGCCCGGGGTGGGCACGCATGTGCGCCGGATTCTCGGGTGCCGGTTCGGTCATGCGCCGGCGCATCACGGTCATCCCGGGGTCGCTTTTCAGGGCCCAGCGCATCAGGCCGTGGGCGGCGTCGATCACCGGGCTGGTGACCACGTCGTCGGCGGCGGTCTCCACGAGCTGATCCAGCGTGGTGCCCAGCGCGCGGGCCAGGATGACCAGTTGGTCCAGCGCGAGGCGGCGCCGGCCGTTCTCGATGCGGCTCAGCGAGGACTGGCTGAGGTTGGCGCGGGTGGCCAGCTCGTCCAGCGACCAGCCCTGCGCCAGGCGCAGAGCCCGGATGCGTTTGCGTACGAGGCCGTCCAGCTCGCCGTCTTCTTGCGTCATGGGCAACATCGTATGCCTAGCATGCAAAGCGGGACTAGCGTCGTGTGCGGATGGCCCGGAACGTCTGGGGCCCGTACGAGGAAACGGCAGGAGACCGAGACCATGGCTGAGACGACTACCCCGTACACGAGCGACGCTCTTCCCGACGGCACCGTCGACGTGGTGGTGATCGGCGGCGGTGCCGCGGGCCTGAACGGCGCGCTGATGCTCGCCCGCTCCCGCCGCTCGGTCGTCGTGATCGACAGCGGCACTCCGCGCAACGCGCCGGCCGAGGCCATGCACGGATTCATCGTCCTGGACGGCACCCCACCCGCCGAGATCCTTCACCGGGGGCGGGAGCAGGTCCGCCAGTACGGCGGCCGCGTCGTCCTCGGCGAGGTGGCCGCATCCGAACCCGCCCAGGTGTCGCCCGACGGCGACCTGCGCTTCACCGTCACCCTTTCCGACGGCCGGAGCATCGCCGCGCGCCGCGTGCTGGTGGCCACCGGTCTGAGGGACGTGCTGCCCGAGGTCCCCGGCCTCGCCGAGCACTGGGGACATGGTGTGGTGCACTGCCCGTACTGCCACGGCTGGGAGGTGCGCGACGAACCCATCGGCATCCTCGCCACCGGCCCCGCCTCCGTCCACCACGCGCTCCTCTTCCGCCAACTGACCGGGGACCTGGTCTACTTCACCGGCGGGGCCGCCCTTGACGAGGACGCCCGCGCCCGGTTCGCCGCGCGCGGCATCCGCATCGTCGACACCCCGGTGCGGGAGGTCGTCACCGGCGAGGACGGCACGCTCGCGGGCGTGCGTCTGGCCGACGGCCAGGTCGTGGCACGGCGTGTCCTCGCGGTCGCCACGCGGATGCGGGCCCGCACCGAGGGCCTGGAGGGTCTGAAGCTGCCCATGGAGGACCTGCCCGACGGCATCGGCCGCCGCTTCGTCTCAGGCACGGCCGGTGACACCGAGGTGCCCGGTGTGTGGGTGGCGGGCAACGCCACCGACCTCGTCGCCCAGGTCGGCGCCTCCGCGGCCGCCGGCGCCCTGGCCGGCGCCCACATCAACGCCCTGCTGGCCGCCGCGGACACCGACGCGGCCCTCGCCGCGGCCCAGGGCCAGGCACCCACCTCCTGACAATCCCGCGCGGCACCGGCACACCGCCCGGCCGTCCCGACGGCACCTGCGGTGGCCGGGGCCCGCCCCCCTCGATCCTGCCGGTGGAGGTGCGGGTCAGCCGGTCGGTGGGCCGGTCGGGGGACGTACGGGAGCGGCCGGGCGGGCTGAACTGAATACACGAAAGGCCGACCGGCCCCAG